>CAIPAI010000001.1 GCA_903863015.1 uncultured Actinomycetes bacterium
GTAAAGGGACGGGGTCCACCGGGACCACCGGGTCCACCAGGGCCACCGGGACCACCGGGGCGGGCGCCATCAGGACGTGGACGTGCAGCAAAGCCGGGTCGTACTCCACCGGGACCACCACCGGGACCACCAGGGCCTCTGCTGCCCGGTCCACCAGGGCCACCGGGGCCACCGGGACGTGCAGGCGGACGAGGTCCACCAGCTCCGGGTCCTGCAGGACGAGGTCCACCAGGTGAGCTGTAAGGGTTATTTCCGGGGCGCGGAGCTGCCGGGCGAGGGCCACCGGTGCCTGCTGAACCCGGACGGGGCGCGTCAGCGGAGAGGAATGGGTTATTGGCTGGACGGGGAGCGGGCGGACGGGGCGAGGGGGCAATCGCGGGAGATCCAGCGGGCGCAGATCCTTCGTCGCCACTCGACTCAGCTGCCTTTGCCGGCGCCTCTGCGTCGATCTTGCCCTTAGCGCGATTGGAGGCTTCGAGAGCCGCCTCAAGCGCAGCGACGGCTTCATCGCCAAGACCAAGGTCGTGAATATCGGGGGTTGCCTTCTTAGCGGCGGCCTTCTTAGCTGCGGCTTTCTTGGCGGGGGGCTTGGCCTCTCCACTCTCCTCGCTCTGTGGAACAGCGGGATAAATGTCGCGCATCTTGCGCACGACGGGAGGCTCAACAGTGGATGATGCTGATCGGACGAATTCGCCGAGTTCTTGCAATTTAGCGAGGACAGTCTTGCTGTCCATCCCTAGCTCTTTAGCGAGCTCATAGACGCGGACCTTGGCCACACTTCTCCTTCGAGGCTTCTGAATGGTCCGCATTCCTGCGGGACCTTGGGTTTACTGCATTGACGTGCTCATTGCTCGGTGCTCATTTAAGGCTCATTTACTTTCGCCCCTTAGTTGCAGTTGATAGGTCAGTACTGCTCGTTCTTTTACTTCTGGTCGTGCTCTATCGCGAGGAAGGCACGGATCGGTGCAAGATCTAATGCACCTCTCCACCGCAATGCGGCTGGCAATCCACGCAAGGAACGTTCCGCGCACTCGAGGTGAAACCATGCCCCACGCCCAGGTTCCACACCTTGTGGATCTACGCATAAGAGGCCATCTCGAAGTACTACTCGAAGAAGCGAACCCCTGGGATCACGTTTCCGGCACCCAATACAGGTGCGAAAAGCGATCCCGCTGGAGCCCACTCTACCGGTTGCACCTGCCCCTGTATTGCCAGGTCCTGTATTGCCAGGTCCTGTATTGCCAGGTTCGGCTGGAGCCATTCCCTACTCGCTCCCAGGAGCGTGAGTCAGGCCATCTGATCGGATATCGATCTTCCAGCCGGTGAGGCGAGCGGCGAGGCGGGCATTTTGACCCTCTTTGCCGATCGCTAAGGAGAGTTGAAAATCGGGCACTACGACGCGGGCACTGCGCGTCTCGAGGTCAACGATCTCGACCGAAAGGACGCGGGCCGGGGCTAAAGCTTCGGCGAGGAATTTGGCTGGGTCTGCCGACCACTCCACAATGTCAATTTTCTCATCGCGAAGTTCGGTCATCACCGCTTGCGACCGTTGACCCATAGGTCCGATACACGAACCTTTCGCATTAACGCCAGCCTTATGAGAAACGACCGCCATTTTGGTGCGATGGCCCGCTTCGCGAGAAATTGCTTTGATCTCCACGGTGCCATCAGAAACTTCTGGAACTTCCAAAGCAAAGAGTTGCTTAATCAAGGCAGGGTGCGTACGCGAGAGCACTACCTGTGGCCCACGTTGACCCATCTTTACTTCGATGATGAGGCACTTGAGATACTCGCCGTGTTTGTACTCTTCGCCTGGAACTTGCTCCGAAGGAGGGATAGTTCCCTCGATCCGACCGAGATCGACGTGGACAATTTTAGGATCGCGTCCCTGTTGAATAACTCCGGTCACGATGTCGCCGACCGAGCCAGTGAACTCACCGAAAATTTCTTGATCTTTAACGCCACGAAGCATCTTTGAAATTGCATGCTTGGCTTCGTTGGCAGCGATTCGACTGAAACCCACTGGTGTGACATCTACTTCTGATGTCATCGTGCCTTCTGCATCGAATTCGCGAACCACGATCGACATTGATCCGGTGATTGGATTGAGAACTGCGCAGGCACCAGGATCGGCCGAGCTGGCTCCCTTTGCGGGAGCATACAAATATTGTCTGTAACCTTCGAGAACAGCATCCTCAATGGTCTTGATCATTAATTCAACGGGAGTACGCCCATCGGAGAAGAGAGCCTTGAGCGCTACGAGGTCAACATCCATCGCCATAACTACTTCTCTTCTCTATTGAATTCGACTTCGACGCGAGCCTTGGCAACATCGGATATCGCAATCTCTTGCAGCTCACCCGAGACGTCCAGCGTTGCCATTCCGCCCTGAACGCTCATGATGCGTCCAATAACCGGTGCGCCCTCGCGGAAGACGACCTTGACGAGGCGCGAGATATTTCGCACCCAATGGCGTTCAAGTGTGAGCGGACGATCAACTCCAGGAGAACTCACTTCAAGCGTGTAAGGCGTGCTGCCTAACTTGGCATCGTGCTCATCCAAAATCTCTGAGACGAGGCGGGAAGCTTCAGCCACGTCATCAAGATTAAGACCGCCCTCTTTGTCAACAAGAACTCGAACGATGCGACGCTTACCCGCAGGAGTAACAGCAATTTCTTCGCAAACGAATCCGAGATTTTCCAGAGGTGCAGTCAGGAGAGCGGCAATCAGATCACGCATAAATCCTCCTGTTAAGTTGTAACTGCGATGCCAAGAATACTGCAGAGTGGTAAGAGTTCAAAACCTGCGCGTTTAGAAGACGTCCCATCCCAAACGCACCATCAGAATGACCAACACAACTAGGAATATCTTGCGGACGAGCCGCGAACCTCCCCTGATGGCAAGACGCGATCCCACCAAGGAGCCTGCCACGTTAAAGAAGGCCATGGTCAGACCCAGCCACAAGATCATCGAGCCGTGAATCCCAAAGACCGCAATGGCAGCCAAGTTGGTGCCCACATTGACCATCTTCGCGATGGCAGAGGCACGTAAGAACTCATATCCCAGGACTGCAACCAATGCAAAGACCAGAAATGAACCCGTTCCTGGACCGATAGCGCCATCATAAAAACCGATAATTAATCCGATAGCGGATCCAAGAATCAGCGCGCGACGTCGAGTGAATTTGAGAGATTCGCTCACTCCAAATTCTGGTTTTCTGAAAGTGTAAATTGCTACGGCTACTAAGAAAAAGAGAATGACTGGCTTGAAAACATTGCTCGGAATCGACGTAGCCAAAAATGCACCAAGAGCCGAGCCGCTCGCCGCGAAAAGAGTCATAGGAATTGCTAAGCGGAAATCGAGCCGCTTCCCGCGAGCATAATTAACTGCAGCACTAGCCGTTCCAAAGACGCTCGAGAGTTTGTTAGTACCAAGGACAGTCGCCACCGGCTCCTGCGGAAGTCCGACAAGCATCGCTGGGAGTTGGATCAATCCCCCACCGCCAGCGATAGCGTCTATGGTCCCGGCCGAAAAAGCTGCTAACGCAAAGAAGACAAGGTGGACGGCGTCCACGTTAATCGAGCAGCGCCGCTAGATAACCGACAACCTCATCCACTGGAATATCACTACGTACGCCACTCTTGCGATCGCGGACCTCCACAGTGCCGTCAGCCAGGCCCTTGCCCACCACGACGATTGTGGGGATACCAATCAATTCCGCATCTTTAAATTTCACGCCTGGGCTTGCATCGCGGCGATCATCCAACATGATGCGAGCGCCGATGGATTCCAATGCTTCGGCAATTTCCTCTGCCTTTGCAAACGGGACATCATCTTTACCAGTGGCGACAATGTGAATATCTGCTGGCGCGATTTCCCGCGGCCAGCAGAGACCCATTTCGTCGTGGCTCTGTTCGGCAACCGCCGCTACGGCACGCGAAACACCAATACCGTAGGAACCCATGGTGAGAACGCGCTGCTTACCTTCGGCATCGAGCACCGTGAGATCGAGTGCCTCCGCATATTTACGACCCAACTGGAAGATATGCCCGATTTCGATAGCTCGATCGATGATCACTGGAGTGGCGCACTTAGGACAGGTATCGCCGGCACGAACCTCGGCAGCTTCGATGTATTGCTCGACATGGAAGTCACGTCCATTAACGACGTATCGCGCATGGCGATTTCGTTCATTGGCACCAGTGACCCAGACGGAGTTGGGAGCTACGCGAGGATCTGCATAGAGACGAAGGCCCAGGCGCTTCGCGTCTTGCGGGCCAACGTAACCTTTGACCAATTCCTTACGAGTAGCGAAATCTCCCTCTTCGAAGAGCCGAAGTTCTTCAATCCCCGGAAGGTTGGCGCCTAAGCGCTTGAGATCAACTTCGCGATCGCCAGGAACCAAGACGGAGATCGCTTCACCATCGGCCATAAGAAGGATGTTCTTCAAAGTGTCGGCGGCTGTGAATCCCCCGCCGTACTCCTTATTGAGGACTTCGACCAATGAATCGATAGTCGGTGTATTAGGAGTGTCCAATACCTCCAGCGCCGGGACATTTGCTTCAGGCAAAGTGGCAATGGGAGTGACGATGGCTTCGACGTTGGCCGCGAACCCGCAGGATTCGCAGAGCACATAAGTATCTTCGCCAGTGTCGCATGGTGCGAGAAATTCTTCGGAGGCAGAACCGCCCATCGCGCCCGACACGGCAGAGACAATGGAATAATTGAGACCGAGTCGATCGAATGTTGAAATATAAGCGTCACGATGTCGTTGATAAGAATGCGCAAGACCCGCATCATCAATATCGAAGGAGTACGAATCCTTCATCACGAACTCACGTCCGCGAATAATGCCTGACCGGGGACGCGCTTCGTCACGGTACTTTGTTTGGATCTGATAAATCACCAGGGGGACATCTTTGTAGGAAGAACACTCCCCTTTAACCATGAGTGTGAACATCTCTTCGTGCGTAGGACCAAGAAGGTAATCCCCACCCTTACGATCCTTCAATCGAAAGAGGTCGCTGCCATATTCCTGCCAGCGATTGGTCTTCTCGTAGGCATCGCTAGGCAAGAGGGCTGGAAAATGAACTTCTTGGAAACCAGCCTTATCCATTTCATCACGAACAATATTCTCGATGTTGCGATAGACGATGTAGCCGAGTGGCAACCAGGAATAGATACCCGCAGCTATTCGACGTACATAACCTGCGCGCACCAATAACTTATGGCTAGGAACCTCGGCATCTGCCGGGTCTTCCCTCAAAGTACGCAAAAAGAGCGTCGACATACGTAACACAACTACTCCTTTGCGATTTCAGTGGCCCACGTGGCGTGCCTTGGCCTACCTTACCGAAAGTTTTGCCTCAAAAGAGCACCGACGCCAGGGTGCCATGGCGCGTAAAGCCCACCTTTTCATATACGCGCAAGGCGCTCGTATTAAAATCATTCACGTAAAGCGAGACCGATTCGCTCATGCGCAGGGCCTCAAGAACGATTGCTGCCACTCCCGCGCTAGCAACTCCTTCGCCTCTACGATCAGGGGTCGTCCACACGCCCTGGATCTGTGCTGCCCCAGGGGTAACAATCCCCACCTCAGCTTTGAAGAGCACGCATCCGTCTTCGATATGTGCAAACGCCCGTCCTTGCACGATCAACTCTGCAAGTCGACTCCGGAAACTGGCGCCATTATCAACATTCAAGGGTGAGATTCCTACTTCTTCGGAAAACATTTCTACTGCCGCCGGAAAGATGAGCGAAAGTTCTACCGGTTCTACGGCTCGCACTTCACTATCAGGCACCACGAGCGGCGCACTTCGAATAATGAGCAATGGTTGTTCGCTGCGAATGGCTCGAGCGTTCCCCCACGCAGATTTCAACTGATCCCACAATGGGTGCACCACGGCCTCCGGCCCTACGATTGATGAGGATCTACGGGGCTCCTGTGCCAACCTGGCCGCAAGTGCATCGATCACTCTCTCCTCGCATGCTGTGGGCACTAAATTCGCACCAATGTAGATAACTGCATGGATCGTTCCAGCACTTTCAGCTATCCAAAACTCTCCGGAAAGTCTAGAAAGTGGGAGTTCGCGATCGAGCCATCGCGCCAATCTACTAATGACGAAAGCATTGGTGACGCAATCTCTTTCAAGGAACTCACGAATCGAATCTCGCGAATCATCTTCAACGAGCGATCTTACGAACACGAACTATGAGACCTGCACGGAAGGCGCACCCGAAGCGATACCGGCCTCTTCCATCTCCTCAGCTAGACGCATCGCTTCTTCAATGAGCGTTTGTACTATCTGAGATTCGGGGACCGTCTTGATAACTTCGCCCTTGACGAAGATTTGACCTTTACCGTTTCCGGATGCCACACCAAGATCGGCCTCACGGGCTTCTCCCGGACCATTCACTACACACCCCATCACAGCAACGCGCAGTGGCACAGTCATGCCTTCAAGCCCAGCCTGCACTTGTTCGGCCAATGTATAGACATCAACTTGCGCACGACCACATGACGGACAGGAAACAATCTCTAACTTACGTTGACGTAAATTGAGCGATTCGAGAATGGCAATTCCTACCTTGACTTCTTCAACTGGCGGAGCGGAGAGCGAAACACGAATTGTGTCGCCAATTCCTTCCGCAAGGAGGGCACCAAACGCGACCGCAGACTTGATTGTGCCCTGGAATAGTGGACCAGCCTCTGTCACACCAAGATGGAGTGGGTAATCGCACCGTTGCGCCAAGAGACGATAGGCCTGAATCATGACAACAGGATCATGATGCTTTACAGAAATTTTAATGTTTCGGAAATCGTGCTCTTCGAACAATGAGCATTCCCAAAGTGCAGATTCCACCAGCGCCTCTGGAGTCGCCTTGCCGTACTTGGCGAGCAAACGTGGATCCAACGAACCAGCATTCACGCCAATACGGATGGGAATCTGTGCATCGTTTGCAGCCTTGGAAATTTCTTTGATCTTGTCATCGAACTGCTTGATATTGCCGGGATTTACCCGCACCGCGGCGCAACCGGCATCGATAGCCGCAAAAACATACTTCGGCTGGAAGTGGATGTCGGCAATCACTGGGATTTGGGACTTCTTAGCGATCTGCGCCAATGCGTCTGCGTCATCCTGACTCGGCACTGCAACGCGAACGATTTGGCAACCCGATGCAGTGAGCTCAGCAATTTGTTGCAACGTGGCATTGACGTCTGATGTGAGAGTAGTCGCCATAGATTGCACAGAGATGGGCGCGTCGCCCCCAACAGCAACACTTCCCACTTGAATCTTCCGGCTCACACGTCGCGGCGCAAGCGGAACAGGGGGCAGTTCGGGCATTCCTAGATCGATGGCCATGGCTCTATCTTGCCGTAGTTCAGGAATTTAGGCGCATTGGATTGATGATGTCTGCCGCCAAAAGCAGAAAGGAGAGCGAGATCAACACAGTGAGCACCACCAAGGTGATGGGGGTGAGGCGAGCAACATCGATCGCCGGCGGGTTGGGGACACCTCGCCGCTTTGCACGCCACATGCGGAAGCGATCAGCGATGGCTACGGCGATATGGCCGCCATCAAGCGGTGGCAATGGCAGTGCGTTGAAAATACCGACAAAAATGTTGAGTCCGGCGATGATGCTAATGAAGATGGAGAGTTTGTCTTTCCAGTTCAACCCTTGCGCATCAAGTGTTTCTCCCGAGACGCGCGCGACCCCCACGACGCCCACCAGCCCACTCGTGTCACGGGCTTTCCCGTGGAAAGTTTGATTCCATAGATCAGGAATCTTGGTAGGGACAGCGGCGAGACCTTTGAGGTTAATCCACGCCACATGCCAGACAGAAGTGGCCGCATTTGGAATTGCCACCAACGGATTCGTGCGGATGTATTCGAATGAAGGTCCGATTCCGACATAACCCGCACTCTTTCCATCTGCACCCACTCGAGCGATCGGAGTTACCGAGAGATGGATTTGCTCTCCCTTGCGATCGATTGTGAGATCTAATTGCTTGCCGACCGAGGTACGAATCACATCCGTGCTCGAAGCCCAATCCTTCATAGCCACGCCATCAATCGCCAGGATCTGGTCGCCCACGAGAAGGCCGGCGCTCTTCGCTGGCGAAATTGGATCTGCAGGTGCACAAGCGGTGGCTTTATATGCTGGCACGCACTCCCCGATGTAAGAGAGTTTGGCGGTATACGTTCCCACGCCCACGAATATCAACATGAGCAGAATGAGCACATAGCCCACGATGAAGTGAACGATCGAACCCGCAGCCAAAGTAATCACGCGATGGCGAATACGCGCTTTGTAAAAGGCACGCGGTTCATCTTCAGCGGAGAGCTCTTCGCTGGGAGTCATACCAACTATGCGTACATAGCCGCCGGCTGGAATAGCTTTGACGCCGTACTCCACTTCACCACGACGCACGGACCAGAGACGAGGCCCGAAGCCCACAAAGAATTCAGTAACTTTCATTCCAAATCGACGAGCCATCAAGAAGTGCCCGGCCTCGTGGAGCATCACCGAGAGAAGTAGTGCAACAACAAAGGCAATGATGCCTAATGCGTTCACGCCTGGACTCCTATCAATGTTCGTGCAAACTCCCGAGCAGCAATTTCAACATCCAAGATATCTGATACTTCTGAGACATCACTCTTTTTGGCAGCCCCATGCATGAAGTGATCCATGGTCCGTTCAATGATTGTCGGAATGGCCGCGAAAGAGAGCGTTCCAGCAATAAATGCGGCTACAGCTTCTTCATTCGCGGCGTTATAGCAAGCAGGGGCAATTCCACCGTATCGACCTGCAGCATAAGCCAAGTCCAAAGCTGGAAACGTGGTGCGATCGACTGGATCAAACGACCAGGTGCTTGATTGTGACCAGTCCACGGATGCAATGGCGTACGTAGAGCGATGAGGCCAAGAGAGTGCAAGCGCAATGGGCAAACGCATGTCGGGCGGACTTACTTGAGCAATGGTTGAGCCGTCACGAAACTCAACCATCGAGTGGACCATGGACTGCGGGTGTACGACAACTTCGATCTTGTCGTATGGAATGTCAAAGAGTAGGTGAGCTTCAATGACTTCAAGTCCCTTATTCACCAATGATGCAGAGTTGATCGTGACCACAGGCCCCATAGACCAGGTGGGGTGCGCCAATGCATCGTTTACTGTGACGGAGCCAAGCTCCGCCGCAGTCTTACCCCTAAACGGACCGCCGCTTGCTGTAAGAATGAGTTTGGATACTTCACTCGCAGCTCCCGAACGAAGCGCTTGAGCGATTGCAGAATGCTCAGAATCCACCGGAATAATTTGCCCCGGCCTAGCAATCGCTTTAACAAGCGGACCACCGGCCACCAAAGATTCCTTATTCGCCAATGCAAGCAACGAACCAGACTTGAGCGCTGCCACAGTCGGCGATAAACCGACGGAGCCAGTTATTCCATTGAGCACGATGTCAGCTCCCATTGAAGCCACCGCATCTACTCCAGCGGCGCCACTACGAACTTCACGACCGAGCACAGAACTTGCTTCCTCTGCCGCTCGCTCGTCAAAGAGTGCAAGTTCGGCCGGCTTCAATGCGCGCGCTTGTTGAATAAAGAGTTCAAGACGTGCCCCCGAGGCGGCTAGGCCCACAACATCGTGTGCCCCTTGAGATACCGCAACATCAATAGCTTGCGTGCCAATAGAACCAGTCGACCCCAGAAGTGCGAGCGACCGTTTCGAGGTCATTTAGCGACCCTTACCTCGGCGTGCACGACGCGCTCCACCCTTGCTTGGTACAGAAGGTAATCCGCGCGGTCCCACGAGAGTCTCCCCCGCAGATTCGTTGCCATCGCCCTCTGCGTCGGCTTTACTTCCAGAAGAGATATCAAGCTCTTCGTCATGATCCAATGGCGTTACATCTTCACTATCGTGAGAGTGATCGTGTTGATGCGCTAATTCTTTTACAGGTCCGCTCGAGTGCGAAAATCCGCCTTCAGAAGACGGGCGATGCGTAGAGCGATCAATGGGCTCAAGCGAAACGTGAATACCACGTCCATGGCACGACTCACACACATTTGAGAACGCTTCAATAAGGCCTTGACCCACACGCTTGCGAGTCATTTGGACCAACCCGAGCGAAGTTACCTCAGCAACCTGGTGCTTCGTGCGGTCACGTCCCAAACATTCGACAAGTCTGCGAAGTACTTGGTCCCGGTTAGATTCCAAAACCATGTCAATAAAGTCGATAACAATAATTCCACCAAGATCTCGCAGGCGAAGTTGGCGAGCAATTTCTTCAGCGGCCTCAATGTTGTTCTTAGTAACGGTCTCTTCGAGATTTCCGCCCTTGCCGGTGAACTTACCGGTGTTAACGTCGACTACGACCATGGCTTCAGTGCGATCAATGACGAGAGAACCGCCGGAAGGCAGCCAGACTTTGCGGTCAAGCGCTTTCACGAGCTGTTCTTCAACACGATGGTCGGTAAACATGTCCCGATCAGAAGTCCAACGCTGAATCTTTGCGACCAGATCTGGCGCTACATGTCCTAGATACCCGTTAATTTCATCCCA
The DNA here is from genome assembly GCA_903863015.1 of uncultured Actinomycetes bacterium. Lineage (GTDB taxonomy): Bacteria > Actinomycetota > Actinomycetes > Nanopelagicales > Nanopelagicaceae. Next base: position 10,563 of record CAIPAI010000001.1, read on the forward strand.
TGCTTCAGATCCTTGAACAAGCATGGTTTTGAAATCTTCGTTGAAAATATCTCGAATAACACGAACGGTGAGATCGGGTTCGCCATAAAGAAGTGTCGGGGCAGTCGACCCAGAGTTTGATGCGCTCTCAGTCTTCTTCTCAATATCTTCCCATTGGGCTTTGAGACGAGTGATATCGCGAGTGAGCTCATCTTCGGTAGCGCCCTCGGCGGCGGTACGAACAATAACGCCAGCCTCTTCAGGAACGAGATCCTTCAGGATGTGCTTCAGACGTGCGCGCTCGGCATCTGGAAGGCGACGACTAATGCCACTCATTCCACCGCCAGGCACAAATACTAAGTAGCGACCAGGAAGGCTTACCTGACTCGTGAGTCGGGCGCCCTTTTGACCAATCGGATCCTTGGTGACCTGAACAAGAACCTGCTGGCCGGTCTTAAGCGCAGTTTCAATACGACGTGGCGTGCCATCTGCAATTCCGGCGGCATCCCAATTTACTTCGCCAGCGTAAAGAACAGCGTTGCGACCTTTGCCAATATCGACGAAGGCAGCTTCCATAGAGGGAAGCACATTTTGTACACGGCCGAGATAAATGTTGCCTACATAGGATGTGTTGCTAGAGCGATTTACGTAATGCTCCACCAAAATATTGTCTTCAAGCACCGCGATCTGCGTACGGTCACCGGTCTGGCGCACCAACATCACGCGATCCACTGCTTCTCTGCGAGCCAAGAATTGCGCCTCAGTAAGAATTGGTGCGCGTTTGCGAGTGTTGTCTCGACCATCGCGGCGGCGTTGACGCTTGGCCTCAATGCGTGTGGAACCAGCTAAGTCTTGAGTAGAACTTGTGCGAGTCCGATTTCCGGAACGAACAACAACATCGTCACGAACTTCACTGGGTGCGCGACGTTCACGGACACGACGGCGACGTGTTGCGCCATCGCCGGTTTCCCCGCTCTCATCTGACGATTCGGTATCGCCCTCTTCGTCATCGCCATCTGCTGAGGAACCTAGACGCGTATCACCGCTGCGCTTACGACCTCGACCGCCACGGCGACGTCGACGACGACGTGCAGCACCTTCGCTTGAATCATCATCGTCACCAGCAGAGTCTTGAGAATCGCTCTCTGCACCCGTTGAGTCCGAATCTTCAATACTCTTTGTCTTTGCGGCAGATTTGGCCGGGGTGCGCGTCCGAGAAGAACTCTTTACTGGGGCAGTTGACTCAGATTCATCACTGTCGGAAGTCTTCTTGGCTTTTTCCGCTGCCTTAAGCGCAGCAGCCTTAGTAGGCGCCTTAACCGATGTCTTAGCAGGAGCTTTCACTGCCGTGAGATCCGGGGCTTGAAAGATCGGTGAGAGAGCACTTGAGACCGGAGTAGCTGGAGCGCTCTCCTTCGCCTCAGATTTCTTCACGGCCTTCTTCGCCGGAGATTTCTTTGCAACCGGTGTCAGCGAGGGCGCGGAATCCGTAGCCCCTGCAGTTGCTAGAGGAGCTGGGGCAACTGGCGCTCCAGCAGCTCGTTTCGCGACACGGCGAACCGGCTTCTTTGGGGCGCTCTCTGAACTTTCGTCAATGGTGCTCATGTTGAACTACTTTCGTGAGCGCTCCGCGCTCGTTCGTGCTCCTGGGGAGCAAAGTCTCGGGTCGTTCTCTTACTGCTTCTTACTGAGTCGAACTAAGCGTGATCTGGCGAATTACTTCCGGTCTGGACCGAAGGGATCGGTCACTGCGCCAGCACGCTCATCGAAAGGTCCCTGCGCTAACCGGGTCACTATGGCCCGGCTCGCGAGACCCTCGATCCGCAGGGCGGCGAGAAGATCATCGGGTCGTACGGATGGCGAACCATGCCGTATGACTGCCTCAAGTATGACAGATCGACGGCCCCGATCCCCCATCGGAGTCGAATCCCCGTCTGCGAGCGTGGCTGGCGCAGACTCGACCAGGCTCAATACGGCCACTCGGACATCAAAGCGCCGGAGACCGTTCTTAGACATCCGCTCCACCATGACCTCCTCCGCCTGCAAAAAGGCGGCGATGGCCCCTGGTATCTGCTGGAGCAACTCCTCGGGGGCCGAGATAGCAAAGTGCCATTCAGAGGCTTCCAAGGTGGCCGCAAAATCGCTCGTGGTCGCTTCCACAATCTCAATGACATCTAGCCCAATCGGAAGTGCTTCGTCGAGTTGAGATAAGACCTCTCCCAGATCCACCCGATCCTGCAAGGCCATCTCCAAGTACTCAGCTTCGCTCGCCACTCCCGTCGGCGATGCACCTGCATACGAAATGCGCGGGTGTGGAGTGAAACCCGAGGAATAAGCGATGGGAATTCTTGACCTGCGAACCGCACGTTCTAAAGCTCGAGAAAAATCTCGATGACTAGTGAAGCGAAGGCGCCCGCGTTTTGCATACTTGACCCGGATACGTTGCACCACTGGTCGTTGTTCGTGCGGGGCCTTCATAAGTTATCGATTCACCAGAAGCGGAATAGTTCTCCCCGTAGGTCCTACTTGAATTTCAGTGTCCATGGTGGGGCAAACTCCACAGTCGAAACAAGGAGTCCAGCGACAATCATCTACTTCCCCGCCAGCTAATGCTTCCTGCCAGTCAGACCAGAGCCACTCTTTATCTAAACCAGAATCGAGATGGTCCCAAGGGAGTGCTTCGCTGAGTTCACGCTCGCGAGTAGTGAACCAATCAAGAGAGAGTGGGGATCCCGCAAAGATTTCTACTGCAGCAGCTACCCAACGATCGTAGGAGAAGTGCTCGGTCCAACCATCAAAACGTTGGCCGTTCTCCCAAGCTCGAAGAATCACTGCGCCAACTCGACGATCTCCGCGAGAGAGCAAACCCTCAATCGCACTTGGTTTGCCATCGTGATAGCGGTAGCCGATTGCCTTGGCGTACTTGCGATCTCCTTGAATGGCATCACGCAACATCTTGAGGCGATGATCCACCACATCAGGAGATTCTTGCGCAGCCCACTGGAAAGGCGTGTGTGGCTTAGGAACAAATGCACCGATAGAAATCGTGCAACGAACGTCGTTTCCTCCAGTTGCCGATCGACCAGCGTCGATTGCTCGCTTTGTCATCGTGGCAATCTGCATGACATCTTCATCAGTCTCAGTAGGCAATCCGCACATGAAATAGAGCTTTACCTGACGCCAACCATTTACATATGCAGTAGTGACTGTGCGAATGAGGTCTTCCTCGGTGACCATTTTGTTGATCACTTGGCGCATGCGTTCGCTTCCACCTTCTGGCGCGAACGTAAGACCAGACCGACGACCATTTCTGGTCAATTCATTCGCCAGATCTACGTTAAACGCATCGACGCGAGTAGAAGGTAGGGATAGTCCAACATTCTCACCGTCATAGCGATCGGCAAGACCTTTCGCGATTTCACCAATCTCGGAGTGATCGGCGCTTGATAGCGAGAGCAGACCTACCTCTTCATAGCCAGTGGCATTGAGTCCCTGTTCCACCATGGCAGCGATGCCGGTGATAGAACGCTCGCGCACGGGACGCGTAATCATGCCGGCCTGACAGAAGCGGCAACCGCGAGTACACCCGCGGAAAATCTCGACGCTCATTCTCTCGTGAACAGTCTCCGCTAGCGGAACAAGAGGTTGTTTCGGATATGGCCACTTATCCAGATCCATCACCGTATGTTTTGCTACCCGGTATGGAACGTCTGATCGATTAGGAAAGACGCGCTTAATACGTCCATCTTCAAAATACTCGACGTCGTAGAAGCGCGGCACGTAGCAACCGCCACTGCGCGCCAACCTAAGAAGTACTTCGTCGCGACCACCAGGGCGCCCCTCGCGCTTCCACTCGCGAACAATCTCGCTCATGCGAAGGACCGCTTCCTCGCCATCGCCAAGAACAGCAATGTCGATGAAATCGGAGATGGGTTCTGGATTAAATGCTGCATGGCCACCGGCGACCACAATGGGATCTTCCAAAGTGCGGTCCGCGGCCATGAGTGGAATTCCACCGAGGTGCAGAGCGGAGAGCATATTGGTGTATCCCAGTTCAGTCGCAAAGGAGATGCCGAAGAGATCGAAATCGCGGACTGAACGGTGGCTATCTAAAGTGAACTGGGGAATATCGTTTTCCCGCATCAATTTCTCGAGGTCGGGCCAGATCGCGTAAGAGCGTTCTGCGAGGACTCCCTCAACTTCATTCAATACTTCATAAAGGATCATGACGCCTTGGTTAGGCAAACCAACTTCATACGCATCTGGATACATCAGCACCCAACGAACCTCGGCCGCATCCCAATCCTTCACCGTGGAATTGAGCTCACCGCCTACATATTGAATGGGTTTGGATACTTGCAGCAGCAATGGCTCGAGGTCACTCCACACAGAAGGCATTGACCAAGGGTAACAACTAATTCCAACTTCGCCTGGCGTGCACATTCTGTAGCAGCCCCACGGCCATCAAGGTGGCGAACATGCTGGTGCCTCCGTAGGAGAGAAAGGGCAGCGGAACTCCCGTCATCGGCATCAAGCCAAGCGCCATTCCCACATTCTCGAAGAATTGAAAGGCAAACCAGGCCATCACGCCCGAAACCATTAATCTGCCAAAAAGGTCCGTGGTTCGTCGCGCCAACCGTCCAGCGCGCCAGAGAATGATTGCAAAGAGAGCGATGATGCCAGTTGAGCCTACAAAACCTAATTCTTCTCCCGCAACGGTGAAGATAAAGTCGGTTTGCTGCTCAGGTACGAACCTTCCGTTGGATTGAGGTCCTTTATACAGTCCCTTACCAAGAAAGCCGCCGGAACCAATAGTGATGCGTGCTTGTTGGAGTTGGTAACCGCTCTCTTGTGGATCTGCTTGCGGGTTAATAAACGATTGCAATCTCTTAAGTTGATAATCGTGCAAAATATTGAATTGCACCGCGGCCACTCCACCTAACACCGCGAGTAGGAGCAGCCCAGCGATCCACCGGGCCGGAGCTCCAGAGACGGCGATGATGGCTACTACCGCGCAACTGACGACCAGGATCGTGCCCACGTCGGGTTGCACAAAAATGAGCAGCACAGGAAGAGCCGCTACCCCTAACGCCTGTAACACATCGATATTGCGTGGATCCTTCTCGCCATCACGTTTCTCCGCCAAGACCATTGCCATACCAACAATGATTGCCAATTTCGCAAACTCGGCAGGTTGCACACTGAAACCACCGGGAAGTGAGATCCAGGCACGCGCTCCATTAATGGTGTCTCCCACATGTGGGATCAGTACAGCAATCAACCCAATAACGGCCAGGCCCCACAGAACAGGTGTGTAAGCGCGCAATAAGCGATAGTCAACCGCCGCAGTCATTGCCGCTAAGAAAATACCAATCACGATGTTGATGAGGTGTCGCTTGAGATAGAAATTTGGGTCCAAGCCCTGTGACCCATACCAATCTCGCGTTGAAGCCGAAACCAGAAAAGCTCCAATGACAAGTAGCAGTGCGACTGCGCCCAACAGAACTAAATCTAGTTGGCGAACGAAACCATCACGATCGATGGAACGTTTAAACCCTCTTGAGAGGCGTGCGCTAGTGGAGTAGGAACTCATCATCCACCATTCTTTGTTGTTGACTTAAGATTCATCGGCGGAAGAACCCGACCATCCGTCGTGAGCTGCGGAATGACACTTGGCGGTCCACTTGGAAAGAGTGAGCGGAGTGGATCCACTTTACTTCCGGTAACTCCAAAGATTGCCTCGTAGATTTTACGAACGCTTGGACCGCTCGTGAGAGAGCCGGTCCCGCCTTGGCTGACCATCATAAGGACCGCATACCGCGGCTTCTCGCTAGGGGCGTAAGAAACTAGCCAGCTAGTGGTGTCCTTTGCCGAGCCATCCAAATTCTTCCCGAATACTTCTCCCGTTCCAGTCTTCGCACTCACCGAGACCGGGAATCCGGTAAACGGATAACGAGCAGTTCCTTCCGTTACGACGGCACGCAAAGCATCTTGCGTAAAAGCCAAAGTGGCTTTATTGATTGGCAGTTTCCCTATCGCTTGCGGAGTGATCTCCTTGATGGTTTTGCCTTTGTTATCAAGGATGGCTCGGCCAATAGTTGGCTTCATAATGGTGCCACCGTTTGCAATCGCGGCGTAAATTTGAATCATTTGTAGTGGTGTTGCGGTGGTATCGCCCTGTCCAATAGCAAAGTTGACCGCATCGCCTGCACGGATCTTGGCGCCATCGACGCAATTTTCTTTAGCGATGGAAATGAGTAGCGGAGTCCGTTGTGCAGGTATCGCTTTACTTTCGTAGTTGCAGAAGAAATCTCGGTTTGCCTCGTACCAAGATTGCTTCCATTGGCGATTCGCTAACCGGCCATTGCTCTCCGATGGGAGATCGATTCCGGTCTTCTTTCCAAAGCCAAAACCTTTAGCGGCGTTAAAGAAGTAATCATTGAGGTTGCGCTTTGGCGAAAGACCACCATCTTTTACCCACTGGTCGTACGCGATTTGATACCAGACCGTGTCACATGAGAGCGCAATCGCCGTGCGCATCGGAATACGACCAGCACTCTCACTTTCGAAGTTCGTGAAAACGCGATTTCCAATTTTTAACGATGCAGGGCAGTTGTACTTAGCTTTAAGGTCGTACCCTGCTTTCTCGGCAGCGGATAATGAGACGACCTTAAAGGTAGAAGCAGGAGCAAACTGTCCCTGAATTGCACGAGATAGTGCGGGCACCCCTTCCGCTTCGCTAAATAGATCTGAGGCTTGCTTAAAACTTAAGCCTTCGAGCCAAATATTTGGATCGTAAGTGGGCCAGGAAGCCATCGCCATAATTCGTCCAGTTTTAACGTCCATGACAATCGCAGCACCGGCATCAGCTTTATGAGCCCCGCGCTTGTCCCCCGGAGCGCCTGCGCGGGCTCGTGCGATTGCGGCCGCCAACTGCTGTTCGACCACAGATTGAAGTTTGCTATCGATACTGGTGACTAAATGATTTCCAGAGACCGGCACCGTGTCTTGCAGTGTTCTAGTTACCGCCCCTGTCCTATCAACTACGACTCGACGTACACCGCTCTGACCACGAAGGTAATCGTCATATTGATACTCAAGACCAGCTTTACCCACTAAATCATTGGGGTGCAGACCCGAACTTTGCGCAGTATTACTTTTCAGATCTTCATTCGAAACTGGTCCAAGATATCCAAGGACGTGAGCGGCATTCACACCGCCAGTTGCGGGATAGGTTCGAAAACCCTCTGGCTTTGCTGCAATCCCAGGGAATTGTTCGGCATGCTCAATGATCTGAAGTGCGGCTTCAGACGCTGCCGCTTTAGTCACAGGGATAGGTTGGTAGGGAGAGCCATTCCAACATCCAATCTCCGGTGAACCCTTTGCCCCGCAGAGTCGTGTCTTCGTCCAGAGCGTCTTGTAATCGCTCTTGAGTAATTTGGCGAGTCGAGTCAGAACCGCTTTGCCACCATCGGCTTGTTTGCCGAGGGCCACGTTATCCACCGTTACGACTAATCCCGTTCGATTCACGGCTAGTGGAATTCCGCGGTCATCCAAAATCATGCCGCGCACAGCCGGCGCCACGATGTCGCGACTCTGATTGTCTAGTGCCGCTTGTTGATATTTAGGCCCAGCGGCGATCTGAAGATAATAAAGGCGCCCAAAGAGCGCGACAACAAGAGAGCCAATCAAAATTGACATCACTAGTAATCGTCGGCTGGAGCGATCGTTCATCGACGCACCCTCCTGACGAATGTGGTCTTACGAACGACTGGTAATACAAATGGTGCAAGCACCACATTCCATAGAAGGCTGGTCGGGATAAATTGAAAGAAGTATTTCGCGCTCGCGCGATCGTCGCCCACCATTAAACCCAAAATACCCCACGCAAGAAGGAGCGCGAGAGCGCCAAGTGCAAAGATTCCTACTTCCACCAACGGAGATTGCACTAAATCTCTGGATCGCTCAGCGTACGTTGCCAGCCCAAATCCGATTAACGTCATAACCAACGCCCATTGACCGGCGGGGCCATTGCCTGGTGGCGCCAAATCGATCACAGCCCCCATCAGAAAACCGATAAGTGCCGCCCTAAAGGGGGTCTCACTTAACACCCAGGGAATAAAGAGTAAGAAGATGAAATTGGGACCATTAAGCGGCCAAGCAACCCGCGAGACAACGCTGGATTGAAAAACGATGACGGCAAAGGCGATGCCGATCAGCGCCGCGTCTTTTGTATATCTTGCGTTATTCATTCTTAGCTCTTCGAGGGCGATGGGGTTGGGCTTGCCACGGCCTGTGGCGTAGCGGTCACAGTGACCGTCACGGTAGGCGTCGGCATGGGCCGTGGCAGCAGAGAGTCACGAGGATCGGTCTTAGGCGGCGAGACAACCACCGCAACGATGTCTAAGGTCGCTAGATTCACAAATGGCTTCACCACTGCGATTCTCGTGAGCGCGCCAGGCGTTTGCACCACAGAGATAACTCTCCCCACAGGCACTCCCGGGACGAAAGGCTTTGCACCAACGCTTCCGCGTGCAACTAACTCATCGCCTATGCGAACTTCGGTCTGCGCATCTAATAACTCAAGATCGAGCACTCCGCTTCCCCGACCAGAGATAACCCCAAGCGCTTGTGTGCCAGCCAGACGTACGCCCACTTTGAAACTTTCATCAGTGATGACGAGGACCGTTGCCGAATTTGCAGCTGCGCTCACTACGCGCCCTACAAGCCCACCAGCAGCGATCACTGTCATGTCGGGCTTGATTCCCGAATTGCTACCAGCGTCAATGCCTATGGTTCTTGAGAATCCCGATTGACTCATCGAAATAATCTGCGCTGGGACCACCCGGTAACCACCACTGGCTGCAAGATTGAGAGTTTGGGAAAGTAAATCGGCCTTTCCAGAAGTAGCCTTATCTTCAACTCGCTTAGCGCGTAGTTCGCGATTATCAGCCGTTAACTTATTAATCTTCTCTCGATTGCTATTTATTTTCGTAAGGTCGGAGAAGAAGCGCCCAATTGGTCTAGTGACGTTGGACGCAACTCGCTGAACAGGTGAGACCACACCAGAGAGCACATTTCGTGGTCCCGAAAAAGTACTACCGCCGCGCAGATCTAAAGTGATTGCCAGAAGCGAAATGACGATGAGGACGCCAAGAACAAGGCGAGCCCTCCGTCGATCGCGATTCACGAGTTAGTGGCGCGGCTCGGAAATCAATACTTGCTGAAGAGCCTCGAAATCTTCAACGCACTTTCCGGAGCCCATCACAACAGCATCAAGCGGATGCTCGGTGATGTGAATTGGCATGCCCGTTTCGTAGCGCAAACGCTCATCAAGCCCGCGGAGCATTGCTCCACCACCCGTGAGCACGATTCCGCGATCCATAATGTCTCCAGAGAGCTCCGGAGGACATTTATCGAGCGTTGATTTAACAGCGTCGATGATCGCATTTACCGGCTCATCGATCGCACGACGGATCTCTTCGGCTGAAACCACAATGGTTTTAGGCAATCCACTGACTAAATCGCGACCGCGAATTTCGGCATCTGGCTCACCAGGAGTCTGAAATGCTGAGCCGATCGCCATTTTGATCTCTTCGGCTGTTCTTTCGCCAAGGAGTAGTGAGTACTCCTTCTTGACCCAAGTGATGATCGCTTGATCCATCTCGTCGCCACCTACACGAATGCTCTGTGCAGTAACTATTCCACCGAGAGAGATAACGGCAACTTCGGTCGTACCTCCACCGATATCAACAACCATGTTGCCGGTCGGTTCGTGAATAGGAAGTCCAGCACCAATCGCGGCAGCCATAGGCTCTTCAATGATGTAGACCTTGCGCGCACCTGCCGCATAACCAGCATCTTTTACTGCACGTTGTTCAACGCCAGTAATTCCTGACGGCACACATACGACCAAGCGAGGCTTGGCAAGGTGACGACGCTTGTGAACTTTTTGAATGAAGTATCGAAGCATGCGCTCAGTTGTATCGAAATCTGCAATGACGCCATCTTTAAGTGGACGAATCGCAACGATGTTTCCTGGTGTGCGACCGATCATTCGTTTCGCCTCAAGACCGACTGCGAGGATGCCGCCAGTGTTCTGATTGATAGCAACGACGCTGGGCTCGTTCAAGACAATGCCTCTACCGCGCACATACACAAGCGTGTTTGCAGTACCGAGGTCAACGGCCATATCGCGACCAATAAAGGAACTAGATGACATCCTGGAGCCTCTTCACAAAACTAGATGGAGTGCGCCTATCGTATCGGCTTTACCTGAGCATCCCCTGATCAGGCGCAAAAAGCGATTCTGCGCGGACTATGAGCCGAAGAAGAGGGCGATCTCCCGAGCCGCGCTCTCCGGCGAATCTGAGCCGTGAACCAGGTTCTGCTGGACCTTTGTCCCTTGATCGCGGGCCAAATCGCCGCGAATAGTGCCCGGAGCCGCCACCGTAGGGTCAGTTGCTCCAGCCAGGGAGCGGAAACCCTCGATGACTCGGTTGCCCTCAGCAATGATCGCCACGATAGGACCGGAGGACATGAATTCGACTAATGGCTCAAAGAAAGGCTTGCCCTCATGCTCGCCGTAATGACGGGTGAGCAACGCTCGATCGGCAGACATCATCTTGAGGTCAGCGACCCGATAGCCCTTGGCTTCGATCCGCCCGATGATCTCCCCCACTAATCCACGGGCTACCCCATCGGGCTTGACGAGGATGAGGGTACGTTCGGAACTCTGTGGCTGACTCATGGGAGAAAGTCTAGACGGTCTCGCCGCGCAGCTCGGCCTCGCGCGCCTCGACCCGCTTACCCACCACGATCGCGGTAGCCCAGAGGCCGGCAAAGATGACACCTAGAAAATACATCGCAGTCACCGCAAACCCGAGAGAAATGGCCCCGAGTTGCAGCACCGACCCCAGCATGAGACCAGCGGGCTTGCGCAACATCCCAGTGGCCAGGATCAAACCAACGATGACAACTACGCCAACTAACGTGGCCGGAAAACCTTGATGAGAGTTGAGATCCTTGGCAACGAGCATCGCAAAGCCGATGACGAATGCCTCCATGATTAAGACACTTGATCCCATCGCTCTCATGAACGTCTCCCTAACAATGTGCGGGCTTGGCCAACAGTAGCTACGGAACCAGTAATGAGGAGCGCACTCCCTGGCTCCTCAGCAAGTTCCAATCCGTGTGTGATCGCATCGGCTAGATTTCCACCTGAACGATACACACGGTCGCTTCCAAAAATATCGACCGCAATTTCAAAGAGATCCGCTTCCGGAAGTGCGCGCGCAGAGTTGCTTTGAGTCACGATAATTTCATTAAGAACGGGTTCAAGAATTTCTAGAAAAGTGCGCGCATCTTTATCTGCAAAAATCCCGATAACTCCTACGACTCGATCAAAGGTGAAAGCCGATTCAAGAGCCAACGCGAGAGCCGTTGCGCCGTGCGGGTTATGAGCAACGTCGAGCAAAACTGAAGGAGAGCGGCGCACGATTTCGAGTCGCCCCGGAGAAGAAGCCATCGCAAAACCATCACGTACCGCTTCAACATCAAGCAACTCACGCCCATTACCCATCATCGCTTCAACTGCAGCAAGGGCAAGTGCCGCGTTCTCAGCCTGGTGGGCGCCGTGAAGAGGAAGGAAGATGTCGGTATAGCGCCCGCCTAAACCTTCGATCGCCAGGAATTGTCCGCCGACCGCGATATTGCGCTCCATCAGGCCAAACTCCACACCTGCACGAAGAGGAAGTGCCTCGACTTCAGCTGCGCGACGCATGAGTTCAGCGGCCACTTCAAGAGGCTGCGCAGCGAGCACCACCGCCGCACCTGGCTTGATGATCTTCGCTTTGGTGGCCGCGATACCGGCGAGCGAATTACCAAGGTAGGCAACATGATCGATTCCAATGGGTGTAATAACGCTCACGGGCGCGTTCGCCACATTCGTCGCATCCCACTCGCCGCCCAGCCCACATTCCACGATGGCCGCGTCAACAGGTGCGTCGGCGAACGCGACGTAAGCCATGGCTGTGAGCACTTCAAAATAAGAGAGTGGATCTTTGTGACGGGCATCGATGAGGTCGAGATAGAGAGCAAGATCATTGTATGTATCGACGAATCGTTCTTCAGAAATATTCTCGCCCGCGAATGTGATGCGTTCTTGGATGGATTCTAGGTGCGGACTTGTGTAACGGCCGGTCCTCATCCCAAAAGCCATCAGTAACGAATCAATCATTCGCGCCGTTGAAGTCTTGCCGTTAGTACCAGCGAGATGAATCACTGGATAAGACTCTTGTGGGGATCCCAAGTGATCCATGAGATCTGCGATGCGCTCTAGGTTTGGTTCAATAATGTTTTCTGGCCAACGCGCATTGAGCGCCGCTTCTACCTCGGCGAAACTTTCGAGCATCATGCTACTTTCCGAGCCGTGAAAGTTGATCCTGGATGCGGTCGCGGTCAGACGTGGCATCTACCAAGCGCTTCTGAATTTTCTCTACGACAGCAGCCGGGGCCTTCCCCACGAAATCACTATTACCTAAGCGCGTTGACGAATCCTCGATCTCTTTCACAACAGCGGCTAAGTCCTTTTCTAAACGAGTACGTTCGGCCGCGACATCAATGGTTCCCGAAAGATCGATATCTACTCGAGTCGTGCCCACTTGAAGATCGGCGCTTGATGCAAACCCCTCTTCCGGAAGAGTGAGTCGGGTGAGAGAACGAATCTCGCCTTCCAGGTGGGCAAGATCCCCAAGGCCAGTAATCTTCGCTGGGATGCGCCTTGCAGGTTGCAGACCTTGGTCGCTACGGAAGCGCCTGATCTCGCCTACTAATTCTTGCAAATGCGCGATGGGGGCAAGCGAGTTCGGATAGGCACTTCCCACGACCGGCCATTCAGCGATGACGAGTGACTCACCACCGGTAAGCCCCACCCACAGTTCTTCGGTAATGAACGGAATGACTGGATGAAGCAAGCGAAGCAATTGATCGATCACATGACCGACAACTCGGCGAACCTTGGCAGCCTCTGCTTCAGTGGCCGTGGCTAGCGAATGCTTAGTCATCTCGAGGTACCAGTCGCAGAAGTCATCCCAAGCAAAGTGATAAATCACATCGCATGATTTCGCGAATTCAAACTTCTCGAGATACGCATCGCTCTGTGAGATAACTTCGGAGAGGCGAGTAAGAATCCACTGCTCAGGAGTTTGCAAATCTGTCGGTAGTGGGCCATCTACGGTGGCTCCATTCATCATGGCAAAACGGGTGGCATTCCACAGCTTGGTGGTGAAATTTCGAGAACCGGCGATCCACTCTTCGGCCAGGGCCATATCGGCGCCGGGATTGGCCCCGCGCGCAAGACTGAATCGAAGAGCGTCGCTGCCGTACTTATCCATAAACTCGATTGGATCGATGGTGTTACCGCGGCTCTTACTCATCTTCTTGCCGTACTTATCGCGCACTAGACCATGAAGCGCAATCACGTCGAATGGTTGTACGCCATCCATGGCAAAGAGCCCCATAATCATCATGCGGGCGACCCAGAAGAAGAGAATGTCGTAGCCGGTGACCAAAACGCTTGTGGGATAGAACTTTGCCACATCAGCAGTTTTCTCTGGCCAGCCGAGAGTTGAGAAAGGCCAGAGCGCGCTAGAGAACCAAGTGTCGAGTACGTCTTCGTCTTGCACCCAACCTTCAGGAGCGCTCCCTCCTGGGCCAAGCACCATCACTGCTTCATCGGGGCCGTACCAAACTGGAATTCGATGTCCCCACCAGAGTTGGCGCGAGATACACCAGTCATGCATGTTGTCGACCCACTCAAAGTACCGTGGTGCAAGTTCTGCCGGTTCAATGCGTACTTGTCCGGTGCGCACCGCATCGCCCGCCATCTTTGCAAGTGGAGCAACCTTCACAAACCATTGCTTTGAAAGTCGAGGCTCTACAACAGTGTCGCAACGTTGGCAGTGGCCTACGGCGTGAATGTAAGGACGCTTCTCGGCAACTACTCGGCCCATTTCTTTGAGCTTGGCAACCACCGCTACGCGAGCATCGAAGCGATCCATTCCATCGAACTCAGTACCAGTGCCGTCCATGATGCCGTGTTCGTTCATGATGACCACGAACGGGACGTTATGACGCACTGCCATTTCAAAGTCATTGGGATCGTGCGCCGCTGTTACTTTGACGGCACCAGTTCCAAAATCTTGCTCTACTAATTCATCGGCGATGATCGGGATCATGCGGTTTACCAGAGGAAGCAGGACTTCTGTTCCGATCATGTGTTGGTAGCGAGGGTCGTCGGGATGAACCGCAACAGCACCGTCACCAAGCATCGTTTCGGGTCGTGTAGTTGCTACCGTGATGACTGCGTCGCCTTCACCGTATTGAATCGAAACAAATTCGCCTTCATCGTCTTGATGATCAACTTCGATATCACTCAATGCCGTCAAACAACGTGGACACCAGTTAATAATGCGCTCGGCGCGATAAATGAGATCGGCGTCGTAAAGACGTTTGAAAATTGTGAGCACAGCTTGCGAAAGTCCGGCATCCATAGTGAACGCTTCGCGAGACCAGTCGACGCTATCGCCGAGCCGTTTCATTTGGCCGAGGATTGAGCCGCCTGATTCTGCTTTCCACTTCCAGACTTTCTCGACAAATGCTTCCCGACCGAGGTCGTGACGTGAGAGACCTTCTGCAGCCAATTGCTTCTCTACGACGTTCTGAGTGGCAATACCTGCATGGTCCATCCCTGGAAGCCAGAGCGCCTCAAAGCCTTGCATTCTTTTACGGCGAATCAGAATGTCTTGGAGCGTGTGATCAAGTGCGTGGCCGATGTGCAGCGACCCCGTGACGTTCGGGGGCGGAATAACGATCGTGTAGGGCAGCTTGCTCGACGAAGAGTCTGCGGTGAAATAGCCATTCGCTACCCACTTGGCGTAGAGCGCAGGTTCGCTATCGCTGGGGATGAAGTGGGTCGGGAGCGCTGACATACCGAGGAGTCTAACGAGGGTTAGGCGCTCTTCTCGCGCCGATCACGCTTGGGAGCGTCCCGAAGTACCGTGAGAGGGGCCACTCGGTCCCGCACGCTCTCCCTCGTGACGATTACCTTGGCCACGTCGGTACGGCTGGGGATTTCAAACATGACGGAGAGCAGGATCTCTTCCAAGATGGCACGGAGGCCACGAGCCCCAGTCCCTCTCTTGATGGCTTGATCCGCAATCTCTTCGAGGGCATCTTGATTAAATTCAAGTTCGACATTATCAAGATCGAAGAGACGAGAGTATTGGCGGACTAGCGCATTCTTGGGCTCGTTAAGAATGCGCATCAAGGCCTCGCGATCGAGACTCTCTACGGAGGTAAGTACCGGGAGACGCCCGATGAACTCTGGGATCATGCCGAATTTAAGAAGATCTTCTGGCATCACTTGAGAGAAGATGTCGGTTGCTTCGCGCTCAGCGACGCCGACGAGCGTGGCACCAAAACCAACGCCCTTAGTGCCGGTGCGTTGTTCAATAATTTTCTCTAAACCAGCAAAAGCCCCGCCGACGATGAAGAGCACGTTGGTGGTATCGATCTGTAGGAATTCTTGGTGAGGGTGCTTGCGACCGCCTTGAGGTGGCACCGAAGCCGTAGTGCCTTCAAGAATCTTAAGAAGCGCCTGCTGCACGCCTTCGCCCGAAACATCTCGAGTAATCGACGGGTTTTCGCTCTTGCGTGCGATTTTGTCGATTTCATCGATATAGATAATTCCGGTTTCGGCCTTCTTAGTATCAAAATCAGCCGCTTGAATCAGCTTAAGCAAGATGTTCTCGACATCTTCGCCTACGTAACCGGCTTCTGTAAGTGCGGTGGCATCTGCAATAGCGAAAGGCACATTGAGCATGCGTGCCAGGGTCTGTGCCAGCAAGGTCTTACCGCAACCAGTGGGACCAAGAAGCAAGATGTTGCTCTTGGCAAGCTCTACGCCATCTTCGCGAAGTTTGTTCTCGCCTGCTTGCACTCGCTTGTAATGATTGTAGACCGCCACCGAAAGTGCTTTCTTTGCACGCTCTTGGCCGATGACGTAATCGTCGAGGAAGGCAAAAATTTCAGTGGGCTTAGGAAGTTCCTTGAGACCGAGCGAAGACTTTTGCTCAATCTCGTCCTCAATGATTTCGTTGCAGAGATCAATACACTCATCGCAGATGTAGACGCCAGGGCCAGCGATCAATTTCTTGACCTGCTTTTGGGACTTTCCGCAGAAGTTACATTTAAGGAGATCGCCGCTCTCGCCGATACGCGTCATGTGGAACCTCCGGGAAGTCGCTCCAAGTGCGGAGCAGGTGCCTACTGCGGGGTGCAGGGCCAGGGTTTAAGAGTACGGGGAGGCGCCCATGCGCGCTGGGGAATTACTACTTAAAGTTGTTCGCCCTTAGCGAAGAACGGCAGAGCGAAGAACGGCAGAGCGAAGAACGGCAGAGCGAAGAA
>CAIPAI010000002.1 GCA_903863015.1 uncultured Actinomycetes bacterium
AGCGAAGAACGGCAGAGCGAAGAACGGCAGAGCGAAGAACGGCAGAGCGAAGAAAACTACTTGGTTGCGCTCGCCTTGCGCGAGGTGAAGACCTGATCGATCAGACCGTATTCCACTGCCTCTTCGGCGGTGAGGATCTTGTCGCGCTCGATATCACGGCGAATATCTTCGATATTGCGCGAAGAGTGCTTCTCGAGCATGGTCTCCAAGAGTTCGCGCATGCGTTGGATCTCGCGTGCTTGGATTTCGATATCCGAGCCTTGTCCCCCGCCCTCGCTTGAAGGTTGGTGGATAAGGATGCGGGAATTAGCAAGTGCATAGCGCTTACCCTTTGCGCCGCCGGCAAGCAGGATGGCTGCAGCCGAAGCGGCTTGGCCAAGGCAGACGGTCGAAATATCGGGGCGCACAAATTGCATGGTGTCGTAAATGGCAGTGAGCGCCGTGAACGATCCACCAGGTGAATTGATGTACATCATGATGTCGCGATCTGGATCCATGGACTCGAGAGTGAGCAACTGGGCCATCACGTCGTTGGCGATAGTGTCGTCGATTCCCTGACCCAAGAAGATGATGCGCTCTTCAAAGAGTTTGGTGTACGGATCGAGACGCTTGTACCCATAGGCGGTGCGCTCTTCGATCTGTGGAAGTACATAGCGCGAAGTAATTTCATTCGAGTTGACTTGATTCATTTGGCGGTCCATTCCTAGGAAGTCTCTCATTTCGATGTTCCACCATTTCCTTCGACTTGGCGCGCGCTGCGCACCACGCTATCCACAAAACCATATTCAGCAGCTTCTTCTGCAGTAAACCAGCGATCTCGATCGGAGTCTTCGGCGATCTGCTCTTGGGTTTGCCCGGTGTGCTCGGCAATGAGTTCAGCCATTTTACGTTTGGTGTACATCATTTGCTCGGCCTGAATCTTGATATCTGATGCTGTACCGCTAATGCCACCAGATGGTTGGTGCATCATGATGCGTGCATGCGGGAGGGCGTAACGCTTTCCAGGTGCGCCGGCGCAGAGCAAGAACTGACCCATCGAAGCCGCAAGGCCCATAGCTACCGTGGCTACATCGTTCTTGACGTATTGCATGGTGTCGTAGATGGCCATTCCAGCAGAGACAGAACCGCCCGGTGAATTGATGTAAAGGTAGATGTCTTTCTCTGGATCTTCAGCAGCAAGAAGAAGCATCTGAGCACAAATTGCGTTTGCCATTTTGTCTTCGACTACTGCGCCAAGGAAAATAATGCGTTCGCGCAGGAGACGGTCATACACGTTGTCATCGAGTCCGCCCATTGCTGCTGCGGATGTGATGCTTGATTGAGATGCCATCTCTCTCCTCCTACATTTCTGCTACGCCACACGCGTCTACTCTGACCCTAACAATGCAGGCGCTGGATTACTTCCCCAGGTGGGCTCTGTTCGCTCACGGCGCAAGGGCAGGGGCCCACGCCGAGGTCGGAATTAATCCTCGAGGGCAGGCTTGGGGCGAAGCGCAGCGAGGTCCACGACCTTGCCGGATGCGTCTTTGACCTGAACGCGTTCCAGGATGGTTGCCATGGCTTTGGCACGAGCAACTTCACTAAATACTGCAGTGAGATTGCCCGATTGAACCAGTTGCTGAGTGAACTCATCTGGACTCATGCCATAACGCATGGCGCTTCGCATGAGGTACTCGGAGAGCTCAGCATCAGTTACTTCGACCTTTTCGGCAGAAGCGATGGCATCGAGCAGGAACGAAGACTTGAGTGATTGACGAACCTCGGTGTTTACCTCTGCGCGATGCTCGGCATCTTCGAGGCGACCCTCTCCTTCGAGATGTGCGTGGATCTCTTCTTCAACCAAGCCTTCTGGAAGTGGAATGTCCATGCTCTCGAGAAGTTGCTCTAAGAGACGGTCGCGAGCTTGTGCGCCTTGCTCCATCGCCTTGAGGCGCTTCATCCGCTCAACCACGTCTGCGCGCAATTCAACAAGTGTGTCGAATTCGCTTGCGAGCGCAGCGAACTCATCGTTGAGTTCGGGGAGAATTCGCTCCTTCACGCTATGCACAGTGACTTCTACTTCTGAAGTCTGTCCTTCGTGCGCGCCAAGAAGCGTGGTGGCAAAACTCTTCGTTTCGCCAGCTGACATTCCGCGAATTGCATCGTCCAAACCATCGATCATGCGGTTTGTGCCGGCTTCGTAAGAAATATTGCGGGCAATGCCGTCTTCTACTTCTACGCCGTCGATGCGTGCGACGAGATCGATCGAGAGGAAGTCGCCATCTTGGACGGCACGATCTAGTGCAGTGAGAGTTCCAAAGCGTGCACGTAATCCATCGACCTGCTCGTCAATTTCGGCGTCAGTGGCAACGGCATCATCAACAGTGACTTTTAATTTTGCAAAGTCTGGAAGAACGATCTCTGGACGAATATCAACTTCGACCGTGAACTTAATGAAGTTGCCTTCGTTGAGTTCGGTGAGATCAACATCTGGACGACCTACAACGCGAACTTCGTTTTCCCGAGCTGCTTGCGCGTAGAAGACAGGAATTGATTTGTTGATTGCTTCTTCGAGCACGTATGCGCGGCCGAAGCGTTGATCGATCAACGTGTTGGGAATTTTGCCTTTGCGGAAACCAGGAATGTTTACTTGCTTGGAGATTGCCTTGTACGCCTCGGCGATATGGCTATCGAGTTCTGCGAAGGGGACTTCGATGTCGAGCCGGACACGGGTGGGGGAAAGGGTCGTGACGTCGCTCTTCACTGCGTACTCCTTATTTCCAAACCCTCCGCACTGGCGCGGAAGGGGTCTCCATCTGTTGGTCGGGGCGGGGAGATTCGAACTCCCGGTCTCCTGCTCCCAAAGCAGGCGCGCTAGCCACTACGCTACGCCCCGTGGCGCCTGGAAAGTCTAGGGCAGATTTGTCGGGACTCATTCACCCCCGCGAGCCGGTACGATCTGAGGCGCAACATGCGGATGTAGCTCAATGGTAGAGCCCCAGCCTTCCAAGCTGGCCATGCCGGTTCGATCCCGGTCATCCGCTCCAAGTACTCGTTGAATCTCGCAGATTTCTACGGTTTTACGCCTGTGACCAGCGCGAAAGGAAGAGTCCGGTGAATAAGAAACTCACTTATATCTTCAGCGCTGCCGCCTTAGTTGCGATCGCTGGAGTGGCCGCAACCGCCCTCCTCTTCTGGCTACCCGGCGGGCATCTTCGCGAAAAGCTCGAGGTGATCGACGCCACAGGCACCACCGATGGCAGTGGGCAGTACCAAAACGGCACCTTCTATCTCGAGGTCCAACAAGGGTGTTACTCCATCGATGCCGGGGCTTCCCAGAGCATCGCGGTCAGCGCCGTCGGCAAGATCAAGACTTTCTTCGAAGTGGATTGCGCCCAACCCCACCACCTTGAAGTGATTTATACCGGCGACATCACACCCTCAAAAGGGAGCACGGCCACTTCAGACGACGTGGGTGCAGTCTGCTACGCGGCCTATCAACAAATTTACGGAAAAATGCCACCCACCAAATTAGGTGAGACCGGTTCGTACTATCTTGCATGGTTCTTTCCAGATCCCGGCAGCGAATTTGATAAGTATCCGAATCGTGGAGTGTGTGCGGTGACGAAGCCAGATGCAACCGGGAAGAACTACACCATCATTAATGGAAACGTGGCATAGCCCTTCCCGATCGCGATCCAAAGCTTTCTGATTTAGTGGAACTGCTCTTCTTCTGTTGAGCCTGTGAGTGCCAACGTGCCGCTCTCTGGGTTAATGGCAGTGGCTACTAGGTCGAAGTAACCAGTTCCCACTTCGGCTTGATGCTTCACTGCGGTGTATCCGCGCTTTGCACCAGCAAATTCCGCCTCTTGCAACTCGACGTAAGCAGTCATGCCGGCAGTTGAGTACTTCTGTGCCAAATCAAACATGCCGTAGTTGAGTGAGTGGAAGCCAGCAAGGGTGATGAATTGGAACTTGTAGCCAAGTGCACCCAGTTCATTTTGGAACTCAGCGATTTCCTTATCGGAGAGTGCCGCCTTCCAGTTAAACGATGGCGAACAGTTATATGCCAGCATCTTTCCTGGATGTTGCTTGTGTAGTTCTGCTGCGAATTCGCGAGCGAGACCCAAGTCAGGAGTTCCCGTTTCCACCCAGATCAAATCGCAGTAAGGCGCGTAAGCAAGACCGCGTTCGATGACGGGTTCCAACCCGTTACGGACACGATAGAAACCTTCAGAGGTCCGTTCCCCCGTCGCAAACTTGGCGTCGCGTGGATCAACATCGCTCGTGATGAGATCTGCGGCGAGTGCATCAGTGCGCGCAATGATGATGGAAGGAACATCGAGCAAGTCAGCAGCCAAACGTGCCGCGTTGAGTGTGCGAACATGCTGACCGGTCGGGATAAGAACCTTGCCACCAAGGTGACCACACTTCTTCTCAGATGCAAGCTGATCTTCCCAGTGCACACCTGCAGCGCCAGCAACGATCATGCCCTTCATCAATTCAAGAGCGTTCAGTGCGCCACCAAAGCCAGCTTCGGCATCGGCCACGATCGGTGCAAACCAATCGATGCTGTTATCCCCGTTCGAGCAAGCGATTTGATCTGCGCGAGTGAATGCATTGTTGATGCGACGAACCACGGCGGGAACGGAGTTCGCAGGATAAAGACTTTGATCTGGATAGGTCTGGCCAGCGAGATTGGCGTCCGCAGCTACTTGCCATCCGGAGAGATAGATCGCCTGAAGACCCGCGCGCACCATCTGCACGGCTTGATTTCCAGTAAGTGCGCCCAATGAGCGTACGAACTTCTCTTCTTGGAGAGCTTTCCAGAGGCGCTCTGCCCCGCGACGAGCCAAGGTGGCATCTTCC
The DNA here is from genome assembly GCA_903863015.1 of uncultured Actinomycetes bacterium. Classification (GTDB taxonomy): domain Bacteria; phylum Actinomycetota; class Actinomycetes; order Nanopelagicales; family Nanopelagicaceae. The sequence continues at coordinate 4,849 of CAIPAI010000002.1, forward strand.
ACGACGGTGCCCCGAAGGCGTACGACGTCTGCGGCTGAGTATGTACGTTCCACGCCTTTCCAACGAGGGTGGGTGGCCCACTCTTGCTCGAGTTCAGCAGCGCTCTTCAGATGGCTCATCTCTACTCTCCTTCTCTCTGCCCTCGGCATCTAGTGGAGCGGCCGTAGAGCGAATTAGTTGTGTAAAAAGAACTTTCTTCTCTATGATTGCGCCACGCCCGATGAATCAAGGTAAATTTTCTTGATTCTTGACAGATGGAAAGGGGTTGCGAGATTTCTCCTTCATTTGACCCCATTGGGCTCGGTCGCCGCATCCGCCACCACCGCCGGAGCGCTCGGATCACCTTGGAATCCCTGGCCAAGACGGTGAGCGCTTCACCTTCACACCTCTCACTCATCGAAACCGGACAGCGCGAGCCTCGATTAGCGCTGCTGACCAAGATCGCAAAAGCACTTGGCGTCACGGTGGATGTATTGATGACTGACACACCAGTGGATCGTCGGACTGAATTAACAATTGAACTTGAACATGCTCAACGCTCGCATACTTTTCTCAGCTCAGGGATTCCAAAAGTTCGGTTTGGTCCCACGATTCCCATCGACGTGATGGAATCAATGGCGGGTTTGCATCGCGAACTAGAACGACGCTCATCGGTTACTGCGGCTACACCTGAAGAGGCAAGACGGGCTAATGCCACTCTCCGGGTAAAGATGCGCAAGCGAAATAATTACTTCAAGGAGATTGAGCACGAAGCTGGAAGACTACTCAAGGAATTGGATTATCGCGGAGGGCCGCTAGGCGAACGTGGCGTGGACCAACTCGTGCAGCACCTTGGTTATGAACTCGTTTACGTCAACGACCTGCCTCACTCGACGCGCTCGCTTACCGACTTAAAAAATATGCGAATCTATCTACCTGATTCAGGTTGGGGTGGCCACGACCCACGCACCATCATCTTGCAAACTTTCGGACACCAGATTTTGGGCCACACTCCCCCCGCGAGTTTCTCCGACTTTCTTAAGCAACGCGTTGAGGTCAATTACTTCGCTGCCGCACTTTTGATTCCAGAAACCTCTGCAGTGCAACTACTCAAAAGAGCAAAAGAGGGCAAGTACATCGCCATCGAAGACTTACGCGATGCCTTTGCCGTCTCGTACGAAACGGCAGCTCATCGATTTACCAACTTGGTCACCGAACATTTGGGTATCCAAGTCGACTTCGTAAAAGTCCACGAGAGCGGGACGATCTACAAAGCCTACGAAAACGACGGATTTGCCTTTCCGGCCGATCCATTGGGGAGTATCGAAGGACAACTTGCCTGCCGCCACTCTGGCGCGCGCCGAGTCTTTTCGCAGAGTTCTACCGGGATGAGCTACTGGCAATATCTCGATACGCCCAACGGAACGTACTGGTCAACAACGCAATCAGAAGAGACTTCCGCTGGTCCGTTCTCGGTGTCAGTCGGTGTGCCCTTTGCTGATTCCAAGTGGTTTAGAGGGCGTGAAACCACGGAGCGTACAAAGTCCACTTGCCCAGACTCGCGTTGTTGCAACGAAGCACCACTGGATTTATCAGAGCGCTGGCGTGACATGGTGTGGCCTAGCGCTCGGGCGCATTCACACTTACTCGCGGCGCTTCCACCGGGAACATTTCCAGGAGTGGATACGACTGAGATTTACCAATTCTTGGAGAGTAAAGAAGATCCCTCGAGCGCACATTGATCAGCGCTCTTAATGGGCAGCAGTAAATTTCCGATCGCGTATACACCAGCTCGCGATGTTTCATGAAGATGGTTGACGATAGGACTCTTAGTCACATCACTCATTTGCAATCCGCCTCGACGAGCTAGCTCGTGATCCGGGATCCAATCAGCACTGAAGACAACCGTGTCGCATTCAATGACTTCTTCACCCCTCGGGGTTAAAACTCGAACCCCACTCACTCGATCTCGACCTAGGATTTCAAGGAGTTCGGTCTTCGTGCGCAAGGAGTATCGGTAGCGAAGCGCAGTCCCCCAATGCAGCGGGAAGTAACTCTGGTGGTGCGCCTCCGAGGTGAGCATTGCGACAGTCTCGACATTGGCGTGTGCAAGAGTCATGACGGCCGAGAAACTCACATGTTCAGCGCCAATAATCACCGCACGCGAACCAATTTCCTGATGGCGCAAGTACACCGATTGCTGAAGCGAACCCGTCGTGTAAATACCTGCCGGACGTGTCCCCGCAACCACGCGCGCATTTCGCCCACGTTCGCGGGCACCGGTCGCGAGAATGATGCGATCAGCAGTGACCTCTTCAAGACCACGCGGAGAAGTGAGCGCGATTGTGCGCTCACCTACCCAATCGATCGCAGTGGTGGAGGTAGATATCTCCGCACCTGAATCGAGAGTGTGAGAGATGTATCGGGCTGCATACCGTGGGCCGTTCATGACTCGGTGAAGATCTCTCATGCCATACCCAGTATGGAATGAATGGCGCGGCACTCCACCAGCTTCACGTTCACGTTCGATGACGCGAACTCGCGATAACCCACTCTGCTTGGCCGCAATCGCCGCCGCCAAGCCCGCCGGGCCAGCTCCAACGATGAGTAAATCAACTCCGCTTACCTTCACAACGCACCGCCTGCATTTTCCAAGAGTGCGCGGACTTCAGCATGGCAGTAAAAACCCTGGCACCGACCCAACGTGGCACGCGTGCGGCGACCCAGTGCCGCTTGATCTCTGGGTGGGATCGGAGAAATCATCGCCGCATCTATCTCGCCACGTGTGACGCGCTCGCAATGACACACTATTTCGCCATAGGAAGGGGTAGCAGCGATCAGTTCATCGTTGAGATAAGGGCGCACTCCTGATTCACCGAGTGCAGGAATGTGAATTGCGGGAAGGTCACCCTGTTGACCAAGATCTAGACCAGAAGTAGTAAGTAAATCGCGAACATGTTCTGCGATCGCCATTGATGCAGTGAGACCAGTTGATCTGATTCCTCCTACAGTGACGTATCGCTGCGGAGCGTGGAGCGAAATTTGAAAATCGGGGTGCTCAGTGGCCGCACGGAGACCTGCATAAATCGCAGTGATCTCCTCATCGAGCAAGGCGGGCATGATTTTGCGCCCCTTCTCCTGCAGGAACGCTAACCCGGCAATGGAAGACTCGGTGGCGCGCTTGTCAGAGAGATTTTCGGCTGTGGGGCCAAGCATTACATTTCCGAAAACTGTGGGAGAGACTAAAACACCTTTACCCATCGACGAAGGCACCGGAAGGAGAATGTGTGAGACCAAGGAGCGGGCCAACTTGTCGAAGACCATGAGCTCCCCTCGGCGGGGTGTTACTACAAAATCTTCAAAGCCAAACTCGGCATCAATTACATCGGAGTAAAGACCAGCAGCATTAACGAGGTAGCGCGCCTCGAATTCACCTTGGTTTGTGTGCAGAGTATGGAGATGGGCGGATTGCGAGATTCGCTCAACACGAGTGTTCAGTTGAAGAATCGCCCCGGCCGATTTGGCTTGTGTGGCGTAAGCAAGAGTTGTTGACCATGGATCAATAATCCATTCACCTGGAACTGCGAGAGCACCTAATGCACCCGAGCCGAGATGCGGCTCCTTCGCATAGAGCGCATCAACTCCAACCAGATATGTTTCGTGATATCCGTTAGCGATCGCCTTCTCTTGAATCTTGGAAAGATTCGCTAGTTCTTCGTCGTTCCACGCAACAAGGAGAGCGCCGCACGATTCAAATGAGATACCCACTTCGCGGGCATAGTCACGCAACAAGGCATAGCCTCGAGAAACAAGGCGCGATTCGAGCGAGCCGGGGACCATGTCAAAACCTGTGTGCAGAATTGCAGTATTTGCTTTGGACGTGCCCGCACCTACATCTGATTTTGCATCAATGAGGAGAATCGAAAGTTCGAAGTGAGCGAGCTCTCGGGCGATTGCCGCACCGACTACGCCAGCACCGATGATCGCAACGTCGAAGGTGCGCACGTGGGGAGCGACTCGCTTAGCCATGCGCACTCCTCTCTTGAGCGTTATCTGCCAAACCCTTCCACATCGACATATATTCTGCCGCCCGATCTGCGCTCCACTCTGGTTCGTAAGTAGAGACAGGTCGCCACGGGGCAATTGCATCATCAACCGAAAGGGAAGAGTCCGCTCCTAAATGTGCGATTGCAGCGACGCCGAGTGCGGTCGCATCCGGATGCGGATACACATCAACAGGAATTTGTGCGAGATCAGCCTGCATCTGCATCAGCGTCTTTGATCGCGTGAGGCCACCATCAACGCGCAAGCGCTGCAATGCAACACCATCTGCACTCATCGCCGCAATCAATTCCGTAACTTGCGCCGCAATGCCATCTACGACTGCTCGCGCAATGTGCGCTTTTGTAGAAGCAAGAGATATGCCGGCGATCGCCCCGCTTCCCGATGGTTTCCATCGAGGAGCGCCAAAGCCCGCGAGCGCAGAGACTGCCATTACTCCCCCGCTCTCACGGGGTAAGGCATCGATTGCTTCTGCACTTTCAAGTAATCCGTTTTCGATTAACCACGCAACTGCAGATGCGGCGGTAAAGACTTGGCCGTCAAGGTAGTGAGCGCGCGCTCCGCGCACATCCCACGCGATAGATGTTGCTAGTCCAAAGTTTGAAATCTTCGGTGTGGCACCGATATTTGCAAGTAAGAATGCGCCGGTACCATACGTGCACTTTGCCTCTCCGGCGGTCAAGCAGGATTGTGCAAAGAGCGCCGCGGCTTGATCAACTATGACGCCAGAGAGTTCTACGCCTCGAAGTGAAGGCAGATCGGCAGCGTTGATCGCTCCAAGAGTTTGATCATTGCCCACAACTTCCGGGAGGGATTCCTTTTCAAGGCCCCACAGCTCTAGTAACTCACCACTCCAGGCACCGGAGTGAATATCGAGAAGAAGTGTTCGCGAGGCGGTGGAGATATCTGTGAAAAAACCTCCGGTGAGTTTTGCGAGCAGCCACGCATCTGTCGTAGTGACCACACCTTTCCGCGTGATGTTTTCGCGAAGCCACTTCATTTTCGGTGCCACAAAGTAGGGATCAAGTTGGAGACCAGTGCGTGAACGCACAAACTCTTCGCGGTCACGTCGCTCATCACAGAGCGAGGCAGCCCGGGAGTCTTGCCAGACCATCACTGGGGAGAGCGGCTCGAGGGTGCGTGGATCCCAGGCCAGAATCGATTCACCTTGATTGGCCAGGCCCACTGCATCGAGTGTCAAAGGATTTGAGAGGGCTTGCGAAACGGCGGAGACGAGGGAGCCCCAGAGCTCACCCGGGTCGCATTCGACCAGCCCACCGGGTCCGTGATGGAGAGAGATCTCGCCAAGCCCGCGGTTTAGGACCTCGCCGCCATCCCCGACGATCAGGGCTTTGGTGCCGGAGGTGCCTTGATCGATCGCCAGGATGGGCATGCTCCCACGCTACCCGCCTTCAGCGTGCGGTACGGTAAAAATTTATCTAATTACCTCAATTCACCTGTCGGTGCTTCCTTCCTCCCACCTCTTCCGGTTCAATCGTTCCAACGTCCGGAAGTGACGCCCGTTACAGGGACACGATGCCGGCCCGACTAGCAGGGGGATTAGTGAGCACCTCAACACATGACGACGAGAAACATCTCGCCGAACTTGGGTACAAGCAAGATCTGACTCGTAGTTGGAGTTCCTTCTCCAACTTCGCGATCTCATTCTCGATCATCTCCATCCTCGCCGGATGTTTCACCACCTTCGGGCAGGCGTGGAATAACGGCGGACCAGTTGCTATTTCGATTGGCTGGCCAATCATTGCGACATTCATTCTCATCATTGGCTTCACTATGGCTGAGCTGGTCTCGGCCTACCCCACCTCTGGTGGTATCTACTGGTGGGCAGCAAAGCTCGGTGGCCCGAAAGCCGGCTACTACACCGGCTGGCTCAACCTCATTGGTTTGCTCGCCGTTATCGCCTCGGTCTGTTACGGCTGTGCGACCTTCTTTGATCTCGCGTTCTCATCTCTGAGCTCTTCATGGGCCGCAGGGTATTCACTGCAACGCGTCTTCATCATGTTCATCGTCATCTTGATCTTGGTCTCTGCGTTTAACATCGGTAGCGGTCACTTGATGTCGATGATCAACAACATCTCGGTCTGGTGGCACGTATTTGGTGCAGCCTTGATCATTGTGATCTTGATAGCTGTTCCCGATCATCACATGAGCGTGGGCGACATGTTCAGCATGAGAGTGAACAACTCTGCGGGCCTTGCAAGCGGAAGTAGCAGTAGTAGTGGGTACTGGTTCTACGTACTCCCACTCGGCTTCTTGCTGACGCAGTACACCATCACCGGGTTCGACGCCTCTGCGCACCTTTCAGAAGAAACCCACGGCGCATCACAAGGTGCTGCAAAGGGAATCTGGAAGTCAATCTTCTACTCAGCAATTGGTGGCTGGGTTCTTCTCCTGGCCTTCCTTTACGCAGTGCAGGATCCAGAGAAGGTCACTGCTGGAGGTGGCGGTGTTGCCGTTATTTTGGCGCAAGCACTTAGTGCGAAACTCGCTGGCAGTGTGCTACTTATCTCAGCCATCGGTCAGTTCTTCTGCTCCTCGGCTTGTATGACGAGCTGCTCACGCATGCTCTACGCATTTAGCCGCGATGGTGTGGTTCCTGGTTCGAAGAAGTGGTCAACGCTCAACAAGGGCAAGGTGCCAGCAAACGCTGTTATCGCCTCCGCCGTTGTTGCCATGATCATCACTTTGCCAGCTCTCGTGAAGGTCAACATCGGAACTGCCGACGCACCTGTACTTGTACCTATCGCGTTCTACGCAGTGGTCTCAGTTGCGGTGATTGGTCTCTACCTCGCCTTCGCAATTCCAATCTGGCTCCGTTGGCGTATGGGCGACAAGTTCGTCCAAGGCTCATGGAACCTCGGAAATAAGTGGAAGTGGATGGCACCAGTTGCCGTTGCTGAAATTGTCATCATCAGCATCTACTTCATTCTTCCAACCACACCAATGGGTACCCCATGGGATCCATCATTTGAGTGGAAATTCTTCAACTACGCACCACTGCTTACCGGTGGCGCGTTGCTCGCACTCTGGATCGGCTGGCACCTCTCAGTAAAGAAGTGGTTCACCGGACCAAAGCGCACCATCGACGCCTAAAGCGTTCGCTTGAGATAGCCCCCGTGCCTGCTGGCGCGGGGGCTATCTTTTTTCACAGCAAATGCGCTTACTACTTACCTTTGCTATGCCCTCTCCCCTGGGTACTCTGAGGGCATGCGCAAAGGTTCCCTGATCGGGGCCGCCACAGCCTTGATCGCCGCCACACTCACCTATTCGCCCTCCGCTGCCGCCGAGGAGTTGGTCTATTCGCTTCCGATCGCACTTGCCCCATGCGGTGCTACTGGAGCAACGACGGATTGCATTGAATCCGTTGCAGTGGTGTCAGACTCCGGAACCGAGCAGAACGCGACTGCAGCCCCCACAACGCGCGGTCAAAAGAATTACGCAGTCTGGGATGGGCGCGGGACGAAGAGTGCCGAGCTTCCGATATCAAATTACGTGTGGGATCTTCCCGGAATTAATAACCCGGACAGTGGTTCCAAGACCTTTGTCGACGTGCAACTGGCGCGCGATACCTGGGGTTCCTCAAC
>CAIPAI010000003.1 GCA_903863015.1 uncultured Actinomycetes bacterium
CTCTCGATCGTCGTAAACGTTGACCAAACCGTGCCAGTAGGTGCCACCTTGGCAACCGTAGGCGTTGCCGGAGCTCTTGCCGCGCCGGCACCCGTTGCTGCGCCTGCACCCGTTGCTGCGCCTGCACCCGTTGCTGCGCCTGCACCCGTTGCTGCGCCTGCACCCGTTGCTGCGCCGCTCAGCGAGGACTCTTATGTCACTCCACTCGTGCGCAAACTGGCACAAGAGCATGGCATCGATCTCACTTCGCTCACTGGTAGCGGTGTCGGTGGAAGAATTCGCAAGCAAGATATTTTGGAAGAGGCCGAGCGCCGTCGCAGCGCTGCACCTGTTGCTTCTCCAAGCGCACCTGCAAGTACGCCAGTCGTAGAAGGCGAACTCCGCGGAACTATCGTGCCGATGACGCGCCTTCGCAAAGTGATCGCATCTCGCATGGTTGAGTCGTTGCAAACCAGCGCACAACTCACCACAGTCATCGAAGTTGATGTCACCAAGATTGCGCGCTTACGCGATAAGGCAAAAGCTCAATTCGAAACGCGCGAGGGCGTCAAACTCTCCTTCATGCCATTCTTCGCAGTTGCCGTATGTGAGGCTTTACGCTCTCATCCAGTCATCAACTCATCGGTAGACGGAGAGAACATCGTCTATCACGCCACAGAGAATCTCGGCATTGCAGTAGACACTCCCCGAGGTCTTCTTGTTCCTGTCATCCGCGATGCTGGTCAACTCAACATTGGCGGTATCGCTCGAAGCGTGGCAGATCTGGCAGACCGCACTCGCGATAACAAGGTCAGCCCCGACGAACTTGGTGGCGGCACCTTCACACTGACAAACACTGGAAGTCGCGGAGCGCTCTTTGATACTCCGATCATCAACCAACCACAGGTAGCAATACTTGGCACTGGCGCAGTCGTAAAGCGCCCGGTAGTGGTGAAGGATGAAGACGGCGGCGAAACCATCGCCATTCGTTCCATGATCTACCTTGCCCTTTCCTATGATCATCGCATCGTTGATGGTGCAGAAGCGGCTCGCTTCTTGGTGACGCTCAAGAGTCGCCTCGAAGAAGGACGTTTTGAATCAGACCTAGGTCTCTAGGGATGAAGATTGCAGTAACGGGCTCTTCCGGTCTGATCGGAAGCGCACTCGTCAAGCGCCTTACAAAGCAGGGACATCAAGTCATCCGGCTAGTTCGGCGCTCCCCCATTACAGAAGATGAAATTCGCTGGACCCCAGATGGTTCTGCGCTTCCCGCCGAATCGCTCACCACGCTCGCCGGTACAGATGCTGTCATCCACTTGGCCGGTGCGGGTGTGGGAGATAAACGTTGGAGCGCCGCGTATAAGAATGAAATCTTAAAGTCGCGCACCGGAAGCACTGCCACCATCGTTTCGGCGATCAACGAACTTGAAATCCCTCGCTTTCTCTCTGCCTCGGCTATCGGTTGGTACGGCGAGACAGGGAATCGAGAAGTCAACGAAGAAGATCGCGCCGGTGATGATTTTCTCGCAGATGTCTGCCGCCAATGGGAAGAGTCTGCAGGTGCTGCGAACTCCACGACATCATTTATGCGCACAGGATTGGTCTTCGCAGCAAAAGGTGGCGCACTCGGGCGCATGGTTCCCCTGTTCAAAGCCGGACTTGGCGGAAAATTAGGCGACGGCAAGCAGTGGTGGTCATGGATCTCTCTCAACGATGAGATTCGAGCCATCGACTTCCTCTTGAACAATGAATTGGCTGGGCCGGTGAACCTCACCTCACCTTTCCCTGCAACAAATTCAGAAGTTACTGCCGCTCTCGCCCGCGCACTTCATCGTCCAGCTCTCTTCCCCGCACCAGCCTTTGCGATCAAAGTCGCACTCGGAGGATTCTCCACTGAAGTTCTCGGGTCGAAGAGAGTTGCACCTGCTGCATTACTTCAAGCGGGTTTCACCTTTGATAATCCACACATTGGTCCAACACTTGAAGAGATTGTTGACTAATTTCTCTTTGAAATAATCGCCTCGGCGCAACGACGACCACTTGCTAATGCGCCTTGTTGCGAAGGGGTATCGCGATGGTCCCCCACCACCCAGATTCCACTTCCGAAGTTGATCTCTCGACGAACTGATAGCCCTGGCACTTGAGCGGGAAGTGCATCGAGGACCTCAGACACATGAAGTAACTGCCAATCAGAGATCTCACGGCCCCAGAGCAGTGCGAGATGGCGACGGACGTCGCCCTCGCTTGACGCCACCAGTGAGGTTGACGAAATTAGGTGCTTCCCCTTCGGCGCAAACGAGTGTGAAACGTTGCTCATTACCACTGAGTTCACCAGCGGGCCGCGATGGAGCCCATCGACAACGAGTGACTTACCAGATGTGGGAGCACGCTCAGCTACGTGATACCACGTAGTGCAATTCTTCATAGTGGGCATTGGGACTTCTGGAATTAACGCATGTGCAGCACGCGCTCCGGTCGCGATCACGATGTCTGTTGTGTGTACGCCTCCCTGCGCAGTAACTACTTTTCCGGGAAGAACGCTCTCGACTGTAGTTCCTAAGCGCACATCGTGAATGCGATCTGCGAACACCCGCGGGAATTCCCCCATCCCCTGAACGGGTACAGAAGGTGTCCCCTTCACGAATGATCGCAACACCAATTCACCGTAGCGCCGAGACACATACGCTGGATCATCGAGGAAAACGCCTTCAAGAAAGGGTTTGAGAGTGCGATCGTAGAGTCGGCCACCAGCGCCAACATGCGAAAGGGCGCTAGCGAAATCAGAATCGTCTTGTTCGGTGATATCGGCCAAGGTTGATGTGAGCAGGTGGAGCACATAGAGCCCCAACCTCACCTTCTCTGCCAGAGTTCCCGTCGCCGGAGAGAGAGACGAAAAGGCAGCAAGCGGTGCCCGCCGTGGATCACCTACGGTCGATGTCGAATTGCGCATGGCGACCGAGACGGCTGCGCCCATAGGTGCCAGTTCCAGATCTAACGAGAGTTTTCTAAAATCGGGGTACCATGGATTAAGCACTTGAAATCCGCGATCGAGTAAAAAACCATCGACACGATCGGTGCGCACTCGCCCACCCACTGCATCACTTGCCTCGAGTACCTGCACACGTTTTCCGGCACGTTCTAAATAGAACGCAGTCGACAACCCTGCAAGCCCAGCCCCTACTACGACGACATCGACGTCGTCTGTAGCCACAATTATCCCTTGATCGCTGCGGGATCGTGGCGCAATTTAGATGGCCACCAGACCGCTGGACCAATGTCGTGGACGAGCGCAGGAACAATGATCGAACGCACCAGAATCGTGTCGAGCAAAACACCAAAGCCAACTGCAAAGCCAAGCTCGGCTAGCACGATGAGTGGGAGTACTCCAAGCACGGCAAAAGTGGCTGCTAGAACAACGCCGGCAGAAGTGATGACGCCACCCGTTACCATCAGCGCCTTCAAAGTTCCAGGTCGTGTACCCATACCCATCGCCTCTTCGCGCACGCGGGTCATCAAGAAGATGTTGTAATCCACGCCAAGGGCTACCAAGAAGGTAAACGCGAAGAGTGGGAACGAGGCATCTGATCCTGGAAAGTGGAAGATGTGGTTGAAGACCAGTGCGCAGGCTCCGAGGGTAGCCACGAACGATGCTGCCACGGTCACCATCAACAAGATGGGTGCAATGATCGAACGCAAGAGCAACATCAGGATGAGCAGGATCACGAAGAGCACAATTGGAATGATGACGTTGCGATCACGCGTAGATGCCACTTGTGAGTCGTAGTTGATTGCGGTGAACCCACCCACATAAACGTTTGGTCCGAGTTGTGAGTGCAAGGCCGCGCGAAGATTCTTAAGAACTGTAAAAGCTTCTGGAGAGTTGGCGTCGTATTTCAAAATGGCGTCTACTTCGCCGATTCCATCTACAACCTTGGCTGGGGCCATATCGGCACCTGGCGTGCCATCAGGAATACCCGTGTAAAACGCAGCACCGGCAATTCCAGGAACGCTGAGGGCGATCTGCTTGATCTCTTCCAACTTGTCAGCCGGGCCAAGAATGTTTGCCGGATTTCCACGACCAGCCGGGAAGTGGCGCGCAGTAGCTTCGTCGGCAATGACCGAGTCTGTGCGCTTGGTGAATTGCTTATCAAGTCCACCGGCCTTCAAGGTTGGTAGAAATGCACAGAGGATGAGTACCACTGCGGTGCCAAGAATCCACGAACGTCGTGGGCGTTGACCCACGGTACGAGCAACTTTCCCCCAGACGCCCTTCTCTTCTGGGTGATCGCTGCCAAAGGCAGGCTTGCGTGGCCAAAAACCACGGCGCCCAATGAGTAAGAGCAGTGCGGGAAGCAAAGTAAGAACAGCAACATAAACGGAGACGACACCTGCCGCGCAGACCGGCCCGGTTGACTTATTTGATGTAAGTACCGAGAAGGATAGACAGAGCAAACCGGCCGCGACAGTTGCCGCCGAGGCAGTAATGGGTTCAATAACACCCTTGAGCGTGACACGCATCGCGTCGTACTTACTTTCGTAATTGCGCAACTCTTCACGGAAACGTGAGACGAGGAGCAACGAATAATCAGTACCAACACCAAAGACCAAGATGAGCAAAATTCCTTGTGCCTGACCGTTGAGATCAATCACACCAGCCTTAGCCATGAAGTAGACCACGGCTTGGGCTAGAGCGTCGCCAATACCAACCGCCATCAAAACAATGATCGGAAGAAGCGGTGAACGGTATACAAAGATGAGGATCAAGAAGACGATTCCAACAGTCGTGTAGAGAAGTGATCCGTTAATGCTAGAGAAGACACCGATCAAATCACCGAAGAGTCCAGCGAGACCACCGACGTGCCCGTCGAGGCCCTCAGCCTTCATCTCATCACGAATCGCTTGCACGCTGACCGCGATCGGACTCTTTCCACTTGCAAATGTTTTGCTTACCTTTTGCGAATCAAAGAAGAAGAGCGTGGAGATAGCTTTTCCATCTTTTGATACCTGACTGCCGACCGGAACTGGAAGCAAGAAATCGCCCATAGTGTTGCCCTCTTCCACCGCAAGCGTTGGAATCTTCGCGATCAAGGCGTCGACCTTGGCTTGTGCAGCGGGAGTCACTCCATCGGTGTATTCAAAGATCATCGTTCCCACGAAGGGTTGGTTTCCACCCACCAACTTCTTTTGGGCATTGATGGCAAGGGTGGCTTCGGCATTGGCTGGAAGGAAGGCCGCATTGTCGTTCTTGATGACCTCGCTGAGCTTGCCAGCGAAGGGACCGGTCGCTCCGCTGACCAGGAGCCAGGCGACGACGATCAAGACTGGCACCAACCAGCGGCGACGGCGCGAAAGAGCAGGGGCAGGCGTGAGCGTGGAAGACATCTGGATTCCTTATCGGCGAGCAGTGCCCCCGGTAGCGACGGTCAAAGCAGGCACCAGGTTATCGGGTGGCCCACGCTCACGCACGCTCAAACGTTCAGATCGCACTAGGCTATTGGCGTGTTGCCAACCGCCACCCCCACTCTCTCCGCCGTGCTGAACGTCCCGTTCAAGAGCCTCGGACTGATGGCGTACGACGAGGCGCTGGCGCTCCAGAAGGGGCAAGCCGCAGAAGTCATCGCTGGCACCTCCCCGGGCGCGATTTTCTTCGTCGAGCATCCACCTACTTTTACTGCTGGCCGCCGGACCGATATCGCAGAACGACCCACCGACGGCACTCCCGTCATCGATGTCGATCGCGGTGGAAAGATCACCTGGCACGGTCCCGGGCAATTGGTCTGCTACCCGGTGATTGCTCTTGCAGAAAAATTCGATGTGGTTGGCTACGTGCGTTTGCTTGAAGAGATGATGATGGCCGCGCTCGCCAATCTCGGCGTGGCGACCATTCAAATCCCCGGTCGCTCCGGAGTCTGGCTGGCGGCCAGCGCTCACACACAGGAACGAAAGATTGCCGCCATCGGAGTGCGCATCGCTGGCGGAGTTACCACTCATGGCTTTGCCATTAACTGCAATCCGGATCTGTCGTGGTTTGATCGCATCATTCCGTGTGGCATCACCGATGCAGGTGTCACCTCGCTCTCACGTGAACTTCAGCGAGATGTCACCATTGATGAACTACTTCCGTTTGTCGAGAACCGTCTCATCGAATATTTACCGCGAGTTATGAGAGGTGTCTAACATGACGATGGCGCCTGAAGGCAGAAAGCTCCTTCGTATCGAAGCTCGAAATGCTGAAACCCCCATCGAACGCAAACCTGAATGGATAAGAACACGCGCCACCATGGGCCCGGAGTACACCGCACTTCAAAAATTGGTGAAGAGCGAAGGCTTGCACACCGTCTGCCAAGCCGCCGCGTGTCCCAACATCTTTGAATGCTGGGAAGATAAAGAAGCAACTTTTCTCATCGGCGGATCGCAATGCACGAGACGTTGCGACTTCTGCAATATTGATACTGGCAAGCCTGACGCACTCGATCGTGATGAGCCGCGTCGCGTTGGCGAATCTGTGGCCACCATGGGTCTTAAGTACGCAACCATCACAGGTGTTGCGCGCGACGACCTCGAAGACGAGGGTTCCTGGCTTTACGCAGAAACCGTGCGTCAAGTTCACGCACTGAACCCAGGTACGGGAGTGGAATTACTTGCGCCAGATTTCAGTGGCCACGAACACTTACTCAATCCAGTCTTTGAATCGCGTCCAGAGGTTTTTGCGCACAACGTCGAAACCGTGCCACGAATCTTTAAGCGCATTCGCCCAGCATTTACCTACGAACGAAGTTTGCAAGTCATCACTATGGCCCGAGATTTTGGTTTGATTACGAAATCTAATTTGATTCTTGGAATGGGAGAGAGTCGCGAAGAAGTTTCACAAGCTTTGCGGGATCTTCGAGGTGCGGGCTGTGACCTCATCACCATCACGCAATACCTGCGCCCCTCCCCTCGTCATCACCCTGTTGAACGGTGGGTCAGGCCCGAAGAATTCGTAGAACTCAAGTCCGAGGCTGACGAGATCGGTTTCCTCGGCGTGATGAGTGGACCTTTGGTGCGCTCCTCATACCGGGCAGGCCGCCTCTACTCCCAAGCTCTCGCCCAGCGCGCCGCAACCTCCCAGAACACCCACTAGAAGAGGTAACCTCTACCACCATGGCCACGAACAAATCCGCGTCCGCAAAGAAGGCGCCCGTAAAGACCAAAGCCGAGATCAAAGCCGCCCAAAAGGCGGCTAAACTCGCTCGCAAAGCCAACAAGCCCAAGCGCTTTGCGCAGATCCGTGAGGCGTACACACTCACCCGCGAGCGCGATAGCAAGATCGGTATTTGGATCGGTGGCACCTTCGGCCTCACGTGGGCAATTTGTATTGCACTTGGCTTTATCTTCGGAAGCCCGATTTACGCCACCGTTATTTCACTTCCAGTTGCCGTACTTGCTGCTGTCTTCCTCTTCTCGCGCCGCGCAGAGAAGAGCGCTTACGACACTCTCGAAGGCACCACCGGTGCTGGCGCCTCGGTGTTGATGTCCATCCGCAAAGGTTGGACTACTGAGCCCGCGGTGGAAGTAAATAAGGCGCAATCCATGGTGCACCGTTCCATCGGTCGTCCGGGAATCGTGCTTGTGGGTGAAGGCGGCAACGACGTGCGCTCTCTAATGCTCGACCAACGGCGCAAAATGGAACGCTTCTGCCCCGGAACTCCCATCATTGAGGTCTACGTAGGCGACGGTGAAGGTCGAATCTCTATTCGAAAGTTACAGCGCCATGTTCAGAAGCTGCCCCGCGTTCTCACGCCGGCACAAATGCGCGAAGTACGCACCCGACTCAAATCTGTAGGTGGAATGAATATTCCGCTTCCTAAGGGTCCGCTGCCCAAGGGTGCGAAAGTACCCAAACAGCGCTGAGCTTGCGGTGCGCTTGAGTCCAGCAGCGCTGAGCTTGCGGTGCGCTTGAGTCCAGCAGCGCTAGAGAGTTGTGGTTTTACGCAGAACTATTGTTCGAGCAGCTCGATCATGGAGCCCACGTCCATCGCGGTCATAGATGACTGCTGGCAGCGCCATGAAAAGTAAGAGCGAGCGAATCACAACGGCAATGGGTGAGAGTCGCCCGCCATCTACCGATCGCACTTCGATGCGAAGAATGCGTTGCCCGGCGCTGGCGCCCAAAAGCGTGGTGAAGACCAAGATCTCCGCATAGAAGATCACCAAGGGAGTTAAGCCACCCCACACTCGGGTGACGAAGGCGCCGATAAGCAGGCAACTGAGCCAATCGATGATGAGGGCGAGTATGCGCAGACCCATGGGGGCAACTGAGCCCGGACCCGTTTCAGGGAAACCGAGACGCTCGCCGGGGTAGCCCAGAACAAGCGGGCTGACCGTGCGGGGGCCGCCAATCCACCCACCGAGAATACGGCGACGCTCATCAGACATCCCGCCAGCCTACCGGGAGCCTCGCAAAAAGTCGGTTCAGCGTTAACACGCGCGAAACACGTGGGTTATGGCGGGATAACGCAAGGGGCTTAGGTTCATCTCATCGGAAAGGGCGCAGTTTGCCCTGAAGGATCAGTAGAAGAGAAGGATCAGCGAAAAGGAGCAAGCATGTTAAAACATGGCGAATTAAAGAACTCAACTGATGTTCTCAAGTACATCAAAGATAATGGTGTCGCACTCGTTGATGTGCGCTTCACCGATCTTCCAGGTGTGCAACAGCACTTCAACGTGCCAGCAGCTTCATTTGATGAAGCAGTATTTACTGATGGTTTGATGTTCGACGGATCATCTATCCGCGGCTTCCAATCAATTCACGAATCAGATATGAAGTTGCTTCCCGCTCCAGAGACCGCTTTTATCGATCCGTTCCGAAAAGAGAAGACTCTCGTTCTTAATTTCTCAGTACACAACCCACTTACCGATGAGCCTTACTCACGTGATCCGCGCAACGTGGCTGCCAAGGCCGAGGCTTACCTCGCTGGTACTGGCATCGCCGACACTGCCTTCTTTGCCCCTGAAGCAGAGTTCTACGTGTTCGACGACATTCGCTTTGAAACCAAGCAGAACGGTTCGTTCTACGAAATCGATTCCATTGAGGGTGCCTGGAACACCGGTCGCAAGGAAGAGGGTGGCAACCTCGGTTACAAGACTCGTTACAAGGGTGGCTACTTCCCCGTCTCCCCCACCGATCAAATGGCAGACCTTCGCGACTCTATGGTTATGAAGCTCGGCGAGGTTGGACTCGACGTAGAACGTTCACACCATGAGGTCGGCACCGCCGGTCAGATGGAAATCAACTACCGCTTCAATTCATTGACTCGTGCAGCTGATGAAATCATGCTCTTCAAGTACATCATCAAGAACGTTGCTTGGCAGGCCGGCAAGACCGCAACCTTCATGCCAAAGCCACTCTTCGGTGATAACGGTTCCGGTATGCACGTTCACCAATCACTCTGGACGAATGGCAAGCCACTCTTCTACGACGAGAAGGGGTACGGCGGGCTCTCCGACATGGCCCGTTGGTACATCGGTGGAATCTTGAAGCACGCTCCTTCGCTTCTTGCCTTCACCAACCCAACGGTCAACTCTTACCACCGCTTGGTTCCGGGCTACGAAGCACCAGTGAACCTCGTTTACTCTGCACGTAACCGTTCTGCGTGCATCCGCATTCCGATCACCGGAAGCAACCCCAAGGCAAAGCGCATCGAGTTCCGCTGCCCCGATCCATCGAGCAACCCATACCTCGCCTTCGCTGCCATGCTCATGGCCGGTCTTGACGGAATCAAGAAGAAGATCGAACCACCACAACCAGTGGACAAGGATCTCTACGAGTTGCCACCAGATGAGGCAGCGCTCGTGCCACAAGTTCCTGGCTCACTTCCCGAGGTTCTCGATAACCTCGAGCGCGACCACGCATTCCTCACCGAAGGGGGCGTCTTCACGCAAGATCTCATCGAAACCTGGATCGATTACAAGCGCAGCGCTGAAGTTGATTACGTGCGCTTGCGTCCACATCCAGCCGAGTTTGAGCTCTACTACGACATCTAAACCAGCCTCAGAAGAAAGCCCCTCGCTTCGGCGGGGGGCTTTCTTTCGTTCTGGGGTGATTCTCCGAGCGAAGCGGGAACCAAGTGGGCAAATTTAGAGTCTGAGAGGTAACGGATGCGAAATAGTGAGAGGTAGGCTGCGAAGGTGATGAAGCGCGGGGCTAAGTTCTTCTTGCCCGTCATCGCTCTGCTCATCGTTGCCCCGATGGCCCCCACTTTCGCTGGGGATGCCGCTACCCCCGCGTGCGTTCCCGTCGCTGGCATCACTCCCGTGATCACCGGAACAATTAGTAATCTCAAAGCTAGCAATCTCAATCCCGATGCGGGCGCTTCCGTAACCCTCACTTTTGACGTTTCCCTCTCCGCAATGCCCGTTAATTCCGAGAAATATGAAGTGTGGATCTCAGGTAGCTCGGATGAGAATGGCGACAGTTGGACGATGGACCAATGGGGGAATACAGCGAAATTGGTTTTCGGTGACAATCAAACAGGGACGTGGAGTGCGACAATCGCAATTCCTACCACCGCAGTGAGTGGTAATTACATCATTGCTCCCATCGCACCATTTAAGACCATAACAAAAATTCAGCCCTCACTGGCGCTAACTATTAAAGGGGTCGCGCCCACTCCTGCAGCACCAGTCCCGACCGGAATTGTTACTCCCCGCGCTCTTACCTCAAGCACCATCGCTGCAGGAACATCCTTTGATTACACCTTTGATGTGAGCCTCAGTTCGATGCCATCGCGTCCGGTGGAGTATTCGGTCGCCGTACTTCCCACTGAAGATGAATATGGTGAGCCTTGGACCACCAATGTCTGGGATAGTCGCCCTGCCGCGCTCGTCTCCGGAAATAATCAACAAGGAACGTGGACCGCTTCGCTCTCTATCCCCACCTGGGCCACTACCGGTACGTACAACATCATTCCAAGTGCGAATACCAAAATACTTCTCACTTCAGCCGTAATATTGCCAGGGAAAAGAATTCTCATTCCAATCACTATCAACGGCGTCGCACCGATTCCCGCTACTCCACCAATCACCACAACCATCACACCACGCGCACTCGCATCATCCACGATCAACGCTGGTACCACACTCGACTTTACTTTCGATGCAACCCTATCCTCGATGCCCACGAGTACACCTGAATTCGTTGCTGTAGTCCAAGGCTCAGTGAACGACAACGGTGATCAATGGATCGATACAAATTACGATGCTCCTGCGAAACTTATTTCTGGAACGACTCAGAAGGGAACATGGAAAGCCTCTATCCCCATCCCAAGCAGCGCAGTGACCGGAAGTTATACCGTTACGGCTCTCACTAAATCCAAAATGACTATTTCAGGGAAACCACAACTCGCTCCCTTCACAATTAATGGCGTCGCTCCCTGCACCACACTCCCAACGCCATCGGCTACCGCAAGTCCCAGCGGAATTAACGTCTACTTAGATCAAGTCCACCCTGCTGGTACCGACATTCTCTCTGCGGATTCGGCACCACTTGCATACGACAAAACCCCCACCAACAAGCCAGTTGCGCACATTCAAATCGCCCGCGGAACTTCAGCCGACAAGAGTCAACCCATCACCGTCTCAGTTACTGGTCCAGGTTCAATCTCCCGCACAGCACAATCACCGATGGGAAAAGTCCTTAACTTTACCGAGGCAGTCGCTCCAATTATTGACCTCTACTTCTACGCCGATGGGACCACTGGATACAGCTCGATTGGCATCACCATCAATGGTGCGACCGTCACTAAGCAAATTTCGAATCCAAGTATTGCGATGACTGGTACAGGAACTTCTGCGACCACGACCCCCGCTCCAGTTTCACCCGCCCAAACTTCCCAAACGGCGCCAAAGAGTGCGGCGGAGACAAGGGCTCTCCTCGCTTTCACTACTGGAATTCTGCCGTTCGCAAATACACCACTTGTTTATAGCTACGCGCCTTGCACGATCTCGGCCGATAAAACGAGTTGCATACTTGACCAGGCACCTGCAGAAATTGCATGTCCAGACGGTAGTTACAAAGTAGATACCCTCATTCCTCCACTTAGCGGAACCGCTAGCCTGATTTACGGCTGGGAGTACCGATACTGCGCCACCCAAGATGTAAAGAGTATTGTTGGAAAGCAATTAACGAAGAGTTCCGTCTTACAGCCGGAGATAAAGAAACTATCGAATCAAGAAGAAAGCAAATTACTTGATTCCTTCTTCGGCGCAACCGAAACAAAGCCCACCCCTTACACAATGTATGTTTACGCCACGTGCAAAGCATCACCCGACAAGTCCACATGCGTGATTGAAAAAGAGCTTGAAGAGATCACATGCCCAGCGGGTAGCTATGCGATCGATCTTGTTCTTCCAAAGGATTACAACAAACGTGAAGGCTATCTAGCACCAACACCCTTGATGTTTGGGTGGGAGATTAAGTACTGCGGATTGAATGCGCCTCCTTTCCCAGCCAAGAGTGCAGTTCTTCAAAAGGCGAAGGTAGCGCCATCGCCTATCGCCTCTCCTACGCCGCTTCCCCGTCCAAGTGCCACACCAGGCGCCGTAGCCACACCGCTGGCCACCTCATCTGCAGCAAAAACTTCACTTAAATCAATCACCTGCATCAAGGGAAAGAGTTCAAAGATTGTGAAGGCAATCAAACCCGTGTGCCCAAAGGGT
This sequence comes from uncultured Actinomycetes bacterium, assembly GCA_903863015.1. Lineage (GTDB taxonomy): Bacteria > Actinomycetota > Actinomycetes > Nanopelagicales > Nanopelagicaceae. The sequence continues at coordinate 12,679 of CAIPAI010000003.1, forward strand.
TGGACCCTTAAGAAGTAGCGCGTCCCACGACGAGGCGATGCATCACTATTCCAGTGACGGCGAACATCAAGCCCATGTAGATCCAACCCATTTTCCCAATACCAATTGCCATAGCCGTTACAAATGCGGGGCCAAAGGTTCCTCCTAATCCCCAGCTGAGTGAGAAGACTCCTTGATACTGCCCTTGGTGTTTCTCATCGGCCATACCGAATCCAATACTCCATGAACCTACCGAGCCAACGAGTTCGCCGTACACGTGGACACACATAGCCACTACGAGCAAAACACAGGCCATCACTACCGAACGACCCGCTGAGAGTGCGTACAACAAGCATGAGAGCGCCACCGCGAATCCAGCACGACGGAAAAGGAGCGATCCACGTTTCAGGTCTCCTGATCCTCGACTGACTCTTACTTGAAAAATAATGACTGCGATCGTATTCACTAGCATGATGACTGAAACCCACCATCGCGGAGCAGAAGTTTCTTTCACCACCCAAAGTGGAATCGCCACGCTCTGCAGCACAAAGTGCAGCGACATAATTCCATTCAGAACTGTTGCACCAAGGTATTTGCGATTCTTAAGTGCCTGGAAGCCAAAAGGTTCTCCGCGCTCTACTGTGGGCGCGATGTAAGGCAACTTCATAAAGAAGTAGCCAGCGAGCAGATAGGTAAGTGCATCCAGTAGAAGCATGATCTGGTAGCCCTGTTTGGTGTTGAAAGCCAGTGCGATTCCGGCGAAAACAGTTCCAATAGCAATACCAAGATTTGTGACGGAGCGCGTAAAGGCCCGAATGCGTACCCGCTCTTCGGGTGTGCCAAGTTTAGAAATAGTTGCCATGCGCATCGTCTGCCCGATCGTGCCCAAAATGCCCATCGCAATATTGAGAAGTAAAAAAGGAATGTAGGTATCGACGAAGTAGAGGAGCGAGAGCAAGAGGCCTTCAATGACAAGAGCTGCCGCACCTATGTTTCGCGGGCCCAACCGATCAGCCAAATGGCCGGCAGGCACACTAAATAGGAGCGAAATTCCTCCGGCGATCGAGAGAGCGAGCGCTACCTTGGCAGGAGAGAGACCGATGATAAGAGTGAAATAAATGACTTCGACGGTGCGAAAGAGCCCATTACCGATGGTGTTGACCAGAGTTGAGGTACTCAGC
>CAIPAI010000004.1 GCA_903863015.1 uncultured Actinomycetes bacterium
AGTGACATAAGAGTCCTCGCTGAGCGGCGCAGCAACGGGTGCAGGCGCAGCAACGGGTGCAGGCGCAGCAACGGGTGCAGGCGCAGCAACGGGTGCAGGCGCAGCAACGGGTGCAGGCGCAGCAACGGGTGCAGGCGTAGCAACGGGTGCCGGCGCGGCAAGAGCTCCGGCAACGCCTACGGTTGCCAAGGTGGCACCTACTGGCACGGTTTGGTCAACGTTTACGACGATCGAGAGCAATGTGCCAGCAACCGGTGATGGAATTTCGGTATCCACTTTGTCTGTCGATACTTCAAGGAGTGGTTCATCAAGTGCGATGGTGTCGCCAATGTTCTTCAGCCAACGCGTCACAGTACCTTCGGTAACGCTTTCACCGAGTGCTGGCATCGTGATCGCGGTGCCCGAAGTTGCTACTGGCGCAGCAACAGGAGCAGCAACTGGAGCAGGAGCAGGAGCAGCGACTGGAGCAGGAGCAGCAACTGGAGCAGGAGCAGCAACTGGAGCAGCAACTGGAGCAGCAACAGCAACGGGGGCGGTGCCATCTTCAATGATGGCGAGTTCAACACCGACGGCCACTGTTTGATCTATGGCGACCACAATCTTCTTTAATACTCCAGCTACTGGTGAAGGAATTTCGGTGTCGACTTTGTCGGTAGATACCTCAAGTAATGGTTCGTCGACCGCGATGGACTCGCCCTCTTGCTTGAGCCAACGTGTGACGGTGCCCTCGGTTACGCTCTCACCGAGCGCAGGCATCACGACTGAATAAGACATGTATTTCTCCTTATTGCTTAACCGTGGGCGTGAAGTGGCTTACCGGCAAGCGCCATGTGCGCTTCACCGACCGCTTCGGAGAGGGTGGGGTGTGCATGGATAAGAGAAGCGACATCGATCGCCTCTGCTTCCCAGTTGAAGATGAGTTGAGCTTCGGCGAGAAGTTCACCTACGCGGCTTCCGACCATGTGTACACCCAAGACTGGGCCATTCTTCTGGCCGACGAGTTTGATGGAGCCAGCGGTACGAAGAATTTGTGCCTTTCCGTTTCCGGCTAGGTCGTAATTCAACTCAACCACATCGTGGCCCGCTGCTATTGCTTGCGCAGTCGTAAGTCCGACGGAGGCAACTTCTGGCTCTGAGTAGGTGACGCGTGGAACGCCTGCATAGTTGATGGGGCGGGGCTTGAGTCCGGCAATCTCCTCGGCAACCAAAATACCTTCGCCGAAACCGACGTGGGCGAGTTGCAAGGTAGGGATGAGATCTCCGACTGCGAAAATACCGGCGACATTGGTACGGCACTTCTCGTCGGCTAGTACATAGCCACGATCCATTGCGATGCCTACTTCTTCGTAACCAAGGTTTTGCGAGACTGGCCCGCGACCTACTGCGACGAGGAGTAGGTCGGCCGTGATTTCCTTGCCGTTTTCCAAAGTAACTGTGACGTTGTCGGCGCCCACCTTGTGGCTGGCGTACTTCACGCCAATTTCAAAGTTGATCCCACGCTTACGGAAAGCACGTTCAAGTAATTTGCTACTTGATTCGTCTTCTGCGGGAACAAGATGGGGGAGTCCTTCAACGATCGTGACGTCGGCGCCAAATGATTTCCAGACGCTAGCGAATTCGCAGCCAATGACGCCTCCGCCAAGAATGATGACGCTGCGAGGAACTGAATCCATCTTGAGCGCGTGATCACTGGTGATAACTCGCTTGCCGTCGATCTCAAGACCAGGCAAAGACTTGGGGACTGAGCCGGTTGCCAGAACCACATTCTTGCCGGTGTACTTCACGCCATTTACTTCGACCGTGTCTTTTGCGACGAGTTTGCCGGCGCCTTCGACGTAGGTGATGTTGCGGCTCTTGACGAGACCTTGCAAACCTTTGTGGAGTTTGGTGATGACGCCATCTTTGTAAGCATTGACGCCCAGCATGTCGATTGAATGGAATTCTGCTTTGACGCCAAAGTGTGCAGCGTCTCGGGTGTTGTCAGCGATTTCGGCGGCGTGCAGAAGTGCTTTAGTGGGGATGCATCCGCGATGCAGGCAGGTTCCGCCGAGTAGGTCCTTCTCAATGAGGACCACATTCATGCCGAGTTGGGCTGATCGGAGGGCGCATGCGTACCCGCCACTGCCGCCACCCAAGATGACTACATCAAATTGCTCGGCCACGTGTTACTCCCAGATCTCTCGCATCTCCACTCACGGGGTAATCCTGCCACCTATTTCAGCGCCCGCTGGACGCTTCCGCCAGCCGAATGAGGGTGCGAACGGCCACACCGGTCCCGCCGATCGGGGTGTACCCGTGTGGAGCGGCGGTGTTGAAGGCTGGACCTGCAATATCTAGGTGGGCCCAGGGCTGGTCTTCTTGGACGAACTCCTTGAGGAAGAGGCCTGCCGTGAGCATGCCACCGAAGCGATCTCCGATATTGGCGATGTCGGCGACGGGGGAGTCAAGCGAGGCGCGGAGCTCCTCAGGAAGGGGCATCGGCCAGAAAGCCTCGCCGGCCTCCTCGGCGGCGGCCAAGAAAGCCTCCGTCAGTACTTCGTCGTTACCCATAATCGCGCTGGTGCGCTTTCCGAGGGCGACTTCTTGAGCACCGGTCAACGTGGCTACGTCGACCATTGCATCGAGCCGCTTCGTGCCCTTATTGCCGAGTTCTTGGGCGCGCATCATGGCATCGGCGAGTACAAGACGTCCTTCAGCGTCGGGGTTAAGGACTTCGACTGTGCGCCCTCCATATGTGGTGAGGACGTCGCTGGGGCGTTGGGCAGTGTCGCTGGGCATGTTCTCCGCGAGCGCGGCCCAGGCGTCGATGGTGATGGGAATTTTGAGTTCGGCAATGGCGATGATGGCTGCGCATACAGCGGCGGCACCACTCATGTCTGACTTCATCGCCTCCATGCCGGCTGCTGGCTTCAAAGCAATTCCACCCGTGTCGAAGGTGATGCCTTTGCCGATGTAGGCGTGGTGCGCTTTTGATCTAGTAGGTGTGTAAGTGAGACGGAGGAGGCGTGGAGGATTAGCACTTCCTTGCCCTACGCCAATAATTCCGCCGTAACCGCCTTTGCGAAGCGCTACTTCATCGAGCACTTCGACCTTGACTCCAGCTTTCTTGGCAAGCGGGCGAATGTGGTCAACGAATGAGATGGGCGTGAGATGGCTTGGTGGCATGTTGATCAAGTTACGAGTGAGATGAACAGCATCTGCAATTGCGCTGGCACGAGCGATCACTTTGCGAGCAGGTGCGGTGCCAGCGAGTGGCGAAAGGATCGTGACAGAAGCCAGTGGAGCTTTACGCTCTTTCTTAGTAGACCCGCGGAAGTCATCGAATGTGTAGGCACCAAGGAGTGCACCTTCGGCAATGGCAGCAACAGCCGGCAACTTCACGCAGGGGAGTGCAAAGGCCGCGCTCTCGACACCGGCAAGTGCGCGAGCAGCAGCTCCAGCGGCGCGACGTAAGACTTCGTGTGGGTAGGCACCGCGGGCATGCTGCTTTCCTAGCCCGGTAATGACAAGGAGTTTAGAAGTGGTCCCCGGCAACTTAATCACTTCATCGCTCTTGCCGGTGGCCCCGAGATCCTGGAGGGCTTCGAGTAGGTCAGCTTCATCAATCTGAGCGGTTCCCGTCTCGAGCACGAGGCCTTTATCGCTCTGGGCGAGGCCGATAACGAGGGCCTGGCTGCTTCCGGAACCGGCAATAGAACTTTTAGGTGCAAGAGTGATCGTTGTCATGAGGAGAGCCTAACCCGACAACCCTCTAGGCTGGAACTCATGAGCGAATCATCCCTTCCACTACTCCACTCTCCCTTGCATGAAGTGCACATTGCGCTGGGTGCCAAGATGGCCGATTTCGGTGGCTGGGAGATGCCCATTGAGTACCCAGCATCAATCGGTGGCGGTGTTCTTGCTGAACACCAAGCAGTCCGTAATGCAGTGGGGCTCTTTGATGTCTCCCACCTTGGTAAAGCTCTCGTTGTGGGGGCTGGCGCACGTGCGTTTATTAATTCGTGCTTCACCAATGACCTAGATCGCATCGCGGCTGGCGAGGCGCAGTACACACTCTGTTGCGACGAGAGCGGCGGCGTAGTTGATGACCTCATCCAGTATCTACGCAGCGACGAAGAAGTTTTCCTGATTCCCAACGCGTCCAATACCACCGAAGTTGTTCGCCGACTTCAAGCGGCATTGCCAGCGGGAATCACTGTCACCAATCACCACCTCGATTTTGCAGTGATTGCGGTGCAGGGCCCACGATCAGTTGATGTGATGAAAGACTTGGGCCTCCCGCATGAACTTGAGTACATGGCTTTCGTAGACACAACTTGGAGTGCTCCCAGTGGCGAATCGATCTCTTTGATTGTTTGCCGCACGGGGTATACCGGCGAATATGGGTTCGAACTCTTACCTTCCTCTGATGGTGCACTGACACTGTGGAAAGCTTTGAGTGAAAGCGCTGCCAAACATGGCGGACGACCTTGCGGTCTCGGCGCTCGCGATACCTTGCGCACCGAAATGGGATACCCCTTACATGGCCACGAACTTTCACTCGAAATTTCACCGGTGCAGGCAAGTGCAAATTGGGCTGTCGGTTGGAAGAAAGAGAACTTCTGGGGTCGCAGCGCGCTGCTTGTGCAACGTGAAGCCGGTGCCAAGCGAGTACTGAGGGCAATTACTTCACTGGATCGTGGAATTCCTCGTGCCGGCATGGAATTGAAGAGTCCAAGTGGCGACGTGGTGGGCGTCCTTACGAGTGGAACATTCTCTCCAACCCTCAAGGTCGGAATCGGATTAGCTCTAGTCGATGCAAACTTTGCGGTGGGAGATCATTTATCACTTGATGTACGAGGGCGCGTAAGCGAAGTGGTGATTACAAAATTTCCGCTCGTTGAAAGTCACGTTCGCTCGTAATAAAGGCGGCGCGACGGTTTACTCGCTGCAGAGCGCGCATGATTGGTGCGCCTAGGGTGAGAATAAGGAATGCGGTGAAAATGGCGCGAGGCACATCCCATGCCAAACCGGTCGATGCATGAAAGACAAAGAAGTGGCGCGCGTTGTTAGTGAGCGAATCGCCTGCGACATATGCAATCGAAGTATCGCCTCCGAGCCATGGCCAGAATTGCAGATCCATGAAGAGCCCATATGCCAGTGATGCAACTACGGCGTAGCTGGCGAGTAGGAAGACTTCTCTTCGTCCTTTGCACTTGGGAAGTGAGGCGGCTCCCACGGCAACGGCTGCCCCAGCCAACATCTGATAGGGCAGCCAAGGTCCAACGCCGCCCGTCATGAGTGCTGACGCAAAGAGCGAGAGTGTTCCCAAAAGGAAGGCAAACTCACGTCCAAAAACGCGGGCGCCAAGGAGGATGGGCAACCAAATAGGTTCAATACCGGCTTGCCCCGCTCCGATAGTTCGCAGTGCGGTGGCAAAGGCGATGAGTACTCCCAGGAGTGCAACTGCACGGACGTCGATGCGATCATGTGAGATTGCTGAAATTCCAACCGCGAGGACTAAGGGGAGCAGGAGTAGAAAGAGCCAATGGCCGCTATTTTGCACTTGGCTCGCTGAAGAGATGAAGAGCGGCCAAGTGAAGGCGCCCAGGCCGATTGTGCCAACAAGCAGAAGTGCGAAATTCCTTTGGTTCACGCTTGCGACTGCTCTGCGTTGATGACGTCATGAATTGTCATGAACCTACTTGGTGCCAGGATCTTTTGAATCTGTGGAGCAAAAGCTGGCGACGCAGTGAGCACGTCTTCGGTTTCTCCATCGGCGACAAGTTCACCTTCGGCGAGAACCACGACCCTGTCTGCAATCTCGGCAACAAGTTCAACGTCGTGAGTGGCCAACACAATTGCGTGACCGGCATTCGCTAATTTGCGCAGAATGGTTCCAAGGCGAGCCTTTGCGCGGTAATCCAATCCGCGGGTGGGTTCATCGAGTAGGAGAAGCGGAGGCTCGGCAGCAGCAACCACGGCGAGAGCTAAGGCGAGGCGTTGACCTTCTGAAAGATCCCGTGGATGCAAGTCGTGATCAATCTCTGGAGTAATAATGTTGAGCAAGTCACTCGTAGTGCCTGCGATGAGCCCGCGATCTTTATCATTAGCCGCACACTCCGCAGAGACTGACTCGCTGAAGAGTAGATCACCTGGCTCCTGGGGAACGAAACCGACCAATCGTGAGAGTGAGTGGCTCGAGAGTTCGCTCGGCTTATGCCCGCCTAGCGTAAGTGCGCCTTTATCGGGGGACTTGAGTCCTACGAATGTGGCGAGCAAGGTCGACTTTCCTGCACCATTACGACCCATGACCGCCGATATGGTTCCGCGAGAAAAAGTGAGCGAGACATCTCGCAATGCATTGTGCTTTCCGTAAGAGACGTTAATCCGGTCGCATAATGCGAAAGTTTCGGCTGGTTGGAAGGCATTGGGCCGTCTCGTTGGTGGCGATGCTGTGATGAGTCGTTCGCGCAACGCGTCCGCTAGGCGTCGTGCATCTCGAATAGTGAGTGGCAGTGGGCTCCAAGATTCACGGCGCGCTAATTCGATGAGTGGGGGTACGAATTCGCTCTCTTGGAGTGCGGTGATCGGGTCACTAATGGAAACGTGCCCATCTCCGTGGACATGGATGATGCGATCGACGTACTGCACCACACGTTCAAGTCGATGTTCTGCGATGACGATCGTCATGCCAACGTCATGCACGAGTCGTTGGAGGAGTGCGAGGACTTCATCGGCGGCGGTGGGGTCAAGGGCGCTGGTGGGTTCATCAAGCAACAGGATCTTTGGATGGGCTGTTAACGCGGCGCCGATGGCGACACGTTGTTGTTCCCCCGCTGAAAGCGTTGCCATGGAACGGGCGCGTAAAGCATTCAGACCGAGCAAATCTAAGGTCTCTTCGACCCGCTTTCGCATGACATCGGGGGAGAGCCCAAGTGACTCCATGGTGAAGGCGAGTTCGTCTTCTACGCGATCTGAAACAAAACCTGCCAGTGGATCTTGCCCGATGTAACCGATTGACTCCGCTAAATCTCGTGGACGAAGATTTCGGATCGAGCGATCATCAACATGTACTTCGCCGGTGAGTTCCCCGCCGGTCAAATGCGGCGTGAGACCGTTCATGACCCTGAGTAGCGATGACTTGCCTGAGCCGGTAGCTCCCATGAGTAAGACAAATTCGCCAGCTAAAATTTGTAGATTCACATCGGAAAAAACTGCGTCGCCTTGATAGCGCAATGATGTGTTCGTTAGGGAAATCATGGTTGACGCCCCAGATAGAGCGCTGGAGCACATGCAAGGAGAAGTATGAATATCAAGGCCGTAGTGGAATGAAGGACTGTGCCAGCTGCCGCGGCGAGGCTCACTCCCAGAAGGGGAAGCGTGACTGCTTCCAGATTCCATTTAATCGGTCGATATACGGTGAGGCGCAAATTTTTGCCGCTGAGCCAAAGGCCGATCACTGAAATCGCGGCCGCTGCTGCCAGTACTGCCCAGGGGAAGTTGATAAATGAGGTGGGTATTAGAAGGAGGTAAACGCCAGCAACTATTCCCAGTAAGCCTACGAGCAGCATCACAGCGCTCAGTCGCCGGCCAGGTTTCTCCTGAGTTTGTCCATAGCCGCGACTCTCCATAGCTGCGGCGAGGTCCAGTGACTTTGTAAGAGCGTCTTCGATCACGGGTATGACTACTCGAGTAAGTGAGAGTCCGCGACTTCCGCGACTTCCACGCAATCTCTGCGCCGTTCTTACCCGCTTGATGCTCGCAACGATCTGTGGCAAGAACGTCGTGGAGACGACAACAATGACTCCGGCTTCATGAAGGGCTCGGGGAAGTGACTTCAAGAGTTCTTTTGGTTGAGTCAATGAAGATGCAGCGCCGAAGATAATAACTAGCGTTGCTAACTTCGCGCCTTCGCGAAGAATCAGCAGAATCTTCTCGGAAGTGACCGGCCCGCCAACGCTGATTCCCGAGAGCCACTGGGGGAGGTGGGTGCTTGGCAGCGTGAGGAGTACATGTCCAGGAATTTTGGCGCCGAAAACCATCGCAATAACCAGCCGAATAACTAACAGGGTGACTGCCAGATAAATCGCGTAGTTAATTGATTGGCGCCAGGGTCCATCGCTTCGACAGTTGAGCGAAACGACGAGTGCGCCCACGGTGATGGCCGCAAGCACCCAAGTATTCGATGTCGCAGAGGCAGCAAAAGTGAGAGCAAATGCCCAACCCCACCACGCAAGCGGGTGAATTCGTGAACCTGTTCTCAGCGCGACTGATTTCATCTAGGACTGCTCTCTCCGACGGGCCGCGATGCGTCGGTAGACGAGTAAGAGCAAGATCACGCTTAACCCGAAGTTGAGAATTCGAATTCCCCAGTTGGGACCACTCGCAGCTGGCGCGGGGGTGAATTTTTCGCCGCAACCTTCCTTCGGGTACGAATTGATGCCGCAGATGAATCCCACGGAGTCGGTGCGAACCTTGGCGACCTTATTCAGTACGTCATAACCGTTCGCATTCACCGGAACGAGTGCGCAATCTATGACGGGCTTTGCGGGAGATTGGCCGACGGGGGCGTATGAATCTTTGCCAAAATCAACCACTACAGCTACGCGCTTCATCCCGTTGACTGCCTTGGTCTCTTTGCAATACTCAGAGAAGTTTGCCCGAATCGTGATTGCCTCGGCGGCTTGTGGGCTCTTATTCGTTACAGAGAAGTACCAACCTTCGACGGTGCCATCTGCTGGAACTCGAGTAGCACCTTCGTTTGAGTAGCTCCAGGAAATGGAGTCCTGGCTATGCCAGTAGGACCAGTAGCGGTAGAGGTCACCCGTGGCCTGCGCGCTTGTCGAAGTAGCGAGAGTAATGAGTGACAAAGTGGCCAGGAGTGCGAGGAAATTTCTCTTCATTAGCTTCTCAGGCTCCCGACGATGCTCTTGGTCAGATCAATTCCGCCGAAGTGGTGGACATCTAATTTCAGTGAAGTTGCCACGAGAAGCATCATCGCTAGCGGCCCAGGTTTTGCAGCGTTCGTTTTTGCTTCGAAAGCCCAAGAGATTGCGCCATCTGACATCGCAGCCACTGCGGTGGAGATTGCTGGATATCGATATCCACTTCCCACTAGAGCAAGCGTCGCCCAAGCCGTGGTGTTCCAATCGGTTCCGGTGCCGAACACGCTGGGAATGCCGCGAGGATTATTTGTGAGGCGGGTAGCGAGGTAGAGCATGGCTCCGTCAGCAACTTTTGTGGTGCTCTTACTTTTTGCTGAACATGGATTGATCGGTGCCGCGTTTGATTTGGTAATGACAAGCGGTAGGGCAACTCCGGTGAAGGCAAAAGCCGCTTGTGCCGTCGCGTAATCATTCGCCGTGAGGCCATCCGCAATTTGATAATCAAGTGCGCCACTCTTGCCAGCACCTTCGCTGCAGTTCACTTGGTACTTGGCAAGAATGCCGGCAGCAACGTTCTTGTATTTCGTGGGAGACACCGTGTTGAGAGCTAAGAACATGAGCCCTGTCGAGTTCGCATCGCTTGCGGTTGGGTCGTAATCTGGCGATGCTTGAGCCAACGGATTAAAACCGATTCCGCCATCTTTATTGCGGTGGGCGAGTAGCCATGCAGTGCTCTTGCTGGCGACTGCTTTCTTTCCCGTTACTTGCAACGCGGCGGCGGCGATGGCCGTTGAGTTTGAATCCTCTTGAGTGATATCGCATGGAGTTGCGATGTCGGCGCGAAATGATTCGTATCCACCATCGGCACACTGCTGACTCACGAGCCAATCGATCGCGCTGGGAGCTGGTTTGACTTTGGCGCCAGTGAGGGCGAGAAGGGAGAGTGCTTGTCGATAGACGCCGTCGTACGTGGGATCGGTTGCTCCGTAAAGACCAGCGCTACTTGGCGCAGCTTGCGCGATGGTAGGAACAATTAATCCAAGAGTGAGAGATAACGCAACCACACGAGCGAGCTTGATTGAAATGGACATGATCATGGAGCCTCTCCAAGAGTGGATCAATAGAGCTCTTCCTGCGTTATCACAATAAAAAACCCGTCATCTCTTTGCAGAGATAACGGGAGAGCGAGGGTGATGACCCGGGCGTCGCCCCGCAGACCTCGGCGGGTGTTGACCAAAACCTTGTTTATGGGTAATCCGACTTGTCGATGTACGACTCACGGTTGCGGGTCAGCGCCGGAATCTCACCGGACTTCCCCCACAAGCAGGGCATTAAGTTGTAGGCGAAGCAGACCATGCGAAGGCTCGGCTCGTCAACTCCCCGCGCCGGGTGGCTCGTTCATCTGAAGGGGCTATTGTGCGTATATGGAGCATCGTCGACTGGGCCGTTCGGGCATGTACGTATCTGAAATTTCTTACGGTAACTGGATCACGCACGGCAGTCAGGTCGAGGCCGATGCCGCCATTGCATGTGTGAAAGAAGCCATCAATCTCGGAATTACCACCTTTGACACAGCAGATGTCTATGCCGGTACAAAAGCCGAAGTAGTTTTGGCTATGGCGCTCAAGGGCGTTAAGCGCGAATCCTACGAACTCTTTACGAAGACTTACTGGCCAATCGGAGCAGGTAAGAATGACCGCGGGCTCTCGCGTAAGCACATCATGGAAGCGTGCGAGGGGTCTTTGCGCCGTTTGAAGACGGATCACATCGATCTCTACCAAGCACATCGCTTTGATCATGAAACGCCTTTGGAAGAAACATTGCGCGCTTTCGATGATCTCATTCGCCAAGGCAAAGTGATTTACATCGGATTTAGCGAATGGAGCGCGTCTCAGATCAGTGATGCCCTCAAGATCGCGCGAGAAATGGGCTTTGACCGATTCGTTTCTTCGCAACCTCAGTACTCCATGTTGTGGCGAGTTCCCGAGAGCGAAGTGATTCCGCTCTGTGTTGAAGAGGGGATTGGCCAGATCGTGTGGTCGCCCATCGCGCAAGGCGTTTTGAGTGGAAAGTACTTGCCAGGCAAGAAGGCGCCAGCAGGGTCACGAGCCACCGACAAGAAAGGCGGCGCGAATATGATTTCGCGCTGGATGAACGATGACGTCCTTACCGCCGTGCAAAAACTGGCACCGATCGCACAAGAGTGCGGCTTGACCATGTCGCAGCTCGCGGTGGCCTGGGTCTTGCAGAACCCCAATGTTTCAAGTGCGATTGTGGGGGCGTCGAAGCCCAAGCAACTCAAAGAGAATGTGAAAGCCGCCGGAGTGGTGCTCGAACCTGCCGTCATGAAGGCGATCGATGTCGCTCTAGGAAAGCTTCCTACTCGGGACGCCGCACTGACGGTGAGCCCGAACCCACGACCATAGATCGATCGTGAGACCTTGGGTCAGACTTTGGTTCCTCGGGTGATCATTGCCGGCGGAGTGCGCAGGCGTCGAAGTTGAGTAGAACGTAACCACGCGTAAAGCGCGATGCCCTTGAGGGATTCATCTGGGAAGCGCTCTCTCGCAACTTTCTTGATGCGACGGGCAAGGAGGGCGCCATCAACGATGACTCCTAGGAGAACTGCGTAGAGAAAGAGGCTGGCGTAGACCTGCATCACGCGGAAAGACGAGAGTGCGAGCACGATCAAGACGACGGGCAGGAAGTATTCGCCCACAGAGCGCCGAGAATCGACCATGTCACGGGCGAGCTTGCGCACAGGACCTTTATCTCGCGGTGGCATTGCGCGCTCGTCGCCGCGCAGATACGCCGCACGTTGTGCCATGCGTTCGATCTTTGATTGATCACGTGCCGCTTTGCGCGCTTCCTTAGAATTTGCAGGAGCTATTGAGCTCTTCTTGCGCTTTGCCTCGGCATCACTTCGCTTCGGCGTAGGTCGACCTTTGCCGGTGGACATCTCTTCAGACATGTGGACCTTCCTTGGTTGAAGCTAGCTACTAGGCAAGTGAGAGCATACGGTCAAGAGCAGTGCGGGCCTCACTCGAAGTGCGCGGGTCCACGGAGATTTGATTGACCACGCGCCCCAGGACGAGGGCTTCCATCGCACCTACAAGGTGGGGGAGGTCAATCCGATTCATGGTGGAGCAGTAGCAGACACTCTTATCGAGGAAGTGGATGTTCTTATCTGGATGCGCACTCGCTAGACGCTTCACCAAATTGAGTTCGGTTCCGATGGCCCATGAGGATCCTGCGGGAGCGGCCTCGATTATTTTAATGATGCGTTCGGTTGACCCCACGAAATCTGCAGCTTCGGCAACTTCGTATTGGCACTCAGGGTGAACCAAAATATTGACGCCCGGAATGCGAGTGCGTATTTCATTCACGCTCGCCAATGTGAATCGACCGTGTACCGAGCAGTGCCCTTTCCATAACAACATCTTTGCTGTCGCAATCTCCCCGTCAGTTAAACCACCTTGTGGTTTCCATGGGTCAAATATGGCGCAGTCGTCGAGTGCGAATCCCATTTCTCGTACTGCAGTGTTGCGGCCCAGATGTTGATCGGGAAGAAAGAGAACTTTTTCTCCCTGATCGAAAGCCCATTTAAGTGCGGTCTTCGCATTCGATGAGGTGCAGACGGTGCCGCCGTTACGTCCAGTAAATGCCTTGATGGCGGCGGAAGAATTCATGTACGTAACGGGAATGGTCTTCTCTGCAACGTTTAATGCTTTGAGCGAATCCCACGCATCTTCTACCTGCGAGTGGGTCGCCATGTCTGCCATCGAACAACCTGCTGCCAGATCGGGCAGGATCACCTTTTGAGAATCGCTCGTAAGAATGTCGGCGCTCTCGGCCATGAAATGCACGCCACAGAAGAGAATGAATTCACTCTCGGGTCGACCTGCGGCGGCTTGTGCAAGTTTGAATGAATCACCGGTGACGTCTGCAAAGGCAATGACTTCATCGCGTTGATAGTGGTGCCCCAAAATGTAGGCGCGATCACCAAGTGCTTTTCGTGCGACGCGAGCGCGCTCTACTAAATCGGGGTCACTGGCGGGCGGAAGGTCACCAGGGCAAGAAACGCCACGTTCACTTGCCAAGTCGATGCCGGCGCCGAGAAAGAGCAGATCTGCCATTTGCTCATCATGGCAGAAAATTACGGGCAATTCAGAGTTGCATCGCAGCCGGGTGGCTGTGATGGTGGTGACGTGAAGATTTTGGTGGCACCGGATTCGTTCGGCACGACATTGAGCGCTGGTGAGGCGGCTGAGGTTATCGCCAGCACATGGCGCAGGTCGGCTCCCCATGACGAGGTCCGCACCTTGCCTCTCTCGGACGGCGGCCCTGGTTTTCTTGATGTGCTTGCCGGAGAAAATGGGATTTTCGAGCCACTCGTCGTTCAAGATGCGAAGGGTCAAGCGCGGCCGATCCGTGTGCTCTTGCGCGAAGGCAGCGCCTATGTGGAGAGCGCCGAAATCATAGGGCGCGGAAGTTATCCGGAATCTTCAGATCTTGTGCGCTCGGGAAGTAGTTACGGTGTGGGGGAGGCGTTGCTCTTTGGGTTCTCGAGAGCGCGCCGCGTAGTGATAGGTCTAGGTGGCACCGCGATTAATGATGGCGGTGCGGGCTTACTTGCTGCACTCGGAGCTTCGGCAAATGTGCGGCTTGATCAGGGCGGTATCGGGTTGGCCGGGATCAAAGAGCTCAATATGGCGCGCGCCTGCGAAGCAGTAGCAGGGTGTGAAATTCTCATTGCCACGGATGTCGATAACCCACTCACCGGCCCTCAGGGTGCTTCTGAAATGTATGCACCGCAAAAAGGTGCAACGCCGGCTGACGTACGCGAGTTAGAAGCTCACTTGTTCGACTACCAATTAGCACTGGTGGCCGCCTCAAGTACAGAAAGTGTGGGTGCTGGCTCCGGGGCGGCTGGCGGGCTAGGGGCAGCACTCTTGGCGCTTGGTGGTCGACGGGTATCGGGTATCGAAGAGGTGGCGCGCCAGGTTGAACTGGCCAGCGCCGTGGAGTGGGCTGACCTGGTGGTGACGGGCGAAGGCTCCTTCGACTGGCAATCGCTGCGCGGGAAGGTCGTATCGGGGGTGGCTTTTCACGCCACCCGGTTGGGCAAGCCCACGATCGTCTTGGCCGGGCAGGTCCACTGCGGTCGCCGTGAGTACACCAGCATCGGAATCGAATCCGCCTACGCGATGGCTGAGACTCAGGCCGAGATCGCCGAATCGATCGCCCAACCACGAATATCGCTAGCAGCCCTGGTGGAGCGGGTTTCAAGGACGGGGAGTAGATAAGTAGCAGGTAGTATGGAATGGAATCTTCAAGATCATTGTTTAATGATGCGTACTGAGAACACGAGTAAGGGAGAGATAAATGTCCGAGGCGACGACCACCGAAGTGAGCACCGACATGTCAGGCATCTTGCTCACCGATCATGCGGCAAGCAAAGTAGCCGCTCTTCTCGAGCAAGAAGGCCGCACCGACTTGAGCCTTCGTATCTCCGTCCAACCTGGTGGATGCTCTGGCATGCGCTACCAACTCTATTTTGATGATCGCACGCTAGACGGCGATGTGGTGCGCGAATTTGGCGCCGTTAAGGTCGTCACGGACCGCATGAGTGCCCCTTACTTGATGGGTGCCTCGATCGATCATGTCGACACTATCGAGAAGCAAGGCTTCACGATTGATAATCCAAACGCTCAAGGCAGTTGCGCCTGCGGAGATTCCTTCCACTAATGGAGTAACTTCCTGCAGGTGAAGATTGCCGTTGCAGGATCAGTAGCAACTGATCACCTCATGACCTTTCCGGGTCGTTTTCGTGATTCCTTTGTTGAAGGCTCACTCGACAACGTCTCGCTCTCGTTCTTAGTTGACGGTCTGGTGGTGCGCCGAGGTGGCTGTGCCGCCAACATCGCTTTCGGGCTTGGTGTGCTTGGTCTTGAGCCAGTCTTGGTCGCTGCGGTTGGCATCGACTTTGCTGATTACAACTCCTGGCTGACGAGACATAACGTCAATACTGAACATGTATTTACCTCGCAGGAACAACACACTGCGCGTTTTCTCTGCACAACCGATCTAGAGCTAAATCAGATCGCCTCGTTCTACCCAGGAGCGATGAGCGAAGCGCGAATGATTGAATTAGGCGTTGTTCATGCAGCGGTAGGTGGCTTGGATATGGTCATCATCACGCCGGATGATCCTGATGCCATGCTTAATCACACGGCAGCGGCCCGCAGTCTCGGTATTCCGTTTGCTGCTGACCCGTCGCAACAGATGGCGCGCATGGATGGCGAGCAAATTAAGCGATTGATTGATGGTGCGGAGTATCTCTTCACAAACGAATATGAAAAAGCCTTGACGGAGCAGAAAACTGGTTGGACCAGCGACGAAGTACTCGAACGTGTAAAAGTGCGCATCACGACGCACGGGTCCAAGGGTTGCACTATTGAGCGAAGGGGCCATCCCACTCTCTCTGTCCCTGTTGCGAAAGAGAATTCAAAGATTGATCCCACCGGAGTGGGGGATGCGTTCCGTTCAGGATTCTTGGCGGCACTTGCCTGGGGTTTGAACGATGAACGTTGCGCACAAGTAGGCGCAATGATCGCTACCTATGTTCTGGAACATCAAGGAACGCAGGAGTATCGATTCACCGATCGTGAGTTTATTTCTAGACTTCGTGATTCGTTTGGTGACGTTGCGGCTGATGAAGTTGCTCCGCACTTGCACTCCCCATTCGGAAAGTAATTTAAAAACCTTCTGGCAATCCATTCGATGGATCGTGCGTCGCTTCTCTGCGCACTAAGAAACGTTTTCCATTGCCGCTGGATTCTTCAAGCAGAAAAGTGTGTCCCGTCATGCGAGCCCACGCGTGAACATCGGGCCCGGCAGCGGGGTCATCAGATGTCATGGCAATTGTTTCGCCGATGGGAATCTCTAGTATTCGGCGAGCCAAGGCGAGGACTGGGAGCGGGCAGCGCAATCCAGAAGTATCAATTTCTAATGCGGGGGTACTCACGCTTGTCTCACTCCTTCAACGACACGTGGCAAGATTTCAAGAAAACGATTTAAGGAATCATCGGGTTCATCGTAGGCAATTGTGAGACGAACGTTTCCATGAGTAAGTTTGCCGGTAGCCGATAAGACATGGCTGGGTTCCAAATTCGTTGACACACATGCAGAACCTGAGGCAACGTGAAAGCCTTCCAAAGCGAAAGCTCTTACGAGTTCTTCTCCTTGGGCGTAAAGCACTGAGAATGTGATGATGTGGGGGATACCTGCTGGATCGCCCGCGATATCGATATTGCCAATCGCCGTACATCTCCCGCGAAGTGCCTTATTAAAAGTAGAGATGCGTTCGTAGTGCGTTTTGGCGAGCGCGGTGTACCTCTTAAGAGCAGCTGCTGCCTCAATAACCATCCGCTGATCGACGTGAAATTGCCCGAAGCTCGGCGAGAAGGTTGGAAGCGGGTTACTCCACCGGGTGCGGGATTTGAGCGCCATGATCCCCAACATGGGACCCCCGAAGGCGCGCGCATCGATGGAGGCAATGTCCCACTCGTGGGGTGTCGGCAAGATTCCTAGCCCGTAGCTCAAATCGGTATGGAGCAGACCTCCACTCTGGTGGATCCGCGTCCCCCAGGAATCGATCTCTTGGATGGTGCCGATCTCTCCGTTTACCCAGCCCAGTGAGTAGGCGTTGGCCCCCATTTCGCACTCGAGGAGGTGTCCGGCGGGGGAGACAGGCAGGGTTTTCTTCGCCTGGGCGAGCATTTCACTGCGCTCAATCGCGCTCACCTGGCGTTCGGGGGTGGCCAGACCAGCCAGCGCCAGGGTGTGCGCCAGCGGGCCATCACCCAGAAAGTAGAGCTCGTGTGGGGATACGCCCAGGCGGGAGGCGATTTCTTGGCAGGCTTGGCCGACTGGAGAGTGCGCCTCCGGCGAGGGCTGCCCGTGGGCGGCTCCACCCTGCATGGCGAAGCTTGCAGCGCCTAGATTCATGTGAGCCACGCTACTCCGTGGCGCGGCAAGATGTGCACGCGTAAACCACTATCCTTTGAGCGTGAGAAACCGCTCCCGTTCACTGGCCGCCCTTCTGGTCGCCCCGCTCGTCCTCGTTCTTTCGAGTTGCTCGGCCTCTGAGCTTCCGCGCCTTGGTCTGCCCGAAGCAGTTACCGACAATGGCCATCGCACGCTCTCGCTCTGGCAAGGATCATGGGTTGCGGCCCTCGTCGTAGGTGCATTTGTCTGGGGGCTGATCATCTGGTCAGTTATTTTCCATCGTCGTCGTGGTGAACATATTCCTGCGCAAACGAAGTACAACGTGCCGATTGAAATTTTGTATACGGTGGTGCCATTCCTGATCGTTGCAGTTCTTTTCTATTTCACTGCTCGTGATGAATCTGCAATCACCAAGATTTCTCCGAAGGGGACCGCGGTTCACGTGATCCATGTGAACGGAATTCGTTGGTCGTGGCAATTCACCTACGAAGATCTGCCGGCGAATACTGTGGTGACTGGTACACCAGAACATGCACCCACTTTGTACTTACCGCTTGGCGAAAGAGTTCGTTTTGATCTCACCACAACTGACGTGAACCACTCTTTCTGGGTGCCTTCGTTCCTGATGAAGATGGACATGATCGCCGGACGCACGAATCAATTCGAAGTGACACCAGAAAAATTAGGTACCTACGCAGGCAAGTGTGCCGAACTGTGCGGACGTGATCACTCACTCATGCTCTTCAACGTGAAGGTTGTGCCCGCCGCCGAGTATATGCAGATCGTTAACACCTTGAAGGGGAGTGCGGCATGACCACATTCGCAGAGCCTCCAGTTCGTTCCGAGTCGCGCCCCAGCGCCCCACGTCGTGAGCCGCGCGGTCGCACTATCCTGAAGCTCCTGACGACCACCGACCACAAGGTCATTGGTTATATGTACCTCACAACTTCATTTGCGTGGTTCCTTGTCGCTGGTGTCATGGCGCTCCTTTTACGCGCAGAACTCACGCAACCAGGGTTGCAATTTCTTTCAAATGAGCAGTACAACCAAATTTTCACCATGCACGGAACAATCATGCTTCTCATGTTTGCTACGCCGCTCTTTGTTGGCTTTGCAAACGTCATCATGCCCTTGCAAATCGGTACGGCAGATGTGGCTTTCCCTCGTTTGAACATGCTTAGCTACTGGTTCTATCTCTTCGGTGGTCTCATGGCTACTGCTGGTTTCTTCACTCCAGGTGGATCTGCTTCATTCGGCTGGACTGCTTATGCGCCACTTTCTAGCGTCGAGTATTCCCCAGGATTGGGCAGCGATCTTTGGATCGTGGGCCTGGCCATCGGCGGCGTTGGCACCATTCTTGGTGGCGTTAACTTCGTTACCACCATCTTTGTGATGCGCGCTCCTGGCATGACCATGTTCCGTATGTCGATCTTCTCTTGGAACATCTTGCTCACGTCGATTCTGGTTCTCCTTGCTTTCCCACCGTTGGCAGCTGCGCTCTTTGCTCTTGAAGCTGATCGCAGATTCGGGACTCATATCTTTGATCCAGCAAATGGCGGAGCCATGCTCTGGCAACACGTCTTCTGGTTCTTCGGTCACCCCGAGGTTTATATCCTTGCGCTGCCCTTCTTCGGTATCGCTACCGAAATTCTTCCGGTATTCAGTCGAAAGCCGCTCTTTGGTTATAAGGGCTTGGTTGCGGCGACTATTTCGATTGCTGCACTTTCGGTGGCGGTATGGGCTCACCATATGTACGTCACTGGCGCAGTGCTCCTGCCCTTCTTCTCATTCATGACCTTCCTTATTGGTGTTCCCACTGGCGTGAAATTCTTCAACTGGGTCGGCACCATGTGGCGTGGATCCATCTCCTTTGAGACCCCGATGCTCTGGACGATCGGATTCTTGGTCACCTTCCTCTTCGGTGGATTGACTGGAATTATCTTGGCGAGCCCACCGCTAGATTTCCCTGTCTCGGATTCGTACTTCGTCGTTGCCCACTTCCATTACGTGCTCTTCGGCACCGTAGTTTTCGCTATGTTCGGCGGTTTCTACTTCTGGTGGCCGAAGATGACCGGCCGGATGCTCAACGAACGTCTGGGCAAAATTCACTTCTGGACCCTCTTCGTTGGCTTCCACACCACATTCCTGATTCAACACTGGTTGGGCACCGTGGGTATGCCTCGCCGCTATGCAGATTATTTGGCCAGCGATGGCTTTACTGGAATGAATATGGTCTCGACCATTGGCGCTTTCATTCTTGCGCTCTCCATGATCCCGTTCTTTATCAATGTTTGGATAACACGGAATGCGCCGCTTGTGACCGAAGACGATCCTTGGGGTTATGGCGCTTCGCTTGAGTGGGCTACTTCTTGCCCACCTCCCCGCCACAACTTCCACAGCTTGCCGCGGATTCGTTCAGAGCGTCCAGCCTTCGATCTTCACTATCCGCACCTTGCTGCGGTTGGTGCGCACGACGATACGGATTTGGCTTCGGAGAATTCGAAGGGGAGCGATCATTCATGAAGTTCGCCTGGAAACTCTTCTTAGGAATCACCGTCTTTTATGGTGCGCTCACCGTGGTTTACGCCATGTTGGCTCACGAAGTCGTCGGCATCACAGCTCTTGCTCTGAGCACCGGGCTCTCGCTCATCATCGGATATTACTTCTGGTTCACTGATCGTCGATTGGGCGCGCAGCCACAAGATCGGTTACAAGCAGAGATCCATGAAGGCGCAGGAGAACTTGGCTTCTTTAGCCCGGGTTCCTGGTGGCCACTACCGGTCGCTGGTTCCACTATCGTGGTGGGTCTTGGGTTGATTCTCGGTTGGTGGCTCACCATGATCGGTGTAGGTCTACTGCTCATCACAGTCATCGGTTTCACCATGGAGTACTCGCGCCCCGGCCACGGCCCGCACTAACTTTCAAACTAGTTCAAGATTGATTTCATCTGCGATAAGTGATCAAGCGGATGGGCTACATAATTAGTAAGCCATTGTGAGACGGCATAGAGGCCGTACTCCGAATGGGTTCCTTCATGGGTGAGGTCTTCTTCACTGAGTCGTTGGATGAGGGAGTAAGAAGAAGCGCGCACCGCCCGAAATATCGCAAGGGGCTCCTCGATGGCACCACTTTCGTATGCAAGAGTTGAATTCTTTGCCCAGACGCCTTCGTCGTAGCCTTGAATAAGAGTTCCTGGTTCGGCTACTAAACGGCGCAGCCGCAGATAAGAGTTGGTCTCGCTATCTGTCACATGGTGAATGACCATGCGAGGGGTCCATGGATCCGAGCTGCTCTTCCTATCTAGATCTGAGGCCGATATGGACTCGGCATACTGGAGAAACGCGAGCGTGGATTGGCGGTAGGACTCCGCAAACTCATGGATCATAGAGAACTTAGATCTGGCGGAACGTCCACGCTGTGGGAGGTAAGCGCAGCCAGGGTGGTGTGTTCTAGAGCGCCCTCGCTGGTGGACGCCAGTAGAACCCCACACGCTCTGCCAGCGAGGAAGGATTGATGCCATCGCGGCGCACAGACTGCCCAACGCTCACCAGGGAGAAGCCCGGGGAAGCCGTATTGGGGGAGCGCAGTGATGAGGTCGTTGCCGACTTCGAGTTGATGCTCCAGAAAGTCCTGCGAGAGTACGGCAGCTATCGTATGCGAGCCCGGATCGTCAGATGATGCTCGTGCATACCCATCGCGAAACCATCCGGTCAACGGATCGGTGGAACAGATTTCTAGCTCGCCGCCTAAAACGTTGCGTTCGAAACTCATAGGACTTTAGTGGTGACCTTAGTGGTGACCTTAGTGGTGACC
>CAIPAI010000005.1 GCA_903863015.1 uncultured Actinomycetes bacterium
CAACTCCTGCACCGACACCTGCACCGACGCCGGAGCCAACACCTGCACCAACTCCTGCACCAACGCCGGAGCCAACACCTGCACCAACTCCTGCACCAAAGCCAGAGCTTCCAGAAGCACCAACCCCTCCTGCGACGCCTGAAGTACCAGAGAGTCCTGCACCTGAAACACCAGCACCTACTCCGACGCCTGAAACACCTGCACCCACTCCGACGCCTGAAACACCTGCACCCACACCGACGCCTGAAACACCTGCACCTGCACCCACACCAGCCCCCGTTTTCACGCCAGCACCCGTTTTCACGCCTGCACCAGCACCTGCACCAGCACCAGGTTTTGTGAAAACACCGGAAAGTATTAGTGAGCCAAAGGGTGAAAGTGAGACCGCACTTCCAGCCCCTGCGTTGAAGAACGGTCTTCCGATATCTCCTGCCTTGGGACTCTTGCCTGCACCGAAACCAGAGCCTGAGTTAACAACCCAAACGATTAACTTCCCACCCATTCCTAGCCGCGAATTCGGTCCAACCGTTCCCTTAAAGGCGACCGCTTCCTCAGGGCTCCCCGTCACTTTCAAATCGGCCACTTCGAGCACGTGTGAAGTCTTGGGACAACGAGAAGATTCGTTCGCTCAAGCCTTACGCAATGCCTTAGCTCCAGATCCTGTTCTCTGCACAGTAGTAGCGACGCAATCCGGTGACGCGAAATTCGCACCAGCTAATCCAGTGGAGAGAAGCTTCACCCTGGTTAAGCCACGTGATAGCGCAGCGATTCCGTCGGTAATCGCAACTCGCATAGTTACAACGATCGCAGGTCGCATGACGCTCAAGGGTTCAAAGGGCGCACAATTCTCCGCGATGCTCAAGACAAATTCATCATCGACTATTACCGGAAAAATCTCAGCAACTGTGTCAACTCCAGGAATATGCTCGATCTTAAAGATCACGAGCACGAGTGCTTCAGTAGTTTCTATTTCAGTCAAACCGCTTACTCGAGGAACGTGTTCCGTACAACTTACTTATGCCGGGAATTCAAAGAACAATACGTTGGCAGCAAGCAACAGCTGGAGTGCAGTAATTAATTAACCGTTAGAAATGCATGGACGACGTCGGAGCTCGGCCACATAATCACTCGGTGCACCCGCAGCTTCTGCAGCATCAGCCATCGTTCCTAGGTAGCGTGCGCTAGGAAGCCCACCTTCATAGCCATTGAGGACATAGAGCCAGGCGAGTGGGAAGCCATCGAGAGTGTGGACGCGAACTCGAATCTTTGTGTAAAGCCCGATTGTGACGCCTTCCCACTCATCCAGGTTCTTTTCGTCATCCGACGTAATCTCGTAGAGCCCTACAAAAACATGGCTCTTGGGATCTTCCGGGCTCTCAACGACGGTGGCCAGCGCGCCCTCCCAGCCCATATCTTCTCCGCCGAAGGTGAGGCGCCACCCTTCCAGCCAGCCGGTGCCCCTAAAGGGGGAGTGGGGCGCCCGACGGAGCATCTGAGCAGGATCAAGGTTCGATCCGAATGCTGCGTAGAGGGCCATGTTTAGGAGGGTAGAAGAGTTAGGGGAGAATGGTCTACATGACACGCATCGCAATCATCGGCGCCGGGCCCGGTGGATACGAGGCAGCCCTGGTGGGAGCCCAGTTAGGGGCCGAGGTCACCATCATCGAACGCGATGGCATCGGAGGCTCGGCAGTCCTCACCGATTGCGTGCCCAGCAAGAGTTTGGTGGCGACTGCAGTGGCCATGAATGAAATCAAAGATGCCTCTCACCTTGGCATCTCCGCAGAGCATCCAACTTTCTCTCTCCGAGATGTGAACCGCCGGATTATGGAGCTCGCCTCCGCGCAGTCGGCTGACATCAAGTCTGGTCTCCAAGCAAACGGAGTCCGCATTTTGCCGGGGCATGCGCGATTTATCTCCGATCATGAAATCGAAGTAACGAATAATTCGGGAACTCAAGTTGTTGAAGCAGATGTCATTTTGATTGCCACGGGTGCACGTCCGCGCATTCTGGATTCCGCGCAACCCGATGGGGAGCGCATTCTTACGTGGGAGCAGATTTACGATTTGAAAGACCTTCCCCAGGACTTAATCGTCATCGGGTCCGGTGTGACTGGTGCAGAGTTTGCCTCTGCATACCTCTCACTGGGCTCTCGTGTAACACTTGTTTCCTCGCGCGATCACGTACTGCCCGGCCAAGACGCTGATGCTGCCGAAGTAATCGAAACAGTCTTCAATCGCTCAGGTGGAGTTGTGAAGCCGCGGAGCCGGGCAACTGCAGTGAAACGTGAGGGCGAAAGCGTTGTTGTTACCTTAGAAAGTGGCGAGGAACTTCGAGGATCGCATGCCTTGCTTGCGGTGGGTTCCCTCCCCAACACGGATCGGCTTGCTATTGAAAACGCGGGAGTGAAACTCGACGATCGAGGGTTCATCGAAGTTGACCGCGTATCCCGCACCAACGTTCCACATGTTTATGCTGCTGGTGATTGCACCGGTGTCTTGATGTTGGCATCGGTAGCGGCCATGCAGGGTCGTATCGCGATGTGGCACGCGCTAGGCGAAGCAGTGACGCCACTCAATCTAGAGAGTGTTTCCGCAACTGTTTTTACCCAACCAGAGATCGCCACGGTAGGCGATGTCAGCGGGGGAGAATTCACACTTCTCACTTTGGATACCAATGCGCGCGCAAAAATGGAACACATCGACGATGGCTTCATCAAGATATTTGCTCGAGCAAGCGTGATCGTGGGCGCGGTTATCTGTTCCCCGAGGGCGAGCGAGTTGATTCATCCCATAACTGTGGCGATAACAGGTCGGCTCACGGTTGATCAATTTGCGCAGACTTTTACGGTCTACCCATCACTTTCTGGATCACTTGCAGAAGCAGCGCGCCGACTTCATCAATCTGAAGATTAATTAATCTCGCAGATCGCGGTTCCGGCAGTGATGGTTTCGCCCTTGGCAATCTTGAGTCCGGTGATCGTTCCACTCTTGTGAGCATTAAGTGGCTGTTCCATCTTCATGGCCTCAACCACCACGATCAGGTCGCCTTCGTTCACTGTTGCGCCATCTTCAACGGCAACCTTGACCACGGTTCCTTGCATCGGTGCTACAAGTGAGGCCCCTGTGGCTGCAGCGTTCGTTTTACGAGCGCCGCTGCGTCGAGCGCCGGCAGCTGCTGGGGCGGCGCCGCTTCCGAGTCCAGCAGGAAGGGTGACATCGAATCGGCGACCATCGACTTCAACAGAAATGGTTTCACGCGTGCCTGCTTCTCCACTTTCGGCAGAACCGTAGGCTGGGATTTGGTTCTTAAATTCGGTTTCAATCCAGCGGGTGTGCACGCGAAATGGTTCGTCGCAGAAATCTGCATCTCTCACGACTGCGCGATGGAAGGTGAGAGCGGTGGGCATTCCTTCTACGATGAAATCATCAAGTGCGCGGCGCGCACGTTCGAGCGCCTCTTTGCGAGTAGCCCCCGTGACAATCAGTTTGGCGAGAAGTGAGTCGAAATTGCCACCAACTACATCGCCAGCACCGAACCCAGAGTCAAGGCGCACTCCTGGTCCACTTGGCGCAACGAACTTGGTGATCTTTCCTGGTGCAGGAAGAAATCCACGACCAGGATCTTCGCCGTTGATACGGAATTCGATGCTATGCCCACGGAGGACCGGATCAATAATGGTGAGTTTTTCTCCATCGGCGATGCGGAACTGCTCGCGAACTAAATCGATACCGGTGACTTCTTCAGAAACTGGGTGCTCCACCTGAAGTCGAGTATTCACTTCAAGGAAAGAGATAGTGCCGTCTTGACCGACGAGGAATTCACATGTTCCAGCGCCCACGTAGGCGGCTTCCTTCATGATTGCCTTAGATGCGCGATACAACTCAGCGATTTGGGCTTCACTCAAAAATGGCGCGGGCGCTTCTTCGACAAGTTTTTGGTGGCGACGTTGTAACGAACAATCCCGCGTACTGATGACGGAAATATTTCCGTGTGAATCGGCAAGCACTTGAGTCTCAACGTGGCGGGGCTTATCCAGATAGCGCTCAACGAAGCATTCGCCGCGACCAAACGCAGCAACTGCCTCGCGAACTGCAGAGTCGTAAAGTTCGGCAACTTCTTCTAGGTTGCGAGCGACCTTGAGTCCTCGTCCACCACCACCAAATGCTGCTTTGATCGCAATTGGCAATCCGTGTTCTTTAGCAAAGGCAACGACTTCGTCGGCACCAGTCACTGGATCTTTCGTTCCCGCTACGAGTGGAGCACCCGCGCGTTGTGCAATATGGCGCGCGGCTACTTTGTCGCCGAGTGACCGAATTGCGGCAGGCGGTGGTCCGATCCACGTGAGTCCAGCATCGATGACTGCTTGCGCAAACTCTGCGTTCTCTGAAAGGAATCCATAACCAGGGTGGATCGCATCGGCGCCACTCTTCTTCGCGGCACCAATAATCTTGTCGAAGACTAGATATGAATCTGCTGCGGTACTACCACCAAGGGCGATCGCTTCGTCTGCGGCTTTGACGTGGAGTGAATCAATATCAGGTTCGGCATAGACAGCAACGCTGGCCAGGCCATGGTCGCGGGCGGCGCGGGCAACCCGGATTGCTATTTCGCCGCGGTTGGCGATGAGGACTTTACGCACCCCCACAGGCTAGCGCCTGCGCCTACTCAGCTTTAAACCGTACGCTCGGCAGGTCGGGTGAGGAAGGTCTCCCAGCCGAGCCCATGGCGGGCAAAGAGTTCCCGCAAGGTCGGCAAACTGAGCCCTTCGACGTTAGAGGGGTCGCCGTGGATCGAGGCCACCAGTGGCCCACCGAGTGAGTCAATAGTGAATGAACCGGCCACCTGGAGCGGCTCTCCCGTGGCTATGTAGGCATCCATCTCAGCCGCACTCATATCAACGATGGTGACATCAGTGGAGGTAAGAGCGCGTTCTACTTTCCCGTTAGCGATGTTGATCAGCGCATGCCCTGTATGCAGAGTGCCGGTGCGACCACTCATCTGTTGAAGTCGTTCCTTGGCTACTTCCGGTGTACCTGGTTTTCCATAGGCAACTCCATCGAGTTCAAAGACAGAGTCGCAACCGATGATGAAGCCATCACTTCGCCCCGGATTAATTGCTGATGCCTTACGAAGCGCAAGCTCGTACGCCAATTCCTTGGGGCTGAGGGCGAGGAGTTCGGGGGTCTCTTCGTCGATACCGCTCACAATTATTTCTGGCGTGATACCTGACCTGCGAAGCAGAGTGTGTCTGGCAGGAGAGGCTGAAGCCAGGATGACGTGTGGTGCCATCAGTGAAATTGTGGCGATCCCCATGCGCCCGTTAAAGGTGTGCGCATGATGGGGCGACCCCAGTTAGAAATGGGTGCTGGCGACGCGTGAGCGCTTCGGCGCGCACTCACAAGCGTCATGGCCGCCACGATTGCTGCAACCTCTTCGGGTGTGGGGTTTCCACTGATCTGAAAGCCCGCAATTTGCGAAGCGGAGTTCTCTGCCGAGTTCTCTGCCGAGTTCTCTGCCGACATGTTAGAGAGGAATGTTTCCGTGTTTACGTGCCGGACGCGTCTCACGCTTATTTCGAAGCGCTCGCAGTGCACGTACAACATGAGCACGAGTGTCATGCGGCGGAATGACCGCATCGACATATCCGCGTTCTGCCGCAATAAATGGATTAGCGAACGTATCTTCATACTCGGTCACTAATTCGGCGCGACGCTTCTCTGGATTCTTAGCATCCGCTAATTCCTTACGGTAAAGAATATTGACGGCTCCTTGAGCTCCCATTACGGCCACCTGCGCGGTGGGCCAGGCGAGGTTCACGTCGGCGCCCAGGTGTTTTGAACCCATGACGTCGTAAGCCCCGCCATACGCTTTACGAGTAATCACCGTTATGAGTGGCACGGTGGCTTCTGCATACGCATACAGCAACTTGGCGCCGCGACGAATAATTCCGTTCCACTCTTGATCAGTGCCTGGCAAGAAACCGGGAACGTCTACCAACGTGATGACTGGAATATTGAACGCATCGCATGTGCGTACGAAACGAGCCGCCTTCTCGCTGGCATCGATATCGAGTGTGCCCGCGAGTTGCATCGGTTGGTTTGCCACGATGCCGACCGAATGGCCTTCAACGCGCCCGTAGCCCACCAAGATGTTTGGCGCGAAGAGAGCGTGCACTTCTAAGAAGTCTTCATCATCAAGAATTGCTTCGATGACGCGCTTCATGTCGTAGGGCTGGTTGGCGCTATCCGGAATCAGTTTGTCGAGCGCGGCATCCGTATCGTTGATCTCCAGATCGGCAATTGTCGGAAATGCGGGAACTGGATCCATGTTGTTGCTCGGGAGGTAAGAGAGCAGCGACTTCACGTATTCGATTGCGTCTTCTTCATCGTGGCCCATGTAGTGCGCGACGCCGCTCTTGGTGTTATGCGTGCGCGCACCGCCGAGCTCTTCGAACTCCACATCTTCACCGGTAACTGTTTTGATAACTTCTGGTCCAGTGATGAACATGTGCGATGTCTTATCTACCATCACAATAAAGTCCGTCATCGCCGGGGAGTAGACCGCGCCACCTGCGCAAGGTCCCATCACGAGCGAAATTTGTGGAATCACACCGGATGAGTGTGCGTTGCGCTTGAAGATTTCGGCGTAGAGACCGAGAGCAACCACACCCTCTTGAATACGCGCACCACCTGAATCGTTGATGCCAATCATGGGCGCACCAATTTTCAGTGCGAAGTCCATCACCTTCACGATCTTTTCGCCGAAGACTTCTCCAAGACTGCCACCGAAGACGGTGAAGTCTTGGGCGAAGACGCAGACCGTGCGCCCATCGACGGTTCCATGACCTGTGACGACGCCGTCGCCGTAGGGGCGAGACTCGGCCATATCGAAATTCACTGATCGGTGGCGAGCAAACTCATCGAACTCAACGAAGGAGCCTTCGTCGAGGAGGAGGGCGATGCGCTCGCGAGCAGTCTTCTTGCCACGCGCATGCTGCTTCTCGATGGCTCGTTCTGAGCCTGCGTGGATAGCGGCATCAATGCGGTTACCGAGTTCCTCGATTTTGCCCGCGGTCGTGTGAATGTCGCTCATGCTCCCTCAATCTCTCGTCTACGAGATTTTTCCCGATTCATGTCCTACGGTACTGAACATGACCTGGCCATCCACCCCACGACTCCCACTTGATCGGGAACTCCTGGTCCGCCTGCTGGAATCCTGCCTGCCGGCCGATGCGATTCAAGTCGTGGAGAGCACGGGATCGACCAATACCGACCTGGTCAATCAAGTGAAATCTGATCGTGCGGCGCTACTGGTGGCCGAGGAACAGAGCGCAGGGCGGGGTCGGCTCGATCGAACCTGGATCGCCCCGAAGAGCAGCGGACTCCTCTTTTCGCTCTATTGGCCCGCGCCACTCCTGATGGCTCCTCTTCTCATGGGCGTGGCTGCGGCCGAAGCGTTGCGCTCTACCACCACTATTCCAGTCTCATTGAAGTGGCCAAATGATTTGATGGTCAGCGATCGCAAATTAGGTGGGATCCTGGCGAGCACATCGGGCGGCGGGGTAGTAATCGGTGTGGGAATCAACGTTTCACTTACAGATGCCGAGAAGCCCGACGAGCGTGCTACTTCAATCGTGATGGAGCGCGACGAAGCACCTCCACGCGAGGTACTCATCGCTGAAATCGTTCAACGCTTTTCCGAGTTGACATCGATTGAGGGTGGAGAATTTCTTGACCGCTACAAAGCTCTCTCATCGACAATCGGTTCGAGAGTGCGCGCAGAAATGGTCAAAGGAGAGTCCATCGTGGGTACCGCGGTTGGAATTAATTCAACTGGAGCACTGCTGATTAGCAACGATGCGGGAGATCACGTTCTTACCGCTGGTGATGTTTTCCATCTCCGGTAAAAACAAATTTGCCATAACTCCAGTAACGGAAGATGGTACCTAGCCCTACGCCAATGACATTTCCGCTGAGGTTGTCGGCTAACCCCGAATCAAAGTGGAGCACGTAGCGAGAGATTCCCAAGGTGCCCGCAGCAATTGCCACACCGATGGCATTGAGCGTGAGGAAAATGGTTATTTCTCTGCCTAGCGAAGAAGTTTTTCGATGACTCCAAGTGAAGAGTCGATTTCCAGCAAACGCCACCGCGGTGGAGATGACGCCAGCCAGTACGAGGCCAAGCACAGGATGTGCGGCAAGCGGGGCCTGAGATGTATGTACGAGGAAGTTGAATGCGGCGAAATTCACCACATAGGCAATGCCGCCCACCACGCCAAACTGGAGTACTTCCAGGGCTCGCTTCTTCAACACGAAGTGGAGCCTAGCGCCCGTAGGCTGGGGGCATGACGTCTCGCCAAAGTACGCCACCGATCGTGGGCGTTATCGGTGGGGGTCAGCTCGCTCGGATGATGGCTGCGCCCGCAGGGGCGCTCGGGATTCACATTCGGCTTTTGGCGGAATCAGCGCACGAGTGTGCCACTCAAGTAATTTCTGATGTTGTGGTGGGAGATTTCCGCGATTACGAAACGTTACGGGCCTTTGTTTCTAGTTGCGATGTAGTCACCTTCGACCATGAGCATGTGCCTAACGCTCTGCTTCGTCGACTGGCAAGCGAAGGGATGGAAGCAAAACTGCAACCCGGTCCCAACGCACTTCAGTACGCCCAGGAGAAAGTCAAGATGCGCGAACTCGTAGCACCCGAACTCTCGCCGCGTTGGAAACAAGTGGCCGATATCGATGAAGCTCGCGATTTCGGTTTTCCTTGTATCGCGAAGTCGTTGATTGGCGGGTATGACGGTAAGGGCGTGTGGCGGGTGGAGAGTGACTCGGAACTCTCAGAATTACTCAAGCATGGCGGGTTGCTTCTTGAAGAATTAGTTCCTTTCGATGCAGAAATTTCAGTATTGATAGCGCGCTCGCCGCATGGACAAGCGGCAGTGTGGGCGGTGACGGAAACAATTCAAGAAAATGGCATCTGTGTGCAAACGGTGACGCCGGCTTCCCATCTTTCAGATGAAGTAGCCGGCAAAGCGCAGTCAATTGCGCTCACTATCGCCGAGCAGACAGGAGTGGTGGGTGTCATGGCAGTCGAGATGTTCGTGGTGGGGGAGCGTCTCTTAGTAAATGAATTAGCGATGCGCCCACATAACTCCGGACATTGGAGCATCGAAGGGGCGATCACTTCACAATTTGAACAGCATCTTCGTGCGGTGTTGGACCTTCCTTTGGGGGCAACCGATATGAGGGCTAGGCACGTGGTGATGGGAAATATCTTGGGCGGGGATAAGGCAGATCTACATCGCGCTTTCCTCCACCTCTTTGCACGCGACCCTGGACTCAAAGTCCACCTCTATGGGAAAGAGGTGCGACCTGGTCGTAAAGTAGGGCACGTCACCTTGTTGGGTGAAGATACGAAGCGCCTGAGCGCGCGGGCCCTTCATGCAACCGAATTCTTTGCCGGCAGAGCAGGAGAGCACGATGAGTAAGCCACCTGTAGCGATCGTGATGGGCTCCGATTCGGATTGGCCGGTGATGGAAGCGGCCGCCAACATTCTCAAGGAATTGGGCATCGCGCATGACGTTTCAGTGCTCTCTGCCCATCGCATGCCAGAAGAGATGATGGCTTTTGGCAAGGAAGCACTCTCGGCGGGATATCGCGTGATCATCGCTGGTGCAGGAGGCGCGGCTCATCTCCCTGGCATGTTGGCATCTGTCACAACACTTCCCGTGATTGGTGTTCCCGTACCGCTTAAAGATTTAGATGGAATGGATTCGTTGCTCAGCATTGTGCAGATGCCTGGCGGAATTCCCGTGGCCACTGTGGGGATTGGTAATGCTAAGAATGCCGGGTTATTAGCGGCCAGAATCTTGAGCATCTCTGACGCTGCCCTTCAGGCAACGCTATCCAAGTACGCAGGCGACCTTCATGACGAGGCAGTCGCGAAAGGTGCTTCGCTCAAAGCGCGCCGCGAGAATAAGACTGGTTTCTAACTCTTCTTTGCATATTCGATAGCTGGACAGCGGTCCATCACCGTGAGCAAGCCGGCTGCTCTTGCCTTTTCTACGGCAGCTTCATCAATAACTTCCAATTGCAGCCAGACGCCTTTCGCCGCAATCTGAATTGCATCTGCGACCAACCCCGCCACGAGAGTGGAATTCACAAATAGATCGACCACATCAACCGGGAAAGGAATCTCTTTAAGAGTTGCATATCCCTGTTCACCATGAACCACGGGGGCTGATGGGTGGACCGGAACGATCCTGTGCCCTTTCGACTTTAGCAGCGCAGCTACACGGTATGCCGGTCGTTCGCTGTTGTTGCTCAAGCCAACGATCGCCCATGTTTTCAGTTGGAGCATGCCGTCAATATCGTCGGACATGCTTACTTCTTCGGGGTGAGTGTGGGACGCCCTGGGGCGCGGTAGATAAAGCCTGCATCACGCCATGCGTTTCCATCGAGCGCATTTCGTCCATCGATGATGACCTTATTTGCTACCACCTTGGCAAAATCTTCCGGCGCGAGTGCTCGATACTCTTTCCACTCGGTGAGGTGCAAGATCAAATGGGCATCTTTGGCGCCTTCGATCAGATCGTCGATAAATTCCAACTCCGGGAATCGTTTCGCTGCTGGCTCCATCGCCTTGGGATCGTTGATGACTACTCGAGCCCCGCGTTGTGAAATTCCGTAGGCGATATCTAACGCAGGGGAGTCGCGAACGTCATCACTATCCGGCTTGAAAGCTGCGCCGAGAACAAAGACCTTCTTGCCTTTCAGATCTCCGTACTCTGCGGCAACATCAATGATGCGGGCGCGGGCGCGTAAATTGATGGAGTCAATGTCGCGCAGGAACTCCAACGCTTGATCGGCGCCCAATTCTTCTGCCCGCGCCATAAAGGCTCGAATATCTTTAGGAAGGCAGCCTCCGCCAAAACCAATACCGGCCTGCAGGAAGCGATTTCCGATCCGCGGATCGTAGCCAATTGCCTTCGCCAGTACTGTGACGTCGCCGCCTGCGGCATCACAGATTTCGGCCATCGCATTAATGAATGAAATCTTGGTTGCTAAAAATGAGTTTGCTGCCACTTTCACAAGTTCCGCAGTGCGTAAGTCTGCGCTTATCCAGGGGACTTCGTCTTTGAGTAACGTGGCGTACACCTCGCGTAGTTGCTCTTCTGCCCGCGCAGATTGCACACCCACTACGAGTCGGTTGGGGCGAAGCGTGTCTTCTACCGCAAATCCCTCACGCAAGAATTCTGGATTCCACGCCAATTCAACGTGAGGATTAATTTCAGCAAGACGAGCAGTGAGAGTATCTGCCGTTCCCACTGGCACCGTTGATTTGCCGACTATGAGCGAACCGGCCTTCGCATGCGAAGCGGTTGCCTCCAGTGCGGCATTCACGTAGGTCAGGTCTGCCGCATTTCCATCTTTGCGTTGCGGAGTTCCCACGCAAATGAAGTGGACATCTGCATCAGCCAGATCCTCGAAGTTTGTTGAAAAGCGTAGTTTTCCCGTGGCCACATGTTTGCGGAGCAAATCATCAAGGCCGGGCTCGTAAAAGGGGAGCTCGCCCTGGGAGAGGAGAGTGATCTTCGTCGCATCCGTGTCGATGCCGATCACGTCAAAGCCCAATTCCGCCATGCATGCAGCGTGCGTTGCGCCCAAATAGCCGGTTCCAATAACTGAAAGCATGGGTTAAACCTACCGGCTCATCAGGCCCGTCAAGGCGATTTGGGCTTTCGCCTACTCGGGTTGGCGTTTAGCCTTACGCCATGACCTTTGACCTATATCGCCTCCCTGAAGAACTCAATGAACTCCGTACCGTTGTCCGCGCCGTTGCTGATAAGCACATTGCGCCCAACGCAGCAGAGGTCGATGAGAAGAGCGAGTTTCCGCAAGCGGCCTATGACGCGCTTGTAAAGGCAGATCTTCACGCGCTCCACGTGCCTGAGGAATTCGGTGGAGCCGGCGCAGATGCATTGGCGATTTGTATCGTTATTGAAGAAGTAGCGCGGGCTTGTGGCTCTTCTTCGCTGATTCCTGCAGTCAACAAACTTGGATCGATGGCCATTCTTCTTAAGGGCACTCAGGAGCAGAAGCAACGGTGGCTTCCTCGTTTGGCTTCTGGCGAAGCGATGTGGTCCTACGCACTCTCGGAGTCAGAGGCCGGAAGCGATACTGCATCGATGAAGACTCGCGCCGTGCGCGATGGAGATTCCTGGGTGCTTAACGGCGCCAAGCGTTGGATTACGAACGCAGGTGTGAGCGAGTTCTATACGGTCTTCGCAAATTGTGATCCTTCGAAAGGTGGCAAGGGAGTTACTGCATTCCTTGTTGAGAAGTCTGATCCGGGTGTCTCCTTTGGCGCTCCCGAGCGCAAACTCGGCATTAAGGGTTCACCCACGCGCGAGGTCTACTTGGACAATGTGCGAGTAGGCGACGATCGGATGATTGGCGAGATGGGTGAAGGTCTCAAGATCGCATTGGGAACTCTTGATCACACTCGAATCACCATTGCGGCGCAAGCAGTCGGCATCGCTCAAGGCGCTCTTGACGCGGCAAAGGATTACATCAAGGAACGAAAGCAATTTGGTAAGGCGATTGCCGAGTTCCAGGGAATTCAATTCATGATTGCTGACATGGCGATGCAGGTTGAAGCAGCGCGTCAACTCACTTACCGTGCAGCTGCTGCTAGCGAGCGAAACGATCCGGATCTCACATTCCTTGGAGCGGCTTCTAAGTGCTTCGCTTCCGATGTTGCCATGCAAGTCACCACTGATGCTGTTCAGCTTCTCGGCGGTTACGGCTATACCCGCGATTACCCAGTAGAGCGCATGATGCGCGATGCGAAAATCACTCAGATTTACGAAGGCACCAACCAGATTCAGCGAATGGTGATGGCTCGTAAGGTTTTGAGCTAAAACTACTTGCAGGAAGTATCTGCACCCGTACGTACATCGAACGGTGACGTCTCGGTAGGCGTAGGGGCTGGGGCTGTCTTAGGCGTAGTGAATTTTGCAACTGATTTGTAATCAGGACCCAATGTCACAATGAACTTTTTACCGAGGGCTTTCTTTGGCACAGTGAGTGCGTTGGGTAATGCAGCTTTGAGAGTCCTCAGTGATTCCGAGTAAGTCGGATCGTAGGTAATGGTGGTGGTCTTTACTGTGGTGAGCGCAGTTGATGGCGTAGCTCCGTTCACGAATCCAGCAGTTGCAAGATCGTTTGAAGCCTTTGCAGCAAGCCCATTGATGTCGGTTCCGTTTTGCACTTCGATCACGATGTCTTTAGCTGGAATCGTCAAGGCCGAACTCTTTGTAATCACTTTTGGCGTCGGAGCCACTGGAACGTCATCTTTGATGCGCTGCCAAAGTTTTGGTGCGAGCTCTGGATCCCATAAGACGGCACCGGCAACTCCATCATTTGCATAACTGACATCGGATAACGGAACGGTCAGCATGTTGAGATTCGATGCCGAAAGCGACTTCATTTGTGTCGCAAGCGTCACCAAATCATCCTTTTGAAGGTCTGGATCAGTGGTGACTGTTGCGAGCCCGGCATTTACCACGCTGAGTAATTTCACCGGATTTAGCAGCGTTCCAGTGCTCGTCGCTGCTGAGATCATTGATGCGATGAATTTTTGTTGACGCTTCATTCGACCGAGATCGCCCATGCCGTCGAAGTACCGTGCGCGTACATATTTCAAGGCAGTAATTCCGTCAAGATGATTTTTCCCGGCAGGTAAATCGATGTGGCTTTTATCATCGTGAATTGCTGTGTTGGTACAAATATCAACGCCACCCACGGCGTCCACTAAATTCGCAAATCCGGCGAAATTTACTTCGATGTAATGATCGATTCGAACTTGTGTCATATTTTCAATCGTTGCAATGAGCAGTGGTGCGCCACCTCTGCCAAAAGCTTCATTGATCTTTGAATGTCTGGCTGAATGAACGACACCCTTGTCGTCGGTCCACTCGGGTACGTCTGCGTACGTGTCGCGGGGGATCGAGATGATGGTTGCGCGATCGCGATCTTTACTGATGTGAATCAGGATTGCCGTATCCGAGCGCTTACCGGCCGCAGTGGCGACACTGCCTACGCGAAGATCGTGAAGTTGCTGCTTCGTGAGCCCTTCGCGGGTATCTGAACCCACGAGTAAGTAATTAATAGAAGAACCAGCGGAGCGGTCAGGGCGGACTTTGATTCCCTTGAAAACGTCCTGCCGGTTAATGGAAGAGGTGACATGGTCAAAGGCGACCCAGGAGACGAGAGAGAGGATCAGGACGCCCACTGAGAGGAGGGTGGTGACCATCGAAAACCGAGAGCGGCGACGTCGAGTCGGTACTTTCGGAGGGTTGACCACACGCTAAGCCTATTAGGGCGATAACCTCGAAGCCGCCATGAACGAACTTTTCGCTAACCCGTTGCGCAAAATCGGCGTCTCCGTTGTGATGCCGGTGCGCAATGAGGAACGCCATCTGGAAGCCGCGGTACGTGCTGCCTTGGCTCAAGTGCGCTCTTTACCTCCAGAGATTCCTTTTGAAGTGGTGCTCGCCGTCGGTCCTTCTCATGACCGTACGTGGGAGATTGCTGAGAACCTGGCTGCACAGGATGGGCGAGTAAAAGTGGTGGCAAACCCCACCGGTAAGACCCCCAGTGCATTAAATGCTGGCATCAGAGCCTCTTCATTTGACGTCATTGTTCGAGTGGATGGTCATGCCGAGCTCCCCGAGGGGTATGTCGAGCGAGCTTTGGAAGTATTGGCGCGAACAGGTGCAGTCAACGTTGGCGGCATCATGGCTGCGGAGGGCGTGACATATTTTGAGAAGGCGGTAGCCGCCGCGATGACGAGTCCACTTGGCGTGGGTGCTTCCCGTTTTCACACCGGCGGCGAAGAAGGATCGGTAGATACGGTCTACTTAGGAGTCTTCGACAAAGCGAAGCTCATTGAGGCGGGCGGCTACGATGAGAGGTTTATTAGAGCGCAAGATTGGGAACTCAATTTGCGGTTACGCGAGCGGGGCGGTGTCGTTTGGTTTTCGCCTGATTTAAAGGTTGCCTATCGCCCCCGTTCTTCCCTGCGCGCCTTGGCCAAGCAGTACTTTGAGTATGGCCGTTGGCGTCGCGTCGTGATTAGAAAGAACAGAACCACTCTCAATCTCCGATATCTCGCGCCACCAGTTGCGTTCTTCGGATCGCTCATCGGGCTGATCTCAGGATTTTTCTTTCCCTGGGCTTTGCTCTTGCCCGCCGGCTATTTGGCTTTTGTGTTGCTTGCATCGTTAATGATTTCGAGAGGGGCAGCCGGATTTGCTTCGAAAGCCGCCCTCCCGATGGTGTTGGGCACGATGCAAATGGCCTGGGGGCTCGGATTTCTCACCTCTCCCGCCTCGCTGGTACCGCAAGGGGCTCCGGCTTCATGGGAGGATCATCGTCGTGAGTAGTGAACCGGAGGCTTTAGTCTCGAAGATTCAGGTCTTTGAACCGCATAAGGCATCGCTACCTGCCATGGGGCCGTACATTCGTGAGTTCTGGCGCCGCCGCCGCTTCGCATTCGAGCTAGCGCGCTTTACCGATAAAGCCGAACACCTAAATTCTCCGTTGGGTTCCGTATGGCTTGTCCTCAACCCTTTGCTCTTAGCCCTCATCTACTTCATGTTGGTCACCATCATTGGTGGGCGCGGTAGCGCCGGTTCAAGTCGCTTCGATGTTCTCGCTCACATTTTGGTTGGCCTCTTCACTTGGTACTTTGCTCAAAATTGCATGACTTTCGGTGGAGCATCTGTAACGGCCGGCGGAAAACTCATCCTTAATCAGGCCTTCCCGCGTGCCCTACTTCCGCTCTCTTCGCTCATCGGTGCCTTCCAAAAGTTCATGCCCACCTTGCCGGTCTACCTCATTATCTATTTGGTCGGCGGCGCACTTGATTCCAAGAGCAGACTGCCAGGATTGAACTGGCACCTACTGTGGGTTCCTGTGATGGTGGCGTTAGTTGCGATCAGTGGTTTTGGCTTGGCGTTGCTCTTCGCCACCATGAATGTGTACTTCCGCGACACATCTAAGTTGATGACTTACGGCGCTCGCATGTGGCTCTATCTCAGCCCCGTCTTGTGGATGCCAGACATGATTCACGGTTGGCATCGGATTCTCATTTGGGCTAATCCACTCGGGCCCATCTTGGCAATAACCAATACAGTCTGGATCAAGGGAGAGAATCCTTCGTGGACCCTCTGGCTCGGGGCTACAGGTTGGGCTTTCGGCCTGCTCTTCATCGGTGGATATTTCTTCGTCTCGAGGGAGCGTGACTTTGCGGTACGCATCTAACGCCGAGATGCCCGAGGGCCTCGCTGTTCGCATTGAAGAACTTTCGCTGCGCTACAAAATCAATGTCGAATCAAAGATGACTCTGAAGAATGCCATCATGCGCGCCGGGCGCGGTGAAAAGCGAAGAGTTCGCACCATCGAAGCGGTGAAGAATCTTTCCTTAGACATTCCGCATGGCACCGTAATGGGTGTAGTGGGTGCAAATGGCGCAGGTAAATCCACATTGATGCGCGCCATCGCTGGCATTCTCCCACCTACCGAGGGTCGCATCATTGTGAACGGAAAAGTGAGCACGTTGCTCGCTTTGGGAGTTGGTTTTAACGGCACACTTTCGGGCCGTGACAACATCATCTTGGGTGGCTTAGCCGCTGGGTTAGAGCGCGAAGAGCTTGAAGAGCGCTTCGACGACATCGCAAGTTTTGCTGACCTTCCTAATGGTTTTATTGATATGCCAATGCGAACCTATTCAGCCGGTATGTATGGGCGCCTTGCTTTTTCGGTCGCAGTGAACATGACGCCAGACATTTTGCTTATCGACGAAGCGCTCTCGACGGGAGACGCTGCATTTAAGGAAAAGTCATTTGAGAAAATGCGCCAACTTTGCCTAGAGGCGCGCACCATTATTATCGTTTCGCACGCACTGGGCACGCTCAATGAGTTGTGCGATAAGGCGCTCTGGATGCACCAAGGTAATGCGTTGGCATTTGGCGACGCCACGAAGGTAACTGAAAAGTATCTTGAGTTCCTCAACGTAGGGAAAGTGCCTTCGGCGTTAGAAGACTTCTAATGAAGATCGATGTTTCAATAATTTCTTCCGGTCACCACGTTGCAGATGCGCGACTGCATCGCCTGGCCGCAGCCCTCCACCGCGCCGGACTTTCGGTAGAAGTCATCGCGCGAGGCGAAACTTTTGAAGCTCCTCCAGATGCCAGATTTAGAGCTGCGTATGGAGATACCGGAAAGTTTTCACGTGTGATCCGAGCGTTGACATTACCTTTCATGGCGCGAGGTGAAGTCATTATCGCGATTGACCCAGATCTCTCACTGCCCTTGCTCATCGCTGGAAATATACGGAAGCGAAAAGTGGTTTGTGACGTTCACGAAGATTACGTATCGCTATTGCGCGATCGAAATTGGGCGAAAGGTGTAGTGGGATTATTCGCTCGTAAAATTGCGCGCGATGCCACCAAGATTGCGGCTGAAGCCGATCTCACCATAGTTGCTGATGAACATGTCCCGCCGCTCAATGCCAAGAACCGCATCGTGGTGCGAAACCTTCCAGATTTCACCGTCATTCATTTGACTGAATCCTTTGATGAGTCTCCGCGAGCGGTTTACATCGGTGATGTGCGCAAATCACGAGGTTTGCACTCAATGCTGGCGGCGATTGAAAGTGCGCCGCATTGGCGCCTCGATGTGGTGGGCCCGGTGGCACCAGTGGATCAGCTTTTTGTGGATGAATGGCTCGCTTCAAGCCCGGCGAGAGAGCGCGTTCATTTCTATGGACGTTGCGCTCCAGTTGAGAGTTGGCGCATCGCTCGCGGTGCCTGGGTGGGGCTATCGATTCTTGATTCCACTCCCGCCTTCCTCGAGGCCGTTCCGAGCAAGGTGTATGAGTATGCCGCCGCTGGTTTGGGAATCATCTCCTCGCCCTTGCCAAGGGTTGTTGCCCTGTTGGAAGGTCGCGCAGCCTTTGCCAGTACGCCAGGTGAGATCGCTTCGGCTCTCGAATGGTGGAGCGCGCACCCCGAGGAGTGGCGAAGCGCCCGGGCGGCCAGTTCACAAATTGTCGAAAGTGGCGATCCTTACTCGCCTTTTGCGGAGCGTATCCGCGCCCTTCTTCGCCCCCGCAGGTAGGCTCACCTACGTGACTGCCGCCCGAATTCACCCATCCGCTGACGTGGATTCCGATATCACCCTCGGCGATGGGGTGGCGATCTGGCATCTGGCCCAAGTGCGCTCCGGAGCCGTTTTGGGGGAGAACTGCATTGTGGGTCGCGGAGCGTACGTAGGCCCCGGCGTTGAAATCGGAGCTAATTCCAAAATTCAAAATTACGCCTTGGTCTACGAGCCTGCGCGATTGGGAGCTGGGGTCTTTATTGGACCAGCAG
This sequence comes from uncultured Actinomycetes bacterium, assembly GCA_903863015.1. Classification (GTDB taxonomy): domain Bacteria; phylum Actinomycetota; class Actinomycetes; order Nanopelagicales; family Nanopelagicaceae. The sequence continues at coordinate 18,445 of CAIPAI010000005.1, forward strand.
TAGTGCTCACTAACGATCACTTCCCCCGCGCGGTAAATCCTGACGGGACATTGAAAAGTGGGCATGACTGGGAATTGGTAGGTGTAACGATCGAAGAAGGTGCTTCTATCGGAGCACGTGCAGTGTGCGTAGCCCCGATCACTATCGGCAAGTGGGCGATGGTGGCAGCGGGTGCAACGGTGACTCGCGATGTTCCTAATTACGCACTTGTCGCGGGCGCACCTGCCAAGAGAATCAAGTGGGTAGGGCGCGCAGGGGTTCCACTTGAATCCGCTGGCGCAAATAACTGGGTCTGTCCGCTCACAGGTGAGAAGTATGAACAACAGGGTGAACGATTGGTTCACTCTCAAGATATGAAACATGAGGAGAAGTAATGATTCCAGCAGCTAAACCAATCATCGGCGACGACGAGCGCGCGGCCGTAGATCGCGTACTTCGCTCTGGCATGCTGGCTCAAGGTCCAGAGGTTGCTGCGTTTGAAGAAGAATTCTCCGCCCACGTCGGTGGTCGTCACTGTGTTGCGATGAATTCGGGCACGTCCGCCCTCCACCTAGGATTCATTGCTGCTGGAATTGAACGTGGCGATGAAGTTATCGTCCCTTCGTTCTCCTTTGCCGCTACCGCAAACTCGGTAGTGCTTGCGGGTGGTGTTCCAGTATTTGCCGACATCGATCCCAAGACTTTCAACATTGATCCCGATCACGCCGAATCTCTGATCACAAAGAAAACCAAAGCGATCATGCCGGTGCATCTTTACGGCCACATTGCTGCGATGGATCGCTTCGCGGAGATTTCTTCAAAGCATGGCGTGCAGATCATCGAAGATGCCGCACAAGGTCACCTCGCCTCGATGAATGGTCGAAATGCTGGTGAATTCGGCACCGTCGCTTCCTTCTCTTTCTATCCCACCAAAAATATGACGGCCGGTGAAGGTGGCATGGTTGTCACGGAAGATGCCGAGATCGCTCGCACTCTTCGCTTACTGCGCAACCAAGGCCAAGAGATTCGTTACCAAAACGAAATTATCGGCTTCAATACCCGCATGACTGATATTCACGCCGCAATTGGCCGCGTACAACTTGGCAAACTTCCAGGTTGGACGAAGACTCGTCAAGATAATGCGGCATATTTGGATGCCAACCTCAAAGGTGTGGTCACGCCGTTCCTTGCGCCAGGTACAACGCACTCTTATCACCAGTACACGATTCGCATTCCTGGCGGATCATCTGAAAAACGCGATGCGTTTATGGCCGGAATTACGCAACGTGGAGTGGGTTGTGGCGTTTACTACCCAACTCCCATTCACCGCCTGCCATCGTTCAAGATGGATCTCACGCTTCCACAAACCGATCTCGTCGTTAAAGAGTGTGTTTCTCTTCCAGTTCATCCATCACTTTCGAAGGCCGACCTCGACACGATTGTTACAGTCGTGAACGAAGTCGCTGCGAGCCTCTAAGGAAATTGGATGAGCCAACCAAAGTTACGTGCCGGCCTTGTAGGACTCGGCATGATGGGACGCCACCACGCCCGCATTCTTAGTTCTCTCGATGGAGTCGAACTAGTTGCAGTTGTAGATCCAGGCGGGGATGTGCACGGAGTTGCACAAGGGCGCGATGTGCTCAACACGGTTGGTGAACTTATTGAGCGCGGTGTGGATTACGCGATGGTGGCGGCACCTACCGCATTTCATGATGAAATCGGTTTAGAACTCGCCGCCGCGGGAATTCACGCCATGATCGAAAAACCACTCGCCGTAGATACGCCTTCTGCGAAGAAACTAGTCGAGGCTTTCAAGAATTTGGTGGGCGCGGTCGGGCATATCGAACGTTATAACCCGGCACTACAGCAATTACGTAAGCGTTTAGAAAATGGCGAGTTGGGCGATGTTTATCAAATCACTACACGTCGACAGGGACCCTTCCCGGCGCGTATTGCCGACGTAGGCGTAGTGAAGGATCTGGCAACGCACGATATCGATCTGACTGCTTGGGTTGCCAGGTCTCCATTCACTTCAGTCTCTGCCCGAGTCGGACATAAGTCTGGTCGAGCACACGAAGATCTCGTTGCCGCAGTCGGCCAACTAGCTGATGGCACGATTACTAATCACTTGGTGAATTGGCTTTCACCATTTAAAGAGCGGCTCACGGTCGTGACGGGAGAGCGTGGTGCTTTCGTGGCTGACACGCTTACTACCGACCTCACTTTTCACGCCAACGCATCCGTGGCCACTGAATGGGAAGCTGTTGCGGCATTTCGTGGTGTCAGTGAAGGCGATCTCATTCGTTACGCCTTTGCTAAGCCAGAACCGCTCCGTATGGAGCACGAAGCATTCCGGGACGCAGTACTCGGCCTGCCCGGCGCAATCGACCGCATTGTCACTATGGAGCAAGGTTTAGCGACAGTGGCAGTGGCAGAAGCAATGATTGAAAGCGCTCGCGACGGACGCGTTATCCTCCTTTAAGAAGAGCTGAACAGAAGAGAGAAACTGAGATGAAGATCGCTGTTGTTGCCCTCGGCAAGATTGGCTTACCGCTTGCTGTGCAATTTGCAGACAAGGGCCACGAAGTAATTGGTTGCGATGTCAATGCGCACGCAGTTGATCTCATCAATAAGGGAATAGAACCTTTTCCAGGCGAGGCTCATCTCGCGGAGAAATTAGCGACGCTGGTTCCCGCCGGAAAATTACGTGCCACAACGGACACCACTTCGGCGGTCGCTGAATGCGAGGCAGTCGTCGTCGTGGTTCCACTCTTCGTTGATAACGATGGTGTTCCTGATTTCGGTTGGATGGATGCGGCTACCGAAGCGATCGCTAAAGGGCTAAAGCCAGGCACTCTCGTCTCGTATGAAACTACTTTGCCCGTAGGAACTACACGAACCCGCTTCGGTCCAATGATTGAAAAGATCTCTGGCTTAGTTCCTGGTAAAGATTTCCATCTGGTTTTCTCGCCTGAGCGCGTACTCACTGGCCGCGTTTTCGCCGATCTACGCCGCTACCCGAAATTGGTGGGCGGCATCGACTCAGCGAGCGGTCAGCGCGGCGTGGAATTCTACGAAGCGGTGCTCGACTTCGATGTGCGCGAGGACTTGCAGCGGGCAAACGGTGTCTGGGATCTTGGATCCGCCGAAGCGAGCGAGATGGCCAAACTCGCGGAGACCACATATCGCGATGTGAATATCGGATTAGCCAACCAGTTTGCGCGCTTTGCAGAGACCGCTGGAATCGATATTTACCAAGTGATCGCTGCTTCCAACTCGCAGCCTTATAGCCATATTCATCAACCTGGCATTGCGGTGGGCGGCCACTGCATTCCGATCTACCCACGCTTTTATCTATGGAACGATCCAGCTGCAACCGTGGTGCGAGCTGCACGCGAAGCAAATGCGGGAATGCCAGTGCATGCTGTTTCGTTACTCTCTACCGATCTGGGAGACCTCAAAGGTAAGAAAGTTGCCGTTCTCGGCATCTCATATCGCGGGGGAGTTAAAGAGAGCGCCTTCTCCGGAGTATTCCCCACCGTTGGAGAACTCACTCGTTTGGGGGCCACCGTCACCGTTCACGACCCGATGTATACCGATGACGAAATTGTGAAACTTAAATTCACGCCACATCATCTAGGTAGTCAGGTTGATGGAGTTGTCACTCAGGCTGATCATGCTGAGTATCGATCGCTATCGGCAAAAGATTTTCCCGGAGTGAGCGCAATCGTTGATGGGCGGCGGATTTTTGATCAGTCGGCATTCCCCGGAGTTGCGTATCGCGTGATTGGTAAAGCTCAATAAGCATGCGCCCCTGGCGGCGGGTGGAAATCTCTTCCGCCCTCAGCATCATGCTTGCAATTACCTTGCTTGCCCCCATGGCGAGTGCAGAGGGAGTTCCACAGTCATTTACCTTTACGGGTGCGGGGTATGGCCACGGGGTGGGCATGAGCCAAGTAGGTGCTCGCGGCATGGCTCTCGAGGGGAAGAGCGCTGCAGAGATTATTCAACATTTCTACACAGATGTAGATCTCATACCTTTTCCAGACAATGGTTCGCTCCGAGTAAATATCGGCCATTTGCTGACGAAATTCTCTTTTCGAGTTGAAGCGATTGCAGGCGAGACGGGCACTGTTTTTTCACAGGTATGGGGAAGCGATCTCTCTTCGATTCCCTCCATCGTAGATACACCTACCGCGCAAGTTGCTGCCGGATCCCAGATCACTGCAACTCCCACCGGTAGCGGCACCGTACTGACGTATCTGTTACCAGGAGTTGCAGCTACGCCGTTACCACCGGCGCCTACCTTTACTTTGCGATGGAGTGGCACACGTTTCCTTGACGGCCCAGCGGGTGTAGTGAACACCGCCACCAACAAGTATCGCTATGGCCAGATACACATCACTACGGTCAAGACGAAAGATGGTCCACGTCTTGAGGTGACCAACGACGTGCGCTTGCACGACGAGTACTTAAAGGGAATTGGCGAGATGCCCTCTTCATGGCCAGCGGCCGCCTTGCAAGCTCAAGTCATTGCTATTCGTTCCTACGCGCTTGCGAAACAGGGCGTCTTCCGTACCGAATGTGATTGCGATATCTACGGCTCCACAAAGGATCTCTCCTTCGTGGGATACAGCAAAGAGATCGAAGTTGGTTGGGGGAGTAAGTGGGTTGAGGCGGTAAATGCAACGGCACCTGATGAGCAGAATGGATTGACTGCCACGCTAAAAGGTAGGCCTGTATCCACCTTCTTCTTTACCTCTTCGGGAGGTCATACCCAAGATGTTCTCGAAGTGTGGGGAAGTAATCTCACTTGGTTGCAATCAGTCCCGGATCCTTGGAGTTTGGATCTCTCGCTCAACCCGGGCTATGCCACTTGGACAAAATCAAAAACGCAAGCGGAGATGGCGAAAGCCTTTCTCTTGCCCGATGTTGCCTCATATGTCATTAACACCAGGACTCGTGGCGGCGGCGTAAAAAGCATCACTGCACTTTCTAGCGCAGGAAAGAGCTCGAAACTCTCGGGAGAAATCTTTCGATCGCGGCTAGATTTGCCTTCCACTTATATTCAACGCCCGGTGGTATCACTCACCTCGTCAGATGACACATTGCTTTCTATCGCGGTGGGAAAGATCAGTTTCCCTGTTGCCAAGATCGCAGTGTTGGCTACCGTTGATACTGAAACAGTTGAGGCGATGACTGCGGCGCCGCTTGCTCAGCAACTTAAGGCGCCGCTCTATATTTCCTCCGGCTCTGAATTGGATACTCGAGTTGCTACGGAATTGATCCGCCGCAAAATCAACAAGGTCTACGTAGTAGGAACCGATTCGCAATTCAGTCCTAGATATTTGCAAGACTTGAAGAAGCGCAAGATTTCCATCATTCGCATGGGTGGCGCTAATCGCTACGCAGTAGCAGAGTCTGTCGCCGGGGTTATGAAGGGCGCTCCTGTCGTGGTGAGCAACCAAGACGCCTCATCACTGGTGCCGTTAATGAGCGAACTTGCTAGTGCAGGTAGACCATTACTTTGGACGGCTCCTGGGGTCCTTCCGCGCCAAACAGTTCGTGCTCTCGCGCGCACCAAGGAAGAGCCTTCACTCCTTGGAGTTGCTGACCATTTCGAAGCGGCGCTGCTGACGCAGATTCCAGTCGAATTCGAAGACCTCCGTGCACTTGATGAAGAGGGTTTAGCCGCAGCGGTCGAGCAGGTGGCGGTATCGAATGGGAGAGTGGCGGTTACCGGCGAGGTGAGTGCCGGATCATTTGGTCTCTTCGCCCCGCATACCTCGCTTGCGCTGCTTCGAGATTATCTTGATGCGCACCCAGCAAGCTTGATCATATGTGGAGTGCGGTTAACTTCATCTGACATCACACAGATTCGGGCACTCTCGTAGCGCTATTGAAGTGTCACTGTAAGAGTTGAAACCTTATTCGCGTTCTTGCTTTTGACGCCGTACCTGTCCCACTCCACTTGATTCCATTTGAGTTGTGAAACTCCGTATTCGTTGGCATGGGTCATGAACCATAGGGCAACGCGGGTTCTCTGCCAGGAAGATATCTTGATAACCCTGCCGGTGTGTGTGGCCTTGATTTTGCCCCACTCCTTGCTCGCTTGTGAGATGACTTCTTCGGCGGGTGTATGTACTTGGGTTCCGAATTTATGGAAACGACAGGCGATGAGTGACGGGTCGTTCAGCGCTTGGGTGAGCGCGAGCGCTCGTCCTTCCCATTTTTCGTACGCACTGCCGGCTGCTGAGCGTTGAACCTCTTGGGCTGCTTCGGCGAGCGGCATTTTCTCCCAACCGGGAATTGCCATCAATGCGCTATAGAAACGGCTTGTTGAGCGTGCTGGATCCAGAATCGACGCTCGATCGCCCCATCCTTGAGAGGGTCGTTGCTGGAAAATTCCGAGTGAGTCTCGATCGCCATAGTCGAGATTACGTAATTTTGATTCTTGTTGTGCTGCGGTAAAGGCCACTGCAATCGCACGTTCAGGGATGCCACGTCGGTAGGCGACTGCAGCGATCGTGGCCGCATTCGCGCTCTGCTCGCTGTCGAGAGAGAACTCTTCAGCTTCGGTAGTTATTGTGCAGCCCGGAAGTACCAACGCGTCATGTACACGTGCATATCCCCACTTACCTAGCAAGATGAGGAGTACGCCAGTAAGTACTAGGGCAAGAAGTTTGCGCACTTTCAATCGTTGCTGTGAAGCACCGAGTTGAGACCGCCCCAATTTCCACTGCGGGGCAATGCTTCGAGTGAGCCATCCGTCGAATTCCGACGGAAGAGCATTCCGTGCGCTCCGGAAAGTTCACGGGCCTTCACCACGGTGCCATCTGGCAAACGAATTTTGGAAGCCGCTGTGACATAAGCGCCGGCTTCCACGATGCACTCATCGCCTAAAGAAATTCCGATTCCTGCGTTGGCTCCGATTAATGAACCCTTTCCGACGGAAATGACTTCTTTCCCGCCGCCGCTCAAAGTTCCCATAATCGATGCGCCGCCGCCGATGTCGCTGCCATCTCCCACCACGACACCAGCTGAGATTCGACCTTCCACCATGGAAGCGCCAAGGGTGCCGGCATTGAAATTCACAAAACCTTCGTGCATGACGGTCGTGCCACTTGCGAGGTGAGCGCCGAGTCGTACACGGTCAGCATCTGCAATGCGCACACCGCTCGGAATCACGTAATCCACCATGCGAGGGAATTTATCTACACCGTAGACGTGTAGCGAGCCGCGGGCTTTGAGCGCCAGACGTACCTCGTCGAAATCATCTACCGCGCAGGGACCAGCTGAGGTCCAGACCACGTTAGGTAGCAAACCAAATATTCCGTCGAGATTAATACTGTGCGGGGCTACCAGGCGATGAGAGAGAAGATGTAAACGCAAGTAGACATCGACGACATCAGTGGGCGGTGCTTGAAGATCGATATCGCAGGTGACCAACTCGGTAGTGACGCGTCGCTCGTCGTCGCGGGCTACCAGGGGAGCAAGGTTGACGGGGAGGAGTTCTCCCAGCGAAGGTGCGGGGAAGAAGGCGTCAAGGATCTTGCCGCTGACGTGGCGAGTGACCAGGCCGGTGGCCCGTGCCCGCGAGTGGGTGCTAGATGTGCTGCTCATGTCCGATACCGTACCCGTGTGCTCGATCTTCATGCGGATTTAGCCGACCTCACGGCGGCGTTAATTGATATTCCTAGCGTTTCTGGGGAGGAAGCGGCCCTCGCTGACGCCATCGAGGAGGCCTTGCGTGAGCAAGCCCCCCACCTCACCATCATCCGCGACGGCAATTCCATCATCGCCCGCACTGAACTCGGGCGCCCTTCGCGCGTCGTATTGGCTGGTCATATCGACACGGTTCCGATCGCAGATAACGTGCCCAGCACTGTCGAAGGTGAACGCCTCTATGGGTGCGGCGCCACTGATATGAAGAGCGGTGTGGCAATCCAGCTCCACGTTGCGGTCACCCTCACGGATCCACGAGCGGATCTGACCTTCTTCTTTTATGAATGTGAAGAAGTAGAAGCGGCCAGGAATGGACTTGCGCGCATCGCACAGAACTCATCGGAGCAGCTTGAAGCCGATTTTGCCATTTTGTTAGAGCCCACCAATGGTCTGGTGGAAGGTGGATGTCAGGGAACCATGCGAGCCGAAGTAACCGTGCGTGGAGTTCGGGCGCATTCGGCGCGCGCATGGCTCGGCGAGAATGCCATCCACGAGGCCCATGAAATTCTCACAGCGCTGGCCGAGTACGAAGCTGAGCGCGTGATGGTTGATGGACTTGAATACCGTGAAGGTTTGCAGGCAGTGGCAATCAAGGGTGGGGTTGCCGGAAATGTCATTCCAGATGAACTTGTGGTGACAGTGAATTATCGATTCGCTCCGTCCAAGAGTGAGGCTGATGCTGAAAGATTCCTCCGCCGCTTCTTCGACGGATACGCGCTCACCATTGTTGATCGTGCCCCGGGTGCTCTCCCGGGTCTCAATGTTCCGATCGCGCAGGATTTTATTGCGGCTGTAGGCGAACCTCCAGCTCCAAAATTTGGTTGGACAGATGTTGCTCGTTTTTCTGCGCTCGGCATTCCGGCAGTGAATTATGGTCCAGGAAATCCAGCGCTTGCCCATACTGAGGACGAGAATGTAGATATCGCTCTTATCTACGAAGGCGCTTCCACGCTCTTGAAGTGGCTCTCATGACTGAGATCAAAGTGTGTGTCTACTGTTCCTCTTCGCTCGATATTGAAGAGAAATATATTGAATTAGCAAGCGACGTAGGCAAGGGGATTGCTGATCGCGGCTGGGGGCTTGTCTCTGGTGGTGGAAATATTTCAATGATGGGTGCTGTTGCCAAAGGCGCTCGCGCTGCTGGTGGACACACGCTTGGGATCATTCCGCAAGCATTAATGGAAAGAGAAGTGGGCGACACAGATGCCGACGAATTGATCATCGTCGACGACATGAGAGTGCGCAAAGGATTAATGGAATCGCATTCAAATGCATTTCTAGCGTTACCTGGAGGAATCGGAACTCTTGAAGAGCTCTTCGAGATTTGGGTCGGCAGGTATCTCTCATTCCACTCGCATCCAGTTGTGGTGCTTGATCCGTATGACGATTTTGCGTTTTTGCACCAACAAATTGATCATCTGGCAAAGAAAGGTTTCATTAAGTCTGGCCAGCGGGAAATCATTAAATGGACAAAGTCGGTAGATGAGGCGCTCGATGCGTGTGAGAGTGGATCTTAGAAATGTGGGGATTAAGTAGTGGCGAATGGATTGTGGGCGCACTGCTGATACTCGTCGTACTTCTCTGGGTCTGCACGGCACCGCGCGCATTAGGCTTTAAGTCTCCACCTCAGATAACTCGCGAAATTGAAATTGTGATTGATATTGATGCTCCCCCTGCTCGCGTGTGGGATGCCATTGTTGATTGGGAAGGCCAGAGCGAGTGGATGGCACTTACAAAAGTGTGGGTCGAGCCAGGTGCACGACGCGCTGGCGTAGGTGCGCGCATTGAAGCTTTCACTGGGTTGCGGGCTCGAAAAGCATCCGCACAGGGACTCCCACTTCTCGGTTTTCTCGACACGATGACGGTGACTCGATGGGAGGCCCCCACTCGATGCGATGTCCTCCATACGGGCAGCGTTGTAAAAGGAACCGGCACATTCATCGTGGAGTCGCGGGGAGAAGGAACGTCTCGCTTTCGCTGGAGTGAAGTAGTGGAAGTGCCTTTCGGTTATCTGGGAGCCCTTCTCTGGCCGGTTGCCCGCGTGGGTTTGCTGGGCAGCGTTAAATTCTCATTAAAGGCTTTGGCTCGTTCCCTCCAAAGTTGACCCATTCACGCTCTCCCGCCCGGTACCGTCAGAGGCGTGAATGAGCAAAATTCCCTGGGCCCGCTCCTTGGCGCCCCCGAATTGCTCGCTCGCCTGCCCCAAGAGGAGCAGATTTTGATCACTCTGCATTATGTGAAGGGGCGCAGCCCGGAGGAGATCGCCGCCCTGTTGGGCGTGCCCGCCCGCTCCGTAGAGGTCATTTTGCGCCAGGGGCGAGCTCGATTGCTCGGCTTTTTGGGAATCTCAGAGGCGCTTTAGGGCGAGGTGAACGCCTCGGACCTGCAGATTCAAGCGTGGAAACGAGCAGATTTTGGTCTCCAGGCGCCCCCTCTGGGATACTTAGGGCAGGGAAAAACCCCAACCCCGAGGAGTGATGTATGGCCGCCATGAAGCCGCGGACTGGAAACGGTCCGATGGAAGTCACTAAAGAGGGTCGCGGATTGGTCATGCGAGTTCCGCTCGAAGGTGGCGGCCGTCTGGTCGTTGAGCTCAATGGTGCAGAAGCCCAAGAATTAGGCGATGCCTTACACGCAGCAGTTCTTCTCGTTAAGAAGTAGGCCATGCCGCCACGGCTGGTAACTGGCGCCTCGCGCACCACCGAAACACGGATCCTCACCTTTCGCGTAGGTGACTCTCTCGATTCACACTTATCTTCCTATGCTCTTGATCGCGACCTCGCAGTCGATCTTCCTACTTTCAAGGGTGGGGCCGGCGAGGTAGGTGAACTCTCTGCTACTACCGCGGCCACATCAGGTGCAGGGGTGCGCTGTCGATTAATTCTCGTGGGGCTCGGATCGGCAGGGCCTGCAGAGGTGCGCAAAGCCGGCGCCGCGGCGGGACGTCGTGTGCGTGGTAAAGAGAGCCTCGTTTCGGTTCACATTCCGTTAGCTCATGCGGGTGCATTCCTCACCTCGCTCTCTCTTGCAACTTATGCGTTTAATGATGTGAAGTCTCTCTCCGATGGCATCAAACAATTAGAGACAATTGAAATTGATACAAAGGCGAAGTGGAGCAAATTAGCTCATACTCAAGCAATCATCGACGGTATTTTTCTAGCCCGAGATTTGGTTCACACTCCCGCAAATATCAAAAGCCCAGCATGGATGGCTGCGCAATCGGTGTTAGTTGCCGAAGCTAATGGTTTAAAGAGTCGCGTTCGTGAAGAGCGTGAACTCGAGAAAGAAGGTTTCGGCGGGATTCTCGCTGTTGGAAAATCTTCACGTGACCGTGGTCCTCGCTTTATTGAATTAACATATGCGCCACGCGGAAGTGCCAAGTGGCCCCATGTAGTCCTCATCGGTAAAGGAATCGTTTTTGACACTGGTGGTGTATGGCTCAAACGTCCGTACGACATCATGATTCCTATGAAGAGCGATATGGCTGGAGTGGCAGGCATTATCGGCACCATGTCGACCCTGGCGGTCATCAAGCCCAAGGTGCGTGTGACTGCGCTCCTTGCATGTGCCGAAAACGCCATCTCTGGCACTGCTCAACGACCTTCAGATGTTATTACTCATTTTGGTGGAAGCACCGTAGAAATAAAAGATACAGACGCTGAAGGAAGATTGGTCTTGGCGGATTCGCTCGCCTACTCCGCGACTGTCTTGAAACCAGATGTAGTTATCGACATGGCAACGTTAACCGGTGCGGCCACCTTGGGATTGGGTCGACAATACGCCGCCCTCTACTCCAATAATGATGAGCTCGCACTCGAGTTGGAAGAAGCTGGAATGGCCTCTGGTGACCGTGCTTGGCGGATGCCATTAGTTGATGATTATCGTGAATCGATTCGTAGCGACATTGCAGATCTAAGTAATGCCTCTTCCGGAGGTGTGGGAGCTGGTTCTATTACGGCTGCGCTCTTTCTTCAGCATTTTGCCGGCGATTATCGCTGGGCTCACCTAGATATCGCAGGCAGTGGCAGATCCGAGGTAGATGCCGGGGAAAATATCAAGGGCGGTACTGGGTATGGAGTTCGAATCCTCACTGAATGGTTGGCTAAACAATGAATAGCATGAATGCTTTCATCGAAAATTTTCGAAGTGAAGATGATGCGTTAGTTGCCGCACGTGCCCGTGCGCTAGAAGTGGGTAGTAACGAGCCAAGTGCGGCAGTTGGTGCGCTCTCTGCATTTTTTGCGGAGCTGATTGATGCCAGAAATGTGGTCGAAGCTCGAACGGGCGCGGGCGTAACGGCATTATGGCTTCTTCGCGGATTAGATAAAGATGCAGTGCTTACGAGTATCGACGCTGAAGCCGAGCACATTCGACTAGCTCGCGAATCTCTTGCTCAATACCCTGCCTCGCAAATTCGATTGATCTCCGGCGAGCCGCTGGAACTCCTCGGAAGATTGACCGATGGTGCCTATGACATGGTTTCCCTTCGTCTTGATGCGCGCGATTTGGCGGTGGCAATCGAAGAGTCTCATCGCCTTCTCCGAGCCGGTGGCATCCTCTTCATTTCAAACGCTTTGGGCGAGGGCAAGGTTCCCGATCCGGCCCAGCGCGATGAGGTAACGATCGCCATTCGAGAGGCGGGGCGCCACTTAAAGAGCGATGATGAGCGCTGGCGTACCACGCTCATTCCGGTGGGCGATGGCGTGCTAGTGGCTTTCCGGCTCTAATCCCCAGGGAGTTTTCAGATTTACTTCAGCAAGATCCAAAGGGAGTGCGCGATAGTAGGTCCAGGTTGAGCAGCGAAATGGGGGAGTGATGAATCAAGGACCAGGTGAAGAACTTCCGTGGTGGAGTCAACCTGCCTCCACATCATTCACCCCCGTAATGCCAGCGACCCCCCTGCCTACTGCCCTGCCTGCTGCCCTGCCTGCTGCTAAGCCACAACTTCCGATTCGTCTCACACTCGCAATGACGCTAGTTGCCGGCGTGCTCGGCGGCGGCATCGGATATTTCGCAGCGAGCTACTCCGATGCTCGATCTACGCCCGATGTCCGCGCGCAATTTGCAAACTCCGCTGACGGCGAAGCGTTAACAACTTCCACCGCCGCGATTGAACGCGCCCCCGGATCGATTGCTGGAATCGCTGCAAGGGTCTTGCCATCGGTAGTTTCTATTTCGACTACGTCGAGCGCTGGTTCTGGGACAGGCTCTGGATTTGTTATTCGCTCCGACGGGTACATTCTCACGAATAATCACGTAGTAGCTGAAGCCGCTAATGGCGCAGGCAAAATCACTGTCCAGTTCAATGGCGGGAAAAACGTCGCCGCAGAAATTGTTGGTCGAGATACCACTTACGATCTTGCGGTCATCAAAGTAAATATGAAGAATCTCAAGGCGCTGGTGCTCGGCGATAGCGACAAGGTTGTGGTGGGTGATTCCGTGATTGCCATTGGTTCCCCGCTCGGCCTCACTGGAACGGTAACCACCGGAGTGGTGAGCGCCAAAGACCGCCCTGTAAGCACCGGCGGCGGTATGGACACACAAAATTCGTTTATCAATGCGATTCAAACCGATGCGGCTATCAACCCTGGAAATTCTGGTGGACCACTCGTAGACGCTACTGGTGCTGTGATTGGTATCAACTCAGCCATTGCGTCGATGAGTTCTTCGAGTGGGCAATCTGGATCAATTGGTTTGGGCTTTGCAATTCCAATTAATCAAGCAAAGCGAACTGCCGAGCAGTTGATTGCCACCGGAAAATCTTCGCATCCGATTTTGGGAGTTTCGCTCGATCTGCAATTTGCTGGACCAGGTGCGCGCATCTCTAATGTGCCTGGGGCTGTGGTCGTTTCGGGGCCAGCCGATAACGCGGGTCTACTTTCGGGGGATCTCATCTTGTCGATCGACGGGCGGAGCGTGTCAAATGCCGAGGAGCTCATTGTCGCGATTCGCTCTCATGCTCCTGGTGACAAAGTAAAGATCGCCTACTCGCGCGGGCAGAAAACGACCGAAGTTACCGTTACTTTGGTCGCGGCTCCGGCAAATTAAAGCGCCTTACACCTCGATGGTTCGTCCGAACTGACTACCCTCTGCTCGATGCATCAGTAATCCAGCAAGTGCGGCATCTTGAATACCGATTCCGACACTGTTGTAGATCCACAAGTCGTCGGTTGAAGTGCGGCGAAATCCTGCGTTTAACTTTTCACCGAAACTGATCAGTGATGTGGGGTCAAGAGTGCCCGCAGCGATCGCCTCAACAAGAGGGCCAGCTTGGCGAATAGAAGTTTCCACGTCATCTACTGCGATTGTTGATGCCGCAGCGACGACATCTTGACCGTATTCGCATCGACCAGGTCCAAACGATCCAATGCTCACCAGCAGCTTGGTCTGAGCCAGCCAGGAGGCTTCAAGGAGCGGAGTTGTGGAATTGGTGGCAGTGATTACTACCTCAGCACCTTCTACAGCCTCTCGAGCACTTTTCACGAGCGTGAATTCAAGGTCGTGTGACTTTGCAAAGTCAACGAGAGTTTGGGCGCGTTCTGCATTACGTGCAAAAGCGCGAAATGCCGCAGATGGAAAGAGTTCATGGAGAAATTCCATATGCGAGATGATTTGTGGTCCACTTCCAATGAAGGCAATCATGGAGGGCGCCGCAGAAGTGAAGGTTTCAACGGCTATGGCGCTGGCGGCGGCGGTTCGCATGAGAGTTACTGATTCGCCATCGATGATGGTGTGCAATTCACCGGTCTTCTCATCTGAAACTAAGATTGTCGCGTGGATCGCTGGTTTACCAATCTCGGTGTTCGTCGGATTAATGCTCCCCATTTTGACCACTGCTGGCAGCCCCTTGCCCGCGCGTGCAAGGTAGGCGAAGGCCACGCTCTCGTGATCTCCAGGAAGGAGGGCACGAGGGGCCAGGAGCGCCTCACCCCGGTGCATGGCAGCAAAGACCTCTCGCTGGGTCTGCAACACGTCCTCAAGGCTCACGAGTGCGTGTACATCAGTTGCTGAGAGGAAGTGCAGGGCCACGAGAGCTCCTTCTTGAGACGGGCAGGGCCCCCTGGGAAAGCAAGGCTCAGATGTCCTTACCTTACCGATCGGGATTAGGCTGGTCACATGTTCGATATCGGTGGGGGAGAGCTCTTCGGGCTCGGGGTACTTGCGGTACTGCTCTTTGGCCCGGATCGACTACCAAATATGGCGCGAGAGGCAGCCGCCTTTTTGCGCAAGGTGCGCGAATTCACCTCTCAAACAACCGCCCAAATCAAAGATGAAACCGGCTCCGATTTGATTCGCGATATCGGTGAAGTGACTCGCCAGATACGCTCTCCTCGACGGGCAATCGTAGATTCACTCCTTAACGGTGGAGAGTCACCTGCTGCTGCGCCAGCAGCAAAACCGCACTTTGATCCGGAAACTCCTTGACGATCACCGAATGATTTTCGACACCAAGAAAAGGCGACAATGACAAACGAGTTATACGCAGATATCACGCGCGCTCTCAGTGGCGTGAGTGATCCCGAACTTCGTCGACCGCTTACCGAGTTAGACATGGTGGAAAGCGTGGTGGTCGACGAAGCCGGCGTAGCAAATATTGGCATTCGTCTCACGATCGCTGGATGTCCCATGAAAGATCGCCTCACTTCTGATGTGACTGCCGCGGTCTTGCCGCTAGCAGGCATCTCGAAAGTTAATCTCACTTTTACAGTGATGAACGATGAGCAACGAAGCAAAGTGAAGTCCCTGTTGCGCGGCGGGGCTGAAGAGCGATTCATTCCATTCGCAGCTCCAGGCTCACTCACCAAAGTGATTGGTATCGCATCGGGTAAAGGTGGTGTCGGTAAATCTTCGCTCACTGCCAATCTCGCAGTTGCGATGGCGGCGCAAGGGCAGCGGGTGGGAATCCTCGATGCAGACGTTTATGGACACTCCATCCCGCGCATTCTCGGGCTCATGGGCCAACGCCCCACAGCAATCGATCAAACCTTTATTCCATTAGAAGCATTCGGTGTGAAATGCGTGTCGATGGAAATGTTTAAGCCAGATCGCAAAGATCCGGTGGCATACCGTGGTCCACTCCTTCATCGCGTGCTCGAGCAATTACTGGCAGACGCATATTGGGGAGATCTGGATGTGCTCTTACTCGATTTGCCGCCGGGCACCGGTGACCTTGCTATTTCTTTGGGGCAAATGATTCCCAACTCTGAATTGATCGTCGTTACTACTCCGCAAATTGCGGCAGCAGAAGTTGCTGAGCGCGCCGGCCGCATCGGTCATCAGCTCAAGCAACGCATCAGTGGAGTAATTGAGAATATGTCGGCCTTCCCTTGCCCTCACTGTGGAGACCCTATTGATCTCTTTGGTACTGGTGGTGGTGAGGCGACTGCGAGTGCACTCGCTCAACTCACTGGCACCGATGTTCCATTGATCGCAAAAATTCCATTCGATGTGAAGCTTCGCGAAGGCGGAGATAAGAGCCTGCCCTTAGTGCTGAGTGATCCTGATCGCCCCGCCTCACAGGCGATAGTTAACGCAGCTCGGGCGATTGCAGGTAAGCCCAGAGGGTTAGTCGGTATGAGTTTAGGAATTTCCAGCAGTCGGTGATTCCCGCTTCTTCATCTCGTCTACTAATTCTTCAAGCAGGTCGCGCAGTTCGCTACGCACGAAGTCTCGAGTAGCGACTTCGCCGAGCGCATTACGGAGTGCGGCTACCTCGCGAGTGAGGTAATCGGTATCTGCCAAGTTGCGTTCATCGCGGCTGCGATCTTCTGCTCCCTGAATGCGATCGCGATCTGCTTGGCGATTTTGTGCAAGCAAGATCAGCGGCGCAGCGTAAGAAGCCTGCAGAGAAAGAATGAGTGTGAGGAAGATGAAGGGGTATTCATCGAACCGCACATTGTGTGGGGCGAGTGAATTCCACAACACCCAGAACGCCACTACGGTCGTCATGTAAACCAAGAAGCGTGCGGTTCCCATGAAGCGTGCAAAGCGTTCGGAGATTTGACCAAAAATTTCTGGATCGTAGGCAGGTCGAAGTGAGCGACGTACCTCTACGGGTTGATCGAGTCGTTGTGAGCGAACCATTATTCGCCTCCGTTCGTAGTGCGTGGCTTATTGCGCCAATCTTCTGGGAGTAAGTGGTCGAGTACGTCATCGACGCTGACTGCGCCGAGAAGGCGATCGTGCTCATCTACGATCGGAACGGCAACCATGTTGTAAGCGGCGAGATAAGAAGTCACTTCGTTGAGTGATGCTTCGGGAGAGAGCGGCTCAATGTCAGTGTCGACTACAGAGCCCACGAGTGTGGCTGGTGGTTCGCGAAGCAACCTTTGGAAGTGAGCAATTCCAATGAATCGACCTGTGGGCGTCTCGACTGGTGGGCGACAGACAAAGACTTGTGATGCCAACGCTGGGGAAATCTCTGCACGTCGCAAAGTTGCTAAGGCATCGGCCACGGTGGCATCAGCCGTGAGAACTATCGGCTCGGTTGTCATCATGCCGCCGGCAGAGTAATCCTCGTAGCGCATGAGCCGACGAACATCTTCGGCATCTTCTGGCTCCATCAGATCAAGGAGGAGCTCGGCTTTTTCGGTTCCTACTTCGCGAAGCAAATCTGCAGCGTCATCTGGGTCCATTTCGCCGAGAACATCGGCGGCGCGCTCACCTTCGAGCTCGGCCAGAATGGCGACGCGATCTTCCTCGCCCATTTCTTCGAGTACATCTGCAAGACGTTCGTCATCGAGGCCGCGGGCGATCTCGACTCTGCGCTTCAAGGAGATGTCTTGCAAGAAGGTGGCTAAGTCGGCGGCCCGCATTGACGAAATGGTGGCAAGTAAATTCTCGACACCTTGATCTTGTTCCGCGAGTGTGAGGCCGGTGACTTCATTCCATTCAACCGTGAGTGTTGCGCCTCGGCGACGTAATCCGCCGGGCTTGCGCATGACGTGCACGCGGCTGACGAGCCAATCGCGTGTGCGTCCCTGTTCCATCGCCACATCTTCAACGATGACTGCCGATGAATCTTCCAGAAGTGTGACAGTGCGGTCGAGTAGCTCGCTCGTGACAAGAACTTCGCTTTGGCGTTGCTCGAAACGGCGCATGTTAAGAAGGCCGGTGATCACTACGGCGCCTGGGTCGATCGAGGTAACTCGGGTAATAGGAATGAAGATGCGCCGACGAGGGGGGACTTCCGCGACGAGTCCAAGCACTCGAGGTGGTTGATTTCCGGTGCGCAGGGTGACGACCACATCTCGGACCTTGCCGACTTGATCCCCATTAGGGTCGAAGATTGCGGTGCCAGTGAGTCGGGCAATATAGACGCGCGAACCGAGCGTGCTCATGGCGGACCCCCTCGCGGTCAATCGATCAAGCGAACGAAATAGTGGCTACTTTCATCAAGTGTGATGGGCTAAGCGTAACCGCTCCGCGGGGGTGAGGTCTTCGCATATAGATCGAATGGTCCTTAGGGCGGCTCGCGAGCTGCCCTGCCCGCTGCTCTAGCGACGGTGCGACCAGGAGCCTCAGATAGGCTCGGGTGATGAGTGATCAGCCGGCAACCCACCCAATTTCGCCCAGAAGCCATACCGCCCGGCCGTCATTTACCAATTTTCTCCGCCTGGCTGTGGGCGTTCTCGGGGTGGGGACCTCTGGTCCGCTCCTCGCCTCCGGCTCGATGCCGGTCGCGATGGTGGCGATGTGGCGAAATCTCATTGGAGCCTTGGTGACCCTGCCCTTTGCCTGGCGCTCCTTCGCTCGGGTACGCACCACGTTGGCGCCCGCTCTCCTTTATCGGGCGCTACGTTCCTCCGCATTTTCAGGTGTTCTCCTGGGGCTGCACTTCCTCGGATACTTCTCGGCGATGCGACTCACGAGTGTGGCTGCTGGCACCGCACTTGCTGCCACGCAACCGATCTTTGCTGCTCTCTGGGCCCGCATCACTGGGCACCACATTCCATTTCGTTCGTGGCTCGGCATGGTCGCCGCCCTCTCTGGTGTGGTGATTATTAGCAACGTTGACGCACATCTTTCATGGCGCACGTTCGAGGGAGATCTTGCGGCACTTGGAAGTGGAGCGGCTGCAGCTGCTTATGTTGTGATTAGTAGCAAAGTGCGCGAGTCACTTGATACGTCGCTGCATACTTTCACTTGCTACATATCTTGCGCCCTCACTTCCTTCTTTATTGCAATTGGTCTCAATCAACTCAATTTCTTTTCATTTGAAAACCCAGTAAAAGAGTGGTTGATTTTGGGAGGGCTCGTACTGGGAGCGCAGATACTTGGTCATACGATGCTAAATAAAGTCGTAGAGCATGAGTCGCCCACAATTGTTTCTATGGTTGTTCTCTTTGAGGTGCCGGTGGCGTCAATCTTGGCGGCCATATTTCACGTGGGAAATCGCCCACAGGGCGCACTTATTCCAGGCATTTTGGTGTTGCTGGTAGGCAGTGCGTTTGTGGTAACTCGCGACTAATCGTTAACGCGAGCCCACGGTTTAAGTGCGGATTGAATATCCCTATTGGGGGTCCAAGAGGTTCCGCGACGAGCCTTCCAATAATTTTCGATCTCCGTCATCTTCTTTTTCATGAGGGGATCAGGGGTAAAGGCGCTAGTTGTAGGAGCGCGCAGAATCCACACTTTTCCGCGCTGATCGATGATGGTCGCGGTGGTGGCAAGTCGCGAGATCGAGTAATCGATTCCTTGGATTTCCGACCAGGCAAGCTTTGTATGTCGTACCGAATCGATGACGAGTGACTCGGGGGTGCAAGTGCATCCCCAGGCAGCTGACCAGAGGTAGAGGACACCACCTACGAGTACGCCGACGAGGGCGCCAAGTGGGCCGACCATTAGGAAGCCAATTACTGCGATCACTAGGCCAGCTAGTGCGAACATTAGACGCGCTCGCGGAACCATGCGGTAGGTACGAATCTCAGATGCCATGGGGGCATCCTGCCAGCAAGCGGGCGGCGAAGTGAGAGTATTGCCGAAGAGTTTGCAAGAAAGAGAGGTGGGACAGGTGCGGATCGACTTGCACACACATAGCAATTCAAGTGATGGCACCGCCTCGCCTACGCAATTGGTTCACGCTGCCGAGGTGGCCCACCTCGACGTGATTGCCTTGACCGACCATGACACCTACGCCGGGTGGGAAGAGGCCGCCGGTGCACTTTCTGAGCTCTCTGCTCCGGTGAAGTTGGTACGCGGAGTTGAAATGTCCTGCCGAAGCCTCGAAGGCATTTCGCTACACATGCTGGGACTACTTGTTGACCCTGGGTATAAAGCTCTATCTGAGGCGCTAGAACAATCGCGAGATGACCGTATTCCGCGGATGAAAGCCATCATTAAAAAAATGCAAGATGAAGGATTCGACATTTCATTTTCGGATGTAGAGGCCCAACTCTCAGATGGCGCAACATTAGGTCGACCGCATTTGGCCGATGCCCTAGTGGCTAAGCAGATCGTGCCCGACCGTGATTCAGCTTTTCGCGATTTTCTTCATAATGATTCACGTTTTTATGTTGGCCACTTCGCAAGCGATGCTCTCGACGGTGTTCGATTGATAAAAGCTGCCGGAGGTATTGCGATCTTCGCGCATCCCGGTGCCGCAAAGCGTGGGAGCGTGGTGAGCCCGGAGTTCATCGCAGAACTGGCAAATGCTGGACTTGATGCTTTAGAGGTCGACCATCGGGATCACGACGAAAAGACGCGACAGGATTTACGTGCACTCGCTGCAGAACTTGGTCTTTTGACGACTGGATCAAGCGATTTTCATGGGACCGGAAAAATGAATGAACTTGGAGAGAACCTCACGGCGCCTGAAGTGTGGGATCAACTACACTCAAGGGCGACTGGTATTCCTGTTTTGTAAATGCGGTAGGCAATGAGATGAGGTGGCGTCAATGTCTTTATGGAAATTTGGTCTTGAGGTATTCGTGGCGCTCTTTGTCATTATGGATCCACCAGGCTCTGCACCGATCTTCTTGGGGTTGGTGTCAGATAAGAGTGCGGCTGAGCGTAAGAAGTTGGCGCTCCATGCCACACTCGTCGCCTTTTCGGTAATCACATTATTTGCACTCTTTGGTCAATTCATTTTGAGTTACTTGGGCATTTCACTCTCCGCTATGCAGGCTGCTGGTGGTTTGCTGCTCTTGCTGGTCTCGTTAGAACTTCTCACTGGAAAAGATCAAGGCCATCACAGTGCGGGGGATACCAACATCGCACTAGTTCCCCTCGGAACGCCTCTGCTAGCAGGTCCAGGCGCGATTGTGGCCACTATTATTTTCGTGCGCCGCATTGAAACAGTGAATGAAGGATTAGTTCTGGCCGCTGCAGTCATTGCGGTGCACGTTGCCTTGTGGCTGATTCTCCGAGCCTCTAGCGGCGTCTTTAGAGTTCTTCGTCAATCCGGCGTTACCTTGGTCGCTCGCATCGCGGGGCTTCTTCTCAGCGCTATCGCAGTACAAATGATTGCTGACGCTATCCGGGCATTCGTTAAGGCTTAATAATGAGCGAAAATGTGCAACCAGAACTTGATGGCATGCCGACTCGTCTCTTCAGTGCAACTCCTACGCGATTAGATACCTGGCTCTCTTGTCCGCGTAAGTATCGAATGAACTATTTAGATTCACCGAAATTACCGAAAGGTCCGCCGCGGGCTGCCACCAGTATGGGTATTGCGGTACACAACGCCTTAAAAGATTGGTGGAAGTTAGAGGCGGCGGCACGTACGCCGGATTCTGGTGGGTCACTCGTTCGAGCGAATTGGCGCGATGATGGATTTCGAGATGATGAACAATCTCAAGGTGCATTGGCGCGAGCTGTCGCATGGGTGCAGGGATATCTTTCCCGGGTAAACCCAGAGTTTGAGCCTCGCGGGGTTGAGCGCACCGTTTCTTTCACCACTGATCACCTCTCGCTGCAAGGCAGGGTTGATCGGATTGATCAGCGCGGCGATGAATTAGTCATTGTTGATTACAAGACGGGACGTCACCCTTTAAACGAGGCTGAAACAGCTTCGTCGCTAGCGCTGGCAATTTATGCCAGCGGAGCAGAGCGCACACTTCGCAAAACCTGCGTACAAGTTGAACTTCATCATCTGCCCACTGGCGAAGTACAAGTTCATCGTCACACGGCCGAGAGTCGGGCACGACACATTGAAAGGGCCGACCAGATCGGAATGGAGGCGGCCGCTGCAGAGGCAGCTTTTAAGGTGCGCCCCACAGAATTAGATGTGATCTTTCCCCCGACCCCCTCTTCGCTCTGCGGATATTGCGACTTTGCGCAACACTGTGATGCATTCAGCGGAACGCCTGCATTGCCATGGGCGGGGATTGATCTCATGGAGTAAGTACGGGTAGAGGAGGGGCTCATGGGTACCGATTTCGGTCTCTTTGGTCCCGATTCCATCACTTGGCGAGTACATGCAGATCCATCTATGGCTGTTGGTGGCGTGCGAGCACTGCTTCAACAAGCTCTTCACCCCATTGCAATGGCAGGGGTCGCCGGTCATTCGAATTTTCGCGAGGATGCGTGGGGGAGACTCAGTCGCACGGCTGAATATGTGGGAATCGTTACCTATGGCACTACTGCCGAAGCGAAAGTTGCCTCCGAGCGCGTGCGTGCGGTGCACCGAAAGTTGAAGTTGGACGATCCTCATTTGCTGCGTTGGGTTCATGTCAGCATGGTGGATTCGTTCCTTGATGTAGCAAAAAGATCGGGCATGGCTTTGAGCGATGCGGATGCCGATCGCTATCTCACGGAGATGCAGGAGTTCGCCCGTCAAGTGGGAATTGCTTCTGATATTCCAGCCAATCGAGTAGAGGTTGCGCAATATTTGCAAGATATTTCACCGGAACTTATGGCAAGCGATGAAGCACGCGAAGGTGCACGTTTCATCGCGATTCCACCGATGCCTGATTGGGTGCGATACGGAACTCCCGCGCAAGGCGCCTGGGCCGGGATCTCGTTACTGGCAGCACAATCGATGCCAGCGTGGGCCAACAAACTTTATGGATTTCCAGTGATCCCCACGTTTATTACAGACACCGCGCTACGCGCATTCCGATTGGCGTTGATGGCAATCCCGGGAAGCGTGCGCGAAGGTCCGCACGTGAGGGCTGCCCGATCACGAGTGAGTGCTGAGAGCTAGTAGTTACTCTCCTGCAGAACTTCGAGTGCGCTTGCGCTCGCGATCTTTGCGCGGTGCTGGTGCGCTCGGTGCGGAAACTTTGGCGTGCTCTGGTTTCTTAGGTGCGCTCTTTCGATCACTACCTCGGCCGTCTGCTGCCTTGGGTGGGCGCTTAGATTTGAGATCGATATCTTCAATCTCTTCTGCTGCTAGCCCGGCTTTCGCCCGTTGTGAACGGGGGAGTACTCCAGTGATTTCGGGAGCGATATTGAGATCCGTGAATAGCCACTCGGAAGATGAGTACGTCTCTTTGGGATCTGCCATATCGAGCTTAAGAGCAGTATTGATCATGTTCCAGCGCGCCAATTCATCCCAGTCGACAAAGGTAATGGCGATGCCGCCAGCGCCAGCGCGACCAGTACGACCGATGCGGTGGAGATAGACCTTTTCGTCATCGGGGCATTGGTAGTTAATAACGTGAGTAACGCCTTCGACATCGATACCTCGTGCAGCCACATCGGTGGCTACCAAGATATCTACCTTGCCATTTCGGAAAGCGCGGAGCGCTTGTTCGCGAGCGCCTTGACCTAGATCGCCATGTACCGCACCAGAGGCAAAGCCACGTTCGGTGAGTTCGTCGGAAACCTTTGCAGCTGTGCGCTTCGTACGACAGAAGACCACGGTTGCTCCGCGACCTTCGGCTTGCAGAATACGTGCGAGCATTTCGATTTTGTCCATCGCGTGCGCTCGGTATGCAAATTGTTCAACGCCTTCAACTGTTGAGCCGCCTTCTTCAGCAACGCGGATGTGAGTCGGTTGATCCATGAATTTACGCGCGAGCGTGATGATCTCGCCGGGCATTGTTGCGGAGAAGAGCATGGTCTGACGAGCTTCTGGGATCAGGCGAAGAATTGCTTCGATATCTGGCAAGAAGCCAAGATCGAGCATTTCGTCTGCTTCATCGAGAACCAGAATTCGTACTTCATTTAATTTCAGATGTCCTTGACGTGCAAGATCAAGAAGACGACCAGGTGTTCCCACGACCACATCGATGCCCTTGTTGAGTGCATCAAGCTGTGGTTCAAAGGCGCGTCCGCCGTACAAAGCGAGTACGCGGATATCTCGGATGCGGCCGGCGACCAAGAGGTCTTCGGCTACCTGGACGCAGAGTTCGCGAGTAGGAACCACGACCAGGGCTTGCGCCTTGCCGGTTGCGCCTTCGCTCTTGGAGAGAACTCGATCGATGATCGGAATGCCGAAACCGAGGGTCTTTCCGGTCCCGGTCTTTGCCTGGCCGATGAGGTCATTTCCGCTTAATGCCAGCGGGAGGACCATCTCTTGGATAGCAAACGGGGCGGTGATGCCGATGGGCGCTAGCGCCTCAATGGTCTCAGGGCGCACGCCTAGCTCAATAAACGACGCCACCAGACTCCTTTCGAGGTTTGGCTCATCGTAGCCTTCTTTGGCAGAGTTCCCTCCGTGAGTACTTCTCCTGAGGCTAAAGCCCCGACTCTTGACCGCCGAATCGTGGAATTGAGCGCGGCGGTGGCTTATGGCGAATTGGCAGGGTTCTTCCGAATGAGCAGCGATGCGCAACTCGCTCCCTCAATCAGCGACTCAGCCAGTTTGGCTCGTCTGGCCAATATCGAGTTCAACCACTATTTCGTGCTGGCTGATTTCTTGGCACGTCACGGAGTTGATGTGGAGCATGAAATGGGTCAATTCGTGCCCGCATTTGAAGCTTTTCACGAACGGACCATGCCTGCTGATTGGTTTGAATGTTTAGTAAAGGCGTATGTGGGAGATTCCATCGCGGTTGATTTCTACCGTGAAATTGCTGGTTCACTCGATGTGGAATTGCAGCAGATTATTTTGCAGGTCGCTAATTCCGATGAGCACATGGACTTCCTTGTCACGACTCTCGGTGCGGCGATTTTTGATGATCCAAAATTAGCTGGACGTTTGGCGCTCTGGGCTCGTCGCTTAGTGGGAGAGGCGTTGGCCCAAGCGCAGGAGCTCGCCGTTGAACATCAGGGCCTCTTTGATCTTTTCGCGACCATGGATATCGCGCGCGTCTTCAAGAAACTTACTGAGAACCACACTCACCGCATGCAACGCCTCGGTCTTGCCCCTTAATCTATATTTATTGTTTGAATTGAATCCAGTTCGTGGTTGAGCTTCTGTCGTCACCAGCATTGAAATCGCAAGGTTTTGCGTCCCTCGATGCTTTTGATTCTTTAGTGTTTGTTGGGGTTACTCCGAATTTGGCGAAGGACTCCAACACTTTGGGGGCCATATGGTCAAAGATGCTGTCAAGTATTTCAGCTCCATCTTTTGAACGATATAAACCATGAAGGTCCAGATCGAAATCGAATTCCTTCTGTGCTAGCGAAGCGAAACCGATCAATTCACCGGCTTTGATTTTTTCTCCTACCTTAAATTCTCTGGAAAAATAGACGTGACCGAAGACAAATTCCACCATCGGATCAACAGGAGTTGCGAAACCAATTCCATTTCCGCTTTGTGGTCGGCCGCCAACTTTTGCAGACTCTAGTGAGATGCTGGAAACTGTGCCATCGAATGGAGCAAAGAGTTTTACTTTGTCGGTCGTGCCTTGGAACTGTGTGGTGGGAAAAAGATAGTGCTTTAAGGAGCGATTAGTCTCGAGCACTTGATCGAATGTATATCCATCGCGATTGTGGCCTGAGCAACTTCGGTATTTAGATATCGCCTGTATTTGAGTTAAATCCACTGGAATTGCAGTTATGTAAATCGCGGTCGGGTTTGGCCCATCCAATTTTTTGTCGCCATTTGTGCTTTTGTTCGGATCTACACCTTGGGTGGCTCCTTGGCTTTTATTGGGGTCGAAGCCTTGAGTTGAACCGGTTGCGCCACCAGGGGCGGGGCCAGCACCCTTCTTGGGATCGATAGCAGCACCTGAAGTACTCGAATTCGATGCAGGCGAGGAATTCGACGGCTTAGCAACGGGGGCGAGCAACCAGACGAGTGTCTTACTCTTCTTATCGCACTTGAGTAATTTTCCGCCGACCGTAGCGCTGGCTCCCGCTTTTGTGCACGTGGCGCCAAGTTTTGGCGTGGGCGCTTTGGTTGCTGCCATCACCGGCGAAACGGAGGCCAGCGTGAGTGCGCTAATCGTGAAAAATGTGGCTACGTGCGAACTCGCAAGCTGACGATGACTCATGGTCCAGGGTAGCGGCGTCCCCACCAATTAACTAGGGGCTGCCCGTTTAACCAGCGGCAAAACCAACTTTTCTCTCATTTGGAATGCCAAGCTCTACATAAGCAAGCTTTTCAATGGGGACCATCACAATGCGACCTTTATCGTCTGCAAGTTTCAATGTACCGCCGTCTTTAAGTGCAGCAGCCACTATCTTTTCAATCTCTGCGCCTGTCTGACTGCTCTCAAGCAGGATTTCTCGATTGGTCTGTGAGACACCGATCTTTACTTCCATGGCACATCTCCTTTAGCGCTTCTGCAGTCAACTGATTCTTAGCCTAGTGCGCCCGGTTCTCGGGGGAAACTTGAAATACCCCGCCATTGCAACTGGGCGACAAATTCCGCAGCTTTCTCTAGGGGGAGGCGACCGTCGCGATTGAGCCAATAGCGAGCCGTTACTTGTGCGGTTCCAATGAGACCCACACCTAGCATCATCGCCGATTCTTCGGGAAGACCAGTATCGACTGCGATGACGGCACTCACTGCGCGCGCGCATTCGTAGGTCATGCGATTGAGACGTTCTTGAACTTGTGGCTCGGTGAGTGCGTCGCTTTCAAAGAGCAAGCGGAAAGCTTCACTCTCGCTATCTATGAATCTGAAGTAGGCCTCAGTGGTGGCGTGAACGCGGTCCACGTTCTCCTTCTTGGAAGCAATCGCTTTCTGCACTTCATAGACCAACGAATCAATATGTAGGTCGAGTACCGCAAGATAGAGATCTAATTTGCTGGGAAAGTGTTGATAGAGGACGGGCTTGGTGACCCCGGCCTGCTCAGCAATTTCATCCATTCCGGCCGCGTGGTAGCCGGCGGTGCTAAAGATCTCCAGGGCAGCGGTGAGGAGTTGGGCACGCCGTTCGTCGCGGGGCAGACGAGTCATGGATTGATCGTACTGGGAGTTCGCGCTCCTGGCAGAGGCCACCTCTGAGGCTCAGCCATGACGGGATCGCGCTTGGATTGGCGGGAATAGATCACTCTTTGGCAGGGTTAGCCTTAGAGCGCATCGCAATTCAGGTCGATCGAGGAGTACACGTGACGAGCACCCTTCCACCGCTGGTGGCACCGGCCGAGACTCTTACCGTCGATGAAGTCCGTCGCTATAGCCGTCACTTGATCATTCCTGATGTCGGAATGACCGGACAGAAGCGCCTCAAGAATGCCAAGGTCCTCTGCGTTGGCGCGGGTGGACTCGGCTCTCCTGCTCTTATGTATCTTGCAGCCGCTGGTGTGGGCACGTTGGGAATTGTGGAGTTCGATACGGTCGATGAATCAAACCTTCAGCGCCAAATTATTCATGGCCAGAGCGATATCGGTAAAAGTAAAGCCGAGAGCGCTCGCAATAGTGTGAAAGAAATCAATCCTTACGTAAATGTCATCATTCATGAGACCCGAATTGATAATTCCAACGTGATGGAGATTTTTTCGCAGTACGACTTGATCGTTGATGGCACCGACAACTTCGCTACACGTTATTTGGTCAACGACGCATGTGTTTTGCTCAACAAGCCATACGTGTGGGGCTCTATCTATCGCTTCGATGGACAAGCGAGCGTTTTCTGGAGTGAGCACGGCCCCTGCTATCGCTGCCTCTATCCAGAACCACCGCCACCCGGAATGGTGCCCAGCTGTGCTGAAGGCGGCGTACTCGGTGTGCTCTGCGCGAGCATTGGTTCTATTCAAGTAACCGAGGCGATCAAGGTAATTATGGGTATCGGTGAGCCACTAGTCGGTCGCCTCATGGTTTATGACGCACTCGAGATGAGTTACCGCGCAATCAAAGTTCGTAAGGATCCAGATTGCCCCATCTGCAGCAAGAATCCCAAGCAAACTGCTTTGCTCGAAGATTACGAAGCTTTCTGTGGTGCGCTCTCTGAAGGAGCAAGCGCTGCCGTTGTCGATTCCACAATCTCAGTAAACGATCTCAAGGCTCGGATGGATCGTGGCGATGACTTCATGCTCATCGATGTACGTGAAATAAATGAGTGGGAGATCGTGAAGATCCCCGGAGCAGTGCTTATTCCCAAGCAAGAATTCCTTGATGGATCCGTCTTGGAGAAGTTGCCGCACGATAAGCAGATCATCTTGCATTGCAAGAGCGGTGCACGCAGCGCTGAGTGCCTAGCAATCATTAAGAATGCAGGCTTCAAAGACGCGGTGCACGTAGGTGGTGGCGTACTCGCTTGGGTGCACTCCATTGACCCATCGCTACCTATTTACTAGGTGTCGCACCTGTACCTTCTGCAATAGCAGGCTTTCTCTGGCACTATGTCCGCATGTCTGAAACTACTGAAGGTCCAACAAAAGTCACTTTGATCCCAGATGGCCCACTCATGGTCACGGGTGAAGTAGAGATCTGCGACAACGACGGCAACGTTTTGCGTACTGCCTCCAAGATTTCGCTCTGTCGTTGCGGTCACTCCGAGATCAAGCCGTACTGCGATGGCGCGCACAAGCGAAATAACTTTAAGGCCTAAGCGCGCGCTCTTCCGTAGACAGTCACAGCTGCAGGCAATGATCGAAGTCTGAGTTCTTTGCTGCGTCCGAGCGGCTCCCCATCGAGTTGGATGGGTAGCGCGCGATCAGCACGCAAGGTGATGACCGATAGGTCGTGCCGTTGAATCGAGCCGCGCGGAGTGAGCCCCATTGATAAAGCGATTGTGGCGGGGATAAGACGGGCTAGCCGAATATCTCGCAGACCCATGAGATCTAGACCGGTAGCAAAACTTGCTCGGGGCGTTGGGTGGATCGCTTGATTTCCTTTGTAGGTGTAGGGATCGGTATTGGCCACGAGTGCCAGACCAA
Organism: uncultured Actinomycetes bacterium; assembly: GCA_903863015.1. Lineage (GTDB taxonomy): Bacteria > Actinomycetota > Actinomycetes > Nanopelagicales > Nanopelagicaceae. Next base: position 47,309 of record CAIPAI010000005.1, read on the forward strand.
GACGTAGCGATTCTTCGACATAGAGAAGTGGTGCGTGTTCTTCCACAATCAAAGTGCGAGAAACCTCTCGACTCGTAGCGCGCCAATAGAGCGAGGCTGACGAGCGATTCCCACGCTGACGCTCTCGATCAACCCGCTCCACGATGGCACCGTCAAAACCGATACCTGCGCAAAATGTGAAGATGCGCTCTTCGGCGCCGAGCGGACTCTCCCAAGAGGCTAATCCCAAAGAAATTTCTGTGCGGTTTGCCCGTTTGATCGACTCAAGTAATTGATGGGTGGCTTCCACGGGATCGTTACGAAAACCAAGCGCTCTAGCAAAAACGTTCGTGCTTCCGGTGGGGATGATCCCCAGCGCAGCGCCGCGGGACTTGCCGGTCGTGAAATCGATCAAACCGTTGCAGACTTCGTTGACTGTTCCATCTCCGCCGCAAGCGATCACCAATTCAGCATCGAGCGAGGCGGCGAGGGCTACACCGTGGCCACGAGCATCTGTTTCTACGACCTCGAGATCAAGCTCGGAGCGTAAGGCTCGCTCCACTACTCGTTGGGTGGCGCTGCTCGCACCCGTAGATTGCGGGTTGATCACTAGTAGCGCGCGCATAAATACAGGCTAGCCTTTTCCTGTGACCCCCAGCGAATCCACCGGCCGGCGCCCGCCAAGTGCAACCTTGCCGCGGTGGACTGCTGCGCTCCTGGGCGTTGAAGTTCTCGCACTTCTCGTGCTGGCGTTCTCTTTTATCTATTTCTTGCTCACTGGGTCACCGCGTCATCTTGCGGCTGCACTCTTTGAGATCGCGCTCTTTCTTGCAGGGGCAGTTGGATTGATGGCGGCCACGAAAGGAATGCGCGAGGGGCGCCACTTCGGAAGGTCTCCCGCGATTGTTGCAAACATCATTGCGATACCAGTGGCCTATTCCCAAGGGCAGGCAGGAAATTTCTGGATCGCCATTCCACTTGCTCTCATTGCGGTGGCAATCATTCTTGGAATTAGTTCCACGCTACGCGGTGAAAGTAAGTAAGAGTCATGGGCGAGTGGTCTGATCCGCTCACTGGGTTAGATAGCGCGCCGTATTTTCGTGAACACGTTCAGGATCTACTCGCTCGCAGACCTGAAACTTTTCAACCTTTTCTCTATGGAGTAAGTCGAATCAATAAATTCGAGGAGATTGTCGAGGGAAGCTCTTCCTCTTTTGGAGATGCACTTCTGGTGAGCGCGGCGCACGCGGCCCAATTGATTGTGCGCGGAGGAGATCGAGTGGGCAGGCTGGGTAGGGACCACTTTGGATTTGCGTTATTAGCGGCTCACCAATCGGAAGCTTCCGCGTGTGAAGCGCGATTGCGTACCGCACTCACATATCACGATTTTGCATCTCAAAAGTTTGAATTACATTTTGCATTTATCTGGATTGGCGACAGCAGAAGCACACTTGCTGAAATCGAATACGACATTGATTTAGCACTCGCGCTTCACGACCCCAAAAAGGAGTAGAACTTACTTAGCGAAACCTTCTAACTCCTCACCATCGAGGCGATAGACCGTCCAATCCGACATTGGCTTGGCGCCGACACTCTTGTAGAACTCGATGGCTGGTGCGTTCCAGTCAAGAACCCACCATTCCAAGCGGGCATACCCGCGTTCAACGCAACGAGCAGCTAACGTTTTCAGGAGCGCCTTACCAACACCTTGCCCGCGCCGTTCGGGCTTCACGTATAAATCCTCTAGGTAGATTCCATGGCGTCCGCGCCACGTGGAGTAGTTGATGTACCAGACCGCAAACCCGATGACCTCGTCGCCATCGACAGCCACATCTCCGAAGAGATATGGCTTCTGCGCAAAGAGTGCTTCCTGTAAGTCCGCATCGGTCGAGAGCACGCTCTCTGGGCTCTTCTCGTAGATGGCGAGATCAATGATGAGCTGATGGATGGCTGCCACGTCTGAAGGTTGCGCAGGGCGAATGTGCATTCACTGATTGTATGCATTCAGGGGGTTATTTACTGGGGTGGGGGAGGAAGTGCCGGCCGGAGCGGGGCTCGCCTCCACCATCTGGGGATGGAAAACGCTGAATTGCTAGGCGAGCTTGCGCCGTTGATGGCAGATGTCACGGTTGAGGAAATCTGGATCAATTCTCCCACCCGTATTTATGTGGCACGAGAGGGGCGCCCAGAATTGACGTCGATCGTCATGTCCACTCAGCGAGTGCAGGAATTAGTGGAACGCCTCCTGCTGCACTCTCATAGAAGAGTTGATCTGAGCCACCCATTCGTAGACGCCACGCTGCCAGATGGGAGTCGCCTCCATGTTGCCATTCCCACGGTCACTGCCAAACATTGGGCGGTGAATATTCGCAAACATCTCGTGAAGGCGCATTCACTCGCGGAATTAGAGAAGCGCGGCGTCACTTCACCTGATCAAACAGCTCAATTGCTTTGTTTGATCATGGAAGGTAAATCAATCTTGGTCAGCGGAGGAACTCACACGGGCAAAACCACGATGCTTAATGCCTTGCTATCCGAAAGCCCACCAGATAATCGCGTGATTACCATTGAAGAAGTTTTTGAATTAGATCCGTACGTGCGCGACTTGGTTGCACTTCAAACGCGTGAGGCCTCGCATGGAGGAGAGGGTGCAATTGATCTTCGCCGATTAGTAAAAGAGGCACTGCGTATGCGTCCTTCTCGAATTGTGGTGGGCGAGGTGCGTGGTGCTGAAGCGCTTGACCTCTTGATCGCGTTAAACGCAGGAGTTCCGGGAGCGGCAAGTATTCACGCCAATTCAGCCGCAGAGGCAATCGAGAAATTGACCTTGCTTCCGTTACTTGCCGGCGAGAATCTGCCACTGAATTTCATCAACTCACTGATTGGGAGAGTCATCGATGCCGTCGTCCACTTGGAGATCGACTCGGAGAGTGGGGAGCGATACGTATCAGAAATAATGGGTGTTGAATGGCGTGACGGTGAAATGCAGTATTTGCATCGCCGCCGCACACTGCAGGAATCAGCATGAAGAGATCCATGTTGCAGAGAAGTGCGACCGAAATTCCAGAGCGGGAATGGCCAGCCACTTTTGAGTACCTCGCCTCCAACTTGCGAAGTAGCATGCCCATCCCGCAAGCACTCGCCGCACTTGCTGAACGCGGAAGTGATGAGATGAAGAGCATCTTTCGACATGTGCGACGCGATCTGGCTCTTGGTATGCCTCTTGAAGCGGCCACTTTCATATTGAATGAGAGTCACCACGGCGAGCGACTTCGGCACATCTTGCTGCTTGGGCGGGAAGTGGGTGTCGATCATCTCCCCGAACTTCTACTGATCTCTGCGCGCTTTATTCGGCGCGATATCGAAGTCAAAGAAGAGGTGAAAGTTCGGCAGGGTTGGGTGATAAACGGCGCCAGGCTCGGGCTCATCGCGCCTTGGGCAATCTTGCTCTTGCTCATGACTCGAGCAAGCACGCGAGCAGCGATGTTTACGACCGCCGGTGGACTGGTGATCGCCGGCGGGGCAGGAGCGTGCCTGCTTGCAGCCTGGTGGATGAAGCGCGCGTCACAGATTCCTGGGATTAGTCGATGACACTTTTACTCGCCGCAGTTCTCTTGGCAATGGGTCTGACGATGAACGCCACTCATCGACGCGATACCGAGGAGTGGATGATTGAGTCCCTTACCCCTTTTATTCGTCAGGTGGATCCTTTTCTGTTGGATTCCACTCCTGTTGATCAATCACGTTTACGAGCAGCTGGCATCATCACGCTTGAAGAGCAGCACGTCCATTTCAAAACGCGCAGGCAGACAGTGGGAATTGGTGCACTCCTAGGTGCGCTCATTGCGCTAGCCAGCAACAGCACTCTGCTGGTCATATTCTTCACGACAATTGCGGCTGCGATGTTCGCGCTGATTGCTGATACGTGGCGATTACGGCGACGAGAGAGTCGTTTCCAATTGGAGCTGCGCCAAGACTTTCCAGATGTTGTCGAACAAATTGCGCTCTCAGCAGTTGCAGGCGAGAGCATCTTCTTTGCGCTACGTCGAGTGGCTCGTGGTGCGTCAACATTTTCGCACTCACTCTCGGATGTCATTTATAAGGTGGAGCACGGAGAGGCGCTCATGGATGTACTTACTCACTGGGCGCACTGGTATCAAATCCCCGGAGGAGAGCGGTTAGTTGATGCCATCCTTATTTCGCAAGTCCATGGATCACCATTGGCTCCGCTTCTGCTCAACCATGCACATGAGGTTCGTGAAGAGAGCCGACGCGCACTCCTCGAAGCTTGCGGCAAGAGTGAAATTGCAATGGCAATTCCGGTGGTCTTCCTGATACTGCCGGTCACCGTTCTTTTCGCGCTCTACCCAAGTTTGGCCCAACTCAATTTGATGGCTTTCGGCTAGCACACCACCTACAAATGAAGGAGATTGTTATGGAAATGATTAATCGAAAGCTCTTTGCGTGCTCCTATTGGATTCGTCGGAGAGTGTTGGAGCCGATGAAGAATTCTCGAGGAGACGTCCCTGGTTGGGTTCTTGTTGTTTTGATGACTGCTGGATTGGTCACAGTTCTCTGGGCAGTGGCTGGACCTCGACTTTCGGCGATGCTTGCCAGGGCACTTGATGCGGTCTCTTCTCAGTAAGTTGTCCCCCCGAAGAATTCGCCGGCTTTCGTGCGATGAGCGGGGAAATGTCGAGTCCTTTTTAGTCCTTGTTCCGCTCACCATGCTATTTCTTGGAGTCCTGACGTTGCTTCTTTACCTACAAATTCGCATCAGCGCTTTAGGGGTGGTCATGACATTGGCACGCGAAGCTTCGCTCTCAACACAATTTGAAGAGGGCCAAAGTGCTGCGCGTAATAAATTGCGTCAGGTGGGAGTGATGGAACCAATCAACATTCGATTCGAGAATGGCATGTCCGCCGGGTTAGAGACTGTCGTGGTGAGTATCGAGGGGCGCACCGCGGTAGGTATCCCGATCTCCCTCGAGGTGACTGCGGCTGCCGAGCGGTAGTGCTAAATGCACTCCTGGCAGGTACCAATAATTTCTAAACGATGTTCCATCTCGCTAAAGCCTTCGCTGGCACCCAGTCGCTCGGCGAGCGCTTCGGCCTCCGGTGCTTGAAATTCCACGCTCTTTCCACACTTGCGGCAGAGCAGATGGTGATGGTGGTGTGAACCACAGAGCCGAAAGCGTGATTCGCCATCGTTATCAATGAAGACGTCGAGGTCTCCATCGTTTACTAAGTCGCTCAGCGCGCGGTAGATCGTGGAGAGCCCGACTTTGGAACCCTCCATTTCGGAGTAGAGCTCCTTCGCGCTAATAAATTCTTTTCGTGTTTTCAGAAAATCAATGATAGAAGTACGTTGACGGGTGTTTCTCTTTGTGGGCGCGTTCATAACTAAGCCGAAGATCCAAGGGAAACAATTCCAAACATGATGACCACACCTAGAAGCGTTGCTAGAAGAGTCCAGCGCGACGGGTGATTGCTATGTGCTTCTGGAAGTACATGTGAGGTACTCAGATAGACCAAGAATCCTGCAAAGAGCGCTAGATAAATACCTAAGAGCGGTTCGCTGAGTGTGAGGTATGTACCAATCGTGGCTCCGAGTACGCGAGCTGCGCCGTCGAATGCGAGTAGCGCAATCGCTTTCTTGCGCCAGTGTCCACTGCGAATCAACAACATGACGGTGTTAAGCCCGTCGGTGAATGCATGTGAAATGACTGCGATAGCAACAGCAAACCCAACAGAGTTACTCACTTGGAAAGCCAGACCCACACCGACGCCATCGAGGAATACGTGGATCACCATCGCACCGGCGCCTACAAGACCGGTACTCAGATGAGTATGCGAGTGATCGTCACCGTAATCAGAGTCGGCTGGCTCATGGCTTCCGAAGAAACGTTCCATCATGTGAAGGGCGAGGAATCCGACCACGAAAGCGACCATCGGAGTGGGGATGCCGGCGAGGTGATTCGTATTGAGTTCGAGGACCTCTGGGATCAGATCAAAAGCGACCAACCCAAGAAGTAACCCTGCAGAGAGCCCGAGGAGTAAATGCATCCGGTCGCGAGAGCGGAGCGCGAGGAAGCCCCCGAAGGCGGTTGCGAGTACTGTGCTCAGCGCTACCAAGATGGCCATAAGTGTGAGGCTATTGATAATGGGAATCATTGTCAATAAGCCGAGAAGAAGAGAGGCAGGGAGCAGGGAAGATGTTCGCCGTTGCTCGATTCACCACCACTTCGATTTCGCCGTGGAGCGAGAGCGAGCTCTGTGAGCATGCTCGACGAGCCTTGGAATTACTCGCTGGCCGTCCTGGCTATCTCGGTGGGCGCTTTGGAGTCGCCACCGATCAGGATTTCGATCGAGCCAGTGGAAGTACCCCTAATTCTGTCTATGCCCTGGTGACTGAGTGGGAGAACGTCGGCTCCTATCGACGGGCCCTTTCCGGATTTGAGATCAAAATGGAGGTCGTGCCGCTCCTCTCGCGGGCTCTTGATGAGCCCGGGGGCTTCGAGGAAATCGCTCTCACTGCTGATTCCGACTAAAATCTGCTTCAAGCGCCCATCTCGTGCGCCGCCGACAACCAGCCGGATGGAGATCACGCTCATGGCAGATCGTCTAGAAACTATCGTCAGCCTTTCCAAGCGACGTGGATTTGTTTATCCCTCGTCCGAGATTTACGGAGGGTTGCGCGCCTCCTGGGATTACGGCCCTCTGGGTATTGAATTAAAGAACAACGTGAAGCGTCAGTGGTGGAAGTCCATGATCACCCAACGCGAAGATGTTGTCGGTTTAGATTCCTGCGTCATCTTGGCAAAAGAAGTCTGGGAAGCCTCTGGTCACGTCGCTACTTTCTCCGATCCACTCACCGAGTGCATCTCGTGTCACAAGCGTTACCGTGCCGATCACCTAGAAGAAGCGTACGAAGCCAAGCATAAGAAGCCTGCGACCTCGCTAGCCGAAATCAATTGCCCCAACTGCGGCACCAAAGGTCAATTCACTGATCCGCGACAATTTTCTGGTCTCTTGAAAACTTATTTAGGACCAGTAGAAGACGAAAGCGGCCTCGCATACCTTCGTCCAGAAACTGCGCAAGGAATTTTCATCAACTTCGGCAACGTTTCTACTACGTCGCGCAAAAAACCGCCATTTGGTATTGGTCAGATCGGAAAATCTTTCCGTAACGAAATTACTCCCGGAAACTTCATCTTCCGCACGCGCGAATTTGAACAAATGGAGATGGAATTCTTCGTGGTTCCCGGTACCGACGAAGAGTGGCATCAATATTGGATCGATACTCGCCTTGCTTGGTACAAAGATCTCGGAGTTAATCCAGATCGCCTGCGCATCTTTGATCATCCGAAAGAGAAGCTCTCGCACTACTCCAAGCGCACCGCAGACATCGAATATAAGTTTGAATTCGCCGGTACTGATTGGGGCGAGCTAGAAGGCATCGCCAACCGCACAGATTTCGATTTGAAGGCGCACTCTGAAGCATCCGGCCAGGATCTCTCTTGGTTTGATCAAGAATCTGGTGAGCGCTGGGTGCCTTATGTCATCGAACCTGCAGCAGGTGTGGATCGTTGTGCACTTACCTTCTTGCTCGATGCTTATGCGGAAGATGAGGCGCCAAACTCTAAAGGCGGCGTCGATAAGCGCGTTGTGTTGCGTCTTGATCATCGTTTGGCTCCAGTAAAGATCGCAGTACTGCCATTGAGCCGTAACGCAGATCTCTCACCCAAGGCACGTGATCTTGCTGCTGCACTTCGCAAGAATTGGAATGTCGAATTCGATGATGCGGGTGCGATTGGACGTCGTTACCGCCGTCAAGATGAAATCGGTACGCCTTTCTGCATCACCATCGACTTTGAGACATTGGATGATCAAGCCGTCACCATTCGCGAACGCGACACTATGGCGCAAGAACGCATCTCTCTCGATCAGGTGGAGCAATGGTTAGCCCCCAAACTTCTCGGTTGCTAATCGGGCAGACCGAGATTTCGCCGCCAGTAGTACTGGCGCCGATGGCGGGCATTACCAACGCCGCATTTCGCACGCTCTGTCGTGAACAAGGTGCTGGTCTTTTCGTTTCGGAAATGGTGACCGCCCG
>CAIPAI010000006.1 GCA_903863015.1 uncultured Actinomycetes bacterium
ACGCTAAAAGTTTCGGTGTACTGATCTACATCGACATTGACATCGCCCTTGCGATACTTCCGTGCCACATCCATCGCACAGTTATGCACGATCTGATACATCCACGTGGTGAACTTGGAGTCGCCCTTAAATTGATGAGCACGTTTAAAGAGGGCAATCGATGCCTCTTGCATCGCCTCTTCAGCGAGCGTGGCATTGCCAAGAAACTTAAGTGAGAGCGACCAAATGAAATCTCTGCGACGAATCAAGAGCGCCTCAAGGGCGCGTGGATGTCCACTCACATAAGCCGCGAGCAACTCTTCGTCACTCGCATGCTCAAAACTGAGCTCCAGCACACCGCCTCCAGGGTTTTATCTTCCCTAAGAGTACTTGGTGTGCTGGAGCTCTGTTTACTTCTAGGCCTAGTTAACTAGGCATTTGTGCTGGTGGAGCAGGCTTACATCATCCCGTCTTCGGTTGGTACGAAGGTGACGGTGAAGGCGTTGCTGACAACTTGACGTTGCATTCCGGACTTCAACACCTTGAGGCGGTAGGTCACATCGTGGCCACACCATTCGGTGGAGTTGCCGTAGTCGTTCTCGCAGAATGGATTGACGCGAACAAGTGCAACACCGGCAACATCAGTACGAGTCTGTACTTCAGTGCTCCAGGTGCGATCGAAGGGATCTTGTACTTCGAGGATGACGCGACGACCAGGGCCGGGAATTGAGACCGAGACTTTGAGTGCTGGGATCTGAAGCGCATCGTCGTAATCATCTTCCGAGAAATCGCGGAACTTCTTCGAGACGCCATCTTCCCAACCCCAAGTAACGGTTTGTTGCTTGTTGATGGTGACGGTGGGGGTATCGAGGGCCTGGGCAGGAGCTGCGCTGAGCATTCCGACCGAGAGGACGAGAGCAGCGAGGCTGCCGGTGAGGGTTTTGGTTGAGCGCTTCATGGTTTCTCCTAAGTTGTAGTGGACTTCTTTCGATACCCCTATGACTCCCGGACCCCCAAGGTCGGTTCCCGAGATCTTTGAAATATTTCTTGTGAGAATCCGGGGAACCAGATGCCTTCCCTCGACGTCTGAGTCATAGTGGTAGGGGAGATAGGGAGATATCCCGCTCGACCTACCTTGGGAATCGCAAGAAAGTGCCTTTCAGGGGCCTATGAAGGAGAATTACGCAGGTGAGCGCAGTGAAAGCAGTGAAGCGAACGGCCGGAGCGGTGGCATTTATTGCCGCGGCTGCCATCGTCGCGCTCGCTGCCTTCGCAGGTCGCTCCGATGCGGTGGTCTTTGGAAGTGAAGTCGCCGATGCCGCATCGAGCGCCCCCTGGGTAGCTTCGATCTGGTACTCGGAAGATGCGCATGGAACTCCCGAGTTCATCTGCTCGGGTTCCTTGATCGCAAATGACATCGTGCTCACCGCCGCGCACTGCACCTTCGATAAAGGTTTCTACTGGGTGCGCCTTAAGTCCGACACTCTTGAATCAGATGAACCATTGCGCAAAGTCTCCGGAGTCTGGCGCCACACGCGTTACAGCACGAAGACCGGTCAGAATGATTTAGGTCTTCTTCGTTTGCGTACACCTGTAGAAGATGTACGGCCTGTGGCACTTCCTACCTCAGCGGAAATCGCGAAAGTAACTGCATCAAAAACTTTCCGCATCCTCGGTTGGGGTGAGGATCAAGATGCGAACGTCGCGAAATTCTTGCGCGCGGCCACTCTTGATAATCAAGATTTGGCAGCCTCAAAAGTTTACGGACGTCTCTTTAATAAGGCGACGATGCTGGCAAGTGGTAAGTACATCAAGTCCGAGCGTTTGTACGCCGGTGGATGTCACGGTGATTCCGGTGGACCACTCACCACGAAGATCGGCAGTAAGACAGTCCTTGCCGGACTCACCAGCTGGGGATCTGCCTCCGGTTGCGATCGCGGCAAGCCCACCATCTTCACTCGCGTTAGTTACTACTTGGCAGATATCAAGGCCGGCACTGCACTTGTGCGCCGCAGCGTCTACGGACGTTTGATTCCAGAAGCCGTGCAATCGCCAGTTATACAAGGAGATGCTCGCGTTGGTGCCACTCTCGTGTGCGATAAGGGTCAATGGTCTGAAGAGACCGACTCCACCTCGATTGAATGGGCTTCGCCTTCACGTATCGCCGGCCAGAGCACTCCCAATGTTGTCGTTACCCAAGCTGATGCAGGTCAATTCTTTGAATGCGTAGTCACTGGAGTAAATAAGAACGGTGAAGAGAAGGCACGGGCCACCAAGTTAATTCCGCGCGCGCCACTCATCGCTACCAAGCCCACCATCTCTGGCATTACCTCTGGCGATATTCCCAAGCTCGGCCAAGCGATCTCGTGTGCTGGCACCAAGTGGGCTGACGCGGTTGAGGCAGAGAAGAAGACCTGGTTTGTAGCCGACATTAACTACGACGGAACTCCGCGCAACGAAGTAGCGATCAAGGATGAAACAGGCGCGGCCGCGACGGGTACTTCGATCACCCTAGATAAAGAGACCATTCTGGCTGCGCAATCACGTGGAATCTTCTGCCGTGCGCAAGCGCTCAATGCCGGCGGCATCTCTTCTGCATGGGTGTACGTGTCGGTGCCACGGATCAGCACACCTTCTCCCTATGTAACTCTCGTGGGCTACGACGGCTCTCTAGCTCCTTCGGTGGGAACAACCGTTGAGTGCAAGCTCGATCGCCCGGATCAGTACTCAAACGTGAAGTACGAGTGGAGTATTCGCCAAGATCGCTCTAATACTGCATCACAAATCTTAGGAACCTCGCCTCTGGTTACCTTTACTCGTGAACTGGTACTCGCAGCGAAAGAGAAGTACCTCGCTTGCGCAGTATCGGTAGAGAACATCGTGGGCACTGGGGCTACGACCAACTTCGTCTATGTACGCGCACCCATCAAGCCTGCTTCGATCTCTCCAGATATCACTGGCGTCGATGCAAGCGGCAACGCGACTCCCTTTACTGCTAATACTCCGCTGGCCAAGTGCACCTTCCGTGATCTCACGAAGGATGAGAGTGCGATGATTACTTGGTACTCGGGCAAGCCGGGAAATCTCTCAACGATTAACTCCATGCTCGGAGTTGGCCCAGTGCTACGCACCTCGCCCAGCATCATCGACGAGATTGTGGGCGGCTCCATCATTTGTAAGGTCGTGGTCTCTAACATCGCAGGTGATGTCGAAGGTAGTGATTACGTCGGTATCGATATGCCTGAGGTTGTTTATTTCTCGCAGACCGGTCATTACTACAAGTTTGTGAGCTCGCGCATCTCTTGGCTCGATGCGCGCGCAGCCGCGATGGCCACCGAGTACAACGGTATGAAGGGCTATCTCGCTACTGCCACAACCCGCTCAGAAGAGAATTTGATCAAGCGCAAAGCAGGCGGCAATCAAGTGTGGCTCGGGGCCAGCGATGCCGAAAGTGAAGGCTGCTGGAAGTGGAGCGATGGTCCAGAAGCTAACCAAATCTTCTATGCCGCCCCGACTGCAGTGAGCTGTGCTGTCAATGCTTCCGTCGGCAATTCCAACTGGGGTGTGGGCGAACCAAATAACGCGAATAGCAATGAGAACGTGGCACAGATCAATGCTGATGGCACTTGGAATGACATGCCAGGTAATAGTTCATTCGCTTATGTGATCGAGTACGGCGGCACCGTTACGCCGCTTACGTACTCACCAGATGCTAATGCGAGTGCAAAGATTTCTATCTTGTCGCCAGTAGATACGCCGACTGTGCGCGGAAATTACACCTTCACCGGCCTTGCTACCGCTGAGCGCTACGGCAACTCCTCGATCGCGAAGGTTGGTGTGCGCATCGTCAATAGCGCAGGGAGTTCAATCGCCGCCTACTACAGCCGAGTCTGTCCAACAGGGGCCTACAACTGTTATTACAACGGGTACGGCACTGCAGAACTTACTTTCGGAACGTTGGGTGTTGCGGATTACGTATGGACTCCGCCGACCGGCGCTGTCTCCTTTGCAATTGATACCACCGTATGGGCAAATGACACGTACACCGTCACACTCTTCACCAAAGATTCCAGCGGTCGCATAGCGATCTCTGAATCGAAGTCATTTGTTACCGACAACATCGGGCCTAACGTATCCATTGCAACTCCAGCTGCGGGGACTACGCAAAACGGCATGGTAAATATCACCGGTACGGTGCGAGCAGATACGAGCGGAAGCGCCACCATCAACAAGGTGGGCGTGAGAATCACGGGTGGCACTGGATTTAGCGCTGGTTCGTATGCACGTGTCTGTCCAACAGGTGCTTACAACTGTTACTACAACGGCTATGGAACTGCTGAACTCACCTTCGGAACGTTGGGTGTTGCTGACTACGTATGGACACCAGCATCAGGAGCAGTTTCATTTGCTGTCGACACCACCGCGTGGGCGAACGGTACGTACACGATCACTTTATTCACACGTGATAGCAGTGGTCGTCTGGCTGCTTCTACACCGAATACTTTCACGACCTCTAATGGTGTTCCCACCGTGGCCATTACCTCCCCGGTTAGTGGTGGCGTGGTGAAGGGCATCGGAACCTTCACGGGCAGTGCGCGTCCAGATACTGCGGGAACAGCAACCATCAATAAGGTCGGTGTGCGCATCACTGGCGGTGCTGGATTTAGTGCTGGTTCTTATTCACGCGTCTGCCCTACTGGCGCCTATAACTGTTACTACAACGGTTATGGAACTGCAGAACTTGCCTTTGATGTCGCCGGCACTGCAGATTACGTATGGACTCCACCCGCTGGCGCGATCTCTTTCAACATCGACACCACCGCCTTTGCGAATGGCACCTACACCATGCTCCTCTTTACTCGCGATACCAGTGGTCGCGTGGCAGTCTCTGCTCCGAGTACTTTTGTGATCACTCCTACGGTGAGCACTGTGGTAGCAACCTCGATTGCAGGATCTTCTACCTCGATGGCTGTCACGTGGACGGCGCCACTCAACATGACTGGCGTGACCGATTACCAAGTTGAGTACGCCACCTCTGCTGCTGATTGGAAGGTATTCACTCATTCACCGTCCACCGCTGCAGCCATTACGGTCACTGGCCTTACCGAATTAACGGCTTACCAATTCCGGGTCACGCCCATCTTTGGTGGCACCGCGAACACGATTGGCGCATCGACTTCACCACTTGCCTCTACACCCGCGCCACTAGTGCTTTCGTTGCCCACCATCACGAGCACCACAAATTGGTTGCTCGCTGGTGACTCCACCACAGTCTCTACATGGCAGCCCGCGGTAGTTGCTAATAAGTTGCGCATCACCTCAAGTGCTGGTGGCCGCGGTGGCGCGATTTACAAGAACGCATTCGATACATCTAAGGGACTCGATGTGCAGTTCCGATTTAACTTCAATACCGGGAGCACGGTGCCTGGAGATGGATTTACCTTCTTCCTTGCTAACCCAACTAATGCTGATCTAGCGAGCGCACCAGCTACTCGCGGTACCTGGCTCGGTGGTGGTGGTGGTTACCTCGCCTACAACGGTGATGGCGCAGCTGCTCAACTCAAGGGCGGGCTCCTTGGTGTTGGCGTAGTTCTCAATGGCTCGCCGCAAGTGCGTGTGTACGGAGCAACTGGAGTAAACGGTGTTCTTCCGATCCTCTCCACCGTTTCCATCGCTAACCCGTACAACGCGAATTACTACATGCGCGTAGTGATCGATCCCAGCACCGTCTCAGCCGCATCACGTGGCTATCGCGTTTATGTCTCTGCCACGACAACTTTCAGCACCACACCCACAGCATCAGGCTTACTGAGTGCCATTGGTCTGACAGATCTCAGCAGTGGCGTCTACTTCGGATTCACAGGTGCCACCGGAGCGAACACGGTAAATACCGATATCGATGCGATCAACATCTACGGAGTTCTCAAGTAACGCGTGATATTCCATGGGTGATGTCCGGACAGTAGTAGTCAAATGTCCAGATACATCGTGCGCATGTCACCAGGTCGTGGCACGCTTTCCACTCAAGCCAGTTACATCAGTTGGCAACTGCGAGTGCGAATGTGTGAGGTGAGCGTGAGCCAGGGATTTGAAGGCGCTGTAGCCTCGCACGATTCCCAAGTACCGCTCTATCTCGATCTCGTTTCACAACTCAACGAGTACTTAGAATTAAAGCGACCCTCCCTCGATGATCTTGTGCACTTTCTCACCGTGCGTACATTGCAACCCTGGAACGCCGAGCGCATATTTATCTCTCGCATTGACCGCGACGGCGTCTTTCGCGACTTCTCTTTCTTTGGTTTTCCAATCGACGACGCCGCGCAGTGGAAAGAAGTTCACATCACCGACCGAGTTCCCATGGCCGATGCAGCTCGGAGCGCCACGATCGTTGTCGCAGATGAGGATCGGTTAACTGCGGCCTACAAAGCTTTAGTGAACTTTCATGATCAATGGGTTGGACGAATAATTGTGGATGTCCCCATTATTAAAGGTGGAGTTTCAATCGGAGTCATGGGCATCGTCTTCACAGGAAAAATTCCATCCGACGAAAGTTTCTTGCCTTTCCTCCGTTCACTGGCAACATGCATTGTCTTTGCAATGGACGATACCCGCCGCAAGGTGGCTCTCAAACGGACGCTTGGACCAAAGAATGAACTCACTGATCGTCAGAAGAAGATTTTAGAAATGATGGCGCAAGGCCTTACCAACGCTGTGATGGCGAGCCGGCTGGGATTCTCGGAATCACTCATCAGGCAAGAGACGGTAAAGATTTATCGCAATCTCAATGTAAATAACCGACAAGAGGCGAGTGCGGTTTACGAAGAGCAACAGCAGTAATTGCTGTATTGCTACCTTGATGTATTGCTGTAAATGCTGGTGGCCAGGGACGGGATCGAACCGTCGACCTCACGATTTTCAGTCGCGCGCTCGTACCAACTGAGCTACCTGGCCTCGGCGCCGTTTCACTATCGGTTCGGCACCGAACCGGCGACGTACCCATACCTTGCGACACCTTGCGACCCGGACGGGACTTGAACCCGCGACCTTCGCCGTGACAGGGCGACGCGCTAACCAACTGCGCTACCGGGCCTTACTGGCGAACCAGTGAGGTACTGCTTTTACTGCTCTGTACTCGTAACACCAGGTGGTTGCCCACCCTTCTACGTGCCCCCAACGGGATTCGAACCCGTGTTACCGCCGTGAAAGGGCGATGTCCTAGGCCCCTAGACGATGGGGACGTAGCCCGTGAAGGCCGGTACCGCTTGGAGCCGTCACAGCATACGGGCTGGGGGGAGAGGCGACCAAACGCGCGTGGCGCTGACCATAGGGAGAGCGATCGAGCCAGTAACGGAGGAGATCAGGATTGGGGTGGTGCTGAGCGACGAGTTCGCAGAATGTAGGTGCTGGCACCGAGGAGCACGAGCCCAGCTCCCAAGAGACCGATGGAGACCCCCAGCGCCCCACCGAGCGTGGTGATGATGAGTTGTGCGATACCAAAGGTGGAGGCGGCCACCGCTGCCACCAAGAAGGGCCAGAGGCGAGTACGTGAGTAGAGGAGGTACCCACCGACTCCAGTGCCTAAGAAGAGGAGGTAGCCGACGATATGAGAGCTGCCAATAAAGGCGATCTCGGCACTCACAAAGGCAGTAGCGCTCGCGATGGTGAAGCCGAGCATCTTTTCGTGGAGGATGCCGCGACGAGTGAAGAAGTACCACGCGATGGCGATAGCGGCGAAGAGGAGTGCAGCTACCGCGCTATTGAAGATGTTGATGGCATCGAGAAAGGCGATGGTGGCGAAGATCTTGAAAGCAAAGAGTGAAACATGGCCAACCGATGTGCGATTACGGAAGTAAGCAAGATCAACGATGACTCTACCGATGATGCTGGCAACGAGCGCTTTCTGCCAGGGCGTTGCGACACCTGCAGTAGCCGCACCGGAGATACCGGCAAATGAGAAGAGCGTTGCTACGAGCCGTGCACGCACGGGAGATTTTTCACCGCGGTGCAAGAGAAGTGCCACCGCGGCGAAGATTAAGGTGAGTGCAAGAAGAGTGATGATGCGGCCAATATTTGAAAGTTGTGACCAGGTACTTCCCAAGATGACGAGAGTGGCAACCAAAGTAAAAGCACCACCGACATATCCGCCGATCTCACCGAGAAGTGATCTACGGCTGCGATCCTCTTGAACATGATCTTCTTGAACATGGACTTCTTGAACATTGAGCGATGGCGTATTCGTTGGTGCTATTAACTCTTCTGGACGCGCAAGCTCAACCATGTAGCGCTCGCGGACCTGCTCTGCTTGCTCGCGCGTGAGCTC
>CAIPAI010000007.1 GCA_903863015.1 uncultured Actinomycetes bacterium
ACCGCGGGGGATGCGGTAGAGATCTATGGTGAACTCTTTCCATATCTCTTAGAACCGCTCTTTCCTAACATGGGGCTTTTGGCAGCGCGCGCCGCAGAGTTTGCTCTTGCTGACCATGCGCCGATGTATATGCGCCGCCCGGACGCCACACCGCCGGTGCTGCCATGACGATTTCATATCGCACCGTGTTACGCGCGGACTTACCCACGCTCCTTGCGATCGAGGCAGAGCTTTATCCGGTCGATGCCTGGAGCCTAGACATCTTCGAATCCGAATTCGACGGAATTCCCGATACTCGTTATTACGTAGTCGCTGAGGGCAAAGAAATTGTCGGATATGCCGGTCTCTTCTCGCCGCTCACTGGTGAAGTTGCCGATATTCAAACAATGACAGTGGTGAAGAGTGAGCAAGGTAAGGGCATTGGCAAAGCGCTCCTTAAACTCCTGTTGATAGAGGCGCTCCGGCGCGAGGCACCTGATGTGCTTCTTGAAGTGCGCGAAGATAATGCTTCAGCGATTGGTCTCTATCAAAGCGCAGGATTTGAAGAAATTTCGCGACGGAAGAATTACTACGCGCCGGGCATTCACGCGATCATCATGGCAGCACCTTCACATTTGTTGAGTGAGTGGGTTACGCGATGAAGAGTGAACCATTAGTTCTAGGAATTGAAACATCGTGCGATGAAACCGCAGTGGGAATAGTGCGCGGTACTACTTTGCTTTCAGACTCCATCGCCTCCAGTGTTGATGAACATGCGCGATTCGGGGGAGTGGTGCCGGAGGTTGCATCTCGGGCGCATCTAGAAGCGATGGTTCCTGGAATCGAACGCGCTTGCAAAGAGGCGAAGGTTTCTCTCGCCGATCTTGATGCGATTGCGGTTACCGCCGGACCAGGATTAGTTGGTGCGCTCTTAGTCGGTACGAGCGCTGCTGCTGGATTAGCATTTGCGCTCGATAAGCCGCTTTACGCGGTCAATCACTTGGCGGCGCATGTGAGCGTTGATGTGTTGGAACATGGCGCACTTCCCTCACCAGCAATTGCTCTCTTAGTTAGTGGTGGACATACCTCACTTTTACGCGTGGATGATGTCAGCGCTCGCATCACGTCGCTCGGCGCCACCATGGATGATGCTGCAGGTGAAGCGTTCGATAAAGTTGCACGCATTCTTGGTCTTGGTTTCCCAGGCGGGCCAGCGATCGATCGTGAAGCGCAGAGCGGTAATTTGAGTGCGATTGATTTCCCTCGAGGTTTTACGCAATCCAAGGATCAAGAAGACCACGCCTTTGATTTCTCGTTCTCTGGCTTGAAGAGCGCGGTAGCGCGATACCTGCACGATCATCCGAACTTTCACGTGGCCGATGTGGCCGCCTCGTTTCAAGAGGCCGTCGTCGATGTCTTGCTCACCAAGGCGCTAGCTGCGGCGAAATCCGAGGGGATCGAGCACCTCATCATTGGTGGCGGCGTCGCGGCCAACTCCCGGCTTCGATTCCTGGCCGAGGAGCGTGCGAGGCGCGTGGGGGTTACCGTCCGTATCCCACGTCCTGGCCTCTGTACCGATAATGGCGCCATGGTGGCCGCCCTAGGTTCCCTGCTGGTCACCGCCGGAGCCACTCCCTCCCAGCCCGGCTTTGAGGCGCGATCTGCCCTCCCAGTCGCCCAGGTCACCCTGGCCTGAGCGCTTGCCCCGCCTCCTGCCTGATGGGCTGGCACTCGGTTTGACCAAGTGCTAACCCACTCGTAAAGTTGGGCTAGCACTCTCACCCCGAGTCTGCCAAAAGTAAGCGTCTACGACCCCCGCGACGGCGTCGGCGCTGTTGGCAGCAGACCAACGACGAAAGTAAAGGGGAAAGGTCAAAGTGACCGCTATTAAGCCGCTTGAAGACCGGATCGTGGTTAAAGCCAGCGCAGCTGAGCAGACCACGGCATCTGGCCTCGTGATCCCAGATACTGCAAAAGAGAAGCCTCAAGAGGGTTCTGTTATTGCAGTTGGCCCGGGTCGATTTGAAGATGGAAACCGTGTTCCGCTTGATGTGAAGGTCGGCGATGTCGTCATTTACAGCAAGTACGGCGGGACCGAAGTGAAGTACAACAACGAGGAGTACCTCATTCTCTCAGCCCGCGACATCCTCGCGGTCATCGAGAAGTAATTTGGACGCTCGCGGCCTTCGCTAGCGGAGGCCGCGAGCACCTTCTCCTCCCATAATTTTTTTGCTGAAGTAGAGAAGTTCGAAAGTTCACGAATAGCTACCTTGAAGAAGAGAGACCATGTCTAAGACACTCAGTTTTGATGAAAATGCTCGTCGTGCGATGGAGCGTGGAGTCGACGCTCTCGCTAACGCAGTAAAGGTGACACTTGGACCTAAGGGTCGCAACGTTGTCATCGATAAGAAGTTTGGCGCACCTACCATCACCAACGATGGTGTCACCATCGCACGTGAAATCGAGTTGGAGCACGCCGGTGAAAACCTTGGCGCACAACTCGTCAAGGAAGTTGCCACCAAGACCAACGATGTTGCCGGTGACGGCACCACAACAGCTACCGTGCTCGCGCAAGCCATGATCCACGAGGGTCTTCGCAACCTCGCTGCTGGCGCTCAACCAATGGCCATTAAGAAGGGCATCGAAGCCGCTGTCATTGCGCTCGTTGAGAAGCTTGCATCCACTGCGATTCCAGTTAAAGAGAAGTCGCAAATTGCCAACGTGGCTACCATCTCAGCGCAAGATCCAGCTATTGGTGATCTCATTGCTGAGGCCATGGATAAGGTCGGCAAAGATGGCGTTATCACCGTCGAAGAGTCAAATACCACTGGCTTGGAACTCGAATTTACTGAAGGTATGCAATTCGATAAGGGTTATATCTCTCCCTACTTCGTGACTGACCAAGAGCGCATGGAAGCTATCCTCGAAGATGCTTACGTGCTCATCACGCAGTCAAAGATCTCTTCGCTTAGCGAACTTCTTCCCATCATGGAGAAGGTCGCCCAAGGCGGTAAGCCACTGGTCATCATCGCTGAAGATGTCGAAGGCGAAGCGCTTTCAACTCTCGTAGTGAACAAGATGCGCGGTCTCTTCACCGCAGTTGCCATCAAGGCTCCAGGATTTGGCGATCGTCGCAAGGCGATGCTCCAAGACATCGCAATTCTCACCGGTGGTCAAGTTATCTCCGCTGAAATTGGTCTTAAGCTCGATCAAATCGGTCTTGAGTACTTGGGTCGCGCTCGCCGCGTACTCGTCACCAAAGAGAACACCACCATCATCGATGGTGCCGGCAATAAAGCAGATGTCGAGGGACGCGTTGCAGAAATTCGCGGCGAAATCTCACGCACCGATTCGGATTGGGATAAAGAGAAGCTCCAAGAGCGTCTCGCCAAGCTCTCCGGTGGCGTGTGTGTCATCAAGGTGGGTGCACATACTGAGGTTGAGCTTAAAGAGAAGAAGCACCGTCTCGAAGATGCCATTTCAGCCACGCGTGCTGCGGTTGAAGAAGGCATCGTCTCGGGCGGCGGAAGTGCACTCGTGCACGCTGCCTCTGTGCTCGCAGGCGATCTTGGACTCTCAGGCGATGAAGCAGTCGGTGTGCGTCTCGTACGCAAGGCTGTCGATGAGCCACTTCGTTGGATCGCGGAGAATGCCGGACTTGAAGGTTATGTCGCAGTAGCCAAGGTGCGCGAGCTGGCCGATAACTTCGGCTTGAACGCATCTACCGGTGAGTACGTCGACTTGGTCAAGGCTGGCGTCATCGACCCTGTGAAGGTAACGCGCTCTGCGCTCGCTAACGCTGCATCAATCTCAGCCATGCTTCTTACTACTGAAGCTACTGTCGTTGAGAAGGTCGAAGAAGATCACTCGGCACCAGCCGGTGGTGGACACGGCCACTCACATGGACCTGGCGGACATAACCACTAACGTCTCGGACACTAACGTCTCGGACACCAATGTCTCGGACACCAATCTCGGGGGCTTCTGAGCTTCGGGACTTTCTAGAACATCAGTTCTAGGCTGAATCCATGGATGCTGTAACGGAGCCGTTAACACTCTCTATTGATTGCGGAGGCCTTGGTATCAAGGCCTCCGTTTTCGATTCTGCTGGCACCGCACATGCTGCGCCGATTCGCATCGATACCCCGTATCCCTTTCCGCCCGCACTCTTCATCGAAACGCTTGTGAGCCTGGCGGATTCATTGCCGAAATCTACGCGCGCCACTGTGGGGATGCCTGGAATGATTCGACATGGCGTCGTAGTGGCGACGCCTCAGTACATCACTGCGAATGGGCCGCGAACTCGAATCGATCCTGCACTTCGTGAGCAGTGGTCTGGTTTTGATGCTCGCGCTGCTCTCACTTCAGCACTGGGAATTCCCACGTTGGTACTGAACGACGCTGAGGTGCATGGCGCTGGAGTTATTTCGGGTGCTGGCTTTGAGGTTGTGCTCACTCTTGGGACTGGACTCGGATGCGCAGTTTTTGATGGCGGCAAACTCTCACCGCACATTGAGTTTTCACATGCACCTATTCGCCGCGGCACCAATTACGACACCTGGATTGGCGAACATGAAAGGCGTCGTCTCGGAAATGCATTCTGGTCGCGGCGGGTTCGATTAATGATCGATGACTTACGACCGGTATTTCTCTGGGACCGCCTTTACTTAGGCGGAGGCAACTCGCGGCTCATTACGCCCGAGTTGGTACGCAAAATGGGTAGCGACGTGGTCGTCGTTCCTAATGAAGCCGGGATGAGCGGCGGCGTACGTGCGTGGAACTTGCGAAACGATTGACCTTACGTGCGTGGAGCTTGCGAAACGATTGACCGTACGTGCGTGGAGCTTGCGAAACGATTAAACGTTCTGCGGGAAGCCCAAGTTGATGCCACCGTGGCTTGGATCAAGCCAGCGTGAGGTAACAACCTTTCCGCGAGTGAAGAAGTGCACGCCTTCCATGCCGTGTGCGTGCGTATCGCCGAAGAGGCTCGCCTTCCAGCCGCCGAATGAGTAGTAAGCCATCGGTACGGGAATCGGAACATTGATGCCGACCATGCCTACTTCTACTTCATTCTGATAGCGACGTGCGGCGCCACCATCGTTGGTGAAGATTGCCGTGCCATTGCCGTAAAGATGATCGTTGACCAGTTTGAGCGCTTCTGCGTAAGTCTTTACGCGGATAACACTCAGCACAGGTCCAAAGATTTCATCGGTGTAGATGCTCATCTTGGGAGTGACGTTGTCAAAGAGGGTTGGTCCGAGCCAGAAGCCGGCAGCGTCACCTTCAAATTTGGTAGCTCGACCGTCTACGACGAGTGTGGCGCCTTCCTTTTCGCCCGCAGCAACATAGCTAGCAACTTTGTCGCGGTGGATGGAGGAAACGAGGGGACCCATGTCGGCGCCCTTAGTGCCATCACCGGTGGTGAGTTTAGCCATGCGCTCTTTGATCTTGGCAATAAGTACATCAGCGACAGGCTCGACTGCTACGAGTGCAGAGATCGCCATGCACCGTTCGCCTGCCGAACCAAAGCCGGCATTAATAGCAGCATCAGCGGCGAGATCGAGATCAGCATCAGGGAGGACCACCATATGGTTCTTAGCGCCACCGAGTGCTTGCACGCGCTTGCCGTGTGCAGTGCCGGTCTCGTATACGTACTTCGCAATCGGCGTTGAACCGACGAAGGAAATTGATTTCACATCTGGATGTGTAAGAAGTGCATCGACAGCTTCCTTATCTCCATGAACAACGTTGAAGACGCCATCCGGAAGTCCGGCTTCTTTCCAGAGTTTGGCAACGAAATCGGTAGCGGAAGGATCTTTTTCGCTTGGCTTGACGATAACAACGTTGCCGCTGGCAATAGCGAGCGGGAAGAACCACATCGGAACCATGGCAGGAAAGTTGAATGGGCTGATGATGCCGACCACGCCAAGTGGTTGGCGGATCGAGTACACATCGACACCGGTAGATACGGCTTCCGAGTAGCCACCCTTGAGGAGGTGTGGGATTCCGCAAGCGAACTCCACCACTTCAAGTCCGCGAGTTACTTCGCCGAGCGCATCGGAGAGCACCTTGCCGTGTTCGGCGGTGATGATGGCGGCAAGCTCTTCCTTCTTTGCGTTGAGCAATTCACGAAAAGCAAAGAGCACCTGGCTACGACGGGCAAGCGAGGCTTGGCGCCACTCTGCAAAAGCAGCCTTTGAAGAGGCGACGGCTTGGTCCATGACAGCCGAGGTGGCGAAGTCGACGGTGCCGGTGACTTGGCCGGTAGCTGGGTTGTAGATATCGCCGTGACGGGCGGCGGTGCCGCTCCACTCTTGGCCGTTGATCCAATGGGTGACGTGGTTCATGGCTGCTCAATTCCCTGATACGAAGTTGCGGTGGCTCAATTCTCGCCGGGGAGTGTGAGCCTGGCAAATGGTGCCCTCCAGAGGAGCCTGAGGGAGGTGCCGGGCGGGGATGGAGGGCGTTCCGGGGAGTTTTGCCTAGAGCTTTGGGCGCTTTGCCCATTGGCACCGCTCCACTCTCCGCCTAAGTTCAGCAGGAGCCTCAGTTCAGTAGCAGATCGTGCCAAGAGATTGTGCCAAGAGAAGGAGCCTTGATGTACCGCCTCACCCCAGAAGGTCTTTCGCACATGGCTCTCGGAGCGACTCTCTTGGGCGCTGGCGGTGGCGGTGACCCGTACATCTCCCTACTCATGGTCCAAGAGGCGATGGCCAAGTACGGGGAAGTAAATATTGTGAGCGCGAGCGAACTCGATCCAAATGATTTAGTGCTCACGGTTGCTGTCATTGGCGCTCCTACGGTGATGACCGAAAAAGTTCCCTCCGGGACGGAATTCGTTGACGCCGTTAAGTCACTCGCGAAGTACTTAGGAAAGAAACCTGCCGCAGTGATGGCCATTGAAGTGGGCGGGCTCAACACACTCTTTCCACTTGCTGTTGCTGCCGAGATGGGCATTCCAGTTGTTGATGGTGATTCTATGCGTCGTGCATTCCCGCAGATTGAAATGACTGTCTTCACTCTTGCTGGTATTTCAGCTTCGCCAATGAGCCTTGCAGATGAAAAAGGAAACGTGGTGGTCTTTGAAACCACCACGAATCAGGTTGCCGAGAAATTAGCGCGCGCGTGTGTCATGCAACTTGGAATGGCTAATGGGCTCTCCTCTTATTCAATGACCGCGAAGCAAGTTGCAGATCATGGCATTAACGGTTCTATGACTTACTGCGCGGAGCTGGGTCGACACCTGCAACAGATCCAAGATGGTAAGAACGGTGCCTACGATGAGTTCCTTAAGTTTGCTCATGCAAAGATTTACTTCTCCGGAAAAATCATCGACCTCGACCGCCGCACCACTGGCGGTTTCGCTCGTGGCACTCTTGTAATTGAAGACTTTAAGGATCCCTCTCGCAAAATGCGCGTGGATTTCCAGAACGAATTCCTCATCGCTTATGACGGCGATGAAGCCGTGGTCACGACGCCTGATCTCATCTGCGTGCTTGACCATGAGAATGCGCAACCCATCACGGTTGAAGGTTTGAACTTTGGGCAACGGGTAGATGTTGTTGGAATGCCATGTGCACCTGAGTGGCATCAAGAGGGAATGCTAGAACTGGTAGGGCCAAAAGCCTTTGGTTACGAAGTGGAATACCGACCTGTAGAGGGATCGCATGCGTGAATTAAATTTGGCTGACCTAGATGACATGGCCTTAGGTGCCACGCTTCTTGGCGCTGGTGGCGGGGGAGATCCGTACATTGGGCGCTTGATGGTGCATCAAGCGATGGAAACCTACGGAGCAATACAAATCGTCGAACCAAGCGAGCTAGATCCTGATGGCTTGGTTGTTACCGTTGCTGGTATTGGAGCGCCCACAGTGATCGCGGAAAAACCGCCCGCTGGCCCGGAGTTTGTTGGTGCGGCCCGCGCGCTCGCAAAGTATCTAGGTAAAGAACCAGTGGCGATCATGCCAATTGAGGTGGGCGGTCTCAATACGCTGATCCCGATGGCGGCGGCCGCCGAAATGGGTTTACCGGTTATCGATGCTGATTCGATGCGACGGGCTTTTCCACAAATTGAAATGACAACTTTCACTTTGGCTGGAATTACAGCAACGCCGATGGCGATGGCCGATATCAAGGGCAATGTCGTGGTTTTCAATACGACTTCAAATCAAGTTGCCGAAAAGCTCGCACGCGCAACCGTAATGGAACTTGGAATGTCTGCTGCAATGTCTGCATATTCCATGTCTGTTGCCGAAGTGGCGAAGTACGGTATTCAAGGTTCCATGACTTATTGCGTTGATCTCGGGCGCAAACTCTCTGCAGTGCAACGCGGCGAACGAGGCGCCTTCGATCAGTTCTTAGATTTTGCAGAAGGTAAGCGAGTCTTCTCCGGCAAGATCATCGATCTCGATCGACGGACTACTGCAGGCTTTGCGCGCGGCACTGTCGTCATCGAACATTTGAATGACCCCACCAGAATTATGCGTATCGAAATTCAAAACGAATTCTTGATCGCCTTCGAAGATGGTCGCCCCATCATTACCGCCCCAGATTTGATCTGCATCCTCGATCACGAGAATGCCGCACCGATCACCACGGAGACCCTGGCCTTTGGCCAACGTGTCGATGTGGTCGGTTTGCCGTGCGCTCCCGAATGGCACCAACCGGGGATGCTCGAACTGGTTGGCCCTACAGCTTTCGGCTATGAAGTGCCCTATATCCCCATCTCCGAGTTCCGGGGCTAAGGGAGCTATGAGCGCGACCTACTGTGCCAAACGTCCCTATCTTCTGGAAATGGTGGGCGGTGCGCCCATTGGCACCGCTGCCGATAAGCCCTACCGTCGCCCTCTAGGCCCCCTGATGGGGGCTCGACTGGATCGTCAGCTGGATCAAAGGAGTGGCAGATGCGCGAATTAACCCTTGAGGATCTCGATGACATGGTGCTGGGGGCAACCTTGCTTGGCGCCGGCGGCGGTGGGGATCCCTATATCGCCCGCTTGATGGTGCGCCAAGCTATGGAAGATTTCGGCTCCGTCATGATCGCTTCGCCCGATGAATTAGATCCAGATGGCTTAGTACTTACCACCGCGGTTATTGGTGCCCCCACGGTGATTTCGGAGAAGGTCCCTGCCGGGCCAGAGTTTGTGGGGTGCGTGAATTCACTTGCCGCATATCTAGGTAAGAAGCCAGTCGCCATCATGCCGATCGAAGTGGGTGGCATGAACACACTTATTCCGATTGCCGTCGCTGCAGAAATGGGTCTGCCTGTGATTGATGCAGACTCCATGCGTCGGGCTTTCCCACAAATTGAAATGACTGTCTTTACCCTTGCTGGAATTCCAGCATCGCCGATGAGCGTCGCAGATGAAAAAGGAAACGTGGTGGTCTTTCAAACGACTACTAATCAAGTTGCTGAGAAGTTAGCGCGCGCCTCGGTGATGCAACTTGGAATGGCTAACGGAATCTCGTGCTACCCGATGACGGTGAAGCAGGTGCGAGAGTTTGGTATTCAAGGTTCTATGTCTTACTGCGTCGATTTGGGGCGCAAGTTATCTGCCGTGCAACGTGGTGAAGCTGGTGCTTACGATGCCTTCCTAGAATTTTCTGGCGGGCAGAAGTACTTCTCCGGAAAGGTGATTGATATCGATCGCCGCACCACAGAAGGATTTGCAAAGGGCACTCTGGTCATTGAGCACCTTACGGATCCCACTCGCACGATGCGTATCGAGATTCAGAACGAGCTCCTCATGGCTTTTGAAGACGGAAAGCCGGTAGTCACAACTCCAGATCTGATTTGCATTCTCGATCATGAGAACGCGCAACCCATCACTACCGAGACTCTCGCTTTCGGCCAACGGGTAGACGTTATTGGTCTACCTTGTGCACCGGAGTGGCACCAAGAGGGCATGCTCGAACTCGTAGGACCCAAAGCATTTGGTTATGACGTCCCTTATACGCCGATGGAAGGAGCCAGAAAATGAGTCGTCTACGTATAGGTATTGACGTAGGTGGAACCAACACCGACGCTGTTGTGGTCGATCAAGATGGCAACGTGCTTGCAAGCACGAAGGCTGCCACCACACTCGATCCATCAGATGGCATTGCGGCGGCCCTCAAGGCCGTCATTGAGGGCATCGACAAGAGCCACATTAAGCAGGCGATGCTCGGCACTACTCATCCAGCAAACGCCATTATTCAACGCAAGGACCTACAACAGGTGGGCGTACTGCGCCTGGCGGCCCCTTCCTCCCTGGCTATTCGTCCAGGTGCGGCTTGGCCAAAAGATCTGCACGCCACCGTTATTGGGCCGTCTGCCATCATCAAGGGTGGATACGAGTACGACGGTAGCGAGATCTCGCCGTTAGATGAACAAGCAGTTCGTGATTTTGCGCAGAAGTGCAAGGGCGTAGTGAACGCGATTGCAGTCAGTTGTGCTTTTGCTCCCGCAAATTACGAGCAAGAGTTGCGGGCTGCAGCAATCATCGCTGAAGAGCTCGGTGAAGATTACGCAGCTTCACTCTCTCATCAAGTAGGCGCAATTGGCCTGCTTGAGCGCGAAAACGCCACCATCTTGAATGCCTCACTCTTTGGCGTAGCTAAGCGCGTAGTCGACGGCTTCCAGAGCGCGCTTCTCAGCCATGGTCTCAAAGTGGACTCATACCTCACACAAAACGATGGCACTTTGATGACAGCTGAAGAAGCGATCCGCTTGCCAATTCTCACAGTGGGGTCTGGTCCCACTAACTCGATGCGCGGCGCATGTGCGCTTGCCAAACTCTCTGATGCCTTGGTTATCGACGTAGGCGGCACATCGGCCGACGTTGGAATTTTGATTGATGGCTTCCCTCGCGAGTCTTCTGCCGCCGTTGAAGTTGGCGGAGTGCGCACGAATTTCCGTATGCCGGACTTGATTTCGATTGGTCTCGGCGGCGGCACCATCGTTCGCGAAGAGGATGGCGGAGTTCGCGTCGGTCCAGACTCAGTGGGCTATCGCGTGGTCACCGAAGCACTTATCACCGGTGGTTCCACACTCACGCTCTCTGACATTTCCACCAAGGGCGGTCGCCTCGAAGGTTTCGGTGATGCTTCGAAGGTCTCCGGCGTCAAAGATGCCACCGTCACCGCTGCGCTCGCGTGGGTTGATGAGCAAGTACAAATCCTCTGCGATCGCATGAAGGCCAGCCGCACCTCCCTTCCACTTATTGCGGTGGGTGGAGGTTCGCACTTGGTACCTGACAACATCCCAGGAGTTGCCGGCGTTATCCGCCCGGCACATCACTCGGTAGCAAATGCTTTCGGTGCTGCCATTGCGGAAGCTTCCGGAGCTGTCGATCGCGTCTATCGCTATGAAGCCGAGGGCCGTGATGCATGTCTCGATGATGCAAAGCGCTTGGCGACTGAGGCGGCAATTCGCGCTGGTGCTGACATCGACCACGTACGCATCACCTCTGTGGTTGAAGTGCCGATGAGTTACTTGCCTGGTCAAGGCTGTCGCGTCCAAGTCAAGGCTGCCGGACCACTCGCAATACACTAAGCGCACTTACGTCAGGGGAGAAAATGTCGGAACATCTCACAGCTGCAGAGATTTACCGACGTTATAACGAGGCAGAGAATCGTAAAGACTCTGAGGGTACTGGTCGTTACGTAGCTCATGATCTTTACGTGGAGATCAATGGCGCTGCCGAAGTGGCTTCTGCGGAAGCAGATGCAATTGCTATGAATGAGTTGTATGCGTGTTACCCCGATTACCGGCGCGAGATTCTGGAGATGATCGAAGCCGGTGACCGAGTAACTGTCTTATGGAGCATGCGCGGAACTCCGGCGCCGACGGTTGCCGGAGAGCTCGGCGAACTCGATGTGCGTGGCGTTTCGGTCGTTACCGCCGATGGCAAAGTGATGACGCGTGCATCGCTCTTTATGGAAAGTGGCGCATTGGATGCGGTACTCAAGCGGGCACAGCAGGGATAACATCGAGATATCAGTCTGCAGGATGAATTCAGGAGGATGACGCGATGGCCCAGAATTTGATGCCAATGGCCGATTGCCATAACGACCTCTTGCTTGGTGTGCTCCACCAACAGGAGCGCGGAATCGCAGATCCTTTCGGTGATTTCTGGTTACCCCAACTCAAAGCGGGGGGAGTAGCACTCCAGGTTCTACCGGTTTATGTGGAAGAACAATTCATTGGTGAAGGCGCGCTGCGCCGCACCCTCCTCCTTCTTGAATGTGCCTGGAAGATCGAAGAAAAATACAAGTCAGATGTGGCAATTTGTCTTAACCGTGGCGATATTGCGAAGGCAATGTCTGAAAAGAAGATTGCTCTTATTCTTGCCCTCGAAGGTTCCGAAGGAATGGGGAGCAGCCTCGAAGTTGTTGATGTCTTCCATCGTATGGGTGTACGCATGATGTCGCTCTCATGGAATCGGCGAACGATGATGGCCGACGGCGTGGGAGAACGCGATACCGGCGGCAAGCTCACCGCACTCGGTGTGCAAGCGGTTGCCGAGTTGGAGCGATTAGGAATTGTGCTCGACATTAGCCATCTTTCAGAGAATGGCTTTTGGCACGTGAATGAAGTGGCTAAGAAGCCTTTCATTGCGAGTCACTCTTCTTGCTTTGAATTACGTGATCACCCACGCAATCTCCGCGACGCGCAGTTGAAGGCGGTCGCCGCATCCGGTGGTTTTGTGGCGCTGAACGGTTTCGGTGAATTTCTTTCGAAGACGCCTACCGTGGAGAGCTATTTGGATCATGCGGAATATGCAGTCAACATGATCGGTTCCCAAAGCGTGGCCCTTGGCTTAGATTTTATGAAGGATCTCATGGGCCATTGCGATCCGATCCTGGGTGGCGCGCTCACTCCGCTCGATAGTTGGCCTTTTGTTGGCGGGCTGGATCGCCCGGCTGATCTGGCGAATTTGGGTCCGGCGCTCACGGCGCGGCTGGGAGAAGCTGCTGGGCAAGATGTCGCCTGGAAAACCATGGCGACAAAGTTAGACTCCTACCTTCCGGAGAAATAGCGACGGGTAAAGGGGGTGTGCGATGGATTCTGTGATGGATCCTGCCACTACCTCGCTTCGGCAATTGCTGGCTACCGACCTCTTCGCTGATGCGGTCTTGGTTAGCGGTGCGGAAGGCATAGATCGCGTAGTTGAAGATGTCGATGTTTTCAATTCGTTTCAGGTAGAAGATGAAATCGCCACCATGGAGAATCGACTTCTCATCTTTGATGCATCTTCGTTAAGCACTGACACTTATCAAGTAGATATCGCGCTCAGGGCTGCGGCCGATGGAAAGGCCAGCGGAATAGTGCTGGTTTCACCGGCAATGAGAATTGGGCTACCGGCGACACGGCTCTCAGATAAGTTACGAATTCCTTTGATCACCATTTCGCAGGTTGAATCATTGAGGCTTGCCGATGATATTCGCCGTATAGTTCGCTTGCCCTTCTTGGTGCGCAGCGATGCGATCCTCCAAGCCCTCACTCAGCTTCGCAAAATTCCTCGTGGTGGTTCGATCGAGGACGCGCTTCGGGTATTGGCAAGTGTGTTGCAAGGATCCACTGCCCTTCTGGGTGCCGATGGCACAGTTGTTTCCAGTGCGACACCCAAAGATTTCGAAGGACCGCTTCAGTTACCGATCATGGAAGTTCCTACTTCTGAACGTGAAGGCGACTTCGTTTTCTTTGCTCAACCGCTCTCTCTGGCGCCACGTGAAAAGCCCACTCTCTGGTTAGCGCTTCGCCTTAAGTCGCCATCATCGAGTCGTTCGTCGTCGGCAAGTGAGGTTCTTGCAGTTGCATCGTGGTTTATCGCCACGATTTTGGTGGCCGATCGCCTTGAGCGTGAACGCGATGCCCGTTTCCGACTGGGCATACTCAACGCCGTGACCGCAACCAAGGATCGGATAGAACCGGCACTCACCGAGCAACTCGGAATCTTGGGTTGGCAAGTTGATGGTTGGTGCACGGCCTTCCACTTACAGGTCTCCGGTGAAGTTGATCCGCAACGCATCCTTAACGGCTCCGATGAATTGGCTCGCGCACTCCAGGCGGTTGGCGTGAAAGGCCCCATCATTGAACGTCCCGATGGCTGGTCTGGTTGGTTTGTCGAAAAAGATGAACCGCAATCAAAGTCATACGCAAAGATCGTCGAAAATCTCAGTTCAGCGCTCACGCGATTGATTCCTACGTCGCCTGGTATCCGCTTGCATATGGGAATCGGTCGTCCTTACCAAGGAGTCATTGGTTTACGTACGAGCCTTGCCGAAGCCAAAGAGGCGTGCACCATCGCGCAAGCAAGTGGACAAGCATCTGCTGTGCAACACATTGACGAGATGGGTGTTCGTCGTATTTTGCTGGGTTGGTATGCCTCCGATAATTTCGCGGAATTCGCGCAGACGCTGCTCGCGAATGCCTTAGAGGCTGATCACGACGGAGAGTTGATTCTCACCCTAGAGAGTTACCTCGACAATCAATCGTCACCGACTGAGACCGCCGCCCGCCTCGGGATCCATCGCAACACTGTGCTCAACCGAATCGAGAAGATTCGCTCGCTCTTGACCGTCAAT
Source organism: uncultured Actinomycetes bacterium (assembly GCA_903863015.1). GTDB lineage: Bacteria > Actinomycetota > Actinomycetes > Nanopelagicales > Nanopelagicaceae. The sequence goes on from CAIPAI010000007.1 coordinate 14,548, forward strand.
CTCGATGATCCGGACGAGCGCCTGGCGGTCCAATTGGCCTGTCGGGTGGTCAAATTGAAGCGCTCGTAGGCGCTTCAGAGCCCCCCTACTCCCGTGAAATGTGCGTCTAGCCTAGGAATAGGTTCGAATTTGGGCGTATTGCCCCTATCGCCAGCCCCGCCTCGCTCCTACTCTTACGTTGGAACATCCCTGGATTGCGCCCGCACGGGCGCTCGTTAAGGAGGAGAAATGGCACGTTCAACCCGCCGTCTAGTCGGCATGGTTGCAGTGAGCGGTGTGATTGCAGCACTTGCTCTCACCGGTTGCAGCAGCTCTAGCTCATCGAGCGAAGCAGCGGCTGCCCCAGCCGAGCCAGCGACCGAGATTGCGTACCTCTCGGCCAGCTCAGCAAATACTTGGTTGCAAGCATCTAAGAAGGAAATGGATGCCATTGCAGCAGAGAACAATATGGTGATCACTGAGTTCGATGCTCAGTTCAAGCCAGGCGAGCAAGGCAAGCAAGTTCAAGACATCATCGCTTCCGGTAAGTACAAGGCAATCATCATTGCTTCTGTAGACGGTGCCGGAATCATTCCTGACCTTCAAGCAGCAATTGCGAAGGGTCTCAAGGTAGGTATCTTGAACCAGATCGTTGGAACAAAGCTTGATACTTCGGATCCACAATTTGATGGTCCTTCAGTATCAGTTCTTGCCGCACCACTTCGCTCAGGCGAGCGTCTTGGCAAGCTCACCCTCAAGGCTTGCGAAGGTCTCACCCCTTGCAACGTCGTTTACCTCTACGGAATCAAGGGCATCCCTCTTGATAACGCATTGAAGCAAGGCTTTGACTCAGTAATTTCTGCAAACCCAGCAATCAAGGTTGTTGCTGAAGGCGAAGGCAAGTACCTCGGCCCAGACGTCGCGCAGAAGTCACTTGCTGACATCATGCAGAAGACCAAGAAGTTCGATGTTGTTATCGGCTCTGATCAGTCAATGCAAGGTGCGATCCTCGCCCTTACCGATGCTGGCAAGACTGCCAAGCTCATCGGTCTCGGTGGATCACAAGCAGCAGTCGATGGCGTCAAGGCTGGTACTTGGTTCGGTGACGTCTTCGGCGCTCCTGCAACTGAAGGCAAGCTCTTGATGAACGCCATGGTTGAAGCTCTTAAGAGTGGCAAGGTGACTGGTGGAATTGATCCAGCAACCGCTGTCGCTGATGAGGCTTTGATGACCAAGGAGAATGTCGACAAGTTCACTGCAGAGTGGGCTGGATAATCCCACCCGCACGGCAGTACTTGCTCAATAGAACCTGCTAAAAGAACGGAATGATGCCGAAGTGGATCTTGAGGTTCGTGGGATAAATAAGCGCTTTGGCGCGACTATTGCCCTAGATAGCGTCAACCTCAAGATCGCTTCTGGCACTATTCACTCTCTCATTGGAGAGAACGGAGCTGGTAAGTCGACGCTTGGAAAAATTCTTTCCGGTGTCTACCAACTCGATTCCGGGGAAGTTGAGCTCGCGGGGCAAGCCGTCACAATCGGCTCGCCCCGCGATGCTCTTTCTCGAGGTATTACCATCATTGCCCAGGAACTTTCATTGGTCCCTTCCAGAACTGCTGCCGACAATGTTTATCTAGGAATCGAAGATCACGCCGGCCCATGGGTGCGGCGTGGGGTTATCAAAGATCGCTTCGAAGAATTAACAAATACATCTGGAATCACCGTTCCTAATGACCGACCAGTGTCGGCGCTTTCAATCGGCGATCAGCAGAAAGTGGAGATCCTGCGCGCGCTTGCTCGAAACGCCGAAGTCATCGTGATGGATGAGCCCACTGCGCGACTCTCTGTAGAAGAGACTGCGGTACTCAAGACGGTGATGCGCTCTTTGCGCGATCAAGGTAAGACCATCATCTTTGTCTCGCACTTCCTAGGTGATGTCCTCGATGTTTCTGACGAGATCACCATCATGCGAGATGGCAAGATCATTCGTACTTCTAAGCCTTCGGACGAAACACACGACTCACTTGTTGAGGCGATGACCGGTCGAAAAGCCGGAGATGCCTTCCCGGCAAAGCATCCGCCGGCCTCACCAACACCGGTGCTGGAAGTTTCTGGCCTCACTCGTGGTATTCAGTTCGCAGACATCTCTTTCACGGTAGGCGCCGGAGAGATCGTGGCGCTCGCTGGGTTGGTGGGTTCGGGACGCAGTGAAGTAGCGCGCGCGATATATGGCGCTGATCCCATTGATTCTGGTGAAGTGAAGTTGCAAGGAAATACCATCAAAATTTCTCACCCTGCCACCGCAATTTCAAATGGCATCGCGATGATTCCAGAATCGCGCAAAGATCAAGGTCTCATTCTTGATCGCCCCATTCGAGAAAACATCGCTCTGCCTTATCTGAAGAAGTTAAGCAGTGTGCTGATGAAGCGCCGCCAAGAGAATTCCTTGGTCTCTGAGAATTTCCAAGCTGCGGGGATTCGCGCGCTCAGTTCAGAAATGTCAGTGCGCTCGCTCTCAGGTGGTAACCAGCAGAAAGTACTTTTTGCTCGCTCTCTTGCAGGAGCGCCCACGCTCTTCATTGCGGATGAACCTACGCGCGGTGTCGATGTGGGTTCCAAGCGGGCCATCTATGAATTGATGGTTGATTTGGCCTCAAAAGGCATGGCTGTCTTGGTGATCTCATCAGAGCTTGATGAGGTGGTGGGTCTAGCGCATCGAGTCATCGTGATGCAGACCGGAAAGATTGTGGCTGAACTAGTAGGGGATCAAATAAGTGAGAGTGCGGTCGTGGCGGCGGCATTCTCCACAAAGCAACGAGAAGGGTTGGCGTCATGACAACTGTAGATACCGCTTCAAAGAGCGTGAACGTTAAATCGCTTTTGTCGAAGTACGCCATTGTCTGGGTGACGATTCTGGTCTTCATCTTCCTCTCCGCTAGCACTGATGCGTTTCTCTCCATCGATAACTTAAGAAATATCCTGGATCAACAATCCGTGGTTTTGATTGTGGCTGCATTCACCACGATCGCCTTGATTTCCGGTGGGTTCGACGTGAGCCTTGGTGCCATTTATATTCTGGCTCCGTTGGTGGCGCTTCGCGTACAGAACAACATTAACTCTGCCTGGCTGACTCTCCTTGCCGGCATCTTGGTGGGGCTGATCACGGGATTGCTGAACGGCGTCATCGTGGCCTATGGCAAAATCAATTCATTCATCGCGACCTTGGCCACTTCCTTCATCTTCTTTGGCATTGCTTACTTGGTGAGTGATGGAACGATCTTGCGCGTTACTGACATAAATATGCGCAAGGTTGCAACCACTCACATTCTCGGGCTCACCAGTGCCACCTGGATCGCCTTCTTGGTCATTGCGATTGCTTGGATTTTGCTTGATCGCACACGTTTCGGTCGCTATATCTTCAGCGTCGGTGGCAACTTCGAAGCAGCTCGCCTCGCAGGTGTGCGCACCAATCGAGTTGTCGTGGCGGCCTTCGTATTAGCTGGTGCTGGTGCCGGACTTGCTGGAACACTCAATTCCATTCGCAGCGTTACAGCGCAAGCATCAGATGACTTCAGCATCATCTTTTCAGTTATTGCTGCTGTGGTAGTAGGTGGAACTTCTATCGCTGGTGGATCTGGTGCAATTTGGCGCAGCGTCGTCGGCGTATTCTTCATCGCGTTTATCGTGAACGGCTTCAACCTCAATGGTGTCGATCCGGTCTACCAACGCATTATCCAAGGCGCAGTTATTTTGACCGCAGTGGGCGCAGATGCCTGGTCCAGGCGGGATAAGAGTTAGTTAAGAAGCAGAAGAGAGACGGCGACCGATAATCGACTCGCGCTCTTCTTCAGAAAGCCCGCCCCAAATTCCGTAAGGCTCGCGAACGGCTAGTGCATGTGCGCGGCATTGGGCGAGTACTGGGCAGGTGTTACAGACTGCCTTTGCTGCCATCTCGCGATTACGACGACGGGGTCCGCGCTCGCCTTCCGGATGGAAGAACATCTCCGTAGGCAGCTCGCGGCAGAGGCCCTGCATCTGCCAATCCCAGCGGTCTGCCACTGGCCCTGGAAGTCTTGATACCTCAGTCATCTGCACTCCTTCGCTTCTTCTTCCTTCACTCTACAATCGCGCCATAAGTTATTCAAGCCATATGTTCTTCAACACGCCGTATTTCGAGTCGCGTTTCCGGAAATTGAGCGCGAGAATGCTTCTACTTCGGACATATCGAGCGTAAAAGGGGGGCTGTGGTGAGCCAATTCACGGTAGCCGCCGTCGCCCGACGCCTTGGAATCGCCCCCGCAACCCTGCGGACGTGGGACCGCCGCTACGGCCTGGGGCCCGGAGATCACTCCGCAGGCGCCCACCGAAGGTACTCGGAGGAAGACTTCTCGCGCCTGCAAATGATGCGCCGGCTCATTGCTGCTGGAATCGCGCCAGGTGATGCAGCGCAGCGAGCCCTGGCAGGTGACCCGCTGCCGCTTACCCACACTGACTCGGCTGATGTGCCTGCCAAAGAGTCTGCCGCTGAGCTTGATGATTCATTAGCACCGCTCTTAGTGGCATTGCACGCACTTGATATGAGTTACATTCGCGAAACCTTGCGCACGCAATTGAAGCGGAACGGCGTGATTGCTACATGGCACCACTCAATTGCACCGCTCCTTCGTGAAATTGGCGAAGAGTGGCAGGAACGCGATGACGCGATTGTGATGGAGCATTCGCTTTCAACATTACTCATGGATGTGTTTGGTGAGTTGGCGCAGGTGAAAACGCCAATAAATAAGCGCCCTATTTTGTTATCGGCGGCGCCAGAGGAGTTACACGTTCTTCCGCTTTATGCACTTGCTGCAGCGCTTGGAGAGAAGTCGGTAGCCACACACTTGTTAGGAGCAAGAACGCCATCGCGTGCGCTCGCTGCGGTGATGGCGAAGAATGGGCCACTTGCGGTTTTCATCTGGTCCCAGAGTTGCGAGAGTGCCCGCCTCCTCGATTTCTCGTGTTTCCCTTCCATTAGACCGGCGCCAAGGATTGTCACTGGCGGCCCAGGTTTTGCCGAGATCGTGCACCCCGCGGGAGCTACCCATGCGCGCTCCCTAAAGGAGGCCCTCAGCCTCATTGGCGGCCCACTCGGCCTCTGACGCGGGCTGCGAGGAGCGTTCAATTCCCCAGTAGGCTTGGCCTATATAAGTGGCCCAGTTGAGGTGGGGAGGGCGAACGTGAACGAAGACGAGAAAGTCGTGGGCCTAGGCCTCACTTTTGACGACGTACTCCTGCTTCCAGATTCCAGCGATGTAGTGCCTAGCGAAGTAGATACCACTACGCGCTTCACGAACTCCATCACGCTACGAATTCCGCTTGTCTCATCGGCCATGGATACCGTCACGGAATCTCGCATGGCGATTGCAATGGCTCGCCAAGGTGGCCTCGGAATTATTCATCGCAATCTTTCAATTGAAGATCAATGTAGTCATGTCGATCTCGTGAAGCGCAGCGAAGCCGGGATGATCACCCAGCCGGTCACCATTTCGCCAGATGCCACTCTTGCTGAGATGGATTCGCTCTGCGGACGTTTCCGCATTTCCGGTTTGCCAGTTGTGCAAGGTGATGGGGAGCTCATTGGAATCGTGACCAATCGCGATCTGCGCTTCGAAACAGATTTCTCAAAGCCGGTCAGTTCAGTAATGACGCGCATGCCTCTCATCGTCGGTCACGTCGGCATCAGTTCAGAAGATGCGATGGCGCTCCTTCGTGATCACAAAATTGAAAAACTTCCGCTTATTGACGAGCGTGGGCGACTCAAAGGCCTCATCACTGTGAAAGATTTCACGAAGGCCGACAAGTACCCGCTCTCCACGAAAGATGATTCTGGCCGCTTGCGTGTAGGCGCTGCGGTGGGTGTAGGCGAAGATGGTTTCAAGCGCGCGATGGCACTCATCGAAGCCGGAGTCGATGTACTCGTCGTCGATACTGCACACGGCCATCAGATGGCGGTGCTCGATGCCATCAAACGCATCAAGTCGAATTCGAGTATCGAAGTAGTCGGCGGCAATGTGGCTACCCGGCGCGGTGCACAGGCCCTGATCGCTGCCGGCGTCGATGCTGTCAAGGTCGGAGTCGGACCTGGATCCATTTGTACTACCCGCGTCGTTGCAGGTGTGGGTGTTCCACAAGTGACTGCCATCATGGAAGCTGCGCGAGTGGCTCATGCTGCCGGTATTCCTGTCATTGGTGATGGTGGTCTTCAATACTCCGGCGATATCGCAAAGGCGATCGTTGCCGGTGCCGACACTGTCATGGTGGGGTCGCTGCTCGCTGGTTGCGAAGAGTCTCCTGGCGAATTGATCTTTATTAATGGCAAACAATTTAAGAGTTATCGCGGAATGGGTTCACTCGGTGCCATGCAGACACGGGGGAGCGCAAAGTCTTACTCGAAGGACCGCTACTTTCAAGATGATGTATTGAGCGAAGATAAACTTGTTCCAGAAGGTGTCGAAGGTCAGGTGCCTTTCCGTGGGCCCGTCTCGGCAGTGGCACATCAACTCGTCGGTGGCCTCCGATCGGCCATGGGCTATGCCGGTGCGCAAACAATTCCCTACCTTCAAGAGCATGGGCGCCTGATTCAAATCACCGCTGCTGGGCTTAAAGAGAGTCATCCGCACGATATTCAATTAACCGTCGAAGCACCGAACTACCACTCGCGATAAAGGGAGCACACATGTCTGAACTCGAGATTGGCCGGAGCAAGCGCGCTCGCCAAACGTTCTCTTTCGACGATATTGCCATCGTGCCGAGCCGCCGTACTCGCGACCCCGAAGAGATTTCGATCAATTGGCAGATCGATGCATACAAGTGCTCGCTTCCATTGCTTGCAGCGCCGATGGATTCGGTCATGTCGATCGAAACCGCAATCGAAGTAGGCAAACTTGGTGGAATTGGTGTGCTTAACCTTGAAGGTCTATGGACGCGTTATGAAAACCCCATGCCGCTCTACGACGAGATCGCTGGTCTTGAAAAAGAAGACGCCACTCGTCGCATGCAAGAGATATACAAAGCACCCATCAAAGCTGAATTGATTACCGAACGCCTCAAAGAGATACGCGCGGCTGGTGTCACTGTTGCCGGGGCACTTTCTCCCGCGCAGGTAGGGCAATTCCATAAAGCGATAGTTGCCGGAAATCCCGATCTCTTTGTTATTCGAGGCACCACTGTGAGTGCAGAACATGTCGCTAAAGGCGGCGAGGCACTGAATCTTAAGGAGTACATCTATCAGCTCGAAGTACCTGTGATCGTGGGTGGCGTGGCTTCATACGCGGGAGCTCTCCACATCATGCGGGCTGGCGCTGCAGGCGTACTTGTCGGTTTTGGTGGCGGTGCTGCGCACACGACGCGCTCCGTTCTTGGCCTTGCAGTTCCGATGGCATCTGCTGTCTCAGATGTCTCTGCCGCACGTCGTGAATACCTCGACGAATCTGGCGGACGTTATGTACACGTGATTGCCGATGGTTCTGTCGGTCGTTCGGGAGATATCGCTAAGGCAATTGCTTGCGGTGCTGATGCCGTGATGATGGGTTCACCACTCGCGCGCGCGGTAAACGCACCAGGTGCGGGTTGGCATTGGGGGAGCGAGGCGCATCACGCCGAACTTCCTCGTGGCGAGCGGGTCTTTGTGGGGACAGTCGGAACCATGGAAGAGATTCTCCTCGGACCATCGCATACTTCAGATGGTTCCATGAACCTCTTTGGCGCACTTCGTCGCGCGATGGCCACCACGGGCTACTCGGAACTGAAAGAGTTCCAACGCGTCGAGGTTGTTATTCAATCCCGCTAACGGTGCCTTCATATGAAATTACTGCGTAAGGTCGTTCGCAATAATCGGATAGCAATCATTGCGGGCGCCTTGGTTGGCGTAATTGGCACCCGCTTTATGGAAGACGGAAACCTCTTAGTTTCTTCAGTCTTAGTCTTGCTGACGTCAAGTATCGCTTTGGCTCTGTGGCTCTTGTCCAAGTGGCTATTTAAAATCTGAGTGCTCTCACGGAATTAGAATCATCATCAATCTTGGGGAAGGCTCGTGACAGGCCAAGATCCCACACATATCCTTAGTGAATGCGAATCAGGCGGGTTCTAACCAAAGGTGTATTAATTGCTCTTGCAGTTGCCTTTATCCCGGTGGCTGCCGTTTCTGCTCAGAAAATCACTCCCGGAGGTTCCTGCAAAGTTTTAAGTCAAAAAGTGATCTATTTAGGTAAAACCTACGCTTGCGTTAAATCAGGGAAGAAGTTGGTATGGAATAAGGGCGTTGCGGTCGTTAAGCCAACCCCATCTCAGGTACTTACTCCAGCACCAGTACCTACTCCAGCACCAGTACCTACTCCAGCACCAGTACCTACGCCAACACCAGTACCTAAGACAGGACCGAAGGATGGTGATCCCGCTCTTGCTTTGGAAGGGTGTGGCAGCGGAAGCTTTTACTATCGCCTTACCGGCGGAATATTGGAGCGTTCCTTCTATCCAGAGAAGTCCTATAGTGCTTCTGACACTCGATCACTTACTGAGTTTGATCCCGTCAGAGTGAAGGCCTATCAGGCCATCCGTGGACATTTACCTGTTCAGAAAAGTGTCACTAAGGTCAATGCTCATGTAGCGGATGGATTTCCTTCTGACGAGTTAACTGTCTTGCAACAGCAGATCTCATCCACTTTGGATTATTGGAGCGATTACTTTCCGAGCGGAAGCCAGATCCAGGCATCATTTTTGACTGAAAAAAGTACTTCAATGATTGAAGATAAAAACTTCATGAACGCTGCAGATATGAAGTGGATTATGGCTACTTATTCAGATCCGAAGAACCAGGGGATTCTGAATTGCGGATGGCGAAGTGGAGTAGCCGGGGCTCACGTAATGAGCTCTGGCGAAAATTCTGGGCAAGTGGGGTATGTGATTGTTTTTCCGAGTTCCCATAACGTGACTGCTTGGGACCCCACGAACTTAACGCACGAATTTACTCACAGCATTCAAGATCTATTTTGGACGAAGAATGGTGTGATGGGTGTGAGGGACTCTTTGGTCGCATACAACTTCACTGAAGGCGGCGGTTACTTATTTGGAATCGGACTTTCTCTTCCAAATATCGGATGGTATCAAGATGAACTTTACCGAAAGATCAAAGATAACTATGGCGGGGGACCCACGTCAGTAAGGCGTATCCCGACCAATGTCGAAGAGGTACTCCAGATGCTGAAGACCTCCGAGTCGAATGACAATGATGCAGGTTCAGTGTGGGCCTACACCGTCGGGACTCAATTATGGGAATGGGTCATCGCCAACTATGGATTTGATGCTTATTGGAATATTGCAAAGAGCCTAAATGTTAATCAAAGTTACGATCAAGTGGTTCTTAAGGTGATTGGTAAATCGAAGAGTGATTTATACGCCGAGGCCGCCCCTTACATTCTTAGGAATTTTCAAACTGCACTTGCCACAGAAAAATAGTGGCGAAAGGTTTCAAGGTTTACGGCTCAGCGGGCTGTGAGGGACTCGATATTTACCCTTCATTCCATTCCCTTTGGCGCACTGCGAGGATATATCCTTAATGAATGCGAATCAGGCGGGTTCTAACCAAAGGTGTATTAATTGCTCTTGCAGTTGCCTTTATCCCGGTGGCTGCCGTTTCTGCTCAGAAAATCACTCCCGGAGGTTCCTGCAAAGTTTTGAACCAAAAAGTGATCTATTTAAGTAAGACCTTCACTTGCATTAAATCAGGGAAGAAGTTGGTGTGGAGCAGTGGCGTCAAGGTTGATAAGCCAACCCCATCTCAGGTGCTTACTCCAACACCCACTCCAACACCTACTCCAACACCCACTCCAACACCCACTCCAACACCCACTCCAACACCCACTCCAACGCCAACCCCTACACCAACTCCCATTGTTTTAACTTGGGACAATATTGCGGCCAACTACGGTGAGATTTCAACAAATGTCTTCAATAAGAGTCTGCTTCTTATCGATAGTAATTATCAACCAAAATTTAAGTTCAATATTTTAGTAGGACCGAATACAAAACCAAGCGTAATTAATCCCACTGCCGCCTTTAGCCTGGCATCTAATATGCTCAAAAACTTTAAGCAACCCGATGAGGTTTATGCGATTTATTATAATCACGTTGATAAACCTTGGGCCAAGAAATTCTTTCAAGATAATGACGGAGCGTCTTGGTGGAATTGGTCTGTAGATTATGCTTGTCCCAGTGAAAACAATTGTGAAATTGCAAGTGGCGGTAATTTACAAAACTGGAAAGGTTTTGTTCAGACAGGTGTGCCAAATTCACCGTGGTGGTCAGA
>CAIPAI010000008.1 GCA_903863015.1 uncultured Actinomycetes bacterium
GACCGAGATTCGTCTGCTGCTGGAGATTCGGGTAACGGTGGAGATCGCCAAGGCGATCACCCCGAAGCAGGTGGCTCGTCTCCGGGAGATCGCGGTGGCGATCCAGGAGTTTGCCGTGCAGAACGACCTGATGAACTTCATTGAGACGGACCGAACCTTCCATAGCGGGATCCTGGAGCTCTCCGGAAACCCCATGTTGGTGGAGGTAGCCGACCAATTCCGTTCCCGCGCCCGGATCCACGCCCTACCCTTTATTTTGGAGAGCGGCCAGCTCGAGACCTCATCATTTGAGCACATCCAGATCCTCGATGCCATGGAGCAGCGGGATCTGGAGACGGTCGCCAGGGTGATGGAGCACCACATCAACACAACCATCGATGCCGTGCTGGCGATGTCCCCGGTCAAGAAGGCAGCAAAGTAGAGCCATGAAAGTCAGATCGAAAGGTGAGAAATCTTTCCTCCCTACCCCTGGTCATGGGAGAAAGCCCCTCAGTAATATGTCACATGCCAGCCGATGTTCTTCTGCTCGGTCGGCATCTCTTTGGGAAAGGTGAGAGTTCATGGCGAAAAGCGCCCGTGTAGCAATTGACGTCGGAGGCACGTTTACCGACGTCGTCACACTTGATGGTGGCAGTGGCAATGTGAAGTTCGACAAGGTGCCCACCACACCAAGTGATCCACAACAAGGTGTACTCAATGGTTTCGCTGCATCGGGTGTGAGTCTGGAAGCGGTCTCGCACTTCATCCACGGCACCACGCTCGGCTTGAACGCGCTCCTGACGCGTCGCGGAGCTAAGACCGGCATCGTCACCACGGAAGGTTTCCGTGACGTGTACTTGCTCGGTCGCACTGATCGCATTCCGATGTATGACTGGAAGTACCGCAAGCCAAAGAGCTTGGTGGAACGCCAACACATCCTGGAATTGCCCGAGCGCCTCGATTTCGAAGGCAAAGTTGTTAAGGCCTTCGATGAGAACGCTGCGCGCGCTGTCGCCAAGCAATTCATTGAACTCGGCGTGCAATCCGTTGCCATTGTCTTCCTCCACTCGTATGTGAACCCCGCACACGAGCAGAAAATGGCTGCGATCATGCGCGAAGTCGCACCAGAGATCGAAGTAACGGTCTCTTCTTCACTCTCGCGTGAACTTCGTGAGTACGAGCGCAGCAGCACTGCAGTGCTCGATGCTTACATCAAGCCACTTGTCCGTAAGTACATCGGCAAGTTGCAAGAGTCGCTGACTGCTAAGAAGTTCAGCGGCCTCTTCTTGATGACACGCTCCGGTGGCGGGGCTATGACCGCCGAGTCTTCTAAGGAGACTCCGGTGAACCTCATCCTCTCCGGACCTGCCGGCGGCGTACTTGGTGCCGCATGGTTTTCGAAGGCAACCGGTTGCGGCGATCTCATCACCATCGATATGGGCGGCACCTCACTTGATGCTTCTCTCGTGGTCGATGGCGAGCCACTTACCTACTTCGATGCATCCTTCGAAGGCCTTCCTATCAACTTGTCCTCTCTCTACATTCACACGATCGGCGCCGGTGGCGGTTCGCTCGTCTGGATCGATGAGGGCAACCACCTTCAAGTAGGACCAGCAAGCGCAGGTGCCGATCCAGGACCAGCTGCATACGGCAACGGTGGCAAGGAAGCTACCTTCACCGATGCCGCACTTCATGTGGGCTACCTCGGAAACGAGAACGCGCTCGCAGGAACACTCGTTCTCAACAAGGAACTCGCTGAAGGCTCTCTCAAGGTCAATGCCGACAAGCTCGGTATGGATATTGATGAAGTGGCCCGTGGCGTTATCCGTATCTCTACCATCAAGATCGTCGGCGCAGTTCGCGCGATTACGGTAGAGCTCGGACACACTCCTGCAGACTTCGCACTCCTCTCCTTCGGAGGTGGCGGTGGCTTGGTCGGTGTTGATGTGGCTCGCGAACTCAACATCCCAACAGTCATCATGCCTCCAGGGCCAGGTGCGTTCTCGGCCTTCGGAATGTTGATGGCTAGCGTGCAGCACGACTTCTCACGCACCCGCATCACTGGGCTCGACACTGCTGATCTTTCGATCATTAATGCAGACTTCGCAGAGATGCGTAGCGAAGCAAAGGCAGCGCTCGATAATGAAGGCTTCTCCGCTAAGGAACAACACTTCACGCAGTACATGGATCTTCGTTACTCCGGACAAGAGCACAGCGTGACGCTTCCGGTTTCTGAGAAGATCGATGACGCGGAAATTGTTCATATGCGCGAGGTCTTCAGCGAAGCACATGAGAAGGCTTACGGCCACACGATGCCAGACCCAATCGAGTTGGTATCGCTTCGTTTCTCGGCTCGCGGTGAAGTAGATGCACCAGTACTTCCAGTGCTCACGAAGCAAGCTGGCCGCGTACCTACCCCTACTGGCACCCGCCAGGTATATGTAGGCGGCGGAAAGCGTGCGCCTTACTCACTCTATGACCGTGATGACTTGCAATTCGGTGACACCATCGAAGGTCCAGCCATCGTCAACGAACACACAGCGACCACCGTCTTCCATGCCGGTGATCGTGCTGAGCTTGGCAAGTACGGCGAAATCATCATTCACGTGGCAAAGGCGAACTAACATGATCGATTCAATTACCGTTGAAGTTATTCGGCACAGCATGTTGTCTGCGTGCAACGAGATGGCACGTAACCTCTGCCGCACTGCGTACAACACCATCGTTTACGAAATCCACGATTACGGCATCAGCTTGCACGATGTCGATGGCAACTGCATCGCAGAAGCCCCTGGTATCGCAATCTTCTCCGGCGCCAATGACTTCGGTGTGCAAAAGGGCATCGAGTTCGTGGGCCGCGAGAACTTCAAGAGTGGCGATGTTTACTTGCTTAACTACCCTTACTGGTCCGCTGCCCACACGCTCGATGCGTTGGTCTTCACGCCGATCTTGGTAGATAACAAGTTGGTCGGCTTCTCTTCGTGCCGCGTCCACTTGCTTGACCTTAAGCAGAAGGATGCCGGATACGTACTCGACTCCACGGATATGTCGCAAGAGGGAATCTTCTTCCCATGTTCAAAGATTTACGATCAAGGTGTTATCTGCGACGACATCTTCAACATCATCCGTTTCAACAGTCGATTCCCAGAACGCACCATCGGTGATCTTCAAGCACAGGTATCGGCGGTTCACACCGGCGATGTGCGCTTGAAGGAGATCGTGGCGAAGTTTGGTCTCGACTCTGTAGTAGAAGCCATGGAAGAGATCAATCAACACGGCGAGCGCCTTTCCCGCGCCGCCGTTGCTCGTCTTCCTAAGGGCACCTGGAGCGCATCAGACTTCCTCGACTCCGATGGCGTCGTTACTGATGAGCTCGTGGAGATGAAGGTCATTGTCACCGTCGAAGATGATCGCATGATCATCGACTGGCGCGGCACTAACAAGGGCGCAGCGGGACCGATCAACCTTCCAATCGGTGGCACCTTTGCGGCATCTCGTTTGGCCTTCAAATCGCTCACCACACCAGATAGCAATATCTGTGCCGGTAACTTCCGCAACCTAGAGATCCTCACTACTGAGGGTTCCTTGATGCATGCCACACCACCGATGCCTACATTTACATTGTGGACCGGATTGCTGGCACCTGAAGTTGTGACCAAGGCGCTTGCGCAAGGTCTTCCCGATGTCGTACCTGCCTGTAGCGGTGGCGATGTCTGCGACGTCATGGCTCTTGGTGTTAATCCACGTAACGGTGTTTGGTGGCTTGAAGCGACTAACGACGCTGTAGGTATGGGCGCACACTCAGGTGCAGATGGCGAAGATGGCATCATGCACGTCACTGAGCCAGGCTGCCGTAATAACCCAGTAGAAATCTTGGAGAGCAAGGCGCCAATGATGATCGAGCGCTACGGCTATCGCCAAGATACTGGTGGCGCCGGCAAGCATCGCGGTGGTGTGGGTATCGAGCGGGCGTACAAGTTCCTCGCACCTTCTACTGCGATCGTCATTAACTACAAGACCCTTACTCGTCCTTGGGCAGTTGCGGGTGGCAACGAAGGTGTGAAGAACACCGTCATCGTTCACCCGGGAACTCCGCTTGAGAAGGAAGTAAGCGTGAGTAATAACTCCTTTGATGTTGACGGTCGCATCGTCAACCTCACAGGCGGTGGCGGCGGTTGGGGTAACCCATTCGAGCGCGCATCTTCAGCGGTTGCCGAAGATGTAAAACAAGGTTTCGTCAGCGTGGGCAAGGCGAAGGACGATTACGGTGTTGTAGTCGATCCCAAGACCTTTGCTGTTGACGAGAGTGCAACGGCAGCGTTGCGCAGCAAGGTAGGGGCAAAGTAAATGATCATGTCCCTGCTGGAGTTCAAACTGAAACCTGGAAAGGAAGCAGCCCTCAAGGAAGTTTTCATTAAGCACCAAATCCTTGAGACTGCGATTCAGGTAGAAGGTTGTTGGAAGTTGGCAATGATCGCGCCACAGAACCCCGATAGCACGGTAAAGATCATCGGTTTCTGGGAAGACAACATTGCTTACCAGAGATGGATGGACCATCCGGATCGGGGAATGGCAACGGATGACCTTGCTGCACTCGTTGCAGGAGATTGGGCCTCTGCTGCACCGGCAGAGTTGTTGGATGTACCCCTTGCGGTTCCAGGGCCGCAAGCCTGGAAGTAACTCGAAATAACTCGGTAGTACTGAGCTAAAGAAAAGGACAGATACATGACTAAGAGCAAGAAGTTATTTGTAGCTCTCGCTGCAGTAGCTGCCATGTCCCTCGCGGCATGCAGCTCAAGTGATTCAACTGCAACTACAGAGAGCAGCGCAGCTGCCGATACCCAGGTAGTAAAGAAGATTGCATTCTTCGGCTTCTGGAAGTCAAACTCCTTCACCCAAGCAGTTCTTGCTGGTGTGCAGGAAGGCGCAGCTGCTGCTGGCGCAGAAGTTGTTGACCTCAGCACCGCTGGTTACGACGCTGCTGCACAGATCAAGGCTGTACAGGATCAAACAATCAAGGGTGACGCACAAATGTACGTCATGCTTGCATCAGATTCAGTCGGCATGGCAACTGCAGCTCAAGAGGCAATCGCTAAGGGCATCACCGTCGTGGCCGCATTCACTCCACTCGGCGCCAAGTTCGACACTCTCGAGCCACAAGTTCCTGGCCTCGTAGTAGTCGGCGAGACTCCTATCTCTAACGGCAAGGTTCTTGCCGAAATCGCCGTTTCTGCTTGCGAAGGTAAGCCAACGTGCAACGTTGCCTACCTCGAAGGCTTCAAGGCGCTTCCTCTCGACAATGCACGCACTGCAGAGTTCGTGGCAACCATCAAGGGTTCTAGCGTTGCCGGTTCGAAGATCAAGCTCGTTGCTCAAGTTGAAGGTGGATACGCTGCAGACAGCGGCAAGAAGGCTGCCCAAGACGTCGTTCAGGCACACCCTGAGGTCAACGTCATGGTCGGTTCTTCACAAGCTATCCTCGGCGCCACTGACGTCGTAGACACTGCCAAGGTTGCCCTCATTGGCAACGGTTCTTCTACTGAGGCATACGCCAACGTGAAGAGCGGTAAGTGGTTCGGTCTCTACAACTCAGATATCAAGGGCATGGGCATTAAGTCCGTCGAAATCGGTTTGGCACAGGCCAATGGCCAGAAGCCAAATCCAATGTTCGATACCCAAACCCTCCTTGATCCACACGGAACCAAGGCAGTTATCGGTGACCTCATGGGCACCTACTCGGATCTCTCCTAATTTTTAATTAGGTAGATCGATTTACATGACACGAGCGCTGTAGGAGAGTGGAGGATATGAACTCTTCTACAGCGCTCGTGCGTGTTCATGAACTCACGAAAACTTTTGGCGCCACTCGAGCCGTACGCTCCGTCTCCCTTTCCTTTACTGAAGGCGAGATCATTGGACTGGTAGGGGAGAACGGCGCTGGCAAGTCCACTCTCGCGAAGATGATGGCCGGTGTGTACACCGCTGATTCTGGAACTATTGAATTTAATGGAAGTGAAGTCTCCTTCCGCTCACCTTTCGAGGCGCTCCGCACGGGTGTTGCGATGATGGCCCAAGAAATTATGTTGGTGCCCGATGCCACCGTTATTGAAAATGTCTTTCTTGGTAGTACTCCTCGTCGTGGAATCCTTCCAAATAAGTCGAAGATGCGCAGCGACTTCAAGGATTTGCTCGAACTCACTAAATTTGAATTGGATCCCGATGCCGTGGTCTCACGCTTGCGTCTGGCGGATCAGCAGAAGGTAGAGATTCTCCGATCGCTCTCGCGCAACGCGAAGTTGATCATTATGGATGAACCGTCTGCGTCCCTTACCGCCGACGAGGTAGCGCGTTTACATGCCACCATTCGGGAACTCGCCCGTCGCGGTGTCACTATCCTCCTCATCTCACACTTCCTGGAAGAAGTTTTAGATCTCACTACCACCACGATTGTGATGCGCGATGGCGAAGTTGTGAAGGTAGGGCCGACTAAGGATGAGACGATCGACTCGTTGGTCGCAGGCATGGTGGGGCGCTCTCTTGAGACGCGTTACTTTGATACTGATTCCGCAGCGACCCATAAGGTGCGTTTCTCAGTCGATGGGCTCACCAACTCTTCGCTACACGATATCTCTTTTGAAATTCACGAAGGTGAAATCCTTGGTCTCGCAGGATTGATCGGTGCCGGACGCACCGAGATCGCGCGCGCCATCTTTGGCGCTGATGCACTTGAGTCAGGCACGGTCACCTTAGAAGGTGAGCAGCTCACAGTTTCTTCACCGCGCGATGCCATCAAACAAGGGATCTACATGATTCCTGAAAGCCGGAAAGAAGAAGGGCTCATTCTTGAGGCGAGCATCTCTGAAAACATGATGCTCTCCACTTTGAAGCGTTATCGAAAAGGTGGATCCCTCTCAGCTCGTAAGCTCGATAAGCGTGCTGTAGAACTCGCTGGCCAAGTCGATCTGCGTTATTCCAAGATCGCCCAATCCGCACTTTCGCTCTCCGGTGGTAATCAGCAGAAAATTCTCTTCGGTCGCGCCGTAGAAGTAGCTCCAAAAGTTTTGATTGTTGATGAGCCCACGCGCGGCGTCGATATTGCCGCGAAGCGCGCTATTCACCAGACGCTCTTGAATCTTGCCAAGAGTGGTATGTCAATTCTCTTCATCTCAAGCGAAATCGAAGAAGTCCTCGGTGTATGCGATCGAGTTCTCGTTATTCACCAAGGAAAAGTACAAGCCCAATTCACCGCCCCGTTTGATCAACAGCAAGTGGTAGCCGCCTTCTTTGGGCAAACGTCAGGAGTAAAGAATGATTGAGAAATTAAGAAGTTACGGGATCGTGGGAGTCTTCGGACTTCTCTTCGTGGTTCTCGCTATTTCCTCGCCCTCCTTCCTCTCGTGGCAGAACGCGGCGAATATCCTTGATCAGTCATCGATCCTCTTCATCATGGCTACGGTGCTGACGCTCTGCATCATCGCCGGCATCTTTGATCTCTCAGTCGCAGCCACTGCTACAGCATCGGCGATCATGACGGTTAACGCGATCAACGCCTTCGGCATGGTTCTTGGTGTCATCGTCGGAGTGGGTTTTGGTGGCGTCTTGGGACTCCTAAACGGTCTTGGCATCGTAGGGACTAACGTGAACTCTTTCATTGGAACGCTAGCCACCTCATTTGCTTTCCGCGGTCTGGGTTTGATTCTCTGTAGTGGCGGCCTCGTCGGTATCACTAATAAGGACACTGCTACTGCGATGCGTAGCGCTTTCGAAGGAAAGTTCCTCGGAATCAAGGGCGCGATTTATATTGCGCTCATCTTCTCCGCGATTGTCGGTATCTTCCTTTCGCGCACTATCTGGGGACGTAATGTGTATGCGGTGGGTGGGAACGCTCAGGCGGCGTTCCTCGCCGGTATTCGCACTAACCGCATTCTTATCTCCTGCTACGTCATCTCGGGCATTGGCGCTGGTCTTGCCGGCATGATCTATGCAGGACGCTATGGGTCGGGCGCTACCAATGCTTATTCCGACACCATCGCATTCACTGCAATCGCAGCACCCGTAGTCGGTGGCGTCTCTGTCTTCGGTGGTTCGGGTTCTATCTGGCGCGGCATCCTTGGCATTCTTACCTTCGCACTCATTGGTAATGGTTTGAACTTGCTCGGTGTCGATACCACCTACCAGCTCACTGCACTTGGTCTCTTGATCTTTGCTGCCGTGGCAGCTGATCAAGTCTTCCGTCGCTCACGAGGTTAGGTCCGCAAGATTAATGAGAGAAGGAATCCCATGGCCAGCGTTCTGCTCTTTGATGAGGTAAGTGGCAAACGAGTTCTTGATTTCGCCGACATCGCTCTAGTGGAACCTGGTCCTGGCGAGGTTCGTTATCGCGTTGAGGCATTCGCGCTTAATCGCGCAGACCTGCTCTATTTGTATGGCGCGCATTACTCGGTGGCCAATCTTCCCTCCCGCATTGGTCTTGAAGGATGCGGCATCGTCGATGCGATTGGCAGTGGTGTGACCAAGTTTGCAATCGGGGATCGAGTTACTTCCATTCCTTTCAACAATGTGAGCGCCACCGATTGCAACGTGGCAGGGGAGTACGCCATTACTCCAGAGCAATTCTTGATGAAGGCACCTGCCGGGCTTACGTCGGAAGAGGCGTGTTCAATCACCATGCAATATCTCCCTGCTTATTACCCGATCGTAGAGATCGCCAAGATGGGGCCCGGTCAATCGATTTTGGTGACAGGTGCTTCAAGTAGCGCAGGTCTGGCGGCTATTCAGATCGCGAAGTCTCTCGGGGTCACCGTGATTGCGCAGACGCGCACGGGCGAGAAGGCTGCCGCGATTCGCGCAGCAGGCGCTGACTTTGTGATCGCTTCTGAAAAGGAACCGCTCGCTGAGAAGATGCTGGAGTACACCGGTGGGCGTGGAGTCGATATCTCTTACGATCCACTCTCCGATGATTTCATAGGCACCTACATGGATGCACTCACGTATGGCTCGCGAGTCTTTATGTATGGCACACAATGCGGCCCCACCGTTACTTTCGATCTGGTGCAAGCAGTTCGCAGGCATGTAATCATTCATCCGTACTCGCTCTACAACCACGTCAACGATCCTGCCTCACTCGAGCGCGGAATCAAGTGGCTAGCTAACGCAATAGATTCTGGGAAATTCAAACCGGTGATTGACACGGTCTTTCCGTGGAAGCGTGCACTTGAGTCTTATGAGTACATGCAGGAGAACAAGCACGTGGGAAAGATCGTGGTCTCGCTCACCAAGTGAGTAGTTAGCCGAGGGCTTTCTTGAGCGCGGCAAAGCGTCGACCCCAGATTAATTGTGATGGTGCTGCGTCTCTGACGAAGAGTTCGGCGGCGTGATACGCGCCTTCGCTGATATAAAACTCCACTGGGATACCTGCTGCTTTGAGTCGCTCAGCAAATTCACGATCTTCATCAAGGAAGAGATCGTGGGTGCCGACGTCGATGAAAGTAGGTGGCAGGCCTTCTAGGTTTGTAGCACGGGTTGGTGCGGCATATGGAGAGATGTCATCGCGGCCATGCGCTTCTCCGAGATACCAGGCCCAGGATTCCACACTCGTTTGGCGATCCCAGATACCAATGTTGGTGATGGCTTTCGATGAAGTCGTGATGTGACGGTCATCAATCATTGGATAAATCGCCATTAAGAAGCAGAAGCGCAGGTCGCCGCGATCGCGCATCATCAGAGCGAGTCCAATCGCAAGTCCGCCGCCAGCACTACCGCCATGAAGTGCAATGCGAGTGGGATCGACATCTAATTCAGCTACATTCTCAAAGATCCAGTTGGCTACTGCGAAGCAATCGTTAATGGCGGCGGGGAAGGGGTGTTCCGGTGCCAGGCGATAATCGATAGCGATCGTGAGAGCGCCACTCTGCTCGCAGAGGCCCGCGGCGTTGGCGTCGTCGGCTTCGATATTGCCGGTCACCATGCCGCCACCGTGAATCGTAAAGATCGCGGGTTGCGGAAGCGCATACGCGGCCTTCTTAGGACGATAGATACGAATACGGACGTCAGGAGCGCCCTCGACGGGAATAAAGCGATCCTCACGGGTGACGTTCTCGTTCAATGGCCTCAGCGCGAGCGCTTCGTTGGTCAAGCCTCTTCGCTCTTCGATAGTTTCTGGGCCGTTGAAGCCACCAGGGAAGAGTGCCAGCAGCTGGCTGAGCGCTTCTTGATATTCCGGATGTATCGCCTCTAGGTTCATTTTGTGCTCACCTCGTGACCGTATCTTCCCTTATCTGGATTGGCAACAACGGGTACTCCACAGGAAGAAGGATGAGATCGCTCCTGTTCATCATTGTTGCTATGCTTTACTTATGGTATCTAAAGTAAAGGCTAAGAAAGCGGGAACGACTCCACGGGAACGAAGGGGGCGCACCACTCAGAGTCGAATCAGTGCAAAGAATCAGGTCACGCTTCCAGTGGATCTCTTGCGTGCGTCGGGCCTCAAGCCTGGAGATGGTGTCGAATTTGTACTGAGTCCTAAAGGTGTGTTGGAAGTCAGGGCAATTTCAAACAGTTGGGATGACTTTTGTGGACTCGGCGATGGGGTCTATGACTCGTTTGATCTACGGAAAGAACGTGACTCATGGCGGTAGTCGTTCTGGATTCTTCAGTACTTATTGCGCTGCTAAACACCTCTGATTCCCATCACAAGGCGTGCAAGCGATTCGTCGAAAATTCTAATCAATCCTTCAAAATATCTGTCATTACTCTTACCGAAGTTCTCATATCGCCAATGAGAGAGGGCGCGGTCGTCACAAGACGCATTATTTCTGCGCTCGAAAAGCGATTTCCAGACCGTGTGGCTGTTGACGAGGAGATTGCGATGGCTGCTGCCAAGATTCGAGCACATTCAAACTTAGTGATGCCCGATTCGATCATCAGTGCTACGGCACTTGTTCACTCGGCAACGCTCGTGACGTGCGATGCAACTCTGGCGAAGAAGCACCCCGGCGCCGAGTTGATTCGATAGCGCTTTTGAAATCGATCGAGCGTGGATATTCCTTAGAGGTTGACGTTGGACATGTCGGGGTAGCGATCACCAGCGGTCGCGCCAATCGGTGCAGCTGCATCGATGCTCGCTAACTCCGCGGCAGTAAAAGTAATCTCCGCAGCAGCCGCGTTCTCTTCAAGGCGATGAATCTTGCGCGTTCCAGGAATTGGTACGACGTCTTCACCTTGCACCATCACCCATGCGAGGGCGAGTTGCGCAGGCGAGATGCCCTTAGTTTTCGCGATCTCTGAAATGCGCTCCACAAGTTTGAGGTTGGCATCAAGGTTCTCACCCTGGAAACGCGCGCCACGGCGACGTGAGTCGTTGGCGTCGAGCTCTTCAGGGTTGCTGATCGCTCCGGTGAGGAATCCGCGACCGAGAGGTGAGTAAGGGACAAACCCAATACCCAGATCGCGCACGGTTTCAAGCACGCCGTTCTCTTCCACGTCGCGTGTCCAGAGTGACCACTCAGTTTGTACTGCAGTCACTGGATGGATCGCGTGTGCGCGACGAATGGTTTCGCCCTTGGCCTCTGACATGCCGAGGTAGCGCACCTTGCCAGCTTCGACTAATTCCTTCATGGCGCCGAAAGTTTCTTCGATGGGAACGTTCTTATCGACGCGGTGTTGGTAATAGAGATCTATGGAGTCCACACCAAGACGTTGGAGCGAGGCATCGCACGCAGCGCGCACATACTCTGGGCGACCGTTGATACCAACCCAAGAGCCATCAGGATTGCGTTCGTTGCCGAACTTGGTGGCGATCACTACTTCGCTACGGCGATCCTTGATGGCGCTTCCCACAAGCCTCTCGTTGGTGAAGGGGCCGTACATGTCGGCGGTATCAAGAAAGTTAATTCCGAGATCGAGCGCGCGGTGGAGCGTAGCGATGGATTGCGCATCTTCGCTAGCGCCGTAGAAATCGCTCATGCCCATGCAACCCAAGCCTTGGGCTGAGACTTCGAGAACTCCTCCGAGGGTGCGCTTCTTCATGGTGATCTCTCTTCTGTCCGTAGTGGATCGTGTGTAAAAGTTTACGAGTCGAAGCCTAGTCCGAAGCGATCGAGGAATTTCAGCCAGAGGTTGCGCTTGCCATCCTTCTTATCGGCGCGGTGGATGGACCAGCGCGTGATTTGGATGGCGATGTACTTGAAAGGTTCAGGTGGAAAGGGGATCGGCTTCTTCTGCACCATGGAGAGCTGGGTGCGCTCGGTTTCGTGACCATCGAGAAGATCGAGCATCACTTGTGCACCGAAACGAGTTGCTGCCACCCCAAGGCCGGTATATCCAAGGGCATAGCCCACGCGCTTATCGCGGGAGAGTCCCCAAAACGGCGCGAACCGTGAACAGGTATCGATTGCCCCGCCCCACATATGTGTGAAGCTGATGCCTTCAAGTTGTGGAAATGTTTTAAAGAAGTGAGATGCCAGAGTGGCAAATGATTCCGGACGGAATTCATACTCTTGGCGTACTTTTCCGCCGGGGTGATAGATCGCATCCCAACCGCCCCAGAGAATTCCACCGTCACTTGTTTGTCGGTAGTAGTGGAATTGGTTTCCGGCATCGCCGACGCCTTCGCGTCCGCCCCAGCCGATCGAATCGTGTTGTGCTTTGGTGAGCGGCTCAGTAACGAGTACGTAGTCGTAGACCGGCACGATGTATTTGCGAGCGCTGCGCACTACGGGTTTGAAAACGTTGGTAGCGAGTGCCACTTTGTCGGTAAAGATTTCTCCGAACGTGGTGTGAACGCGAATTCCGTCTTTCTCGCGTTCCAGCCATTGCACTTTCGAATTCTCAAAGATGCGCACGCCGAGTGAAATGCATGCGCGTTCTAATCCCCAGACAAGGCGCGCAGGATCAACGAGTGCGG
Organism: uncultured Actinomycetes bacterium; assembly: GCA_903863015.1. Taxonomy (GTDB): domain Bacteria; phylum Actinomycetota; class Actinomycetes; order Nanopelagicales; family Nanopelagicaceae. The sequence goes on from CAIPAI010000008.1 coordinate 12,884, forward strand.
TTCCATCATGATCAAAGACAGCGCCGTGATAGGTGGGGGAGTGAATCATTCTGCGTACGGTGTCGGCATCCAGGAATTCCACGTCGTCGCCAAGTTCGTTTCGTTCGGCCGCTTCTTCTTCCATGCCGACTAATTGCCAGGGTTCGGCGGCGACTTTAATTTCACCGGTTCGTTCCCAATCGCATTCGATTCCATAGCGATGGATCGTCTCTTCGATGGCGGCGAGGTTTTCGCGCCCCATGCGTTCGATGGTGCCCATCTCGTCGGGCCAGCGATTCTTTCCATTCTGGAAGCCGTGAGTGAGGGAGGCAACCACAAAACCGCCATTGCGCCCTGAAGCCCCGGCTCCGGTTTCGCGCTGCTCAATGATGACGACATCGCGCTCGGGGTTAGCTTCTTTGGCCAGCAGCGCGGTCCAGAGGCCGGTGTATCCGGCGCCGACCACCACCAGTTCGGCAGTCTCAGAGCCAATCAGGGCAGAGTGCGGCTCGGTCTCTAGCGGGTCAGAGTCTGACCAGTACATCTCAGGCTGGGCGTCTGCAAGGCTTCTTAATATGTATGGGTCGATGTTCTCCATCGAAGCGCCGGCGAAGCCGGTCACACCCCTATCTCAGGTCGGGCATCCCGGGTCCTCCGGAGTACGCCCCCACGGTGCGGGGAGGCCAACCGCCCCGTTACTCGCCGTGATCTGGCCCTACCTTAGCCCGGGTGGGGGCCTCCCGCTGACCAAAGACCCGCCGGCGCTGCCCCGGCGCTCGGGCGATTTGCCCCGCTGGGCGTAGATCCGTAACCTAAGGACGTGCATTTCCGTGGGGATTTGCGTGGGTGTTTACGTGGGAATCCCACACCATCTGAAAGAGAGCAAAGCTGTGTACGCAATCGTGAAAGCTGGCGGACGCCAGGAGAAGGTCTCCGTCGGAGATGTACTCCTGATTGACCGCGTTAATGCTGCAGCTGGGGCTTCGCTCTCGCTTCCCGCAATCCTCCTCGTCGATGGCGAGAAGGTCACCACTGATTCTTCAGTACTTGCTGGCGTGAAGGTCACCGCCGAAGTTCTCGAAGAGGTCAAGGGCGAGAAGGTCATCATTCTTCGTTACAAGAGCAAGACCGGGTACCGTCGCCGTCAAGGTTTCCGCGCGAAGCAGACCCGTATCAAAGTCACCGAAATTTCGGCCGGAAAGTAAAGGGGTAGACGATGGCACATAAAAAAGGTGCGTCCTCCACACGGAACGGGCGCGATTCAAATGCTCAATACCTCGGCGTAAAGCGCTTTGGTGGTCAAGTTGTCGGCACTGGCGAAATTCTCGTGCGTCAACGTGGCACTCACTTCCACCCTGGCCAAAATGTCGGCCGCGGTAAGGATGACACCCTCTTCGCGCTCGCTGCAGGTGCTGTTTCATTCGGCATGGCACGCGGTCGCAAAGTAGTGAATGTGTTGCCAGTCAGCGCATAACTTTAAGTTTGTGGGGAGCGGATCGGTTCAGCCGGTCCGCTTTTTGCATTCTCAACACAGTTATTACCCTGAAGCCACGCTCGTGGAGTGGGGCCGGGACAAAGTCTGGGAGACTTAAGCCATGACCACCTTTGTTGATGAAGTCATCCTGCATGTCTCGGGTGGCAATGGCGGCAATGGTTGCGTCTCTGTTCACCGTGAAAAGTTCAAGCCCCTCGGCGGTCCCGATGGTGGCACCGGCGGACGCGGCGGAGATGTCATCCTCGTGGTTGACGGCAACACCACCACACTCCTTGATTACCACCACTCACCGCACCGCCGCGCCACAAACGGTCGTCAAGGTTACGGTGGCTGGCGCGATGGTCCATCGGGCGATGACATCACCCTCTCGGTTCCTAACGGCACTGTCGTGCAAGATATGGAAGGCAATGTCATCATCGACATGGTCGGCCTCGGCACGCGCTATGTCATTGCACAAGGTGGTCGCGGGGGATTAGGTAACGCGGGGCTTGCTTCGTCACGTCGTCGTGCACCTGGCTTTGCACTCCTTGGCGAACCCGGCGATGCAAAGAGTGTGCGCCTCATTCTTAAGAGCGTTGCAGATATTGCACTCGTGGGTTATCCGAGCGCTGGTAAGTCATCGCTCGTAGCTGCGCTCTCTGCGGCCCGTCCTAAAATTGCTGATTACCCCTTCACCACATTGGTCCCTAACCTCGGTGTCGTACAAGCAGACGCCAATCGCTTTACGGTGGCCGACGTGCCTGGTCTCATTCCGGGTGCGAGCCAAGGAAAAGGCTTAGGCCTTGAGTTCTTGCGCCACGTTGAGCGTTGTGCAGCACTCGTGCACGTACTCGATTGCGCCACCTTGGAAAACGATCGCGATCCAGTTACTGACCTAGCCATGATCGAGAAGGAACTCGATGCATACGGTGGGCTCAATGATCGTCCGCGCATCATTGCCCTGAACAAGATAGATCTTCCCGATGGTCGGGCCATGTCTGACATGGTGATCGAGCAATTGCAGGAAGCTGGCTACGAGGTTTACCCGATTTCGGCGGCAACTCGTGAAGGTTTACGTGAACTCACCTACGCAATGTCACGCTTGGTAGAGCAAGCTCGAGCAGATGCCCCGGTTGAAGAAGCAACTCGTATTGTTATTCGTCCCCGCGCCTTTAATAACTCTGGCTTCACGCTCGAAAATGGCCGCAACGAAGATGGCGATGAGATCTTCATCGTTCGCGGTGAAAAACCAGAGCGGTGGATGCGTCAAACAGACTTTAATAATGCCGAAGCTATTGGATACCTCGCAGATCGTCTCGCGACTATCGGCGTAGAAAAGGCGCTCTTTGCTAAGGGCGCAAAGCCGGGCGATGAAGTTCAGATCGGCATCGGTGAAGATGC
>CAIPAI010000009.1 GCA_903863015.1 uncultured Actinomycetes bacterium
AGTTCGCAGCTTCGATAACCTCACGTACATCTATTCCGAGTTTGTGAGAGATGATCGCAATTTCATTCACCAAGGCAATGTTTACTTGCCTGAATGTGTTCTCTAAAAGCTTCGCAGCCTCGGCTACTTCAGGCGAAGAAACTTCGATGACGTTATCGGTAAAAGTCCGGTAGAACTCTGCGGCACGTTTCGTTGCTCTAGGAGTAAGTCCAGCGACTATTCGGGGCGTATTTCGATGGTTGTAATTCACGTTACCAGGATCAACTCGCTCCGGAGCAGAAGCGATATCTATCTCGCTCGCTTCTTTACCAAGAATTTCTTCAATAATCGCAAGGACTAATTCTCTTGCTGTGCCTGGATAAGAAGTCGATTCAGAGATGAGGAGAGTCCCTGACTTTAGGTGGGGTGCAACCGTACGAACCGCGCCCTCTAGAGCAGACAAATCTGGCTGACGATTCGCATCAAGTGGGGTAGGCACTGCGATGATGACCACTCCGGCCTCTCCCACCTTCGAGAATTCGACTGAAGCAAAATATTTCCCGTCAGCCAACATCGCTGCCAATTTTGAACTTGCGATGTCTTCGATATGACTCTGGCCAGCGTTCAATTCCTTAACACGTTGAGAGTTAAGATCGATGCCAATCACCGAGAATCCAACCTCGGCACATGCCACAGCTAGGGGCAGACCGACATACCCTTGCCCGACAATGGCAACAGTTTTCTTTTCAGGCACTGGAAGTATACCTATCCGAGTCTTGTGAGGGCGTCTTTGGCCGTTTTCACTTCGGGAGCAGTACCTGGCGCGATCTCAACGACTTCTTTGTAAATCTGCCTCGCTTCAGATTTTTTACCAACTGCTTCAAGATCACCGGCATAAGGCATCATAGGCATCCAATTCGCAGGATCCAATGAAATCTGAGCAGAGCGATAGGGAATTGCTTCTGAAGATCGTTTCAAGTTTTCAAGAATTTCAGCAATCATATTCTGGGAGTCCCACGACTCGGGGTGCGCCTTTGCGATTTCTTTTGCCAATGAAACTGTTTGATCTGCCGCGCCGGGCATCTTGGCTAACTCCGAAACAACCAATCCCTGATAAGTAGTGTCCTCAGAAAGTCCTTTACTGGCCTCGATCAATGCTTGCGCGCGAAACTGCACACTTTGCTGATTGTTTTGATCAAATGAGATAGCCATTGCATTGCGGATATTTAGATCGGGTACGTATCCCTGCCAACCCACCACAATTCCAAGGACCAAACCAAAGGCGCTCAGGCTGGCGACCATACCTACTTGTGACTTGGTAATTTCCCGCTTGCGAACCCGCTTCTCTGGATCCACAACGCTTATCGCGTACGACCCTCCGATGAGGGAACCACCTAGAATCCAGCCCCAGACGCCTACTCCTAGTTGATCAATGGAGATAACCGACTGTGCCTGGAAGGCGATCCAAGCTCCAGCAATTCCAGCAATTGCAATTCTGTGGTCAGGAAAATTCTTGATTGAGATAAAGACACGGTATGCCACGAAAAATTGAAGTAACACATAGACGAAAAGAAGAGGAATTCCTAATGTGGCGCCGAGCTGTAAGGGAACACTGTGCGCGGCATTTGTTATTGTGACGGGTCCTACTACTTTGAATGTCGTAGCATCCCGGACAAGTCGATAATTCTCTCCATACGAATCAACGCCGACGCCATACCAAGGCGAGTTCCCCATCATCTTGAGAGCAGCTCGCCAATATTGTGTACGTACGCCAAGCGTGTACTGATAAAGCTTGTCGGCAAGTGGACCAATTTTGGCAACACCCAGGAGAACAACGATTAGCACTGCACTAGCGATTGCTGAATATCCGTAGAAAAAGATGGACTTCTGCTTCCACTGCCAAAGTGCAACACCAATGACGAATGCTAAACCAGCGGCAAATGCGATCGGACCCTGAACTGAGTCGGTCA
>CAIPAI010000010.1 GCA_903863015.1 uncultured Actinomycetes bacterium
CCACTTCCCACACCCACAAAGACAATTGATCCCGCCGATCTCCGACTCACTCTCACTAACGCATCTGCCTACTGGCCGGGATATGCCACCACCATGGCGCCCCTCTCGTTTGAACTTTCACTTGGCGAAACTAAAGAGATCAACCTGCCAAGTGGCGCCGGCAAATCCACTCTCGGTTTAGCGCTCGCCGGTTTACTTCCTTACGACGGATCCATCACTCTCAACGGTGTGGAGGTGCGCGAGATCAAAGACCTTTCACACTTCGTGCATTACGACCCGCAACAGGCACACCTCTTTAACTCCACCATCCGCAACAACCTCACCCTCCCCGGTGGTGATTACTCCGATGAAGAGTTACTCGAACTTCTCGATGTTGTGGGCATGCGTAACTTCGTGGAATCACTACCGGAAGGTTTATCAACAATCATGGGCGAGTACGGGCACGAACTCTCCGGAGGTGAGCGCCGCCGCCTTGCCTTGGCTCGCGCACTGCTCTCCACGGCACCAATTCTGATTCTTGATGAACCCACGGAATCACTCACGCGCGCGGAGGCGCAATCAATCCTTGAAAAGGTAACCAGTCACGCGCGCAAGCGCGCACTGATCATCATCCACCACGCGGAAGTTACTTCTTCTTATACCCCGTAGGACACTTCGGTGAAACAGCGGTGACCTTCTTGGAAAGGCTGCCCTTCACGCAAGTGATCGTGGTTGCCTTCACTACCGGCTTAGCAACCGGCTTAGGCGTTGTCACTGGCTTAGTAACAACGGGAGCTGGCGCTGGCTTTACAGCCGCAGGGCTATCAGCACCTGCGTAAACCGCATCCTTGCCAATCACGCTATATGCACGAGCCGTCTTATCCCCGGCCATCACGCCCACTCGGATGAACTTGTCTTGGTCGTCTTGCACGAGTGTGTAACTGGAAGCGAAAGCCACTGGAATATCCACACAAGTACTGGGATCGTTCTTTGCACATCTCTGCCACTGGTAGAGGAGTGGGACATCGAGGCTCTCACTCCACGTCGGCGCAATGGTGGTCAGTTTCATTCCCACTAAACCAAAACCTAAGATCATCGGTGCGGAAACAAGTTTGGCGCGATAATCAATAGGAGCCGAGACGCCGGAAATTACGGCAGTGGTCGCAACTCTATTTTTGCCAGTCACCTTGAAAGCAATCCGTTTTCCAAGATCAGAGATCTTGAGCGAGAGCGATGTTCCGGTTTCACCAGCAATATCAACACATGTAGCAACATCGGCAGACGTGCACTTCATCCAACTTGTAGTGAAAGTGGGTGCAGGCGTACCTGCCCAGATGCCTGAATACCCAGTTACCGTCGTATCAATGTTGGCTTCGCCAATGATGGACGGCGCAACGGAGTTAGAAGGTCCCGCAGGGCGAGTGATCGGACCAATGCTCGCACTGGGCACGATAACGCCGCCAAGATCATTCTGAATCGTAGGAACAACTCGCAAGTAATTCCCATTCATTGATTGGGTGACGTAAAGCGAATTAGATGTTTCTCCCGCAATCGTCGCACAAGTGGTGATACTAGGGGAGCCACATTTCTGCCACGCATACGTCGTAGTCGCAGCAGGTGAACCAAAGATACGTCCCAGAGAAACTGTGAGTGTTTCTCCTTCAAGCGCACTTCCAATGAGTGTGGTAGTTCCTACCTGAACTGGTTGCGATAGCACTGGGCCGTAACTTGTAGAGTTCGAACTACCAATCACATATCCAGGCGTCGTTGGAACGGCGGTGACAGTTGACTTTAGGAAAGAACCAATGTCTTCTGTCGTAAGTTTGTAAGTGGCAGAAGTTGCTCCTGAAATAGCTGCACAATCACCACCAGTTGCAAGAGTGCATCGCGTCCACTGATAGGCAAATCCAGCATTGGTGATATTCCATGTGCCCGAAGTTGTAGTCAAGGTCGAATCACGCAAAAGTTCGCCGCTGATTACCGGAGGAACTGTGGCGGCCGCAGTGAGGGAAACAATGATTGAAAGAGCTGTTTGAATTGTGGTTCCGCCGCCCGCGGTGATCGCGGTGACGCTCACCTTCAAATACTTACCTGCGCTATCCACGCCCAGGGCATAAGCAGCCGCATTCGCCCCGACAATTGCCTCGCAGGTTACTTGGGCCGGGTCGGCGCACCGGAACCATTGGTAAGAGAGCGATGAAGGTGTCGAATCCCAGGTGCCCGCGGTGACCGAAACTGATTGACCCACAATCGTGGTGCCATAAATCATTGGCGGAGTCGTATTGGTTGGACCGGTCGCGTGCGCCGGGCTAGCGAAGGAAAGACCCAGAGCAATGGTGGCGAAAAGAGCGCCTAGTCGGCGAAGCATCCCAACCCCCTGATCAGTCCGTGCTCGTATCACCCCAGTATCCGCCCTAAACCCCCCAAATCAGGCTCATTGACACTCATTAGCGCACAATTCGCAGGAATGATTCCGGCTCTCTACTCGAAATCAGTCAACTAGTGAGAAATAAAGCGCTTCGTGCTCCTTGATCAGTCGAGCAATTGAAAATTGAACATTTGAATGTTCTTGCGCCGTTTTCCCCATACGAGCACGGGTCGAAACGTCTTCGATCAATTTCTTCAGGGGTCGCGTAAATCCAGTAGTCGAACGCTCCACGATAAAGCCCGTCTCGCCATCAGAAACTACTTCTCGAAGTGATCCAACATCGGGAGCGATGACGGGCAATCCCACGAGTTGCGCTTCAATGGCCGCTAGCGGCATCCCCTCGCTCTTGCTCGTCAATATGACGACATCGCTTGCTGCAAGCAAATCATTTCGATCTACCCAACCAAGAACCTTTGCATTCCGCGGGGCGGATTCTCTGATTGATTCAAGTAATTCTCCACCACCTGCGAGCAAAAATTCTATCTCGGGCATAGCGCGAGCAACATCAAGTGCAAGTTCTGGATCTTTCACACCCACCATGCGCCCCAGCCAGCCAACTCTCACTCGATCGCCATTGAGACTTAGATTTTGGATTGCTTCTTGGCGTGACGGTAAACATGGCTTATTCACGCCCGGGCTAATAGATACCCATCTGGAGTTGCGACCAATTCCAAATTCACGAAGTTCTTGCGCAACTTGATCGCCGACTGAAATGAGTACATCAGTTCTACCGGCCAAGAAGTCCTCGGAGACACGTACGAGTGCAACCTGCCACTTGCTGAGTGATCCATCACTTAGGACGTGACCGTGGTAAGTGTGTACTCGTTTCCCGCCAAATTTAATCGTTCTTCCGATCAGACCAGCTTTAAAAGTGTGCGTATGAATAACATCTGGCTGGAAATCTACAATTACTTGCCTGAGTTCTTTTCGTGCCCAAAGATCGTTGAGCGGCGAGATTGCTCTCCCGAGATGCTTAACGCGACGAATGGGCAATGACTGCACGCACTCATCTTCGATCTCGCTAGATTGAACATGCCCGGTCGCAATCACATTCTCGACTCCTGCAGCAGTAAGTCCGTGTGAAAGAGTCTCTAAGTATCGAGCAGTTCCGCCAACATTCATGCGGGCGATGACGTGAAGAACTTTCATCGCTATCGCGCGATTCCGAGGCTAATCAAACTAAGTAACACCGCGGACGCCCCTAATACGCCTACAGAGATTCGGGTTAGCTTCACTCCCGTAACTCCACGGGCCTCTAGTCGCCTTGCCGCTCGATGAGAGAGATGGTCGCGCCCACCCGTTAGTGGGCTGACTCCGCGTCGTATACGCGAGATAACTACTGTTGTGGTGTCTGCAATCGGTACTGCCAATATAAGTAACTTTGCTAGCAATGAAATAGGTTGAGAGACCGAATTGAGATTTAGACGAATAGCAATAACAGCAAGAATACATCCGATAAAGAGTGCACCAGCATCACCCATGTAGATCCGTGCCGGTGACCAGTTAAATATAAGGAATCCACCGCAGGCGCCGGCGAGGGCAAGTGAAAGTGCGGCAACCAAGAATTGACCATTGCTCGCCGCAAGAACAGCGAAGGCTAGACCTGCAATACCGCCAATTGACGCGGAGAGTCCATCCATGTTGTCCATGAAATTCATGGCATTGACAATTCCAACAACCCAGAAAATAGTAAGTGGAGCATCGATCCACCAATGCCCGAAGATACTTGTTTGTGTTCCATTGGATATCAAGAGACTCGCAGTTATCGTGCCCGCGATAATTTGTGAGAGTAGCCGGGATCGCACACCCAAACCACTTTTATCATCGAGAAAACCCACCAGAGCCAACATACCCGCGGGGCCCATCACTGAGATAGCAAGAGCAACATCACCAGAATGGGGATGCGACAGGAATGTACCAAGAAGCACCGCAAGGCTCATGCCAAGAGCCATTGCTAAACCGCC
>CAIPAI010000011.1 GCA_903863015.1 uncultured Actinomycetes bacterium
GGAAGTATGTTTTAAGTTAGAGATCAACTAAGCGGAAGACGGGGATGGTGCGCGAAGTGCGAAGCGCATACGACCTAAAGAATCGCCAATCGTGAATCAACTTTTCATACGCTGCACTGCGCTCTGCTTCATCAACCAAATTAATCACGCGAATTTTTCGTGTCACACCTCTTACTTCTAACCAACACTCACTCGCCGGATTCTCCGCCGCCGCAATGGCATTCAGCGCCCACTCGGGTGCGGTCGACATGCCGCCGGCAGAACCAGCTACGGCCCAGGAATCGCCATCAGGTGCGCCAAGGAGCGGGGTCACCCGTGGCAGGCCGCTCTTTCGCCCAGGCAAAGTCACCCAGATCACGAGCGCCCCACCGGGAAAACTCTTCCCTGCTCGACCTCGGCTCACGCGATGGAGCCACTTATGCCCGCGAGTCAGCGTTCGCAGGATCCCACCCATGAGCGCGTCGTATCGCGAGGCGGAGAGAGGTAAGCGCACCCGCCCATCCTGCTACTTCTCGCCGACTTTGCAACCCTCAGATGAGCGCTATCTCTCAGGCGATTTCGACACTCTGTTGAGGCGGAAATTACTAGGATTTAAGCGTGGCAAAAGTGGTTGTTGATGTCTCACTGAAGGCCGAAATCCTCGACCCGCAGGGTCAGGCGATCGCCGCTGCACTGCCTCGCCTCGGATTTGCCGCCATCACTAGCGTGCGCCAAGGAAAGTCCTTTGAAATCGACTTCGAAGGCCCCGCTACCCCCGAGCGCCTCGCCGAAATCGAGAAGGCCGCCTCACTTTTGCTCGCCAATCCCGTGATTGAAAACTTCTCCGTTCGAGTGGTCGAATGAAAGTCGGGGTTGTCACCTTCCCTGGCTCACTTGATGACCGCGACGCGCAGCGCGCACTACGTATTGCCGGCGCCACACCTTTCTCTCTCTGGCACGCAGATACTGATTTAAAGAAAGTTGATGCAGTAGTTCTTCCCGGCGGATTCTCTTACGGCGATTACTTACGGTGCGGAGCGATCGCGCGCTTTGCACCGATCATGGAAACCATCATCACGCGCGCCAACGACGGTATGCCGCTGCTCGGTATATGTAACGGATTCCAAATTCTCTGCGAATCACACTTACTTCCCGGTGCACTGGTGCGAAATCAAGAATTACATTTCCTCTGTCGCGATCAACGAATCAGCATCAAGAACAATGAAACGTCTTGGACTCGCGGTTACAGGGCAAATCAAGAGATTGTGATTCCACTCAAGAACGGTGAAGGTTCTTTCCAATGCGATGACACTGTTCTTGAAATGTTAGAGAACGAAAACCGCATCGTGGCGCGCTACGTAGGTCGCAACCCCAATGGTTCACGAAATAAAATTGCCGGCATCACTAACGAGCGCGGAAATATCGTCGGCCTTATGCCACACCCCGAACACGCAGTGGAAGAGCTCACTGGACCAGGAACCGACGGCTTACCTTTCTTCACTTCACTTCTCATGCAAGCAGTTAACGCATGAGCCTCGATACCGTTGCTGTTGCCACCGAAAACCCCATAAAAGATCAGCCTTTTGCCGCCTTAGGCCTTAAACCCGATGAGTATGCGCGCATCGTAGAAATCCTCGGGCGCCGTCCTACCAGTAGCGAGCTGGCGATGTATAGCGTGATGTGGAGCGAACACTGCTCTTACAAATCAAGCAAAGTGCACCTCAAGCAATTCGGCGATAAAGCACCGAAGAGCGACGCACTCCTTGTCGGTATCGGTGAGAACGCCGGTGTTGTTGATATCGGCCAGGGTTATGCAGTCACTTTCAAAGTGGAATCACATAACCACCCAAGCTTCGTAGAGCCGTATCAAGGCGCCGCCACCGGTATCGGTGGCATCGTGCGCGACATTCTCACCATGGGCGCGCGTCCCATCGCCGTCATGGATCCACTGCGCTTCGGACGCGCCGATGCACCCGATACCAAGCGAGTTCTTCCGGGCATTGTTGCCGGAATCGGTGGCTACGGAAATTGTCTTGGCCTTCCCAACATCGGTGGCGAAATAGTTTTCGATGAAACCTACGCAGGTAACCCACTGGTGAATGCGCTCTGCGTGGGTGTGATGCGACATGAAGACATCAAACTTGCAAAAGCATCAGGCGCCGGAAACCTCGTAGTGCTCTTCGGTGCCAAAACCGGTGGCGATGGCATCGGCGGTGTCTCGGTGTTGGCCAGCGAAACTTTCCAAGCAAGTGGCAACACCAAGCGCCCCAGCGTGCAAGTAGGAGATCCCTTCCTCGAAAAGCTCCTCATCGAATGCTCGTTAGAAATCTTTAAAGAAGATCTCGTCGTGGGTATTCAAGATCTCGGCGGCGCTGGTCTCTCCTGCGCCACCAGCGAACTCGCCTCCGCTGGCACCGGTGGCATGCATATCTACCTCGATCGCGTGCC
>CAIPAI010000012.1 GCA_903863015.1 uncultured Actinomycetes bacterium
CTGGGGCACTCGCTGGGGACAAAAAGAATCGGGGGGCTCTTGCGAGCCCCCCGACCGACTTTCTCAATCAACTATGTGGATCTACTACCCGTAGATCTTCAAACGTGGTGTTTCCAGCATGTCATCCGGTGAGAAACCAGGAATGGTTTCGCGGAGGAACTGAGTGATCTCAGCATCTGGAAGCACGCCATTTTGCGCACCGTAATTCGCCATCCAGGCAACAGTCAACATTTGCATTGACGAGAAGTTGCAGTGGTTGGTTGAGGTAGGTGCCGGATACGAAGTATCTGGCAATCCTTCCGCAGTGAATTGGGTGTAGTGCTCAGGACCGGAGGTGATGAACGAGGCGTACATCTCCGTAGCCGAGTTGCTGGCAAGGTATTGATCGGTGAGCCATTGGGTATTTCCAACAAAGACCGCTGGATCGTTCAACGAGTGCATCGTCACCGTTGGGATAACAATCTTGCCTGATGTCGACTTCGAGGCCTTCAACTTGGCCACAGCGGCTGCATCGGCAGTCCACTTAGGTGCCAACTTGAGAACTCCTTGCATACCAGCAATCGCAGCATCTCCGGAGAGCGCCATATTGTAGGTACCGCCGGCATCGCCAACTTGCGCCACATAATCGCGGCTGGAGTTATCGAGGATCTTGCCACCCATTTGTTGTTCGAGATCGTAGTTAACGACGATCCCGAGAACTGCTGCGTTAGCAACGTTCTCAAGAACACCAAGAGCTGGCGCGATAGCCAAAGCGAACTTGTCGTAATCCTGGTTAAGAGGATTAGCAGGGTCTCCGGGGCCAGTTGTTCCATCGAAGTGCGCGCTCTGCGTGGGCAAGCCAGCAATCAAGCCGACCATCAAGAGTGCGCTACGAGCTGGAATACCTGCAGCGATGAGATTGGATGCAAGGGGCGAAGCCTTTGCAGTCTCTGGCCACGTTCCAGCTGTGATGCCCGCTTGAAGCGCACCGAGAGCGACGAAGATCTTGCCAATGTCACCCATGGCTTGCGCATAACCTTCAAGACCAGGTTTGTATCCATGACCCACGATGGTGGGATCGAAGAAGGTTTGCATTCCCCAGAGGATGTCCGTTGCGTATGCAAGCGAAGATCCGATGTCGTTGGAGACCGTGCAGAGCGGAGCCATAGCGGCAAACGTTCCGGGGTTTTGATCAACGAGCAATTGGGTGATGTAGCCACCTTCAGAGGCACCCCACGCAATGATCTTCTTCGTGTTAGGGAACTTCGCCTTGAATGCAGCCACAACTTCCATCTGACTCTTCACTGCGAGTTCAGGTGACCAACCTTGCTTGGAGTAACCCGAACCGGCGATACCAAATCCGGTGCTCAAGAGCGCCTTTGCAACATCTGCGCTAGGTGCTGGTTCCGGAACTGACGTGACCTTGTAACCACCGACGACTGGAATCGCAGCCGGTAGGTCTACTGGGTAACGGTAGCCGTGTGACCAGAGGTAGAGCGTGCCGCCGAAGTTGGCAGGTGCGCTGAATGCGTATGCCGCACCATCGCTGCCGACTCCTTGGCAACTAGTGATCCCAAGAGCGGTATCGCAGGTGGGATCAGCAGCATTTGCTGCAGTTGGAATCGCGATGGTGGTTGCGAATGCAAGTACCGACGTAGCAAGGATTGCCGCGCCGCGACGTGTGATTCGATTCGACATGTCAATCCTCCTTAGTTATTCGGAATTGCGTTGGCCGGCATTGCCGGGCGGACAAAGTTCGATGCAGTGACTGCACCAGAACCGGAATCAGTGACCCAGACCGCGTACTTACCGGGACCATCATCCGGTATGAGAGCGCCAGTCGTGTCGTACTTACCAAACCAGTAGCCGGTGTATCCAGCGTGGCTGGTGGCTGAGTAGCCGAGTGGCACGAGACCTGGGGCTGCGATTGATGCGCCCTTGCTCTCGAGAGCCTTCACGACTCCAGCACGTGTGGGGTTGGGACCTGCTGCACGGAGTGCGGCAACCAACATGTAACCGAGGTTCATGCCGGTGAAGACGTTGTTATCGAACGTCTTGTCTTTACCCTTGTTGTACTTGTCATTGATTTCCTTGAACTTAACGACGTATGGATCTTTGTCGTCGGAAGTAGAAGGCACGAATGACGCACCAATTGAACCAGCGAGAAGAGCAGCAGGAACACCGAGCGCCTTCAGCGTTGTGGCATCTCCACCAACCGAACCGAGAATCCATTGACCTGAGTACCCGATGGCACGTGCGGCACCAAGTGCAGCAGCAGTGGCTGTAGTAACACCGAACATCACAACAACATCCACCCCAGCATCTTTCATGGCCTTCACTTGTGAACCGGCAAAGGTGGCCGCTGATTGTGAACCCGATGCGTATCCCTTAGATACATCGAACTTCGTACCAGCAGCTGCAAAGCCAGTCTTGGCATTGCGACCAAAGTCGTCATCTTGGTAGATGAGACCGATCTTTTTGCCTGGGAACTTAGTTGCTAGGTACTTGCCCATGATCTTGGCTTCCATGACGTAGGAAGGCAGGATCATGAATGTGGTGGGGTACTTCTTCGGATCATCAAACCCACTGAAACCCGTGTTCACGAAGAGATCTGGAACACCGCGCTTGCCGGGGTTAACACTCTTCAAGACTGCGAGGTGATTGGCAGTACCAAGAGCTCCGGCTATACCGAAGACCTTGTCCTGCAAAACCAATTTGTTTGTCTTAGAGACAGCCGTTGCAGGTGCGTATCGATCGTCTTCTACCTTGAGGTAGACCTTACGACCATTTACACCGCCGTTGTCATTGACGTAATCGAGATAACCTTGAGCAGCCGGCGCAAGTTTGTTGTAACCAGGAGCTGCGATTCCACTCATTGGAACGGTGATTCCAAAAGTGATCGAAGTGCTGGTAACTCCAACTTCATTGCGCAACGTGGCTTGCGCCGGAACAGTGGCGAGCGCGAGGCCAGCGACTGCAACCGCCGCGACCGCGGCGATGAGCCGAGGTGAGCGCGTGATGCGTGACATGGATTTCCTTTCAGGGACCGGGGGTAGCTGTGGCAAGCCAGGGCGCTCACCGCAGTCCGGTAGATGTTGTGATGAGCGTATTACCGCCAGGGCGCCAATGCGAGAGATATGTGCCTTTTTTCCATGCGAAATAGGCAGTATGTCTCTTTTGCTGAGGTTCTTCTGAGCGTACTGGCCCGCGATCTTCCCTTTAGTGGCGCACCTTGCCCCGGATTGCCTTGGTGAGGTGCTCAAAGGTGGCGGCCGTCCCTCCAGGCGAGAGCAGCACGGTCAGCACGAGTAACGCCCCGGTGATGACTGCAGGAAGGTTTGTGGCCACTGATTCTGATGCGCCACTCGAGAGAGTCTCGGCAATGATCGGAATGATGATCAGCACGAACGCGCCAATGATGGCTCCATAAATACTCCGAACTCCACCGATCACTGCACCAGTAAGAATCAAGAACGAGAGACCGAGTGAGAATGAAGCGGGCGCAACCAAGAAGACCGTAGTGGAGAAGAGCGCGCCGGCGAGTCCGGCAAAACCTGCAGAAATCGTAAAGACCAAGACTTTGCTGCGCGCCACATTAATACCTGCCAGCGCCGCCGCGGTTTCGTCCGCGCGCACAGCCCGCCAGATACGCCCATACCTACTTCTTGAAATATGGATTGCCACACCCACCGCAACGAGCGTGGCGGCAGCGCAAATCCAAAAGAGCCACTTGTACTGCGTGAACGAATCACCGAAGCGCGCAGGAGGTAATCCGACGTCATAACCGATGCCCTGTTCACCACCAAGTGCGGTGAATCTATTTGCGATAGACGGTAGCCCGACGGCGAAAGCCAAAGTTGTTCCAGCAAGATAGGGGCCGCTGAGCCTAGCCGCGGCGATTCCGAGAATTGCACCCACCGCTGCAGCACCTAACACCGCGACAAAAAATGAAATCCAAAGAGGCCAATGAAGATTCTGCACCACGAGCGCTGCTGAATATCCGCCGACAGCCATCAGCGCTCCGTGACCAAGCGAGACTTGGCCCGAGTAACCAGTAAGCAAAACTATGGAAATGATCGCGACCACATAGGCGGCAATGGTGGCGCCTTGATAAACGCGGTACTCATCTACACGATCAGCAAGCAGGATAAACACAACCGCTAATAATGCAATCACAATTAAAGTGCGGAGTGGGCGAGGGATGAGTTTAAGCACGTCTCGCCCCCTTCTTGCCTAGCAACCCTTGAGGTCTCACAAGTAGCACCACTATCAGGACCACGAACGCTGCCATAAAAGTAAATGACGACCCTAGGTATTGCAGCACAATCGCCAGCCCCAGTCCGAGAGCAAGGCCTCCCAAAGCGCCACCGACCATACTTTCCAGTCCACCGATTACAGCTGCGGTAAATCCAAAAACTAAGAGAAGGTCGAGCGAGTTCGGCGCAAGAAATACGTTGGGTGTGATGAGAACCCCCGCCAATGCACCCGCACTCCCAGCAAAACTCCACCCGACCGTGCGCACTCTCCCAGTCCGCACTCCGGCGAGTTGCGCCACCTCACTTCCAAAGGCAGCCGCTCGCATCGCAAGACCAAGGCCAGTTCTTTGGAAGATGAATCCGAACGCGACCATCACCGCGAGCACAATGGCCACAATGAAGATGTCGAAAGGCGAGAATGGAATTCGAGAGCCACCAATCGAAATAGCATCGGTGGAAAAGGCGGCTGGGTATTTACGGAACTCGCCGCCCCAGAAAATGCCCACCACTCCTTGAACGATTGCAAGTAACCCCAGGGTTCCAATCACCGGAGCCACTGCAGCCTCTGGGCCAGTGCCCGAATGTCGTGATAGCGGCCTCACCATCAGCAGATCTACCAATCCACCTACGATTCCACCGGCGATCACCGCGACGATGAGCGCAATCCAGTAGGAAGAGGTGAGGCGGTGGATTTCCAAACCAATGTAAGTGGAGAGCACTGCCTGGCCGGCCTGCGCAAAGTTAACGACTCGCGTGCTGCGCCACACCAAGATCAAAGCAAGCGCCATGAGTGCGTAGATCGCTCCGAAACTTACGCCAAGAATAAGAGTGTCAATAAATTGTTGCATCAGTACCCCAGATAGGCATGTCGCAGGGATTCGTCAGAGGCGATATCGGAGGCGCTTCCACTCACGACAATCTTTCCAAGCGAAAGCACGATCGCGTGATTGGCAATACCGAGTGCGCTCACTGCGTTCTGCTCCACCAAAACCACAGTGAGGCCCGTTGCTTTGCGCATAGTGTCGATAGTGTGAAAAATCTGTTCAATCACAATGGGCGCTAAACCAAGTGAAGGTTCATCGAGGAGCAAGAGTTTCGGACGGGCCATTAACGCGCGGCCGATGGCCAGCATTTGACGCTCTCCCCCAGAGAGGGAATCTGCGCCTTGTTTGAGACGTTCACCTAAGCGTGGAAAGAGATCCAGGACTTCGCTTTTGGTAACTGCTACATCCGGATCTTTACCACGCCAGAGTGCGCCCAAGGTGAGGTTCTCTTCTACAGAGAGTTCCGCGATAACTGAACGCCCTTCGGGGACATGCGCGACACCGTGACGCACAATCTCTGATGTGGGAAGTTTGAGTAAATCGATATCGCCCCAATGCGCGCTACCGGAAGAAGATTTTACCAAACCCGAAAGTGTGCGGAGAAGGGATGACTTGCCTGCGCCATTCGCGCCGATAACTGCAGTACAACTTCCGACCTCTACATCAAATGACACATGATCAACCGCACGAACCTGCCCGTGATCAGTGGTGAGGGAATCAATGCGCAGCATGGTCGCCCCCTACCGCAGCTGCGCCTAAGTAGGCGGCGACTACTGCAGGATCCTGGCGAACTTGCTCGGGAGTGCCGCTCGCAATCACTTGACCAAAATCTAAGACGTAGATCTTTTCGCTCACCGACATCACGACATCCATATGATGCTCCACCAAAAGCACCGCACAGTCGAGCGACTTGATGATGCCGGAGAGCCATCTCAAATCCTCGGCTCCCAATCCACCTGCTGGCTCATCGAGCAGAAGGAGTTTCGGTTCCGCCACTAAAGCGCGAGCTAAACTGACTCGCTTGAGAAGTGGAAAAGCGAGATCGCTCGGTTTTGCCTGAGCGAGGTCAGCAGCGCCACATAATTCCAGCGCTTCCAACGCGCGCGTTCGTAATCGTGCTTCGTCGCGATCGTAAGTGCCGAAGATGGCGCTCAACATTCCGGTGCGGGACTTGTGAGTAAGAGCCACCATCACATTTTCCACACAGGTGAGATCAGAGAAGAGACCGACGCCTTGAAGTGTGCGGGCGATACCTCGCTTGATGAGTTGGTCGGGCTTAGGGAAGCGAATCTTTTCGCCCTCCCATGACATGGTTCCGCTCTGCGGTGTCACAAATCCGCTGATGACATTGAAAAGGGTGGTCTTACCAGCTCCGTTGGGACCGATTAATCCGACGACCTGGCCCGGATGTACTTCGAGGTTGACATCAGAGAGGGCCTTGAGTCCACCAAAACTCACGCCTACGCCCTCGAGGGTCAAAATCGGTGAAGTCACGCGCCTGAGGCTACCGGAAGGTACTAGGCCTCGTCACGAACAAGTCGCACGATTGATTCTGTGACTTGATCAGGTCTTTCCAGCATGAGCAGGTGGCCGGTCTTAGGAAGAAGATGTACTCGAGCCTTGGGTACCTGCTCACCCATCGTAGAGGTGTGATCCGGCGGTGTGAGTCGATCCGCCAAGCCACAGAAAAATTCGGTGGGAACTTTCTTCAAGACGCGAAGCGCCTCAAACGCATCGAACTCTTGAAAGAGCGGAAAGAAATCCGCGATGACCTCAATGCTGGTATCTCTGATCATTTCCGAAACGAACTCCACCAATCGGGGATCCACTTGACTGGCAAATGAATAACGCTTGGTCATTACGAAGGCCAAATCTTTACCGGCACGCATTCCACGTTCTACCAATTCGCTGCGGTCTGCTAGGAAATCGAGTATCTGCGGCGCGTAGTTACTTACGAGTGGAAGATCGAGCAACGGAGTACCGAGACGGGATTCATCGCTCTCTCCCGAAGTGCTTGAAACCAGCACAACACCCTTAATCACTTTTCCAAAAAGTTCTGGATACTTACGGGCTAATGCCAAGATCGACATGCCGCCCATAGAGTGGCCGACCAGGTAAACCTCTTCGGCTGAATACTGCGTCAGCACCGAATGCAAATCTTCGCCGAGCGCATTTATGGAATCGATAGGTTCGTATTCGCTCTCGCCATGTCCGCGTTGGTCATAACGCACTAAACGAGTATCCGGACCAAGGTGTGCCGGAAGATCGCGCCATTGATACCACCAAGAGCGACGATCAAGGGCATACCCATGAGCGAAGATGACAACCTTCTTGGCAAGCGGATCACCCATCGATTCGCTGATGAGTCGAACGCCATCGGAGGCCACCACCACCGATTCATCCACGTCGTAACTTTCACCGCGCCACGGACCATCGACTCTGGGGTCTGCTTTCTTGAGTGAGCGACCGACCATGTACCGCTCTGCAGCTAATCCCACAGCTGCGCCGGCGGCGAGTACTCCCATGGTGGCGCCGAGCGTGGCGCCTGCTCTTCCCACTTTTGCGATACGACTCATGCGTTTGACCCAAAGTACTCGCGCGTCACCCGAGGACCGAGGCGCGTCACGATTTCGTAATTCACCGTTCCGCTTGCACTGGCCCATGCATCAACGGTCGGGCCACCCTCACCAAAGAGCACCACTTCATCGCCAGCTTTCGCAGCTGAATCAGGGCCGAGATCAATGACAAATTGATCCATGCAGATTCGTCCCAAGACCGGCGCTTCGTAATCGCCCACATTTACTTTGAGCGCATTGGAACCATGACGCGGAACACCGTCGGCGTAACCCATAGGTACAAGACCTACTTTGGTGGCGTGTTTCGTAATGGCTGTTCCACCGTAAGAGACGGCAACTCCGCTGGGCACTTCTTTAACGAGCATCAAACTTGCTACAAGCGTCATAGCGGGAGTGAGGTCGTACTTCGTTGCGCTTCCTAACGTTGTGACATCTGGCGAGAGGCCATACATCACAATCCCTGTGCGTACTAAGTCATAGTGCGAAGAGGGATCGACGAGCGTGGCCGCTGAATTTGCGAGGTGACGCACCTGCGGCTGAATTCCCGCAGCGCTGACGACTTCGAGTGCGTGATCAAAAGAATTCTTCTGGGCAACGTTCGCCGGATGCCCAGGCTCATCAGCGCGCGCAAAGTGCGACCAGATCCCCACCACTTCGATATTTCCACTCTTCATCAATTCGGCGCCGCGTTGGACTAGTTGATCCCATTGCCCAAGCGCGCCAGCGCGAGTCATTCCGGTATCTACCTCAAGATGAACACGTGCGCGCTTTCCGATAATTGATGCCGCCGAGTTAATCTCTTCGAGTAATTCAATAGAACTTGCAGAAAGATCCACGTTAGCTTCAATTGCGGCAGCGAAATCATCTCCAGGAGGTGTGAGCCAAGAAACAACATGCGGTTTTGTGACACCATGCCGGCGAAGTTCTAAGCCTTCAGAAAGCAGCGCCGTACCAACCCACTGCGCTCCGCCATCTATCGCTGCGCGCGCTACAGGTACTAATCCATGACCGTAAGCATCGGCTTTTACCACCGCCATCAGCGGAACTTCTACTCGAGAGCGGAGCACTCGAACATTTGAGGAGATTGCGTCCAGGTTGACGCGGGCCACAGCACGCATGTCTCTTACCTTAGCGCGAAAGGAAGTATCTCGATGAGCTCGCTGGCACCCGCCGTGAGACTCTCCCCTGCTTTCCCATGGATATACGCGCCCGTGATCGCACTATTTCGGATTGAACCGGTACGTGCCATCAGATTTCCAATAATTCCAGCAAGCACGTCGCCGGACCCAGCAGTTGCAAGCGCTGCGCTCCCCCGCATATTCACTACCGGGATTTCATCCGGAGAAACGATCAATGTACGTGGGCCTTTCAGTAGCAAGTGGCATCCATACGCACCCACAAAACTCCGGGCACAATCCAGCGGACTTGATTGAAGCTTCGCCGAGAAATCAGGGAAATGTGTAGCGAACTCTCCATGATGTGGAGTAATCAGAATATTCTGACGATGCTCGGTAGATATCTGCTCAAGAAATGGAATAGCCCCGGCATCAAGTAACACAATTCCACCGGTCGCAAGATGATCCTCTACCGCCTGCTCTTGAATCTTGGAGAGTGAGCGCAAGCCAGGGCCCGCAATGAGCGCATCGATCTTCCCTGCGGCAGTCACCACTTCGGGGACTTCGGAAAAGAATTCACGACTCTCGGTGCGGATCATGCCGATACCTAAAGCCAACGCTGCCCGAATCGAAAGAACTCCAGCACCTGGGAAGGTTTCAGAGCCCGCGATGACTCCCAAAACTCCCCGGCGGTACTTATGATCGCTGACGCTCTCCGTAGGCAGTAAATCGTGTACGTCTGAATCTTCGAATGAAATGAGCGTTGGTCTTTCATTTTCATAACTCACGCCAATATCTGCGAGCTCAGCGACCCCCAGACCACTTTCGGAAATCAAGTGCGCAATCTTCCAACTACCAATTGCCAGAGTGAGGTCTGAAGCAAGCGAGCTTTGATCTAACTCTTCACCATCAGCGCTCATCCCGCTGGGTAGATCAACAGCCAGAGTGGGAATCCCTTTGATTGATGAGAGTGCGTTCTGCACTTCGGGTGAGAGCCCGGCGCGCGCGCCCAATCCAAGAAACCCATCAATAACAAGATCGTAAGAGCGAGTGAGTTCCGTTATCCACCGACC
>CAIPAI010000013.1 GCA_903863015.1 uncultured Actinomycetes bacterium
TGGCATTAGACGGCGTGTGTTGGCGCATACCCTCTCGCAAAATGGTGGATATATGAGCCAAGCCTGCTCGGCAGCCGAACTACTCTCCTGCCTTTATGGCGGGATGCTCGATCTCGCACCTCTTTACTCCCCCATCGCGCCACCGTTGTTCTCTGGAGTGCCTCGCGTGGGAAGCGATGATTACCTCACAGGCGCCGAATTTCACGGCCGTAGAGATCCCAAGCGCGATCGCCTGATTATCAGCCCCGCGCATTACGCACTTGTTGTCTACGCGGCATTAATTGAAACAGGGCGCCTACGCGAAGATGCTCTTGACGATTTCAATAAGGACGGTTCCACTGTCGAGATGATTGGTGCCGAGCACTCTCCTGGTTTTGAAACCACCACCGGCTCACTAGCGCAAGCAATTTCACAGGCAGGCGGAATTGCACTCGCTCGCAAGATTCGCAAAGAGAGTGGAAAAGTGTGGGTCTTCATGAGTGATGGTGAATTCCAAGAGGGGCAGACCTGGGAAGCGCTGCAAGCAGCGAGTTTTCACAAACTCTCCAACCTTCGTATCATCGTTGACGTCAACCGCGCGCAATGTGATGGACCGATGGATTCCGTGATGACTATTGAGCCACTTGCTCAACGCGTCACCTCCTTTGGCTGGAAGACCACCGTTGTTCAAGGCCACGACACCACTGCGATCTTAGAGGCGGGCAGAAAGAACACCCGCGCACCGCATGCCATCCTCTGCTACACCGATCCCACTCGCGGCCTGCCGATCTTGGCCGACCGCGCACCCGTGCTCCACTACTTGCGTTTCACTAGCGCCGGCGAGAAGGCACGCTACGAGAAGGCTTACCAGGAGATGGTCCGATGACCTACGAAATTGTGGCCAGACCCCACCAACAGAACTTCATCAACTGGGCGAAAGATAAACCGAACGTCTTAGTGCTCTCAGCCGATCTCACCAACTCCTGCGAAGTAGGTAAGTGGCGCGACACTTATCCAGATCGGTTCTTCTCTATGGGCATGGCTGAACAGAACATGCTTGGTTATGCCGCAGGGCTCGCCCGCGAAGGCTTTGAGCCATGGCTGCATACCTTTTCCGTCTTCCTCTACCGACGCCCACTCGATCAACTACAAATGTCGATTGCTTACCCGGCGCTGAAGGTGCGTCTCGTGGGTTTTCTTCCAGGAATCATGACTCCTGGCGGCGTTACTCACCAAGCGATCGAAGATATTGCGATCTTGCGCGCGATTCCGAATATGACGATCCTTGAAACGGGTGACGCCACCGAGGTCGAATCCGTGCTTGATGTCGCACATGCCGTCAATGGCCCGGTTTACATTCGAATGCTCCGCGGCGAAGTCTCACGCATCTTCCCCAAAGGTGAGCCTTTCAAATTCAATACGGCTCGCATTCTCTCGAGTGGAGATGACCTCACGCTGATCACCTCTGGAGTGATGACTGAGGAAGCGCTCCGGGCTACCGCTCTGCTCAAAGAGAAGGGAGTGGGAATCACCCACCTTCACATCTCCACATTGAAGCCATTTACCGATCCAGCAGTCATCAAAGCGCTGAAGAAGGCCAAGCGCGGAGTTATCACGATGGAGAATCACACTATCGTCGGCGGCCTCGGCAGCGCAGTCGCCGAAGTGATGGCGGAGAACGCCATCGGAGTTCCGCTTCGCCGCATTGGCCTCAAAGATACCTACGCTCATGGTGCTTCACAGAAGTACCTCATGTCCGAATACGGTATCGATGCAAAGTCACTCGTCACCACCGTCGAAGAACTTCTAGGTAAGAGTTTTGAAATCGCCGAAGAGGATTTGCAGGAGCAACGAGCAGTGAGCGTCCACAGCAGCGCAAAGGTTGAAGCTCTGTGATGACAGATCGCATCTGCGTCACCTACCGCATCACTGGAAATGAACCGGCAGCGGTCGCTGAAGCCATCCGCGTTGAGCAAACTATCGAATTCCCGAGCGAGCTGGCACCGGAATGGATTCAACGTGACGTCGTGGGTCGCGTGGAATCAATTTCGGGTGATCAAGTCTGTCTTTCCTATGACCCACGCGTTGCTGGCGGAGAACTCACACAGTTACTCAATGTGCTCTGGGGAAATGTCTCGCTCTTCCCTGGGGTGCGCATCATCGATCTTGCGCTCCCCGAGAGCATCACGCAACTCTTTCAGGGTCCACGTTTTGGAATCACAGGTTTGCGCAAGCATTTTGATGCCCCAACACGACCCCTCATCACCACCGCACTGAAGCCGATGGGCACATCATCTTCTGATTTGGCCGAAACTGCGCGCACATTGGCACTCGCCGGCTTCGACATCATCAAAGATGACCACAGCTTGGCGAATCAACCTTGGTCTACCTGGCGTGAACGCGTGGAGTTGGTCTCCAATGCAGTTGCCGAAGCCAACGCAATAACGGGCGGAAAAAGCGCCTACGCTCCCAGCCTTAACCTGCCAGCCGATCAAGTGCTCAACGCCGCCAAGAGCGCCGCAGAGCTCGGCGCTGGGGCACTTCTCATCCTCCCTGGAATCACAGGCTTCGACAGCATGCGAGTCATCGCAGCAGAGAGCGAACTTCCGATCATGGCCCACCCTTCGATGTTGGGCTCGTACACCATCTCCCCCAACGAAGGCATTGCGCACGGAATTCTCTTCTCTACATTGATGCGCCTCGCTGGTGCCGATATCACCATCTTCCCGAACTTCGGCGGCCGCTTCTCCTTCTCGCAAGCTGAGTGCCTGGAAATTCGCGATGCTGCCATCGCACCGCTGGGAGAGATTGCACCGACATGGATCTCGCCAGGCGGCGGAATGAGTATCGAACGAATCTCGGAGATGATTGATTTCTACGGGAAAGATACTGCTCTACTTATCGGTGGTGCACTACACCGAGGCTCGCTCCGCGAGAACGCCCAGAGAATGGCAGAAGCTGTGAGTCAGTACTAAACAAGAGTTTTAGAGCCAGCCAGATTTCTTAAACTTACGCACCAAGAAGAGTGTGAAGAGTCCAAGGCCAGACAGCACGGCCGGGTATGAATACGTCCAGCGCAATTCCGGCATGTGATCGAAGTTCATTCCATAGACACCGGCAATCATGGTAGGTGCCACTCCCAAAGCCACCCATGCCGTTATCTTGCGCATGTCTTCGTTCTGGCGGACTTGGACTTGTGCAAGATCAGCACTGAGCACGCTACTGAGAAGCGCATCGAGCCCAGCGGCCAGATCAGAAGCTCGTGCTAGATGATCACTTGTATCTCTGAAGAACGGGCGAATCTTCTCAGGGATCTGCAGGGTGAGATCGGATGAGAGGCGATCGAGCGGAATTGCTAGCGGATCTACCGAATGTCGAAACTCGATCACTTCTCGCTTAAGTAAGTAAATCTCTTGCGACCATGATTTGCGATTGGTTCCGAAGACTTCACTCTCGAGAATTCCCACGTCTTCAGCTAATTGCATGCCGATTTCTACATATGTATCGATTACTCGGTCAATCACCGCATGCAGTACGGCGAAGGGACCTTGTGCGAGATGCGCTGGCCGTTTTTCAAGCTCTTGGCGGACCGTCGCTAGCGGCGCACCCTCACCGTGACGCACAATGACAACAAAAGCATCCCCAATGAAACACATCAACTCGCCGGTAGAGATTTGGCTTGTGGATTCTTCATAGAAGACGGTTCTGAGCACAACAAAAGTGATGGGCCCGTAGTTCTCTATTTTTGGTCGCTGATGCGCATGCACTGCGTCTTCGACAGCAAGGGGATGCAAATCAAATTCCCGGGCTACCTCATCGAATTCGATGGACCCGGGCGAAGCAAATCCCGCCCAGACAAATCCACCTTGTGCGCGGGCGAGCGAGACCAAATCAGAGAAATCCGTAGAGCCTTCTTGACGCTCTCCATCGCGATACCAGGCGCAATTAACTAACACGGGACTCCTGACCGAACTGGGCTTGGAAAAATGGGGCTTGGAAAGACGAAACTAGGAGTAACTTACGCCTATTTCTTCTTGAAGCCCGCCGGACAGACCGGCTTTGCCGCAGTGACCTTCTTAGTGGTCTTACCCTTCACGCACGTGATGGTGATGGTCTTGGCAGCGGCCGGCTTAGCTGGAGTAGCCGCGGGTGTCGCCGGCGCGGGGGCAGGAGCAGGCGCGGTGATCGACTCCTTAGCCTTCAACTTGATGGAGAGTTTCGCTTGGCTAAAAGTGAAACCTTGCGCGGTGAATTTGAAGTACTGATCATCAAGTGACATTTCTGCACTAATGACTTTCTTCTCGCCCGCCTTCTCGATGGTCACCGTGACAGCATCCTTAGCTGGAATTTCTCCTGCCTTGAGATCCCACACACAGCGCGCATAATCAGTAGCGACCAAGAGGTCATAACGACCCAAAAATTCGGTCTTTCCATCTGGCTTGTAATGCGGGCTCGAAATGGAGTAATCAAGAGTGCCCGTGGTCTTGTCGTAATTGGGCAACGCGCTCTTGTAAACCATGGCATTAGATGAAACGAAACCTTGGAAGTTGCTCGAATCACAACTCACGCCTTCAGCGCGACCCTTTGGCTGCAAATCAACCCGCCACAGTGATTTAAGAGAATCGGCGATATCGAAGGTAGGCGTCGTCGATGCGGAGGCATCTTTCTCAGCCGAAACGATGGAATTAAAGATTGAGATGCTCGTCTTATCGGGAGGCAACGGATATGTGGCATCCCCCGCCGTGCTCCACGGGGCGCGGGAGTCCCCAAACGCGGTGGCGACGGTATCCCACTTCGCCTTATCGGTTGGCTTGGCTGAGGAGTACGTGCGGTCAATTGTTTGTACATCCATGGAAGTGCCCTCAAGGGTGACCACTGTGCGCTTCTCGGTATCCGTGGGGGCAGTGAAGGTGATCGATGGGTCAACAACGCGTCCCGTCATCCAGCCCTGTGGACGAGCTAGCAACTTCAAAGAGAGTTTGAAGCGAGCAGCCTCTGCTAAATCGCCGATTTTGTAGCAGACGGAATCCACATCGGCGCCATTGGCAGTAATGCACTCAGCATCATCTGCTGGATCTAATCCAGCAACTTGATAGACCGGAAGAATGACAAGGGAAATATCTGGATCAGCAGCTACCCCCGCAGTAATGCGAGTGCTGATGTGAGCAGTAACTGCGAATTCAGTGCCTTTGGAATGTGTGAGACCGGCGAAAGTAAATACTTGAGGCAAAGTCGGCTTGTTGACGTGCAAAGCTTCGTTTCGCGCGAACGCGTAATCGGCCCACTCACTTCCGCGAATCTTTGAGTATTTTCCTGTTACGAGAGTGCCATCTGATTTCTTCCAAGTGACCGCATCGATGCAATCGAGCGTCTTCTCACTCTCGCAGAGCGGTAAGTAGTTGTTAACTAGAAGAGTCGAGCTTTTTGGATCGCACGCAGGATCGCTAAAACCCATCACGCAGCCAGTGAATTGCTCCGCTGCTCCAACTGTTTTTGCCGAGTACACAACGGTTCCAGGTAGAGCGTCTTTATCTGCGCGCCAATTGACGCCACGTGTTTGCGTATCGGCCGCTTGAGCGCTGGGCAAGAGAGGAAGGGCGATGGTGGCACCAAGTGCCAGCGCAATAAAGGTTCGTGCACTCTTACGCAGCATCGATGGATCCTGTCTGATATACGAGAGGCGTGCTCTTTGCGGAAATTACACCCGTCTTCGAAACAGCAATGGCTTTACCCGCAGCATCCTTGAAGGTCTTCGTTTTTGGATCGATGAAAATAGCCTTGTTACCCGCGGCAAGTACTGGATTTCCAGCCGTATCCACAAGTTGACCGTTGAGAGCCACAGTGACCGTCTTGCCGTCTGTGCTCTTAATGACTGACTTGCCAGCCTTGAGAACTGTGGCAACTTCGGCGGCACCTAATTTGATCTGCTTGTTATCTGCACCAAGGATCGGACGACCTGAAGAATCTGTGACGCCTCCATTGGAAGTGACGCGAATCGGCTTGCCGTTCTTATCGAGAAGCGCCGTACCGTTTGCCGAGATTGGCACGCCGGCTGCGCTGAGAATTACTGGTCGCCCATCAGGACCTAGAACAGCATTTCCACCTTCGTCGGCAAGACTTCCGCTATTCGCGAAAGTGATCGTTTGGCCGAATGCAGTTTGAATACTCTCGTTCTTCGCAGTCAAAGCTTGTGAGCCAGCGGCCCCCACGTAGATGGGTTGACCGTTCTTAAGAATCGCCTTTCCGCCCTCGGCCACCATGGGTTGCACCACGACTGGCTCGCCGTTAGGCCCCATCGCAATGCCACCAGATGCATCCGAAAGCGGTTGAGCTAGCACCGGAGAACCGTAAGAGTTCAAAATAATGTTGCCTTTGGAATCCAACACCGGCGGCGCGTACACCACCTTGCCGTTAGATGCTGTCAACGCCTTTCCATTACCGTTCAAAAGTGGAGTTGCAGTCACCGCACGTCCGGACGAATCCGTGACCGCTTCTTGTCCGGCAAATGTCATCAAGCGCGTATACAACACCGCGCCGTCTGGGCCAGTTACTGGACGCCCACTCGGATCGAGGGTGGGAGCGGTAATCACAGGACTTCCGCTCTTATCAACGAAAACTGTATTTCCTGATTTTACCGCCGGCTTTGTAGTTAATTCTTTGCCATTTGAATCAGTAAGCGCTTTGTTATCGGAACCCAGCACATTGAAGATCAATACTGGTGCCGCGGCCCTTCCATTCTTGGCTGGAGGTGCGGTGAATTGCGAGGCTACTTTGCCTTCATCGCCACCTTGCGGAGCACCTGGTGCGCCACCTGCCGACGGGGCAGGAGCGCTCGGCCCATATCGAGCAGTTTGCGCCTGCACAACAGTGCTCGCAGAAACCGTTACCGCTCCACTTGCGATACATGAAGGCGGCACGGGGGTTACTCGACATGGATCAATTGACGTGGAGATCGGTCCAGTGTTTTTGGTGGTCGGAATATTTGCGCCGCCGTCATACCCCTTGGGCAGACATACGCCGGTACTGGCTGCCACATACCCATCGAGACAACTACCACCGAGGGAAGCGCCCGCAGCCGTAGCGACAACCGGCGCGATACAAGACCCCGTGGATGACTTCACCCAGCCGTTACTACACGCACCTCCGCTTGTTCCTGCAACGGCGGTGGTGTTAGTGGAATTTTTAGCACAGGACGCATTCGTTTGATTTGCACCGCTCGTGCAATCTACATACCCGGAGGTGTTTGTTGAGTTGCTTAATTGTGTGAGAGGGACGCAAAAACCAGTCGAGTTGGGTGCATAGCCGGCGGTACAGGTGTTCCCAGTAGCTGCCGCAACCGCAGAACCGACTGCTCCACCCGATGTCGAACACTCAATCGCAGTGACCTTAAGTGAACCGTCTGCACATCGAATGGTTGCGCTGGTTGCCGTGGTTGTTTTACACCCTTGAATTCCTTGGTCATAGAAGAACCCTGCAGGACACGATGCAACTGCAGTATTAATGGAAGCAACACACTTCGAATAATCAGCGCTCGCTTTACACGGATCGACAGAGCCCCCAGTGGTCGAAGACGTTGCGGCGCATCCCTTGGAAACCAAGGTAAACCCGTCGGCACAGAGGGCAGTTACCGGATTCGTGTAACCGGAAGAACCAGTCGTCCCGCTCCCTCCTGCAACCACCGGCGCAATGCACGAGGTGCCCGTCCAGGTCCATCCGGCCGCAGCACATTTTGCTTGTTGCTCGGCGGGCGTTCCCACGGCTGTGCCGGTGGGAGTACCGCCAGCGCTACCAGTACAGCCAGTGACGGCCATCGTGATGCCGTCGTTGCAATAAATAGATGTGCCGGTACTTCCGCCCGACATTCCACTTGAAGTGCCCCCAGTTGAAGTGGTCCCACCAGTAGAAGTAGTGCCACCGGGACATTCAATCGCGGTATTTCTGTAAGAACCATCAGCGCACTTAATGGTGAGAGTGCTGCTACCGCTACCCGTTGTACCGCTACCCGTTGTACCGCTGCCCGTTGTACCGCTGCCCGTTGATCCGCTACCCGAAGTCGTGGGGCAACCTTGTGAGACCAAAGTTATTTTGTCGGGACAGAGCGCCGTCACTGGATTTGTATAAGTACCCGAGCCAGTACCGCTTCCCGCTGTGGTGGTGGGACAGACGAAGCCCGATGGATGCGATGTGCCGTCAGGACAGGTAACGCTCGGCGTTGTCGGTGTGTACGCGGTCGTAGGACAGACGAACCCTGATGGATGCGATGTGCCGTCAGGACAGGTAACGCTCGGCGTTGTCGGTGTGTACGTGGTGGTAGGAGCGACGGGACATGCAGAGGTGACCGGAACAGAAGTGCCGTTCCAACACGACATCATCGCCGGGGCAGACGCGCCTGCGCCCGTGCCAGAATTCTGCGCACAAAATTGTTGGCCCGTGCCATCGGTCTCAACGTGGTGGCTGGCATCGCAACTAAGAGCTGAGGCCGGCGCGGCGATGATCACGGCAGGCACGGCAATCAGCGTCGTGAGACCAAAGATAATCGCGGCTAGAGCGGCGATACGGCGCATGGTTCACCTGCCTTAAAGAGTGATTTGTCCCGACTTATTCAAAGCAATATAACCCCGGTACACAAATTCGTCACTACACGCACCGCCGGAACCGGGTTTCCCCAGGAAATTCCTCACCTTTGAACATATTTATCTGCCTAAAAGCGTCCTAGGAACCGCTCGTAGGGAGGAATTGAACCGCGCTCCCGGGCAGCGCAAGCCCCAGCACTTTCCCAGTGGCCAGGATGCGCCACCGGAAGGTCTTCTTTCCGGTGGTTGAAACCTCGTACTTAGCACTGTACGAATAGGGGAACTTCGCGGTGGAGCACTTGCCCTTAACCGCTGGTGAGGATGCCACTTTGACCCAGCTCTTTCCGCGCAACTCCTCAAGGAGGCCCGTGCTCGCCACTTGCCAACATCTCGACTCTGGCCCACTCCATTTACTTCCCACAAAACATGTTGTTGCATCACATGAATTCACCACGTGGATAATTTGATACGAACACTTCCCCGGCCCACTTGAATTTATGGGTTCAATGCACGTGAAGTAGAAACCATCTTTAAACTTTGAAACATCTATCGTCGTTTGACTGACTGGCAACACCCGATCAAGTATCACCTGATTTGTCGTGCACTTATTTTCAGGGCAACTCCAGATGCGCACTCGCTGCGATGTGAGTACCGAATCGACAACAGCATTACCAAGCGACCACTTCAGCACACGTCGGACTGGAACTTTCTGACTTGGTATCCCTTGAACCACACCCTCGGTCGGAACTGGGACAACAGTAAAACTCCACGCGATGTCAGCAAGCCCACCCTGCTTGATCTTCACTCTGTAGTTTCCACGAAGGAGTGGATCTCGCGGAATAATAATTACTAAGTTATCTCCAGAGAATGCCTTGGCTCCGCTGGGACCCATCACCGTGTCAGTCGATTTGAAGGTGTACTGCGTTTGCACACAGAGCTCATCGCCGGTTAATGCTTTTCCATTCACATCAATTAATTCTGCAGAAACATCTTTGGTGGGGTCTTTCAATAGCGAAGCAAAAATGGGTAGACCGCTGTAATTTCGAATATCTCCGGCGCACCCTTCGCGTGGATCAGGCGACTCACTTTCAAACCTGGAGAGCCGAACCGTGGAACCATCGCCCGGGAAGAGAATATTCTTCGTGCGTGTGGCGGATGGGCTTAAGCCGGCTATGACATTAAGCCCCCAATAAGTGCGGTCATTTTCCGCGGTGGCCATAGCAAGCGCGCTGCTTTTTAGCGTCTCGCGCAGGATGCCGACTGCATGGAACGGTGCCGTCATCCAGCCATCGATGGCAGCCGCCTCGTTCGCATCGACGCTTCCTTCGGAAATAATGTTGCTCGCCTTGCCTGCGGCCTCTCCTTCGGCCGTATAGAACGGACTCGTAGGATTTTCGGTATGCGGGCTTGCGTAAGCTCCTCCACGGAGCACCTTGTCCGTCTTTATTAAGTAGTTAAGGTGCGTTGCAATCGCCTTGGTCAATGTGTTGTCTGCGGTAACTGCCTTGACGCCAGAAGCGGTGCGATACGCATTCATCGTGTCTAACCAACTTGCGGTCAAAGGCGGCACTGCCGTCTCCGCACGGGCTGGAATTTGTCCTACGGAGAACGCCAGAATTCCGCAGAGGCCAAGGAACGCCGGCCACCTGGAAATCCGCATTCCCATACCCTAGACCTCACTGCTGAGCTGAGCGCCCGCATCACTAGCGGACTCCTAGACAAATCGAATCTGAGAAGTTAAAGCAATCTCACCAAGACGCCTAAACCAAGCCGCCGATCGACGCCTCCGCCAAGAACTCCCGCTCAACAAGAGCTTCATACTCTGTGATTTCTTGCTCGATCTTGGCACTCCCCCAGCCCAGCAACGACGCCATCATCTGCGCCACACCTGGAGCAGCGGATAGGCCGCGATCTCGTACTTCGATTGCAATGCGGGTGCGCCGCATCAACACATCGCTGACGTGAAGCGCCTTTTCGTGGGTAACTGCATATCGAATTTCAGCTCGAAGGTAGGGCAGGTTCGGATCGATGCGTTCGAGAAGAGATGCATCAATCTTTGCCGATTCAAGCACCTCCTCGAATATCGATCCGTAACGAGAGAGGAGATGCAAAATAACTTCGCGTGGGACGTTATGCGCCGCCGCCAAACCTCCCACGTTATTGAGTGATGCCTGATATCCATCCGCCCCAAGCAAGACGATTTCTTCTGTGCACGATTTTGGGACGATCTTCAACAAGTCACTCGCTGCCGCATCAATAGCATCACGAGCCATGATGCGATAGGTGGTGTATTTCCCGCCAGCCACACTTATTAATCCTTCGAGTGGATGATCCACCACGTGCTCGCGCGAAATCTTTGTTGTACTACTCGCCTCCATCGGCGCAACCAGTGGGCGAATGCCCGCATAAACGGAAATAACATCCGAGTGCTTGAGCGGATGAAGAAGGACTTGATTAGCCTGCTCGATGATGTAATCAATGTCTTCACGGTTCGCAAGGGGTTGTTCCTTGCTTCCAGTCCACTGCGTATCAGTGGTGCCCACAATCCAAAATTCTTTCCAAGGGATAACAAAGAGCACACTCAACGCGGTCTTCAGTATCACGCCTGTCTTTAATGAGATGGCACTCTTGGGCAGCACAATGTGCACGCCTTTACTCATCGCGATGTCGTATCCGTGGTTGATTCCAGCGCCTTCTTGAATTTTGCTATTCCAAATCCCCGCCGCGAGTACTGTCGTTGCACTCTTAATGTGAAATTCTTTGCCACTCTCTCGATCACAGACTTTGGCACCGATGACGCGGCCGCCGTCTCGTATGAGCTCCACTGCTTCGACTTGATTGGCGACCGTGGCGCCAAAACGTTCGGCCGTACGTGCGATAGTCATCGTGTGGCGCGCGTCGTCCACCTGAGCGTCGTAATAGAGGATGCCACCCTTGAGAATGTCGCGCCTTAAATCAGGCGCAACCTCACGCATCTTTCGGGACGAAATATGTTTGTGCAAGGGAAGGACTCGCTCCTTTCCGCGCAAAGCGTCATAGAGCGCCAACCCTGCACCTACATAACCGCGCTCTTTGACACCTTCGTGTAAGGGAAAAAGAAAGGAGACTGGTGAGACAAGATGGGGAGCAGTACGGCTCACCATCAGTTCACGTTCCTTAAGCGCTTCGCGGACTAATTTAAAGTCATACTGTTCGAGATATCGAAGTCCACCATGAATCAATTTGCTGGAACGGCTAGAAGTCCCACAGGCAAAATCATTTGCTTCGATCAGGGCAACTTTAAGGCCCCGAGTTGCCGCATCTAGCGCAGCACCCACGCCCGTAACTCCACCGCCAATGACGAGAACATCAAATTCGGTAGATGCCAATTTCTCTACGATTGCTTCGCGGGAAGAAATATTCATTTACCCGACCTGCACGTCACGAACGAATCTACTCGCCTTCAATGGGGAAGGCGCTGAGGATCTCAACCCCGGAAATATCGCTCAAGACGGTAAGCAAGTCGCCTGGGTCGCTGCCCGGGATATTGACCACGAAATCATCCAGGGCGCGGCCATCTGAGTTCTCTACCACCGCAAGGCTTCGGATATTGCACCCGGCGAAACCGATCGCGGAAGCGACCATTCCTAGGGAGCCGGGACGGTCGGGCAGCGCGAGGCGAAGTTGGTAAGTAGCCATTCCCCTATCCTTACAGAAGAGGTCGCCTTGTGAGGGTTGATAACACCACGTAGGCTAAGAAGATACCTAGATCCGGACATACCGGACACCTCCTGGGGGAGTCATGAAAGATCCAATCAACACCAAAGACGCGCTCATTAAGGCCGTCGCCGCAGAAGAGATCGATACCGTCATCCTGGCTATCACCGATATGCAGGGACGGCTCCAAGGAAAATTCATCCACGCCCAATTCTTCGTAGACGAGTGCCTCACTCATGGCGCAGAAGGTTGCAATTACCTCATGGCGGTGGACGTCGACATGAACACGGTCGATGGCTACGAGATGTCCTCTTGGGAGAGCGGATACGGCGACTTTGCCATGCAACCCGACCTCTCCACGATGCGTCGCATGCCATGGCGCGACAAGACTGTCATCGTTCTTGCAGACGTTCTCAAACTTGATCACTCCCCCGTGACCGCTTCTCCACGTCAAATTCTTCGCAAGCAACTCGAGCGCCTCAAGGCACTTGGCATGCAAGCGCTCGTGGGTACCGAGTTGGAATTTATCGTCTTTGAAGATTCGTTCGAAGAAGCTTGGAATAAGGGTTACAAAGACTTGGTTCCGGGAAACCAATACAACGTCGATTATTCGATCCTCGGTTCCTCGCGAGTGGAACCACTCGTGCGCGAGATCAGAAACGCAATGTTCGAGGCTGGCATGGTGGTGGAGTCGGCAAAGGGCGAGTGCAATCTCGGTCAACATGAAATTGCCTTTAAGTATCGCGATGCTCTCGGCACCTGCGATAACCACGTCATCTACAAAATGGGCGCGAAAGATATCGCAGCGCAACAAGGCAAGTCGCTCACCTTCATGGCGAAGTTCAACGAACGCGAAGGCAACTCCTGCCACATCCACCTCTCCTTCCGTGGCCTTGACGATAGTTACGTCATGGCCGGTGACGGCGACGAAGGAATGAGCGAACTCGGTAAAGCGTTTATTGCCGGCCAGATCGCACACATGAAGGAACTCACCCTTCTTTACGCACCTAATATCAATTCGTACAAACGCTACGTTCCGGGCTCATTTGCCCCCACTTCAATTCGCTGGGGACGCGATAACCGCACGTGCGCATTCCGCCTCGTTGGTCACGGTCCTTCGCTACGTCTGGAGAACCGGGTTCCTGGCGGCGATGTAAATCCCTACCTGGCGGTTGCTGGCATGATCGCCGCGGGTATCGATGGCATCGAAAAGAAACTCGCCCTAGAAACGATCTTCACAGGTAACGCATATGAGTCAGATTCACCTCGGGTTCCTTCGAATATGACCGACGCGCTTTCGCTGTGGAGCGAAAGTCAGTGGATCACCGAAACTTTCGGCAAAGATGTACAAGATCACTACTCCAATATGGCCCGGATCGAGTTGGCAGCCTTTGGCAAAGCCATCACCGACTGGGAGCGCGTCCGTAACTTCGAAAGGTTCTAATGTCCGCCACGTATGACGTCATCAATCCTGCAACTGAAGAACTCCACACCACCATCGGGCAGCTAGATCTCGAGCAAACTGATGCAGCGATCGCCAAGGGCGCCAAAGCATTCACCACCTGGCGCGAAGTAGCTCCAGGAGACCGGGCGAAGTTGCTCCGCGCATTTGCGGCAATGGTCACTGAACATCGCGAAGAGTTAGCACAGATCGAGATTGCGAACTCTGGCCACACTCTGGGCAACGCTCTTTGGGAAGCCGACAACGTTGCCAACGTTTTGAATTACTACTCCGCAGCGCCCGAGCGCCTCTTCGGTCGACAGATTCCAGTTCCCGGCGGCATCGACTTCACCATTAAAGAACCACTCGGCGTCGTTGGCGTGATTGTTCCTTGGAACTTCCCTATGCCCATTGCTGGATGGGGATTTGCACCAGCCCTTGCTGCCGGAAATACCGTGGTTCTCAAACCGGCAGAGCTCACGCCGCTTTCGGCGATCCGTCTAGGAGAACTGGCACTTGAAGCAGGCATTCCCGAGCACGTCTTCCAAGTACTTCCCGGCCGTGGCTCAGTAGTGGGCAATCGCTTTGTCACCCACCCGTCGGTGCGCAAAGTGGTTTTCACTGGCTCGACCGAAGTTGGCAAGGGCATCATGCGTGGCTGCGCTGACCAAGTAAAGCGCGTCACTCTTGAACTCGGCGGCAAGAGTGCGAACGTTATTTTCGCTGATGCTGACGTAGAGAAAGCCGCCGCATCTGCGCCTGGCGCCGTCTTCGATAATGCTGGACAAGATTGCTGCGCACGTTCGCGCATCCTCGTCGAGAAGAGCGTCTTCGATAAGTTCATGACGCACTTCGAAGCAGCCGTAAAAGCTTTCCGCGTGGAGGATCCTCGGTTGTCGACAGCCGACATGGGACCACTGATCTCGAAGAAGCAATTCGATAGCGTCTCTGAGTACCTCGGCGAAAATGTAGCCTTTACCGGATCAAAGCCAGACGGTAAGGGATATTGGATGGCTCCCACCGTCCTCACACCCAAGAACACCAAAGACCGTGCCTGGAATGAAGAGATCTTCGGACCTGTAGTTTCGGTAATGCCATTCGACAACGAAGCAGATGCCATCGCGAAGGCAAACGACACTGAGTTCGGTCTCTCGGGCTCCATCTGGACTCGCGACACAGGCCGTGCGCTGCGTGTCTCACGTGGAATTGAAACCGGAAACCTTTCGGTCAATAGCAACTCATCAGTGCGCTACTGGACTCCATTCGGTGGCTTTAAACAATCAGGTTTGGGTCGCGAATTAGGACCCGATGCAGTGGACGCCTTCACAGAAGTGAAGAACGTATTTATTTCAAGTGCAGAATAGCGAGGACGCATGAAGCGGCTAGAAGGACGAGTAGCAGTCATCACCGGCGCAGGAAGCGGTATCGGATACGCCACCGCCAAGCGCTTTGCTGATGAAGGTGCCAAGGTTGTCGTAGTAGATATGAACCCAGAGACTGGCAATGCAGTTGCTAAAGAAGTGGGTGGAATCTTCGTTTCAGCCGATGTGACGAATGAAGAGCAAGTGCAAGCGATGTACAAGACGGCATTTGATACTTACGGTCGCATCGACATTGCCTTCAACAACGCCGGTATCTCACCTCCAGATGATGATTCCATTCTCACTACGGGCATCGATGCTTGGCGTCGCGTGCAAGAAGTGAACCTCACCAGCGTTTACCTCTGCTGCAAGTACGTACTTCCATACATGCAAAAGGGCGGTAAGGGTTCCATTATTAATACAGCTTCATTCGTGGCAACCATGGGTGCTGCTACGTCACAGATCTCCTACACCGCATCCAAGGGTGGCGTGCTGGCAATGAGCCGTGAACTCGGTGTGCAATTTGCCCGCGAAGGTATCCGCGTGAATGCACTCTCCCCCGGACCAGTGAACACTCCGCTCCTTCAAGAACTCTTCGCTAAGGATAAAGAGCGTGCTGCCCGTCGTCTCGTGCACATTCCGATGGGTCGCTTTGCTAATCCAGAAGAAATTGCCGCAGCAGTTGCCTTCTTGGCAAGTGATGACTCATCCTTCATTACGTCATCAAACTTCTTGGTCGATGGCGGAATTTCGGGAGCCTACGTCACACCTCTATAAGCGATGAGCTGCAGAGAATTGCTAATTCGTAGGAGCGGTGGTTGGGGTTGATCCCTGACCACCGTTTCTATTTCCGCCAGCGCCACCTTGCGGAAGGAGCGCACGGCACTTTTCAAAGGCCGCAGCCATCTTGGGATCGTTCATATCTGGACGCGTACCTGACTCAAGGCTCACCCCCGCCTTCGTGAGACAGGCAGTGAACTCGGGACTATTAAATCTCCCGCCACCACCGCCACCACCGGCAGCAAAACCGCCACCGCCACCGCTACCACCCGCACCGGCACCAGCAGCAGCTCCTGCGCCACCACCCACCACAGGCTTCGCGCTATTTGCACTTCCCGTGCCTCCAGCAGATTTTGCCCCGTTAGGAGTTGCCCCTCCAGTAGTTCCGCGTGCACGTTGACCAGTGCCGCCTGCACGAGCACCTGCTCCAGCACCTGCTCCAGCACCTGCCCCAAAGCCCGCACTGGCACCGGCACTGGCACCGGCGAGAGCGGCCACCGGAAGCGCGCCTTTGCTTACTGTTGTGGGAGTTACTGTTCCGTCGTTTCCAGTACTTCCAAGAACGGTGACCGCATCGCCCACTTTAAGCGCCGCAATCTTCTCTGAAGTCGTATTTGTGACTGGAGTTGTCGCACTCGCCTTCACCACAATTGCCTGTCCATCAGCGCCACGAAGGTAGATGGTGGTGCCATCAATCTTCGTGATAGTTCCAGCAGTTGCGCCGCCACCAAATCCACCGCCACCAAAGCCGCCAGTTGCACCTGCGCCCCGAGTGCGTCGACTACCTCCGCCAGCAAACGCTGCTCCAGCACCTGAAGCGGAGGCTCCCGCAAGATTACGAAGCGTGGCGCCGCCGGCAGTCACTGTGGTGGAACTTGATTGATGTTGTGAGTACCAGACGCCAGTTGCCGCGCCTCCAACGAAGAGCACAAGCGCGCCTAACACCCGGGTGTACTTGTTCACCCAGCGGTAGTTACCTTTCGCTAATTCTTCACCCAGATTGTCCTGGGCGGGAGTAGCGAAAATATCGAATTCTTCACTCATGACGAAGTGCCTCGATCGGTCGTAGGGATGCTGCGCGACTTGCTGGGTAACCACCGAAGAAGAGTCCGATCAGGACACTCACTCCGAAAGCTAGGAAGACTGAAGAGGGCACGATGACAGGCTTCACCCCCACGATGGTGAAGTGTGAACCGACAAAGCCGGCAATCACTCCAAGGACACCGCCGAGAAGCGAGAGGATGGTGGCCTCGATCAGGAATTGGCCGAGAATGGCACTTCGCGGCGCACCAATCGCTTTCCGGATACCAATTTCACGAGTGCGCTCAACCACGGTGACCAGCATGATGTTAGTGATACCGATACCACCGACGAGAAGCGAGATGGCGGCGACCGCAGCAAGTAAAACGGTAAAGACCTGATTCGTATCAGTCGTCGTTTGTAAGAGGCTTGCCTGATTGAGCAATCGATAATCGCGGGTGGCATCGCTCTTTACCAGGTGCCGAGGATCGAGAATCGCTTGAATTTCATTCTGTGCCAGATCTTGGACAGCTGCAGATTTTGCTTGCACAATGATCGACGAGAGTGATTGATATCCGGTCAGCGTGCGCTGTACCGCCGTCACGGGAGCAATCAACAAACTATCGCCATCCTGGAAACCGTTGGAGCCTTTGGTATCGGCTACCCCCACGACCGTAAATGGAATTCCGCCGCATTGGACGACTTTAGAGATGGGCGAGTCAGTGCCGAAGAGTTCGGTCGCAGTTGTCTTGCCAATGACGGCAACTCGGCGCCCTTCGGTAACGTCATCATTCGTAAAGTAAGTGCCAATATGCACCGGAGTATTACTCGCTTCGAAGTACGCCGGCCATGTTCCGGAGAAGGTAGAAGGTGAGGAGCTCTCTGCACCATTAGTACAGGTGACTCCGCTGGCATTTGCGACCGGAGCGGCTTGCTTGATGTGCGGGGCCATCACTGGATCCACGAGCGCAATCGTGTCAGCGACCGTGAGCGGCTTGGTTGCTCCTTGACGATTTCGCGCCGAGGGACCAAACCCGCCACCCCCACGTTGCACGGTGATGGTGTTTGTTCCCAATTTTTCAATGCTCGAAGAGATTGCCTTACTTGAACCGTTACCAACAGCGGTAAGCACGATCACAGAACCTACCCCGATAAGAATTCCTAAAGTAGTGAGGGCGGAACGCAACCCATTTGCAATCAGCCCTCTGATCGCAAAACGAATGATCTCAAAAATATTCATGCGATCTTCTTCGCGTTGAGAACATCTTCAATAATTTTTCCATCTCGCATACGAATAATACGTTTCGCTCGAGCAGCCACATCATTCTCGTGGGTAATAACTACGACCGTACGTCCGGCCTCGTTGATCTGATCAAAGAGATCGAGTAGATCTTCTGTCGACTTTGAATCCAGCGCGCCGGTGGGTTCGTCGGCCAGCAGGAGTGCAGGCCGGGTTACCAATGCGCGCGCCACCGCCGCGCGTTGCTGCTGCCCGCCAGAGAGTTCAGTGGGCTCATGATTCACGCGGTCAGAGAGCCCGACCAGATCAAGCGCTTTAAGTGCTCGCATGCGACGCTCTTTCAATTTGATTCCCTGATAGGCAAGCGGCAATTCCACATTAGCGAGCGCAGACGTGCGCGGTACCAAGTTAAATGATTGAAAGATAAACCCGATCTTTCTTCCGCGCACGATTGAAAGTTCATTCTCACCCAAGGATGAAACATCGATCCCATCTAGAAAGTACTCACCCGCAGTCACATTATCGAGCGCACCCATAATGTTCATTAACGTAGATTTTCCGGAACCAGAGGGCCCCATGATCGCCACATACTCCCCTTGCTCGATGCTCAAAGAAACATCGTTGAGGGCAAAGATGGCCGCATCCCCCACGCCGTAGCGCTTGATGACATTGCGGACATCAATCACCGCTGTCATCCGTTGCGACCTCCGCCGCCGCCGCCACCACCAGCGCCGCCCCCGCCGACACCGACAGAGACACCGCCAACCCCAATGCCCGCAGGAACGCCGCCGCGAGCGAAGCCATTACTTGAG
The DNA here is from genome assembly GCA_903863015.1 of uncultured Actinomycetes bacterium. Taxonomy (GTDB): domain Bacteria; phylum Actinomycetota; class Actinomycetes; order Nanopelagicales; family Nanopelagicaceae. Next base: position 18,903 of record CAIPAI010000013.1, read on the forward strand.
ATCGTCGATTGTGCTGCCGCGTTAAGGGCAACAACATCTCCCTCTTTCACACCAGATTGAATTTCGACAAAAGAATCGCCCTTGAGACCAACGACCACTGGTGTGGCAGTGAAGGTTTGCTTTCCATTGACGGTTTTAGCAATTCGCACAGTTGATGAGGTGCCACGAGTGGTTACCGCTTGCGCCGTGACGCGAAGAGCATTGGGAACATTTCCAGTAGTGATGGTTGCCGTTGTAGTCATGCCAGGCTTAAGCCCAGGCACTCCGCCCGTGATATCCATGTCGACCGTGTAGGTCACTACGTTATTGGTAGTAGTGGGCAGGATATCGACTCGAGCCACCAAGCCCGACGCCGTAACGGTTGGCATCGCCTCGAAGGAGTAACTCGTGCTTTGGCCGGCCACGATCTTCGAAGCGTCGGCCTCAGAGAAACTTGCCTGCACACGGAGGGCGCTGACATTCGTCAACACGATAAAGCCCGAAACAACTCCACCGGTTTTATTCGTTGCGGTCGGAGCGTTCTGCCCCACGGTCGCAGATATAGATGCGACATCTCCCTCTACAGGCGCCTTCACGGTAGTACCTGCAAGGTTACGAGCTGCCGTGTCATACGATGCTTGAGCTGATTTGATACCAGCGGCCGCCGCATCGATCGCTCGCTGAGCAGCATCCAAATCTGCCTGCGTAGCAGGTGCGTTGGCAATCGCTTGAGTCGTGACATAGAGATCGAATGCTGCCTTTGCCGTGACCACAGCCTTCTTATAATTTGCGAGTGAAATTGCGTCTTTCTTCAAGTTCGTTGTTTGACTTGTCTGCGCATTTTGGTAGGCAACTTGCAAGCCCGCCAGTGTTTGCGCATCTTTCTTCAAACTTGTCTTCTGACTCAAGAGCGCATTGTTATACGAGTTCTTCGCGCTCTGTAGCGAGTTGTAATTACTCAAATATGTTGAGCAATTACTAGACGTAACGGAGAGCGAGTTACAAAACTCCAAAGTGAGTCCGGAAAAGATTCGAGAGTAGTTATCGAATGTGGTCTGCGAAGCATCAAGGCTCGTCTTCGAAGCATCGACTGAATTCTGATATCCCACGGCCGCATCTGCTTGATTGGCGGTGGTGTCGTCAAGTGACTTCTTCGCCGCATCAACGCTCGCTTGGTATGTAGCGACGTTGGCGGCCAAGAGCACCGTTTGGTCATCAAGAGTTTGTTGCGCAGTATCAACGCTTGCCTTCTGCGAAGCTAGTTGAAGTTCGGCCTGCTTGATTTCATCGGCCGTCTTTACTTTCTTCAATTTATCAAGTGCAGTCTGGGCATTGAAGAGCGCATTCTTTGCACTCGTCTGACCGTTGATCGCTTGTTCCAGGGCTTGCTTCTGACTTGCTGGATCCACTTGGGCTAAGACCTGTCCCTGGGTGACGTGTTGGCCGACCGCCACATTGACCGCGATCAAGGTCCCACTCACCGTAGGGGCCACCGCAATATCTCCGGGGCTCACCACTTTTCCGCTCGCCGATACCGAGGCCGTGATCGCTCCCGTGCTCACCGTGGTGGTCTGCGGGGCGCTCTCCACTACTGCCGAGGGGTGAAGGCTCTTCCACCCCCAGGTGCCGGCCGCTGCGACGATTGCAATGAGGAGAAGGTTGACGAGGAGTACGCGAATTTTGCCTTGAGTCATACGGACGAGAATTCAGCGAATTTCTGTGAAATCCCTGTGATGGCTCTGCCAATCCCCGTGGGGTTCGCAGGGTTTTCGCAGAAATTGCCCGAAAAATCTCTACTCCGCTTGATGCACCTTGGCGTGGACCGCTGCGGTGATTGCTTTAAGCTCTCGAAGTTCCTCGGCCGCAAAAGCGCGCGCCTCCTTGGCCAACTCGAACTCAGCCAAGGACGCCGTATGCGTCTCCGTGATCTTCTGCGCGACCGCCTCTGACGAGACTGACTGGCCCACCATGATGATGGAGAGCAAGACCAGCTGGAGGAAGGTCTGCGCTACCCACGCCACGATGATGATCAAGCTATGTGAAGAGATTGCGGCGGGCAGCGAGATGAGTGCGATTGCCGCGAAGAGGTAGGCGCACCACATCGTGCCCACGAGATCGGTGATCTTCGCTCCGAGCCATCGATTGAATCTATTCATAGCGCTCACTTTCTTAACTCGCTACTGGTCTAGAGCTTTGGATCTAAGAAAACTTTCCCAGTGGTCTTGCGCCCACGGAGGTCTTCGTGCGCCCGCCTTGCTTCCGAAAGCGGATAACTTCCACCGACAACCGCCTTGATCTTTCCGGACTCCATCAATTCGAAGAGCTCAGCAAGTTGCGGAGCAATCATGCGATCGGGGCGAGACATGCAATGCACTAACCAAAACCCAATCACTGCGCGCGAAGTTCCCATAAGCGCGCCAGGATTTATGGGTTCGGGCATAGTGCGCGAAGCCATTCCGAAAGTAACCAAACGTCCAAATGGCGCAAGCGCCTGCAAACTTTGATCGAAAACTTTTCCGCCTGCCATTTCGAGAACGATATTTACTTTCTTTCCACCGTTCGCGGCCACGATGGCAGCGGTGAGATCCTCAACTTCAGGATCAACCACAGCGTCTGCGCCGAGTGAAGTCACCAGCGCTCGCTTGTCAGCAGACGATGCACTGCCAATTACTTTTGCTCCCCAGAGTTTGGCAAGTTGCACAGCAATAGTCCCCACTCCACCTGCGGCGGCGTGCACCACAACGCTCTCACCGCTTTGCATATGAGAGCTAGTGCGAAGTAAGTGATATGCAGTTGTTCCTTGCAAAATAGCGGCAAGCGCAGCACCGTCGCTCACACCATCAGGAATGGGAAAAGTGAGGGCCTTGGGTGCGGCTACTACTTCGGCATATCCACCACCAGGCACTAGCGCCACTACACGCTGGCCAGTTGAGTCACGTCCCACCACTTCGGCGCCAGGAATCAACGGAAGGGTTTGCGGTGAGAGATAGGAATTCTCTGCCTGGTGAGAATCTGCGTAGTTAATTCCGCACGCACTCACTTCGATGAGAACTTCACCCTCACCAGTAGTCGGAGTCGGCAGATCAACCAAGGTGAGCACTTCGGGCCCACCGAACTCGGTGATTTGAATCGCTCTCATGCCGACACTTTACGGCTTTTTATAATGTGAAGTGTCATCAACGCAGCTCCCGCAACGAGCGAAAGGATTGAAAGAGTAAGCGGACCGGAGAAGATCTTAGAGACCACTACTCCAGCGATAGAGTTCGCGAGCCCTTCACCGACCTGAGAATTCGCAACACTCGGAACGAGAAGAGAGATGAGCAAGAAAATAGCCCCCTCTGCGAGCGCGAAGATCGCGAAGCTCAAACTCCGGCGTCTAGTGAATACGAAGTAGAGGAATCCGAAGCCAATCGCGAGGAGCACACTCACCGCCGCAAGCGTTGTCGCCAAAGTCTTGGTGGCACTCAAATTGGGAAGTGGTGAATCCTCTCCGAGCACGATTGGCTTCATATCGGCAAGATCGGAATCCGACACCTTCGCATTGCCTAACTCTGTATTGAGCGCATTAAGCGCGTCGGTCAGGATCGGTCGCACATCGACGCTGACGGTTCCTCGATCGGAGGCAAGCGCGTCCGCTACCGAGTTTGCAATATCTGAAATCTGCTTTGAAGTTGCTGGATCGGCGAGAACTTTGTCGAGTGCGAGCTCTAAATCTGCTCGTTTCTCGGAAATCACCGCAGCAGTTTCAGGATCCGCCCCTTCGGCAAACTTATTGAGTAACTCCACCGCAAGTCCGCGTTGCACCTCTGGGTCGGCTACCGCCGAACGGGAAATATCTCCGGCCGCTCCCCCACGCAGGAGAGTCCACCAAAGACCCACCGAAAGTATCGAGAGCGAGAAGGTGATGGCGAGCAAGATGGCAGAGATGATCTGCAGGGCAGGGTTCTTCTTCGAGGCTAACGACATGGGTTAAAGGTAGAGGCCCGTCCCGGCACTGTCACTTAACCGCGGGGAGGCCATGGCATGAATATCGCGCTCCCGGAGCAAGAAGTAGCTCTGACCGCGCACCTCAACCTCACCCTGGCCATTGGGGTCTTCTGGGTCATAGAGCACACGATCGCCCACCTCGAGGGAGCGCACGTTGGGGCCGGTGGCCACTACTACCGCCCAAGCGAGCCGCTTTCCCACTGAGGCCGTGGCTGGAATGACGATGCCACTTAAGGATCTCCGCTCGCCTTGCGCGCCATCGGTGGAGACCATCACTCGGTCGTGGAGCATTTTGATAGGCAGCGGGCTCTCTGGAGTAACTGGTTTTTCCGGCGAATCGCTCATGTGATCAGAGGCTACCCCACGCGCTAGAGTGTGCAGGTTCTTGCGCTCCTTCGGGAGATTTTTAAGAACTCTTGCGGGAGTGGTGAAATGGCAGACACGCAGGTCTTAGGAACCTGTGTCTTCGGACGTGCGGGTTCAAGTCCCGCCTCCCGCACCAACAATATTTATGAATTCTTCCTACGCGTTTAACATTTCCAAAAGTTTCGGAGCCAGAGCGCGAAAAGCTTTTCCTCGATGACTAATCGCATCCTTTTCGCTAGGCGATAATTCCGCTGTCGTCAGTTCGTAGCCTTCGGCAACAAAGATGGGGTCGTAGCCGAATCCACCACTTCCACGGGGCTGATCAATGATGTATCCGGGCATCACGCCCTCTTCGACTAACTCGCGCCCATCTGGAAATACCAGCGCGACGGCGCAACGAAAGGAGCCAGTGCGACGTTCCACTGGAATGTGATCGAGCTGAGCGAGAAGTAATTCGAGATTTGCCTTGTCATTTCCATGAGTACCGGCCCAGCGCGCCGAGTAAATTCCGGGCATTCCGTTGAGTGCATCAACGCAGATGCCGCTGTCATCAGCGATCGCAGCCACACCAGTGATGCGACAACTCTCACGTGCTTTGAGAAGTGCATTTTCGATAAAGGTTGCACCGGTCTCTTCAATATCACCAAGATCTGGGAAATCATCTGCCGAGAGCAACTCCAAAGAGTTCTCGCCGTGAAGCTCCGTGATGATGCGCAGAAACTCCTTGAGCTTTCCTTGATTCTTAGTAGCCAGCAATACTCGACGATCCGTCATCGGATTAAGCGAGCGCAGCAGCTTGAAGACGAGTGAGGTCTGCACATCCAGCAACTGCTAGATCGAGCAAACCATTGAGCAGGTCGCGATTAAATGGTGCGCCTTCGGCCGTTCCTTGTACCTCGACAAAGGTGCCATCGCCAGTGCAGACCACGTTCATATCAGTTTCAGCGCGGACATCTTCTTCGTAGCAGAGATCCAAACGAGGAACACCATCAATGATGCCCACGCTAATAGCCGCAACACTGGAATGCAGTGGTGACTTCTTGATGTGACCTTCCTTGATGGCCCATTCGATGGCATCTGCAAGCGCCACATATGCGCCCGTGATGGCGGCCGTACGCGTTCCACCGTCTGCCTGCAAGACATCGCAATCAAGCACGATCGTGTTTTCGCCGAGCACACTCATATCGATGATGGAGCGAAGTGAACGACCAATGAGGCGTGAAATTTCTTGGGTGCGGCCCCCCAGTTTGCCTTTCACACTTTCGCGGTCCGAACGCGTATGTGTGGCACGTGGCAACATGGAGTACTCGGAAGTAACCCACCCTTGACCCGTACCTTTGAGCCAACGAGGAACACCTGCGGTAAACGAGGCAGTGCAGAGCACTCGGGTTTCACCGAATTCCACCAGGACGCTGCCTTCGGGATGGTTTGACCAATTACGGGTGAACTTCACTTCGCGGAGTTGATTATTTGCGCGTCCATCGAGTCTCGTTGTCATGTGGCAACCCTATCTAGAGGTAGTGGGAAGAGAGAATTCAGGCGGCTAGCCGAGATTGAGGTGTGTCACGCTGCCCACTTCGGGGCCAAGAAACCTCCGCGCGAGGTGTGCAAAGGGTGCAGGTTCGCCCGTAGCTCTAAATTGATGAGTGGGCTCGCCCGTCTCGTTGAGCATGTCGTGATCGAGCAAGGTGCGATAAACATCTTTGGCAGTCTCTTCCGCGCTCGATACGAGTGTCACTCCGTTGCCCGCAACGTAAGAGAGCACGCCCGTGAGCAAGGGATAGTGCGTGCATCCCAGTACCAACGTATCTATCTCTTCAGCGATCAATGGCGCGAGATATTCACGGGCGATTTTGAGAATTTCGGCGCCTGACGTTTCGCCGCGTTCTACGTATTCCACGAAAAGCGGGCATGAGGTGGAGATGATCTCTAACTGTGGCGCGGCAGCGAATGCATCGTTATACGCACGAGAATCAATCGTGGCTCGGGTGCCAATAACTCCGATACGACCATTGCGCGTTGCAGATACTGCGCGACGAACAGCGGGCTGAATTACTTCGATCACTGGAACGTCGTACCGTTCGCGCGCATCCCGTAGAACTGCAGCGCTTGCACTGTTACACGCAATCACCAGAGCTTTCACACCTTCAGCGACCAAACGATCCATGATCTCTAACGAAAATTCGCGTACCTCAGCAAGCGGACGCGGGCCATACGGGCCGCGAGCGGTATCCCCCACGTAGATGATCGATTCATGGGGCAATTGATCGAGGATTGCCCGGGCTACGGTGAGCCCACCTACGCCAGAGTCGAAGATGCCGATCGGCGCGGATTTCATATGCCTAGCCTAAGCCCAGAGTTGGCCCTCGAGGCGCTCCTCAGCATCATCTAATGAGCCTTCATAGATTCCGGTGGAAAGATATTTCCAGCCGGCGTCGCAGAGGATGAAGGCGATATCTGCCGATTCCCCGCGCTTGACCACCTCGCGGGCGATGCCCAGGGCGGCGTGCAAGATCGCGCCCGTAGAGAGCCCAGCGAAGATTCCTTCCTGGTCAAGCAAGTCACGAACGCGGCGAACTGAATCATGCGAACCCACCGAGAAGCGCCTGGTTATCACGCTTTCGTCATAGAGCTCAGGGATGAACCCACCGTCAATATTGCGAAGTCCGTAAACCACTTCGCCATAACGTGGCTCTGCAGCAATGATCTCGACATGAGGTACGCGTTCACGAAGGTAGCGACCAGTACCCATTAACGTTCCGGTAGTACCGAGCCCGGCAACAAAGTGCGTGATAGTCGGCAGATCTTCAAGAATTTCTGGTCCGGTACTCTCGTAATGCGCAAGTGCATTCGCCGCATTTCCATATTGATAGAGCATGACCCACTCAGGATGAGCAGCAGATATTTCCTTAGCGTGACGAACTGCCTCGTTGGAGCCACCGGCAGCTTCGGAGTAAATGATTTCGGCACCCCACATGCGCAGAAGTTGCGAGCGCTCAGGGCTGGTGTTCTCCGGCATTACGCAAATCATTTTGTACCCGCGTTGCTTCGCGATCATTGCTAGTGAAATTCCGGTATTTCCACTTGTAGGTTCCAAAATGGTGGCACCTGGCTTAAGTAACCCATCGCGTTCTGCGGCGTTAATCATCCACAGTGCAGCGCGGTCTTTAATTGAGCCAGTGGGATTGCGATCTTCCATTTTGATCCAGAGGCGCACATTCGGCGCTGGAGATAATTTCGGCAACCCAATTAATGGGGTATGCCCGAGGGAATCTTCTAGAGAATCAAAACGCATGAGTTGTTTAGGATCCGCCAGCTACCGCGGGAAGAATGGTGATGTTATCTCCGGCCGAGATGACAGCGTCGAGGCTTCCGATGAAACGCACATCTTCATCGTTGAGGTACACGTTGACGAAACGACGCAATTTTCCATCTTCCAAGAGACGCTCCGCCATGCCCGGAAAACGACGTTCAAGGTCGTCAATGACCGCCGAGAGTGTCGCGCCAGCTGCCTGCACGCTCTTTTCTCCACCGGTGTACGGGCGCAGGATGGTAGGGATTCGGATGTCGATCTCAGGAGTACTCACATGCATAGCCTAAAGGGTGCGCCCGAATTAGCGAATTTGAACGGGCTCCTCGGTCACGATGCCATCGACAATGCGAAAAGATCGAAACTCGTTCGCTCCTGCAAGTTCTTCGCGGGTAGAGACCAGCACGTAATGAGCACCAGGTTCTGATGCATAAGCGATGTCTGTGCGCGAAGGGTGCGCCTCGGTTGATGTATGCGAGTGATAGATGACGACCGGCTCTTCGTCTCGATCATCCAGATCGCGATAGAGCTTAAGCAATTCAAGGGAATCGAATTCATAAAAAGTAGGAGACATCGCCGCATTTCTCATGGGGATGTATCTCGTAGGCGTATCGCTATCTACCGGACCGGCGATTACTCCACACGCTTCGTCAGGGTGATCAGCACGAGCATGCGCCCAAATAGCGTCGACTAATTCTTGCGAAATCGAAAGCACGTTAGAACTCTACCTCGAGAAGAGAACCTTGTAGCCACCCTAACCAGCCGTAAAGCGAGTAGAGAAAGGAGCGCGGATCATCATCCGGGATCTCCCCGCCATATTCATCTCCGGTGACTTCAAGGCGCGTACCTAATGTGAGTCGAAGATCGTTTAAGCCGCGCAACCAGGAATCGATTTCACTGTCAGAAATTTGAATGGCGTTGCCTCTTTCCAGGGCAGCGCGGATCAATGCACTATCGCGCTCTTTGGTTTCGCGAAGCGCCGGTTCGGAATACTTGCGAAATTCCGCGCTCTCTTCGCTCTCCTTATATGCAGATGGAAAGAGTCGGGCTACTGCTGGATCCGTATTGTCTTCACTCATTACAAACTCGCGAAAATCATCAATCAACTGCGTAAGAATGTCGCGTTCGCCTTCTAGCAACTCCAGTTTGATACCAGCCGAATCTTTCTTAATTTTCATGATGATTGCTCCAACGTAGCCCACAATCCGAACTCGTGAAGGCGAGTGACGGAGTGCTCCATCGCTTCTCGCGCGCCGGTGGCTACCAGCGATTTTCCATCATTGTGAACTTCCATCATTAACCGCTCGGATTTCTCTTTCGAATATCCAAAGACCGTCATAAACACTCGTGTTACATACGTCATGAGGTTAATGGGGTCATTCCACACGATGATGTTCCACGGTTTAGCAAGTCCGACCTGAAGATCAAGCTCTGGTTCGGCAACAATGGTGGATAGGTTGCTCATGACTATCTGACAATCGAAGTAATTGATTGGCTGATAACTGTTTCGAAATGGCTATCTGATCGCGCGCTTATTCGGTAGGTATGGAATCCGGCCTGGCGGACCGATGCAGAGAGTGTGACGACGCCGTCATAACCGCTCGCTCCCGAAGCGACTTCAACCCACGCGCCGTCGACACACTCTTCTAAGGAAACATCAACAGCCTCGGCCGGCAGGATCCGGCCTTTGACTACGACTTTTGCGCCCACCCGCGGCGAATTCACAGAGAGCGAGCCCACCAGTCGTTGTACGGCAATATTCTTCGCCGCCGACGTGCCAGCAAGTCGTTCCCACGTACCTGGCGCTACAGCGCGCACTTGAACGTATTGCGAAGCTACTAATTTAATTTGTGCTATTCCGGTGACCGAAGTGGTAGCAGTAGCAATCTCTCGCCAATCAGTATCGCTATTGCGCATCATTTGAAATGAGATGGGCGCGCCTACTACCGGCCGCGAGTCAGAAACTTTAAATGTGGCTGTCAGCGTAACCGGCGTTGCAAAATCGACTGGAGTCGTGGGCGCATCAATACTGCCTAACACCACATCTGGAGCAATCGTCTTCGCATAGAGGCGTACCGATGGCCAGGTGAGCGGATCCTCAATACCTAGGCTCCACAGCGCCACTCCCCCGATCCGATACTTTGCTACGAGTGCAGCGCGCGCAGCTACTGAGCGCGCGTCTTGGTACCAGACCGTTCGGGTAACGACACATGTTTTATCTGAGGCACCATCGGCTGGGGCATACACCTTTGTGTAATTAAACGAATATTCGCCGTAGGACTCAGTCCACACGGGTGTTGCTTGATAGCTGGCCGCGAGTGCTGCCGCATCTTTGGAATTAACTACGGCTTTTGTTCCCGCAGTAGCACCTTGTGGGGCAATCAGATCGACGCCATCAGGACAAGTTCCTTCTACTGCAGTGACCCAATCCCGCCCATATGTAGGTACCCCAACCCAAATCTTGGAAGGTGCCATGAGGGTGGATGCGTATTTAGTGATTTGATCCACCCACGAGAGCGGCCCGATCGGCCCCGGGTTTGCTACCGAGTAGTCATAAGTCATGATGCGCAAGCGATCGATGACTGGACCGATCTCTGGCCAGTTGTAAACCCAATATCCCTTCTTGCCAGAGGCCGGGTCACGCACCTCCGGAGTTGTCACAGAAAGAATGTCTCCCTGCGCGTGCAATTTGGTCGCAAGTTCTTTGACGAAGGTGGTCCAGAGTGGTGAAGTAACGCTCCATGATGCGGTGCCATCGGTGAAAGCAAAACCTTCCCAATCCAAATCAAGTCCGTCGAAATTATTCTTAGTAGCAAGATCAGCAAGTGTCTTTACGAGTTGAGCACGTTTGGTGGCATCGGCGAGTAACTTTTGCATCGCTAATTTGCCCGTGCCATCGGTGAGAGTCGGCACAACTTTGACGCCCGCAGCTTGCAAAGTCTCCACCTGATCCGACATGGGCGCAGCATTGGCAGGATCGTATTGATCCAACACATTCGTTTGACTCTTGACTGAGTACCAGAAGGGCATCACTTCGGGGAAGAGATCGGGATTTGCCATGATGGTGGCCATACCGCCCTTGGTATTCCAATACGGCATCCACCCAGTGACGATTTTGCGAGGTGGGTTGTCATTAGCCGCCTGCGCAGCGGGCGAGAGCAACGGCAGGAGGGCGACTGCGACCAGCATCGATACAGCAGCGCTCACCGCTAGCCACGCTCGTCTCCCCATATCAAGCGAGGGTACTGGGTGAAGTTTCGCATTCTCTGCGTTTCATAGCCGGAGAGAGTGGGAGTTTCCTGCCATCCTGATCCATGGTTCTGTAACGGGCCCATCCAGAAAGCCCATCATGGGTTGCAGCCGGATTTCTTAGGGAGAGCACATGAGCAAGAAGATTTATGCGGAGTTCTTAGGAACCTTCACTTTGGTCCTTATCGGTGTGGGCTCGATCATGACCGGAAAGGCCGACCTGCTCGGTGTCGCACTGGCGCACGGCCTTGCAATTGCCGTGATGATTGGCGCGTTCGCCGCTAGCTCCGGAGCACACTTCAACCCCGCTGTTTCATTTGCCATGCTCATCACTCGTCGCATGAACATCTCAGACTTTGCTGCTTACGTTCTTGCTCAACTCGCAGGCGCTACTGTCGCGGCGCTCATATTAAAGGCCGTCTACCCAGCAGCCGTAAACGCAGCAACGGGAATTGGGACACCAGCACTGGGTGCTGGCGTGAGCACCGGAAATGGCTTGATCGTGGAGATCATCACGACTTTCCTTCTCGTCACTATCATTTTTGGCTTGGCAGTCGATAAGCGCACGCCATTCGCTGGCATCGCAAGCATTTCGATCGGCGCCACCATCGTGCTCGACATTCTCTGGGCTGGGCCACTCACCGGCGCAGCGATGAACCCGGCACGTTGGTTTGGTCCTGCAATTGCCTCGGGCAACTGGGGTAACGGCTGGATTTGGATTGCTGGCCCACTTGTAGGTGCCGCGATCGCCGCCCTCGCCTACGAAACGTTGATCAAACCAGAGAAGTAATTACTCGTCTTTCCCCGGTTTCATATTGGCGTGAATCTCTTTGCAGGTAGGGCAGACCGGAAACTTCTCCGGATCTCGGGTCGGGACCCAGACCTTGCCGCAGAGAGCTTTCACTGGATCGCCACTGAGAGCCGACTCCAGGATCTTCTCCTTGCGCACGTAATGAGAGAAACGCTCGTGATCTCCATCGCCGTGTGAGAGGAGCGGAGCCTGCTCCAGGAGGGTGCCTTCATCACGCTTAAACCAAGCCATGGATAAAGAGTATCCAGGCCGAGCGCATTTATGCGATTTACGTATACCCAAGGCCGAGCCTTACCCTTGACCCTTACAGATATGTGCTGGCCGAGTGCACGAAGGAGGGGCGATGAAGGACTTACTCCGTACCGATCACCTCACCCGTGAGGATGTCGAGTTATTGCTCGATACTGCCGCGCGCTTCGCCGACGCTCCGCTCGCTGAACGTTCATTTCTAGCGAACGACACCGTCGTCATTCACATGACCAAGCCATCGACTCGCACCCGCCTAGCTTCCGAAACCGCAGTGGCGCATCTAGGTGGCACCCCAATCTTTGTCCGCGCAGACGAATTACAACTTGGTCGCGGCGAAACAATCGCAGATACAGCGCGCATCATCAGCGGATACGCCAAAGCACTCATTATTCGCACCTTTGCACAAAGCGACGTTGAGGACTTGGCAGCCAACGCCACAATTCCAGTCATCAATGCACTCACCGATGATGAACATCCCACGCAGGCGCTCGCGGATTGGTTAACGATCAGAGAAAACTTCGGAAACGATTTCAGCAATCGTAAGTTCACTTACGTGGGCGATGGAAACAACATGGCACAGACTTGGTTAGAAATGGGCGCAGTACTTGGCGCGCACGTGGTCGTTGCTACTCCTGCTGGCAAATGGGCACCAGACACAGCAGTTGTCGCACGCACCGAAGAGTTGGCGCGAACCACAGGTGGCACTATCGAAGTAACACACGATGTAAAGAGCGCTTGTCGTGATGCCAGCGTGATCTACACCGACGTCTGGATGTCCATGGGTGATTCAGAAGCCGATCGCGCCGAAAAAATTGCCGCCCTGGGAGAATTCTCTGTAACTGATGCGCTCATGAATCTTGCGGCTTCCGATGGAATTTTTATGCACTGCCTGCCAGCCCATCGAGGCGAAGAAGTAAGCGCAGATGTCATCGACGGCCCCCGCTCGGTCGTATGGCGCGAGGCCTACCATCGCCGCACCACCATTCAGGCAGCGCTCTTCCACTTAATTCGCGGAGACATCAAGGGGCGACTAGCGTAATCACTATGCGCGCACGAGTGATTCTGCTTTCTGCGATCGTCATTGCCCTTTCACCCCTGGGCGCTCTCACCGCACCCGCCGCACACGCCGTCAACACGCCTACCATGATCGCCGGTGGCCCGGCCTCGTCGAGCGATGCTATGCCGGTCCAGCTTGATACCGAGTTCTATCTGCCTACAACTACTCCAGCGCCGGCAATTCTCTTGGCGCACGGTTTCGGTGGAAGTAAAGATTCGGTAATCGAAGAAGCGAAGGCATTACAAGCGCGCGGGTATGTAGTGCTTGCTTGGAGCGCGCGCGGGTTTGGATATTCCACTGGATCCATTTCAATGAATTCTCCCGATCGTGAAGTGGTTGATGTGCGCAAGCTCGTCGACTACTTGAGTACTCGAAAAGAAGTTGTTCAAGATAAAAAGGGTGATCCCCGCGTAGGCATCACTGGAGGGTCGTACGGCGGTGCCATCTCTTTGCTTGCTGGCGCACAGGATCATCGCATCGATGCCATCGCGGCAGATATCACTTGGAATAACTTAGAAGGTGCGCTCTTCCCGCAAAGCGCTCTCGGTGTCAGTAATCCCGGCCCGTTCAAACGCGTCTGGACGGGAACGTTCTTCTCTATTGGATCGCTCGGAGTGAGCGGGAAGCCCACGAGCGGAACTTTCTCCCCCACATCACTACTTTGCGGACGTTTCGCGCCGGAGTGGTGCACGGCCTACCAAGCCAGCGTTGCGCAGAGTGCTCCGAGTGCGCAGATAAGTGCTCTGATGAAAGCGGTCTCCCCCGCAACGTATGCGTCAGAGATTCTTGCCCCCACTCTTCTGATGCAAGGCGAGGCCGACTCGCTCTTTCCATTGAGCGAGAGCACGCGCACCGCAGCGGCCATTCGTAAATCACATCCGGCAACGCCTCTTGCCATGATTTGGCACGGCGGTGGTCACGATGGCGGGCAAGATGAAAGCACACGCCTTCGTACTCAAGTTGCGAACTGGTTTGATATCTACCTCGAAAGGCGCGTTGCGACTTTCCCAACTTTTCAATTGACGCAAAGTGCGGCTGCTATTTCATCGCAAGATTCGGCGCCAGAAGCGCGCGTGCAATTAGGTGAGCTCCTTCCCATAGATATGGATTTTCACACGCTCAACATCTCAACTAAGACCCAGGTGGTGCTGGCTCCTGCCGGCGCTTCCCCTTCGGCCATCTCGGCGCTTCCTGGATTTGGAAGTGCACTAAGTCTGGCCGGCGGGTTGGGTGCCTTCCTGCCCGGACAGAGCGCGCTCTTTCTCTCTGCCCCGCTCACCGCACAACTTCCACTTATCGGTTCATCACACGTCAAGGTGCGCATTGCGAGCACTACGGGAGATGCCACTCTCTTCTTCTCTCTTGTGATCAAGAGTGAGAGTGGGCGAGTAACGCAACCGAATGGCCTCGTATCTCCAGTTCGACTCACTGGCATTCCAGCTACTGGTGTTGAGGTGGAGATTTCTCTTCCGGCGATCGTGGCCAATGCAACACCGGGAGATCGTCTTGCATTGGCGGTCTCTACAACTGATCTCGGATACACCATGCCGCAAGATGGTCGGGTCTATTCCATTACGCCGACGTCGCCACTTGCTATCGCTACGTTCACGTTGAAGAACGCACCCAGCTCGACACCACTCTATATTTGGCCGCTCATTGCACTCGGTGCGTTTGCGCTTTCGCTCCTCTGGGTATTCATGCGGCGCCCGCGCCATCCGGCCGTAAAAGATGCCCTAAAAGATGCAGCGAATGATGTAGTGAATGATGCAGTGAATGATGCAGAGCCAAGCGCGCCATTGGTCTCTGTAAGGAATCTTAATAAGGAGTACAGCGACGGCTATAAGGCTGTCACCGATCTCTCGTTTACTGTCGAGCGCGGACAAGTAGTAGGACTCCTGGGGCCCAACGGCGCAGGCAAAACCACCACACTTCGCATGCTGATGGGGTTGATCTTCCCGACGTCGGGCGAAATAGAAATCTCTGGCGTTCCGGTCTTCCCTGGTTCCCGCGCGCTCGCCGGGCTAGGCAGCTTTGTAGAAGGACCAGGATTTCTTCCGCATCTCACGGGAAGCGAAAACCTCGATCTCTACTGGCGATCAACTGGCAGAAGTGAAGATCCAGAAATTGCTGACGCTCTTGAAATTTCCGGATTAGGCACCGCGGTGAATAAGAAGGTGCGTACCTATAGTCAAGGAATGCGTCAAAGGTTGGCGATTGCACAAGCCATGCTCGGAAAGCCTGAGTTACTCGTACTGGATGAACCGACAAACGGACTAGATCCCACACAGATCAAGGCGATGCGTTCGATTCTGAAGAATTACGCAGATAGCGGCCGTACAGTCATCGTTTCATCTCACTTGCTATCCGAAGTAGAACAAACCTGTTCTCATGTAGTCGTTATGCACCGCGGATTACTCATCGCCTCCGGCACTATCGATGAAATTCTCAACCGAAACGGAAAGCGCGCGCAACATCTCGAAGAAATATTCATGGACCTCGTCGGCACCGACACAGAGATTGGAATCTGATGAGTTACCGAGCAACTCACACACTTCCCTTCCGCGTTGAACTTGTGAGGCAGATTCGCCGCAAGCGCACGCTGGTTGCTTATCTTTTTATTGTCGCGCTCCCTCTGATCGTGGCGGGCGCAGTCAAGTTTGGTCCCTCAGGTGACGGTGGTGGGGATCGCTTCGGTGGAGGCGGGCTAGATCTCATCGGACTTGCTACACATAGCGCTGCAAACTTCACTGCAACGATGTTCTACTTTGCTACCGGATTTGTTTTGATCACTGTTGTCGCAATTTTCTGCGGCGATACCGTAGCAAGCGAAGCTTCCTGGTCAACCCTTCGATACCTACTCGCCGCGCCAGTTCCGCGAGCGCGACTGCTTCGCCAGAAGCTCCTTGTGGGGCTCACTCTTTCTGGTGGCGCAATTCTCCTACTCCCCATCGCCTCTTACATTATTGGCGGAATTACTTTTGGTTTCGGTGGACTACAAACTCCTCTTGGCGCAACATTTTCTCAAGTGGTGGGTATTCAACGAATTGCAATCATGACTGCATTTCTTGCACTTTCACTTCTCTTCTGTGCCGGCCTTGCATTCCTGATGAGTGTCACCACCGATGCACCACTCGGTGCCGTGGGCGCTGCCGTCGGCATCGTCATCATCAGCAATATTCTCAATGCAATCAGTGCTCTCGGCTCGCTTCGTAACTGGCTCCCCACGCATTACGCGTATGCCTGGCTCGATGCGCTGGCTACCGAGATCGATTGGAGCTCCATGATCCGCGGGGCGTCCTACTCCCTCATCGCCTTCGTCCTCTGCATAGGGGCCGCCACCGCCAAGTTCGCCCGGAAAGACATCACCTCATAAATCCTTTATGCGCATAAATGGCAGGTGAACATCCACCTAACGGGACGCAAATCACCCCTGCGCTCATCCCAAAAATACCTTTTTAGAAGTAGCGTCTGAGCATGAGAGTTTTCGTACCCAAAGAGTCCCGTACAGGCGAGCGCCGCGTCGCCATCACACCAGATGTCATTGGTCGTCTTAAGCAAAACGGATTAGACGTCACTATCGAAAGCGGCGCAGGTACCTCTGCCGGTTTCGGTGATGAGCTCTACCGCAATGCCGGGGCCACCATCTCCCCTACTGCGGTATTCGCCGAGGGCGATGTCGTGGCAAGCGTCGTGCCGTTGACCAACGAACAGTTCGGTCAACTCCGACCAGGTGCCATCACTATCTCCTTCTTGCCGATCCACTCGGCGACCGAGAGCATTGCGGCATCGGTTGCCGCTAAAGCAACTTCGTTCTCGCTAGAAGCGATTCCCCGCATCTCGCGCGCGCAGTCAATGGACGCACTCACATCACAGGCACTCTGCGCTGGATACCGATGCGCACTGGTCGGCGCTGAACTTTCACCTCGCTTCTTCCCACTGCTCATGACCGCAGCAGGCACCGTCACCCCGGCACAAGTATTAGTACTCGGTGCCGGTGTTGCTGGATTGCAGGCCATTGCAACTGCGCGCCGTCTCGGTGGCGTGGTTTCGGCTTACGACGTGCGCTCCTCTTCTGCCGATGAAGTTCGCTCCATGGGCGCCACCTTCATTGAATTGGAGTTGGAAGCGCTCGAAGGTGCCGGTGGTTACGCACGCGAGATGGACGAGTCGCGCGCGCAACGTCAACGCGATCTCCTCGCACCACATATTGCTGCGGCAGATGTGGTGATCACTACTGCGGCTGTTCCCGGTCGCGCTGCTCCACGTCTCATCACGAAGGAGATGATGGTCGGCATGAAGGAAGGTTCGGTCATCGTCGACCTTGCCTCTGAAAGCGGCGGCAACGTCGAAGGTTCAGTGGCGGGGGAAACCATTAAGACGGCGGCGGGCGTCACAATCTGGGGCGGCAAAGACGTTCCCAGCCAACTCCCCTATCACGCGAGCCAACTCTTCTCCCGCAACGTCGTCAACCTGCTCCTCCTCATGACGAAGGAAGGCGTCGTAACGCCCGACTTCGAAGATGAGATTGTTGATTCGTCAGCCGTGACACATAACGGAACTCAACGATTACCTAAGCCAGCGGCTGCAGGAGGCCAAGCATGAGCGTCATCGCACTCCTCTCGATCTTCGTATTAGCAGTATTCGTTGGATTCGAAGTGGTTTCTAAAGTTTCCACCACACTGCACACACCACTCATGAGTGGTGCCAACGCCATTCACGGCGTCATCCTCGTCGGCGCCATCATCGTCGCCGGACATAGCGACTCTGCACTTCCACTCACGCTTTCGATCATCGCTGTCGTACTTGCCACCATCAACATGGTGGGCGGCTTCGTAGTAACCGATCGCATGTTGGAAATGTTTAAAGGTAAAAAGAAGCCAGCAACGAAAGAGGCAAAGTAATGAATAACAACCTCTATTCGCTAATCGGCCTCGTTGCCGCGGTCTGTTTCATTCTCGCCCTCAAGGGTCTTTCCTCACCCAAAGGTGCCCGTCGCGGAAATATCATCGGCGCCATTGGTGCCACCATCGCAACGGTCGTGGTCTTCTTCTACAACGATCCTGCCGAGGGTGGATTAAAGAATCTTCCACTTATTTTGGGCGCGATTCTTTTCGGTGTAATCATCGGTGTTCCTGCTGCACGTAAAGTGCAAATGACCGCAATGCCACAACTAGTAGCACTCTTTAACGGTGTCGGTGGTGGCGCAGCTGCCTTGGTAGCCATCGTCGAATACCTGCACCTTGGAGACAAAGCATCTGGTGGCGCAGTCGGCGCAACGGTATTCACCGTGCTTGTCGGTTGTATCTCCTTCACCGGTTCGGTACTCACCTTCCTCAAGTTGCAAGAGTTGATGACTACTCGACCAGTGGTATTCCCCGGCGGTCGCGCAGTAATCGCACTTGTCTTGCTGGCTGTCCTTGGTGCTGCCGGTTGGGTCGCCATCGACAAGGGCTCCAACTCGCTGCTTGTACTTACCGTGCTCTCCCTCGCCTTCGGCATTCTCTTCGTGCTTCCAGTTGGTGGCGCGGATGTGCCGATCGTTATCTCGCTCCTCAATGCCTTCACCGGTCTTACGGTGGCGGCCACGGGTTACGTACTGGATTCCACCCTTCTCTTGGTGGCTGGAACCCTGGTCGGCGCGAGTGGAACTATCCTCACTCGCCTCATGGCATCAGCTATGGGCCGTCCCATCCTTGGCATCCTCTTCGGAGCCTTCACTGCGACGCCTCAAGCGGCCCTCAGCGCTGCCGATGCTCGCCCGGTGAAGTCAGGCTCCCCCGACGATGTCGCCATCCTCCTGGCCTACGCTCGCCGCGTGGTGATCGTGCCCGGTTTCGGACTCGCGGTCGCCCAGGCCCAGCACACCGTGCGGGAACTGGCAGACTTGCTCACGGCAAAGGGCGTTGAAGTTGCCTACGGAATTCACCCGGTTGCGGGAAGAATGCCAGGGCATATGAACGTTCTCCTTGCTGAGGCCAACGTGCCTTACGAGCAACTCAAGGAGATGGAAGAAGTGAACCCGACCTTCTCGCAGACCGACGTCGCCCTCGTGGTTGGCGCCAACGATGTGGTGAACCCGGCAGCAAAGACCACGCCTGGTTGCCCTATCTACGGCATGCCCATCCTCGACGTTGATCAAGCGACGAACGTCATCTTCCTCAAGCGTTCGATGCGTCCAGGTTTTGCTGGAATCGAGAACGAACTTCTCTACGACCCTCGTACGACTCTCCTCTTTGGTGATGCGAAAGATTCACTCACCAAAGTAGTGAGCGCACTGAAGGCGTTTTAATTGCCGGCGATAACTGTTGCGGACTTCACCGTGCTCCCTCGTGTGGGCACGGTGAATCCGTTTAACTCCGTTTCGCGTCCGCTTCGTAGCATCACTACTGCGCCGCAAGGTTTTGAAGGCGAAGGTTTCCCAGTACGGCGCGCGTTTGCTGGTATCGCACTTGAAGATGCCGATCCCTTCATCATGATGGATCAAATGGGCGAAGTGGAGTACGCGCCAGGTGAGCCAAAGGGCACGCCGTGGCATCCACATCGAGGTTTTGAAACCGTTACCTACATCATCGACGGCGCATTTGATCATCGCGATTCACATGGCGGTGGCGGCACGATCACCAACGGCGATACACAGTGGATGACAGCTGGCGGCGGGATCTTGCATATCGAAACTCCCCCAGAGGCGCTCGTCGTTTCTGGCGGTCTCTTTCACGGATTCCAGCTTTGGGTAAATTTGCCACGCGAGCAGAAGTGGGCAGCGCCGCGCTACCAAGATCTGCGCGCTACCGATGTGGGCCTACTAACTTCAAGTGATGGTGGCGCTCTTATTCGCGTCATTGCTGGTTCGCTCGAGAGTGAACACGGAGCGATTCATGGGCCGGGTAGCACCTACACTCCCATCACCATCTTGCACGTGACGTTGAGCGCCGGCGCAGAAGTAACATTGCCATGGCGTCCAGATTTTAATGCGCTCGCTTACACTATGAATGGTCGCGGAGTTGTTGGTCGCGAAAAGCGCCCTATTCAGATGGGTCAGTTAGCGCTCTTTGGTGCCGGGGATTCGATTACGTTGGGCGCACAATCACTTCAGGAGTCGCGCGCTAAAGAAGTGGACTTTGTGATTCTTGGTGGTGCACCCATTCAAGAGAGCATCGCCTGGATGGGTCCTTTTGTAATGAACACTAAGGCCGAAGTGCTGCAGGCGTTTGAGGATTATCAAAAGGGTCGCCTGGGAGTGAAACCTGCCGAACATGCCACCGCGCATACTGGTGCACCGACGACTGTTCGCGAAAGTTAAGCGCGCCTTTAACTGATTCATCATTCCGACCGTATTCATCGGCGGTAACTTTCATACTGCTTGAAATGCGACGTATTTCAGGGATTTTTTATGGTTGCATGACTCTCCGTAATCAAGCTGGAGAAGTAACTCACACTACGTTCCACTTTCCCGGTAAATGTCAGTGGCACTCTGAAGAATTGCGCCATGAACAGATTGAGCGAACTCCTCACTGCCGAACCAGGTGCCGAGTTGATCGCCGCGTTGGCGCAGATTGATCCGCTAGAAATATCACGCGCCGAGCGCATCGATTATTTGGCCTTGCTTCGCAGATGTAGCAATTGGCTTGAGAGCCTCCTCTCACGTGCGATCCTCTCCATCGCCGGCCCGGAACCGCATCGGGCAGATGATGAGTTACCGCGCGAGATTCAAGGAGTAGACGAGGCTCCCCGCGAGGAGATCTCGACCGCACTGCGCCTCAGCAGCGGCAGCGCACAACGAGAGATCGATATCGCTCGCGCACTACACGTTGATATGCCGGCACTTCATCGCGCGCTCGAATCTGGCGATCTTTCGCGCACGCATGCTCGGATCATCATCGACGAAAGCCATGAGTTACGGCGTCTGGGTATCGATCGCGCACGTGTTGCTGCATTAACAGAGAGCGCCATCTCCTATTCGGAGTTACATACCCCCGCGCAACTTGCACGACATATGCGTAGCGAGATCACCAAATTGGCGCCCATGGAAGCCGAGATCGTGCACGCTGCTGCCCGAGGTACGCGCCGAATCATTTGCTATCCCGAACCCGACGGCATGGCCACCATCCTTGCGCTACTGCCAGCCGAGGCGGCGCAACGAGTCATGAATGCCATCAATCGCATTGTGCGGGCGCAAGATTTAGCCGCTAGTGGCCTCACTCGAGATGGTGGTCGAGGCGCTGGGCGAGATGGTGGTCGAGATGCTGGGCGGCCTGCACCCGATGCCCCACCAGATATTCAACGCTTCATGCGGAGGCGAGATCTCTTGGAAACCAGACGCGCGGACGCCTTCGTATTGCTCGTCGAGGAGTCGACCCAAGCATTGATGCCTGAAACGGGTGCGGGTGCGGGTGCGGGTGCGGGTGCGGGTGCGGGTGCGGGTGCGGGTGCGGGTGCGGGTGCGGGTGCGGGTGCGGGTGCGGGTAACCTTGCGCCACGACTGCACCGTGATGGAGCGCTCATCAACGTCACTATCGATCTCCCCTCCTTACTCGGGTTGGCAGATACGCCGGGTGAATTACGCGGATACGGCGCCATCCCCGCTTCAGTTGCCCGCGAGTTAGCCATGAGCGGCAAGTGGCGTCGATTTATCACCGATCCCACGAACGGACGCCTCATCGATATCGGACGGAGTAGTTATACGCCGAGTGCAGCTCTGCGGGAGTTAATCATCGCGCGTGATGGAAGTTGTCGTTTCCCAGGTTGCGCACAGCCCCCGAGTCGAAGCGACCTCGATCACGCGGTGGCGTGGAGCGATGGAGGTGAAACTGATCGATCCAATCTTGGGTTACTTTGCCGAAGGCACCATCGACTCAAGACTCACGATGGGTGGTCTTTGCTGAGCAACGAAGATGGATCATGCACATGGACCGCGCCGAGTGGCCATCGCTATCACGTGCCCGCGCGCACCTTCACTGGATCAAGTGGAGCACCACCCGATGATCTTGCTGCCTAATTTCTTACTTCGCACGCCTTACTGTGGCTACCCCAAGCAACAGAATCGGTATCGCCGCTACGGCACAGAGCACGCCATAACTTGCCACCGCAATGATGATGCCCGCCACCACACCACCGAGGGCACCTGCGCCATTCATCATCAAATCTGATGCGCCTTGTGCCGCCGGACGGTCACCCGGCGCTAGTGATTCAGCTAGCAGCGTCGATCCTGCAACGATCGTCGCCGACCAACCCAAACCAAGAAGAAAAAGTCCGATGCCGAGTGAAATAGCGTCGTCGGCTGCGGCAGTGCCAGCCACCAATGCGGAGAGTAAGAGGAGCACCACTCCGAGGCGAATGACCGCATAGCGCCCATAACGATCAGAGAGCCAACCCATCACCGGTGAAAGCGCATACATCCCCAAAATATGGACGCTAATCACTAAACCAATCACCTTAAGAGAGACATCAACATGGCGCATGTGAACTGGTGTCATCACCATGATGCTCACCATCGCAATATGCCCCACCACAATTGCGCTCAATGCGATGGTGGCAGGACGGGAAGCACGGATAGTTGCAAACGCTCGCTTCGTTGTTCCACGTTCACGTTTTACTGGATCATTCGCCTCGCGTCGCGAGTAGAGGTAGGGGTCTGGACGGAGGCGACTCCAAATGATTACCGCTCCGACGAGCAGCATGGCGCCGGCGAAGAGATAAGGACCCACCAATTCGCGCATGCCGAGCGAAGTGGCGATCGAGCCCGAGAAATCGAGCAGGTTGGGGCCAGCTACTGCCCCGACCGTTCCCGCCCAGACCACCATCGAAAGATCTCGAGCGCGATGCTCATCGCTGGAAAGATCAACGGCCGCAAATCGTGTTTGATATCCAGCCGCGGAGGCAGCCCCCACCATCATTGTTCCGAGTAGGAGGAGCGGGAGGATTCGAAAACTTCCACCGACGACCGCGCTTGCCGCCCCCATCGCGCCCACGACATAACCGGTGGAGAGCGCTAATCGTCGTCCTCCACGCGCGGTGAGCGAGGCGAGCGGAATCGCCATCAAGGCGGCACCGAGCACGCTAAAGGTTTGCGCTAACCCCGAAAGGGATTCACTGCCAGAGACTTCAAGGACGAGGAGCGCACCCGCCGGAACCGCCCCAGCTACGCCAATTCCAGAGAAAACTTGTGCAGTCGAGAGAGTTTGAATTGTGCGTCGCCGGACAATGGCTACCGAAGAATCACTCATCCGATGAGCCTAACGAGAAATAGAGACGGATACGCGTAAATGGCGCACCCATCTCTATTTCAAATCGAGACGGACCACCTCTGGCCCACCTCAACCACCCTGCCCCTGTTTTAACTCTCGAGATCGCAACTCTGTGAACCAGTCAATTCTGCCTTCGTCAGAATTCGACTCTGTGAACCAGTCAATTCTGCCTTCGTCAGAATTCGACTCTGTGAACCAGTCAATTCTGCCTTCGTCAGAATTCGACTTCGTCAACTCCTGGCACTCCGAAGTGATAACCAGTCCCTTCTAACAAATGGAGCCTGCGCGCCTCTGGGATCAATGCCATCTTGCGGATCGCATCATCCTGACGTTTGAGGAAGAACTCATGATTATCATCGGCGGAAAGTTCCATATCCATGGCGGCCGCATGGTTACGCGCCATCACGCGCTCATACTTCGGTTTCTGCACCTGCTCATACGCGAGTAAACCGGCTGCAACCTTTGCGGGGTTAGAAATTTCTGAAGGTGAAGGAATGTGCTTCAACAACTCAGGAAGCGCGCCGATTCCCATATTGAGTCCCTGACCACGTGCGGGGTGAATGGCATGCGCGGCATCTCCCACCAAGACGGTATTCCCAGAAACGTATTGCAGAGCATGAATCATCCGCACGGGATAGAAACCGCCCATCTCGGTTTCAAGACCCCGCAGAATGTGTGCGCGCTCCCCCAACACTTCGGCACGTTGTTCCTGTGAAGAAACTTTCCACCACGGCACTCCTTCATCGCCAATTGGCATGGTGATTTTGACTTGCCCATCGTTGCGTTGTTGGATCACCAGCACGCCTGAGGGATCGGAGTAGCGGAAGAAGTAATCTTCTGGAGAAAGATCTGCCGGACGCGTCGCAAAGAATGCCACCATCGTGCGTCGATAAGGATGCTCGAAAGTGGGAAAACGTAAGGCCGCACGAATCGGCGAAGCGGCACCATCAGAAGCGATGACGAGGTGTGCTCGCACCGTAATGCTCTTACCCTCAGGGCTGACGGCAGTCACACTCTTAATGCTTCCGTCTTCGATATCAAAACTCTTCGCCGCATACGGCTGAAAGAGCTGATAATTCTTACTTTCAGCAGCAAACTCCTGGAAAGTTTCTGCCATCAAGTCATGGTGATAGACCAAGAAGTACGGGTATTTAATTCCGAGTTCGGTGTACTCCGCAGAAACCAAAACTTCGCCGCTAGAGGTGCGAAATTCGTGACCTATGCGCTTCGTGGCACCTTTGGCAAAGAATCCATCAAGAATCCCCCAATCAGCGAAGGCTTCTACGTTGACGGGTGAAAAATGATCGCCGCGTGAGGTATCGATAGGTCCGGTGCGCTGGTCAATCACCACAAGGCGATGGCCGGAATTTCGCAGCGCAGCAGCAAGAGCCGATCCGGCCACTCCACCACCCACGATGACGATATCTGTATCGATAGTTTCGCTTACTTCACTCATCTATTCCTCACTCACCAAGACGGACCCTAAGGGATGCGTGTACAAGATAGTTTGCTCCCGAACTATCTAGAAGTAGGCAAGCAAGAAGATAATTTTCTTTTTCAAAGTTCCACTGGGCGCAACAATCATCAATGAAAACGCGCATAAAGCCGATCGCATTCGATACCTGACAGATGGGTTGAATCTGATCCCTCACCGGTCGGTGAGACCAGATACCTGAGAGCCCGCTTAGACCAGGTACTGAGCGTTTGTGACCGGTGAGCTAGGCAGCGGGTACCCCGTGCTCTCATGCAGGTACCGACGCCTGATAGCTGGAGTCGCCGCAACTTTTCGAAGCGCCTCATCCTGTCGCTTGATAACGAACTCATGATTCTCACCAGCGGCGGCTTCCATATCCATGGCTGCCACGTGGTTACGAGCAATCGAACGCTCATACAAGGGTTTTTGAATCGCTTCAAATGCAAGGAGGGCTTCTCGCACTTTATTGGGATCTTTCAACTCAGCCACAGTAGGCAATTTCGCCAACAAATTAGGAAGCGCCGAAATGCCCATGTTGAGACCCTGGCCGCGCGCTGGATGGATCGTATGCGCAGCATCTCCAATGAGAACCGTGTTGCCCGAGACGTATTGGAGTGCATGAATCATCCGCGCTGGATAAAAACCAGCCATCTCAGTTTCGATACCTTCAAGGATAGGAGCGCGCCGGGCCAAGAATTCAGCACGTTGCTCTGGAGTTGCGCTCTTCCACCAAGGCATCCCCTCTTCGCCTACAGCCAGAATAACTTTAGCTGTCCCATTATTTCGATGTTGAATGATGACGTGTCCCGAAGGATCCGAGTATCTATAGAAATAATTCTGTGGCGTGAGCTCTTTCGGATAAGGCGCAAAAATTGAAACCAAATTATGTTGATAGGGATGTTCGAATGTCGGAAACCCTAATGCGGCGCGGATATTTGAAGTTGATCCATCAGACGCAATGACGAGCGGTGCGCGTACCTTGATATTCTTACCATCATTCGATGTTGCCGTAATGCTCTTAATACTTCCCGCTTCAATTTCAAATCCCTTTACCGAGTAGGGCTGAAGAAGCTGGTAGTTGGGATTAACAGAAGCAATCTCTTGAAAAGTCTCGGCCATCAAATCGTGGTGATAGACCAAGAAGTAAGGTTCCGGAATATCTATTTCACTATACGAAGAGGTAAGCAAAACTTCGCCCGCGGAGGTGCGAAACTCAGCGCCCACGCGTTTGGTGGCCCCACGCTTGATGAACTCATCTAAAATTCCCCATTGTGAAAAAATCTCGGCGTTGGCGGGCGTGAAGTTATCGCCACGAGCAGAGTCGAGTGGCGCAGTGCGCTTATCAATCACCACAATTTTGTAGTCGGAGTTTCGCAATGCCGCTGCCATAGCCGAACCCGCTACGCCGCCGCCGACAATGACGATATCTGCATCAATAGTTTCAGTGGCGCTCTCGATTTCTGCAGACATTTCTTCTCCGATCAGTGAATGCCACCAAAGTCATTGCACGTCTAGAATTGAATCACAGCGCTCCAGGTATTTGCTAGCGCGTGATGAGAATAGAAAGAAAATAAATAATAAATCGCAAATTTGATCGCACTTTCCACTAGTTGGAACGCTAAGTTCCGCGCAGTGAAAAGTTGAACCATTCCGGTGGAGGTGGCGGGAATCGAACCCGCGTCCTTCGGCATTAAACCAGGGCTTCTACGGGCGTATTACGCTAAGTGGTTTCTCAGTCCCGATCCACACGCGTACAAGTGATCGCCGGACTCATCATCGAAAAGATTTCCCCAACAGAGTTCGATGCACCCCTGGCAGGTAGAGCTCTCTAGCGACGCTAGATTCCAGGTCGAGAGCGACCCTGGGCTAACGGATTTCGAAGGCTCGCTTATGCAGCGAGGGCGAAATCAGTGGCCGTTTTATTGGCACTTATTTTTTTGCACGGGTTATTGGTTTACGAGATCATCCCGGCTTCCTCGGCCCGCTTCCCCTGCCTCAACATCCGTAGTCGAGACCGTTCACCCCCAGTACAAGCGACCCGTTGCCTACTCCACAGTGGAAGGAGGAAACGCGAGCCATGGGGACGGAAAGCTAAATTCCGTCACTATGTAGTTTCTCTCA
Source organism: uncultured Actinomycetes bacterium (assembly GCA_903863015.1). GTDB lineage: Bacteria > Actinomycetota > Actinomycetes > Nanopelagicales > Nanopelagicaceae. Next base: position 45,750 of record CAIPAI010000013.1, read on the forward strand.
TTCTACCGCCTGGTCAGGAGAGCCAATCGCCGCCTTAATCCTGCCTGAAGTACCCAGATGAGGTACTTTTGCCACATGAATTCGAACCCTTCCAAGAACCGTTTCTCACCCATGGAGAATCTCCTCGAGCGCGTGCTCTTCGGAGGGCGGTGGCTGATGGCACCCATGTACCTGGGTCTGCTTCTCAGCCTCGCGGTCTTACTCGTGCGCTTCATCCACGACTTCATCGACCTCGCAAGCGTCATTTGGAGCGAATCGTCACAGAACATCGCACTTGGAGTCTTGGGGCTCCTCGACACCACACTGCTCGGAAACCTCATCGTGCTGATGATCTTTGCCGGATACGAGAATTTCGTATCGAAGATCAACGTAGCGAAGCACTCCGAAGACCGACCTGCCTGGATGGGTAAAGTCGACTACTCAGGTTTGAAGATGAAGTTGATCGGCTCGCTCGTAGCAATTTCGGTCATTGAACTCCTCAAGGACTTCGTAGAGGCATCGCATGATCTCAATCCTCAAGTCATCAAATACCGGATTGCGATTCACCTTACATTCGTCGTCTCCGGGCTCATTTTTGCCATCATGGATTACGTGGCCGACAAGCGACTAGTCATGGATAAAGCAGCCCATATACCTGAGCACTAAAAATGCAGATTCGCGCCCGTTTACTCCCTCCTAAAAAGAAGGTGGCAGATTCGCGCCCGTTTACTCCATCCTAAAAAGAAGGTGGCAGATTCGCGCCCGTTGGCTCTCTAGTAAAGAGAAGACGAAGGCGTTACTTCTTGGTTTCGAAGGTGCTCCACATCTCTTGCCAACTGGCAACGATGCGTTCGGCTGCGGCTTCATCAATATCACGTGTGTGCGTAATAACAGCCATGCCGTAGTAGAAAGCAAGCGCAATCTCTTTCATGGCAAAGACATCGGAATCACTGCGGAGTTTTCCAGAAGATTTGGCACTTTCTAACATTTTGCCAATCTCTTCAGCGCGATCACTCCAAATGCCGCTCATGAGGTGCGCCAGCGTCTCGTCATACTCTGCAGCTACTGCGTTCTTCACCCAATTCCAGGCCGGGGCTTTATCTTCGCCAACGATGGTGCGCATCAAGAACTCGTGATAATTCTTTGAGGTTGAGAGCGGCTCAGCTGAGCCGAGGACTTCGCCCATACGTTGAAGGCGATCGTTTGAGTGGTCTTGCATTTCAACATGGCTCGCGCGCACTTGCGCCGCGCGCACTGCCGATATCAAATCTTGTCGATCGACGAAGTGCGCATAGATGGCACCGGTGGTCATCCCCGCCGCGCGGGCGACTTCGGCCACGCGCAAGCCGCCAGGGCCGACCTCGTTCATCATGTGGGTAGCCGCTACGAGAATGGCCTCTCGAGTGGCTGCAGGTGTTTCGTAATTCATGGTTTCACGCTCCTGACCTGGACAATACTCTTACTACGGTCCGAGAGCGCCTTCCCTCTCAAGAAATTTATGTGATGTGGGTGACCAGATAAATTATTTATCACTAGCGCAGATATGGCGTACCAGCGCAGACAACTAGCAGTACTCGGTTCGCGCTTTCGCTACTCAGTTCGCACTAGCAGTACTCAGTTCGCACTAGCAGTACTCAGTTCCCCGACCCTCGCGGGCGAAGCCCACGATGCGCAACCCAAATTCCTGAGCCAGCTCAAGGGCTAAGGACGTGGGTGCCGAAACGGCGACGATGGACGACAAGCCGGCCACTACCGCTTTTTGCACGATCTCGAAACCGACTCTCCCCGAGAGCAGGAGCGTCCAGCCGGCTAGATCTGCGCCTTCGAGCATGCCAGCACCGATCGCCTTATCCACCGCGTTATGGCGTCCCACGTCTTCTCTCACAAATCGCAACACACCGTGCTCATCTACAAGCGCCACCCCGTGGAGAGCACCGGTCTTGGCAAAGAGGCGCTGCTGCGGTTTCAACGCATCGATAAGTGCCACTTCTTCTTCAAACGTGCGTCTTGCCGTTGGCACGCGCGAGATACCGCGTTCGTGCAGATCGCTCAGCGAGGTGCTTCCACAGACTCCGCAAGCAGATGAAATCGTAAACCGTCGATCGAGTACACGCGCCGGTTGAAGTACGGAGTCCGCCAGCTCAACGATGACCACATTTGCACGTTGCCGTGGGGTGAGCGATCTATCTGCGCAGACACGCGCCTGCAACACGTCACCTCTGGCAGAGATCAAGCCTTCGCTCAGAAGGAACCCAACGGCCAGTTCTAAATCATTTCCTGGAGTGCGCATAGTGATAGCCACTCGCGTTTCAACCTCGCGCTGCGCTATACGGATTTCAAGCGGCTCCTCCACAATGACGCTCTCAAGCGTCTTGCCACGGTCGCTTCTCATTGCAGATACGCGCGCAATAGCGCTCGGCGCGACGGAACTCTCGTCAGCCACGCTACGCCTTGGTGTGTCGATAGAAAGGGATCGATTCCGGGGCGAGCGGAGTGTTTCCAAGAATAAGATCTGCAGCCTTCTCCGCAACCATCATCACAGGTGCGTAGATATTTCCATTCGTTACATATGGAAAGACCGAAGCATCCACCGCGCGTAAACCCTCGACTCCATGAATGCGCAGGGTTTTTGGGTCCGTTACTGCCATTGCATCAGTTCCCATTCGAGCAGTACAAGAAGGATGAAGGGCAGTCTCGCCATCTTTACGCACCCAATCGAGAATTTCTTCATCAGTGGCCACAGATGGGCCAGGAGATGACTCACCACCGTTGTAATCATCCATCGCATGTTGACTCAAAATCTTGCGAGCCACGCGAATTGCTTCAACCCATTCGCGACGATCTTGATCCGTCGAAAGATAGTTAAATTGAAGTGCTGGCTTCTCTAATGGGTCAGCACTCTTGATCCGCACACTCCCCCGAGCATCCGAATACATAGGCCCGATGTGTACTTGATATCCGTGCCCACCGGCTGGCGCAGTACCGTCGTAACGGATGGCCAAAGGCAGAAAATGAAACATGAGGTTGGGGTAAGCAACATCTTCGTTGCTGCGCGCAAAGCCGCCGCCCTCAAAATGATTAGTAGCGCCAGGGCCCTTACGGAAGAAGAGCCAATTAGCTCCGATAAAGGGACGCTTCCACATCATTAAGTTTGGTTGCATAGAAACTGGCTTGTTGCATTTGTACTGCACGTAAACCTCGAGATGATCTTGGAGATTTGCGCCGACACCTGGGAGATGGTGGACCGGTTCAATTCCCACACCGTTGAGATATTCAGCATCTCCAACACCTGAGAGTTGCAGGATCTGTGGAGTATTAATAGCTCCTCCGCAGAGAATGATCTCTTTCCCTGCGATGATTTCGCGCTTCTTCCCGCGAATTACTTCAACGGCTATCGCACGCTTACCTTCAAAGAGCACTTTGGCGACTTGAGAACGCGTCTTCACAGTGAGGTTCTTGCGATGCATCACTGGATGCAAGTAGGCACGAGCAGCGCTGAGCCGGCGTCCACGGTAAACATTGCGATCGAAAGGACCAAAACCTTCTTGGCGAAATGAGTTAACGTCGGGCGTGCGCGCATAGCCGGCCTCTTCGGCAGCTGTAAAGAATGCTTCAAAGAGTGGACTCTTCATGGGGCCGCGCTCTAACTTCAAAGGTCCGGAATCTCCATGGAACGGATTCGTAGGATCAGCGAGACAATTCTCTAGTTTTTTGAAATACGGCAAGCAGTGCGCGTAATCCCAATTTTCCATTCCGGGATCTGCTGCCCAACGCTCATAGTCGAGAGGATTTCCACGCTGCCAAATCATGCCGTTGATACTGCTTGATCCGCCCAAGACTTTCCCGCGTGCATGATAAATCTTTCGGTTGTTCATGAAGGGCTCTGGCTCGGACTCATATTTCCAGTCGTAGAACTTACTACCGATGGGGAATGCGAGCGCTGCCGGCATATGGATGAATACATCCCACCAATAATCTGGGCGGCCAGCTTCAAGAACTAGAACTTCATTCTTAGGATCAGCACTGAGACGATTTGCTAACGCAGATCCCGCAGAACCACCACCGACGATAATGAAGTCGTAACTCATCCGAGCCTCAAGCGCCCTGGTCGCTTTGTTGGTCGCTTAAACGGGCATGTCGGTGAGCACGTTCAAGACTCTCCACCACATTGGTAATGAGCATGGCGCGCGTCATCGGACCCACGCCTCCAGGCATCGGCGCCATAAATCCTGCAACATTCATCACGTCAGGATGTATATCTCCGACCAAGCCAGCTTCCGTGCGCGTGATGCCCACGTCAAGAACAGCAGCGCCCGGCTTCACCAGATCTGCAGTGATCATGTGCGGAACTCCAGCAGCCGCCACGATGATGTCGGCCTCACGGAGGTATTGCGCAGGATTCTTCGTTCCCGTATGCACCAAAGTTACGGTGGCATTCTCACTCTTGCGTGTCAACAACAGGCCCAGCGGCCGACCAACAGTTACACCGCGACCAACAACAACCACATGCGCGCCGTTAATGGGAACTTCGTAGGCACGAAGCAACTCGACAATTCCACGCGGAGTGCATGGGAGTGGGGCTTCTTGACCCAACACCAAACGCCCCAGATTCATCGGGTGTAAACCATCAGCATCTTTTTCGGGATCCATGGCTTCTAGAGCAGCGATGGAATCTAAACCTTTGGGCAACGGAAGCTGAATGATGTAACCGGTGCAGAGAGGGTCTGCGTTAAGTCGCGCTACCTCGCGCATGACATCAGCTTGAGAGGCGTTCGCTGGAAGATCAGCGCGCACTGAGGCAATGCCCACTTCGGCGCAATCGCGATGCTTGCCGGCTACGTACGCGTGTGAACCTGGATCATCGCCAATCAACATGGTTCCAAGGCCTGGAGTAAACCCAGCGGCGCGTAATACCTCTACCCGCTTGGCCAAATCTGCTTTCACCTTCGCAGCGAGCGCCTTGCCGTCAAGTAGAACTGCCCTACCTGAGCCAGTACTAGAGCCAGTAGTCATTGATGTACTTCTCACCTTCATCGCAGAAAAATGTTACGACGTTCTCAACGCCGTGCTTCTCTTTCAACATCTTAGCCGCCAATAGGTGCGCACCCGATGAAGGTCCAACGAAGATTCCATGCTCCCGGCCTAAACGTCGCATCTCCTCGATCGAGACATCCGATTCGATGTGGCAGACGTCATCAAGGATGTCGCGATGGCGAGCGATAATTCCGGGGATAAAGCCATCAGCGATGCCCTCAATGAGGTGCTTACCAATTTCTCCGCAGAGGATCGTGCATGACTCACTCGGCTCCATCGCTACCACGATGCACTGAGGATTGACCGCCTTGAAGGCTTGACCCACACCGACGATGGTGCCACCCGTACCCACGCCACCAATCACCAAGTCGGGAATAACACCCGAAGGCAATTGGCGGAGGATCTCTTGGCCAAGCCACTCACGGTTCTCATCAACATTCCATTCATTATCAAATTGTTGTGGCGCAAAATAGCCTGGCTGTTCACCGATTCGACGAACTTCAGCGAGCGCATCGTTCACATGAAAATCGCCCATGGTGTGCACTTCGGCGCCGAATGCTCGTGAGATGGCCGTCCGCTCGGGGCTCATACCGTTGGGCATCACCACCAGCATCTTGTAGCCCTTGACGGCGGCGACCATGCTCATGGCATTGCCGGTGTTACCACTACTCGCTTCCACAATCGTGTCGCCCTTTTTGAGCAATCCTTCGCGCTCTGCACGTTCGATCATGAACTTGGCGATGCGGGCTTTGATAGAGCCGGACGGATTGAGGTACTCCATCTTGACCCAGATACCTTCAATGTTGATGAGTGGGGTATTGCCAATCGCATCAAGAATGGTCTCCATCGAACGCTCCTTACTCTTTGTACTTCTCAATTATTCAGCCTTGAAAGTTTCCCATGAATTGCTCGCAAACGCCCTTTCAAGGAAGCAGCCCCGCCAGCAATGCTGACAGGGCCGCCTCTTCGAATAATGGGTACTAGTTACCCAGCCAGGCCTTAACTTTGTCAGGGTTGGCAGCGATCCACTTATTTGCTGCCTCTGCTGGTTTCATGCCGCCTTCGATATCTGCTGATACCGAATTCTGATCCGCATTTGTCCAGTTAAAGTTCTTAACGATGGTTGCAAAGACTGAATTAGAATCCATCAGTTTCTTCGATGCGAGCTTCTTGAGTGCCGTCTCTGGGTAATCAGTCAGTCCGCTTGCCTTAGCAGCATCTGACCAATCATTGGCCGGGAACTTCACGCGAGATTGCTCGAGACCAGGAATCTTAATGAAGAGAGTTCCTGGAGTGTAGAAATATGCAAGCGCTGGAGTCTTATTAGCTTCAGCCTTGGTGAGCACGTCTACGAGTGCAGCTTCTGAACCAGTTGAAATAGCTTTGTAATTCAACTTGTTAGCAGAAATCATCTTTTCGCCGATCGTGGTGTAACCAGGAGGGCCTTCATACCAAGCGCCCTTGCCGCCGGAGTCAGAAGTCTTGAACATATCCGCATACTTATTCAAGTTAGCTGAGTCCAAGATGTCTGGATACTTAGCAGCCATCCATGGTGGTACATACATACCGATAAGACCGATATTGCCGTTGTCGCCTACTTCAACAACAGATCCACGATCTACCCATTCTTTCCAACGCCCGCCGCCCCAATCTTCGATGATCAAATCGATGGTGCCAGCTTCCATAGCGTCATAGGTGACGCCTGCTTCTTCCAGGGTTGTTTGTGTGATGGTGCATCCATTTGCCTTGGCTACTTCAGCAACAACTTGTGCCGATGCTGTATAGCCATTCCATGCATGCATTGCTACTGCCCAAGTTCCGCACTCGCTAGCTGCACTTGCGCCTTCTGCGCTGTCGTTAACACTTGAGCTACATCCGGCAAGTACAAGTGCACCTGCAGCGATAATCGAAGCCGTCGCAATGCGACGTCTCTGGCTAAATATCATGTCTCTCCTCTTGTAAGGTTTTAGCAACCACTGCGAGCGTAATATAGGCAGTCACCGCAGGTAAGGGGTTCAGCGGGTGTTTTCCGATTTTTTAAGTTCGCCGAGCACTGGCTTGGGCAATTCGGTCAATAGTCACGCCTAGAAGCAAGATTGCGAATCCGGCTACAAGTCCCTTCCCTTGCAAGTCGGGCTTCGAGCCGCCCAAGATTACTAAGTAACCGAGGCCGCCTGAGCCAACAAACCCACCAATAACAACTACCGCCAAGACAAAGATCATCCCCTGATTAGTTGCCAGGAGTATTGCTTTTTTCGCGGCCGGCAATTGCACTTTGGTAATTATCTGACGGACCGTTGAACCTGCGACAGTGGCGGCTTCGATCATCGCTACTGGCACAGCACGAATCCCTTCACTGACAATCTTCACAACCACTGGAATCGAGTACACGATGCCGGTCGCGATCGCTGTAAATCTCGTAGGGCCGAAGAGTCCAAGCATGGGAATCAAATAGACAAAGGCAGGAAGGGTCTGTCCGGCATCCAAGAAGGGTCTCAAGATTCTTTCTGCACGTACGCTTCGACCCACCCAGATCCCAAGTGCGATACCGATAGACATCGTCAGCAAAGTTGCCACGATCGTTTGAGTTAACGTAATCATCGCCTCATGCCATAGGCCAGAAAGAACAATCAATGCAAGCAACCCCGTAGCCAACATTGCCACTCGGATTCCTCCAATGACAGCGGCAATGAGAACGATGGCAGACAAGGTGACGAACCAAGGTGAAAATGCCAGAAGGGTTTCAATAGGATTGAGTACCCAGTTAGAAATGAAATCCTTGAAGCCGACTGTAAATATATAAAGGTTTGTGGTCACCCATTTGGTGACGTGATTAGTGACATCTTCTACTTGTTGCGCAATATTGATTGACCCTGGCCACACAGCAAGCGAAAGCACGGAGCGCGAGGCAAAGATGGCCGCAATGGCCGCTAACCCAGCGAGGCCTCGCTTAATGCGTCCTCTTTGAATCTGTTGCGAAGTCATCGGGATGAAACCTTCTTGCGCCTTCGCCGCGGCACTCGTGCTCCGGTCAAGCAAAATTGCCACAAAGACCACTGCAAATCCAGCCACAAATCCCTGTCCGACGTTCCTGATGATGAGCGCATCGACCACAGGTTTACCGAGACCTGGCGCACCGATCAATGCTGCGATAACTACGAACGAAAGTGCAGCCATCACTGTTTGATTGACACCCAGGATAATCATTTGCTTCGCCATCGGAAGTTGCACTTTGGTCAAAGTCTGCTTCGGGGTAGACCCCATCGAGAGCGCGGCCTCGATCGGTGACTGATTTAAGTTTCTGATCGCATGAGCAGTGATGCGGATTGCAATGGGGATGCTGTACACCATCGTTGCAATCGTGGCGGAGGCAGTACCAATCAGAAAGAAGAGAGCGAGCGGGGCCAAATAAACCAGCGTCGGCAAAATCTGAGCCAGGTCTAGAAATGGCGTCAATATCTTTAATACGCGATCAGAAAGACCCGCCCATATGCCCAATGGAATGCCGAAGAGCAGAGAGAGTAGGACCGAGGCAAGGGTCATAGCGAGAGTGTCCATAGTGAATTGCCACATTCCCAACGCGCCACAAGCTAACAGGAGCGAGACGGCAAGTAAGGCGGTGCGGAGCTTACTCGTGGCGTAAACGGCAAAGGCGACAATGGCCACCACGCCAAACCAGCCGATGACCGGAATAATGGAGTTACCGCTTGGCACCGAAATAATCGAACGAATGATTTCCACAAACCCATTTATCGCTGCACGAATGGGATTAAAGAAATAGATGAACGCGGCACTCTTCGTGCGATTGCCGCGAATAGAGGCGGCCACATCACCCACCGAAGTTGTGAAAGCCGTGTTATCAGACGTTGCCAATTCAAGAGTTTGATCACCTTGGAATATTCGGGAGAAGGCTATCCAGACCAATCCCACTCCGATTAAGAGATGTGACTTCTTGAAATGGCGCATTTAAGCGACACCAGAAATTAACCGCAAGACATCCTCGCTTGAGACGATACCCAGAACCTTCCCATTTTCAATCACGCGCACTGGCTTGTGAGTTTGCAGGATAATTTCAGCCGCGTCTCGAATAATGATATTCGCAGCGAGTTCTGGACCATCGATATCGTCTCCCGGTTGAGCAGGGCGGGCCAAGTATCGCAAAGTCAACACATGGGACTTTGCGATATCCCGTACGAAATTCGCAACATAGTCATCGATGGGGTTAGCAACTAGTTCCTCGGGCGTTCCAATTTGAACAACTGCCCCATCTCGCATAATCGCAATACGATCCCCGACTTTTACTGCTTCAGATAAATCGTGAGTAATGAAGACCATTGTTTTACCTAATTCACGATGCAGTCGGATGATCTCTTGCTGCATGTCACGCCGAATAAGTGGATCTAGAGCACTGAAGGGTTCATCTAGAAATAGCACCTGTGGGTCTACGGCCAGTGCGCGCGCTAAGCCAACTCGTTGCTGCATTCCACCGGAGAGCTGTTCTGGAAACGCATGCGCATATCCATGCAAACCAACAAGTTCAATTACTTCATTTGCGCGGGCATGGCGCTCGGTCTTTTTCATCCCATTGATCTCAAGCGGATAGGCGATATTGTCGATCACCTTGCGATGTGGCAACAAACCGAAGTGCTGGAAAACCATAGAAAAGTGTTGCCGACGAAGTTCACGTAGCCGTTGGGGTGTCGCTTTCGAAATATCCTCGCCGTCTAGAAAAATTTCGCCGGCGGTAGGTTCAACCAACCGAGTGAGGCAACGAATCAAAGTCGATTTACCAGAACCGGATAAACCCATCACCACAAAGACTTCGCCCGGGGCTACGTCAAAAGAAACATCGCTGACAGCGGCCGTGCAACCAGTCTTGGCGCGCAACTCACTCCGCGAGAGCTTCGCATCGGGCGAGCCCACGATCGAAAGTGGGTTTGGCCCGTAGACCTTCCATAAGCCGCGCACCGAGACGGCGGGAGGATTGCTAGCCAATGAGCCACCAGCGCCTGCACTGCTCTTGCCGTCGACCATGCTCTCCCCTACAGCTCGTCTGTTACATCGCCAGCAGTTACATCGCCCGCGATTAGACCGCCAGCGATTACATCGCCAGCGATTAGACCGCCAGCGATTACATCGCCAGCGATTACATCGCCCGCGATTAGATCGCCAGCGATCTCAAGCGCCCTCCCGGTCAATACTGTCTCCAGTACTACTCGGACGAATGGCCGCCATCGCGAAACCATCCAGAACGCCCTGGGGAAGTATTGCGCCAGAGGTGCTTGGCTTCAAGGTACTCGTGTAGTCCGCTTCCGCCGAGTTCCCGCCCCACGCCCGATGCTTTAAATCCGCCCCACTCAGCCTCGGGGCGGTAGGGGCCGTAATCATTAATCCAGATGGTGCCATGGCGCAGAGCCGCCGCTACGCGATCGCACTTGGCTGCATCGCTGCTCCATACGGCGCCGGAGAGGCCATAGATCGTGTCGTTTCCGAGGCGAATTGCTTCAGATTCGGAAGTGAAACTCTCCACCGTGATGATTGGCCCAAAGGATTCATCTTGCACGCAACTCATCGTGGTCGTGCAACGATCGAGCACGGTCGGTTCGAAGTACCACCCTTGCTCAAGTCCAATACCTGAGGCGCGCTTTCCCCCGATCAACACTTGGGCACCTTCGCTGATCGCTCGAGACATATATCCAAGTACTTTGTTGAGATGACCTTCACTAATAAGTGGTCCGGTCTCGGCAGTTGCATCATCAGGACCGCCCAACGTGATGAGCCCAGCTCGACGTGTTAATTCGCTTACTACCTGATCGTGAATGGATGCTTCTACTAAGAGGCGCGTGCCGGCCGAACATACTTGCCCCGAGTGTAGAAAGCCGGCAGTGACTGCGTTATCGATCGCCGCATCAAGATCGGCATCAGCAAAGATTATGTTGGGATTCTTGCCACCCAACTCCAGTGCAACTTTCTTCACCGTGGCGGCGGCGCTTGCCATGATGTGCTTTCCCGTCTGCAATCCACCAGTGAAGGAAACCAGATCAATGCGCGGATCAGTTGTGAGTGGTGCACCTACTTCGCTGCCAGCGCCAAGAATTAAATTCGCCACTCCTGCAGGTACGCCAGCCTCGACAAGCGTGTGCATAAGCAAGACTGCGGTTGACGGAGATAACTCACTCGGCTTGACGATGAAGGAGCAACCCGCCAAGAGCGCGGGCGCTACTTTCCACGAGATTTGTAGCAAAGGATAATTCCACGGACCGATAAGTGCGCACACTCCAACTGGTTCATAAGCGATGCGGCTAGAAATTTCACTTCGGCCGACATCTACCGAATGACCCGGTTCTGAAATGGTGGCATTGAAACGAAAGACGGAAATGACATCAGCGATGTCGTATTCGGCCTCAATTAATCTCTTAGCGGTATCTCCGCTTTCGGCCGCCGCGTAAATATTGAGGTCTCGCTCGATTAAATCTGCCACGCGACGCAAGAGCGCTTGCCGATCTTGCCAACTCCATGAACGAAAGGCTCCGCCATCGAATGATGCGCGTGCGGCGACAATCGCCTGCAGAGCATCTGCCGCATCACCTTCAGTGGCAGTAGTCACCACATGCTGATCGTGCGGACTACGGATTTCCCGTACACGACCAGTGGCGCTCTCTTGCCACGTACCGTTGATGAAATGGCGCAAGAGAGTCATGAGATTAGAAGGCTAGTTCACTCTTGCGACGAGCCATGAAATCATCGAGCTCTGCGAGCACCTGTGCGTCCATCTCCGGAAGCACATACTCTTCGAGCTTCTTCTTCCAGATATCTGCTGCCCGATCCTTCGTATCTTTTGCTCCAAGGCGATTCCAACGTTCGAAGTTATCGCTATTGGTGAGGAATGGGCGATAGAAGCAATCACGGAAGCGCTCCATGGTGTGGGCGGCACCAAGGAAGTGACCACCGGCACCTACTTCTTGGTGCGCATCAAAGGCCAGGCTGCCCTCATCGAAAACAAGTGGCGTGAATTGCACGATGAGGTTCTCCAAAATTTCCATATCGAGGATGAACTTTTCGTAGCAGGAGACCAATCCACCTTCGAGCCAGCCAGCAGTGTGCATCACCCAGTTAGTTCCCGAAAGGAAGGTCGGCATCATCGTCATCATTGTTTGATAGGCCGATTGTGCGTCAACTGTTTGTGCGGAGTTCAATCCCCCACCACCACGAAATGGCAAGTGATACTTGCGGGCGATCTGACCAGTACAGAGCAATCCCACGCCAGATTCCGGAGTTCCAAATTGTGGAGAACCCGATTGCATATCGATGTTCGAGAGGAACGAACCAAAGACCACTGGTGCACCTGGACGAATCAATTGCACGAGCGCAATTCCCGTGAAAGCTTCTGCCATTTGTTGAGCCAATGTGGAAGGAATGGTAACCGGACTCATCGCGCCCATCAGCAAGAATGGAGTGACGACCACAGGTTGGGCGGCAAGGGCATACTCGCGAAGCGAATCAAGCATGCGGTCATCCCAGCGCAACGGAGAATTGCAGTTGATCAGCGAAATGAGTGCGGGCATCTCTTCGATCGCTGCGCGTCCACCATGCAAAATTTCGGCAACTCGAATGCAATCTTGCGCATTCTCGGCGCGCACCACATTGCCCATGAAGAACTTGTCCGTCAACGTCGCCGCTGCATAAGCCATATCAAGGTGACGAGTATCTAAATCAAGGTCGTTAGGCTCACACACCACGCCACCGACGCTGTCTAGCGAACCAAAGACTTGCGAAAGTTTGGCAAAGTTCTGGAAGTCATTGAATGTGGCGTCTCGCCTCACGTCACCTTCGCGCACAAAGGGTGGTCCATACACGGCGCCGAAAACCATGGCGTCTCCGCCAATGCGCACATTGTTCTTCGGGTTACGAGCGCGCAAACCAAACTCACTAGGAGCTTTCGCTAATTGTGCGAGCACCCAGTCCGGATCAAACTTCACGTTATCCCCGGAAACGTCTTGTCCCGCCTCGCGGAATAGATCGAGAGCCCATGGGCTCATGAATTCGATACCAATCTCCGAAACAATTCTGCGCCAACCGGCATCCAACGTCGCCATCGACTCTTCGCTGAGAATGTCGTAGCGGGGCATCTTATTTTCGAACATCATTCCTCCATTGACCGGTGGCTGGCTGCGACTATACGCTAGAGTCGTGGAACATTGGTTCCATATGGTGGAACTTCCCGCCCGGGAGGAATCCACCTCCACGATCCAGCTGATGTGACGCACGGGGAGGTTCGATGGCCAGCTCAGGTGCAAAGCCTGCTGCCTCTTTAGCGGCCGCACCGAGCGCCACTTCGCCCACCGGAGCGCAATCAATCGATCGCGCCGGAGCACTCTTAGTCTCGATTCTTGATAGCGGCACCGCAAGTGGCCGTCCGCCTCATGTCGCCACGCTCGCACGAACCCACGATCTTCCCAAGAGCACTACCTCACGTCTGCTTTCGGCTCTAGAACGTCAAGGCTTAATTCAACGCGACCGGGATGGCGCCTTCCACCCTGGCCCTGTCATCACGCGTTATGCACGCAGCGGCCAAGGTGAGTCCGCTCTTGCCACCGAATTACATCCCATCTTGGCGCGCCTGGCCCAAGAGAGTGGCGAAACCGTAAATCTCGCAGTTGCTGGCGCGCAATTCGTGGACTTAATTGATCAAGTCGACGGAAGATACTTGCTGGGTGCCCGGAATTGGATTGGCACGCCAGTGCCCTACCACGCCTCTGCCCTGGGAAAAATCTTCATGGCCTATGGAGTGACCGAGATTCCGTCGGGGCGCTTAGAGAAGCGCACTCCATTCACGTTAACGTCGCAAGAGAGTTTGCGCGCTGAGCTCGCCAAAGTACGAGCAGAGGGATTTGCAACAATCGTCGACGAATTAGAAGAAGGGCTCACCGCCATTGCGCTTCCAGTCTTCGATAGCGCACAGCGAGTAGTAGCAGCTATCTCCATCTCGGGGCCCTCTTCACGATTAAGTAGCAACACCATTAACGAAATTGTTCAAAAAATGATCAAAGCAATCGGACTACCAGGAAAGGCAGGCGCAGCATGAGCGCAGAAGAAATTATCAAGGGGCTCTATGACGAAACGCTCGTCGGAAATGCACCTGCCGTTCTTGAACTCACGAAGCGAGGCCTGAGCGAAGGCATGGGTCCCGACACTATTCTCTTCGAGGCACTCATCCCAGCCCTTGAAGAAGTGGGCGCGCGATTTGAACGCGGGGACTTCTTCGTTCCTGAAATGTTGATTGCCGGCAAAGCAATGTCAGGCGCACTCGATGTTCTCCGCCCCCTCCTTGCTGAGACGGGTGCTGAAACAATCGGCACCTTTGTCATGGGAACGGTCAAGGGCGATGTTCATGACATTGGCAAGAATCTCGTCAACATCATGCTCGAAGGCGCCGGTTTTGAAGTCATTGACCTTGGCGTACAGACCTCACCAGAGAAGTTCATCGCAGCGGTCGAAGAACATAAGCCCGATATCGTGGGCATGTCGGCATTTCTTACAACCACAATGCCAATGTTCAAAGTCAACATGCATGAACTCACCAAAGCCGGATTACGCGACAAAGTAATCGTGATGGTCGGTGGCGCACCTGTCACTCAGGAATATGCAGACGCCGTTGGCGCAGATGGATATGCCGCCGATGCTTCAACCGCAGTTCGCAAAGCCAAGGAGTTAATTGCCCTGAAGCGGGCTGCTCAAAATGCCTAAGTTGCTCCCGATCATTGAGTTTCTTGAGCATGGAATCAAGAAACCAATTTGGGATTGCCAGATGTGCGGTCAATGCGTGCTTCACTCAACTGGCATGACATGTCCAATGACATGTCCTAAAACGTTACGCAATGGTCCGTGTGGTGGCGTGAGAGAGAATGGTCATTGTGAAGTGAAACCAGAAATGCGATGCGTCTGGGTGAAGGCATATGACCGTAAAGAGTCGCTCCCACTTCCACAATCGTGGCGCAATCATTACAACGATCTTCGCCCACCGGTTAATAACCAGTTAAAGGGCACCTCTTCTTGGATAAATTTGATCACGAAGCGTGATCAAGCCACCCCCGCGGGATGGAACGTCGAAAGCGCCGCGCAGGAAAGTCTGTGAGCCAAAGAGTGAATAACTTCCCTTCGCGACTGGCCGAACGTTTCTCAACAAGCGAACGAGTTTTTACCGTCGAGTTCCCCGCCATCGATGGAGGAAATCTCTCTGCCGTGAAGAGTCGGGTAGATCATCTACTCCCCTGGTTCGATGCTGCCAACGCTACTGACAGTCCCGCAGCACATGCGCACGCCTCCAATGTGGCCATTGCAATTGCGCTACAACAATGCGGACTCGAACCGATTCTCCAAGTCGTCTGTCGCGACAAAAATCGCATCGCAATTCAGTCAGACATTATGGGCGCCGCACTTCACGGCGTACGCAATATTGAATTACTCACGGGAGACGATGTCACCGCTGGAGATGAACCAGAAGCCAGGCGCGTCTTCGATATCGATAGTGCGCAAGCGATCAAGATCGCCGCGACCCTGAGGGAAGGCAGATACCTCTCAGGTCGGAAGTTCCCGGATGCTCCTGACCTCTTCATCGGCGCGGTGGAGAACGCAGCAGCTCCGCCGCTCGAATATCGAGCCGAAAGAGTTTCCAAGAAAGTCAGCGCAGGAGCTAGCTTCTTCCAATTGCAGATCTGTTTTCATGGCGATCGATTAGAGAAATTCGTGAGTGCCGTGAATGCCACCCATCCCAGCCTGCCCCTGCTCCCGACGATCGTGCTCGTGAAGGGCGCAAAAGCGCTTAAATTCATGAATGGGAACGTGGCCGGGATCGATATTCCAGCCGAAATCATCGCCCAAGTGGAGCAGGCCAGCGACCCTAAAGAGGCTGCCTACCAACTCGCCCGTGCCCAAGCAGAGCATGCCCTCTCCCTTCCAGGCGTGCGAGGCATCCATTTCACTGACTTTTGCCATGACGATTCACTTGTACGCTTAATGCGAGATCTTGGCGTCACTCCCCGCTCCATAGGAAAGAGCTAGATCTCGAATGGAAAGACGAATAAAGAGATAGAGCTCAACTAGCGAAGGAAGATTGATGCATACCGTTCTTTCATCTCCAGGTAAGACCGTCACCATGGGTCACGACCAACCGTTTGTGATCATTGGTGAGCGCATCAACCCCACTGGGCGAAAAATCTTCCAAGAAAAGTTGCGAGCAGGAGATCTCTCCACCATCAATATCGACGTAGAGGCACAAGTCGCTGGCGGCGCTGATGTGCTCGATGTGAATATGGGAGTGCCTCTTACCGACGAGCCCGCGCTTTTGGCATCGGCAATCAAACTCGTGCAATCAATCACCGACTTGCCTATTTGTATTGACTCTTCAGTCCACGAAGCACTGGAAGCAGGCTTAGCCGTCTACCAAGGCAAAGCGCTCGTCAACAGCGTCACCGGCGAAGACGATCGGATGGAGATCATTCTCCCGTTAGTTAAGAAATATGGCGCTGCCATCATTGCGCTACCCAATGATGAGACCGGCATACCTGCGACAGCTAAAGAACGTCTCGATATCACTGAAAAAATCGTGCGAGCTATCGAATCGTACAAAATTCCATTGGAAGATCTCGTCATCGATCCCCTCGCTATGACAGTGGGAGCAGATCCAGAAGCAGTGAAGATCACTCTTGAAGCGATCCACCTCATCAAAGAGAAGTTCGGTCTCAATATGACGCTTGGCGCTTCTAACGTCTCTTTTGGTCTGCCAAGCCGCCACGCATTAAACGCCGCCTTCCTACCCATTGCCATGTCGCACGGACTCACCAGCGCTGTCATGGACGCCCGCACTCCAGAAATCGTCAATTCTGTCCGCGCAGCAGATCTCTTGCTAGGGACCGACGCGTGGGGTGGAAATTGGATTGGCCGTTTCCGCGCACAACAAGCTGCCAACCCAAGCGCCTAACTTGATCGCATCGAGAGGTACGCATGAGTAACGACGGAAGGATCAAACTTACCTTCGTCGAATTAGGGAAGGCTGATACTTCTCCACGCCAAGTTTCGGTGCCAAGTGGAGTCTCACTCTTTGAGGCAGCATCATGGAATGGAATTGCTATTGATTCCACCTGTGGCGGCCATGGAACCTGTAAGAAGTGCAAGGTGAAAATTGAGAACCCTGCCATTCCGACCAGCTTAGATAGTCGAGCCTTTAACGCTGAAGAATTGCGCGAAGGGTGGCGCCTCGCCTGCGTCCAAAAGGCAGTGGTCGATACTTCAGTCGATGTGCCACCACTCACGACTCGGCCAAAAGCTGCCACTGTCGGAGTTGGACGACAAGTAATTCTCCGTCCGGCAGTGCAAAAACGCTATATAGAGCTCATCGAACCTACGCTTCACGATCAACGCACCGATATAGAACGCGTCCGCGACGCGATTTCAGATATTGAACCCCGCGCAGGTCTCGAAGTCCTTCGATTACTTCCAACGATGCTGCGAAAATCTAACTTCAAGGTAACGGCCGTCCTCATCGATGACGAAATCATTGATATTGAACCAGGCGATACCACCGCCACTCGTTACGCAATTGCTTATGACTTAGGAACGACCACCGTCGTAGCCACACTGTTAGATCTCTCTACCGGAACTCCAGTGGCAGTTGCTTCCATGCTCAACAAACAACAGCCTTTTGGTGCAGACGTCATTAGCCGAATCAGCGCCACCATGATGGACCCAGCGGCCCTGGGCCGCCTCCGAGTGCTCGCGCAAGAAACCCTGGCTGAACTCACCCGCGAAGTCTGCGAAAGCATCGACCCACTTCAGGTGTACGAAGTCGCCCTTGCCGGAAATGCCACGATGACGCAATTGCTACTTGGTATCGACCCTGAACCACTCGGCGTCGCGCCCTTCATCATGGTGAGTGCCATCTTCCCCGATGTCGCCGCCAGCGAGCTGGGAATCGATATTCATCCACGCGCAAAGGCTTTCCTCATGCCGTCGCTCGGAGCATACGTGGGCGGTGACATTATCTCTGGAGCACTCGCTTCCGGAATGGATCGAGACAAACGCCTCCGCCTCTTCATCGACGTGGGAACTAATTGCGAAATCATTCTTGGCGATGGTGAGAAGATTTTGGCGACCGCAGCACCCGCGGGCCCCGCATTCGAAGCAGCTTCAATTAAATGCGGAGTGCGAGCCGCCCCAGGTGCGATCGAAACCGTCAAGATCGTTGATGGAGAAATCGTCCTTGGCACTATCGATGAAGAACCTGCGATGGGAATCTGTGGTTCCGGCTTAGTTGATGCCTGCGCCGTACTCGTCGACGCCGGATTGCTCGACCTCTCTGGAAGATTTGTAACCAACGAAATCGCAATGGAGATTTCCCCCACGCTGGCGCCGCGTCTCATAGAACGTGAAGGGGAGCGAATCTTCGTTCTCGAAGGAGATATTTTTCTCTCACAGCGCGATGTTCGGGAATTGCAATTCGCTAAGGCCGCAATTGCTACTGGTTGGGCCCTTCTCCTTGAAGAGTTTGGCGTGCAAGAGAGCGATGTTCAGCAAGTATTACTGGCCGGGTCCTTTGGCTCTTATCTCTCGCCTGCCTCGGCGGTCCGAATTGGTTTAGTTCCCAAACTTCCCACGCTTCGCATCGTCTCGGCCGGAAATGTGGCCGGCGAGGGGGCCAAAATGGCGCTGCTCTCTCTACAAGAACGCAAGGGGGCGCTCGCCCTGCTCGATGAAATTGATTACGTAGAGCTCTCCGATCGAAGCGACTTCAACGATAAATTCGTTGATCGCCTCGCCTTTCCTGCAAAGTAAGAAATGAGCGCGCGCGTGGAAGGAAGCGCTCGCGTGGAAGGAAGCGCTCGCGTGGAAGGAAGCGCTCGCGTGGAAGGAAGCGCTCGCGTGGAAGGAAGCGCTCGCGTGGAAAAGAGCGCGGAAACATGGGCGGTTGTCGCTTGTGGCGCGCTCTCCACTGAAATATCTGAAATCAGCGATCGTCGCGGATGGCCACTCAAGATCTATCCTTTGCCCCCGCTCTTGCACAATCACCCAGAGAAAATTGCCGGTTCTGTACGCGAATTACTTCCAGATGTTATTGCAGCGCATCAACGTGTAGCAATTGCCTATGCAGATTGCGGAACTTACGGGGCGCTCGATGGTGTGGTTGAAGAATTCAAAATTCCTCGGCTCGCTGGCGCTCACTGCTATGACGTCTTTGCAAGGCCAGAACGTTTTTCTGAAATCATGGATGAAGAACCAGGCACGTACTACCTCACTGATTTTCTGGTGCGTTCTTTCCACCGCTCGGTGATCGTAGAACTTGGTCTCGACCGTTACCCAGACCTACGCCCTGATTACTTCGCCCATTACCGCCGCGTACTTTGGCTCGCCCAACAACCCAGCGATGAACTCCATGCGCTCGCACTTGAAGCCGCCGCGGCCATTTCACTTCCACTCGAAGTAGAAGTCGTCGGAACCATGGGCCTCGAACGCCAGTTAGCGCATCTCCTCCGCGCCAACTGAAGAGCTAGAGAAGTTAGGCGTTGTTAGACGGGGCTGATCCGAGGGTGACCGTGAAAGTTCGGCTTCCACCAGAGTTTGGCAGATCTACCGTGACCTTGACGTTAGAGCCCGGATCATATGATCGAATACGCACGATCGCTTCAATGTTATCTTTCGTGTTCTTACCATCGATCGAACGAATAACGCTATTAACTGGAATTCCAGCCGTCTCCGCTCCACCTCCGGCGGTCAAGGCAAAAATCTTCGCGCCAGGTCCCGCATAGGTGGTATCAAAGGTGACGCCCAGCAGTGGACGCGTAGATACGCCGGCTAGCGTGACTTTAGTTCCCACAATCTTCGCGGTAGAGATAATTTCGTTAGAGATTCTTTTCGCCTGATTGATGGGAATGGCAAAACCTAATCCGATGCTTCCTGCAGTGCTCGAAGTGCTCCCCAACGAAGCGATAGCGCTATTTACACCGATGATGAGTCCTTGAGCATTAACCAACGGACCACCCGAGTTGCCTGGATTAACTGCCGCATCTGTTTGCAAGGCATTGATATATGCCTCAGAACCCGTGCCTCCAGTAGTCACCGGGCGATCGAGTGAGGAGATGATGCCGCTAGTGACGGTTCCAGATAATCCGAGAGGAGATCCGATTGCCACGACTGGCTCACCAATAATGACCTTTGAAGAATCACCGAAGTTTGCGATGGGAAGATTTCCTTGACCCACCATGACGACCGCAAGATCGTAAGCAATATCAAAGCCCACAACTTGGCCATCGAGTTCAGTGCCATCTTCTAACTCCACCGTGACTTTAGTGGCCCCTGAAATGACGTGATTATTTGTGAGAATAAAACTCGAAGACGCACTGGTTTTGAAGATAGAACCCGACCCAGTTGCACTTCCAGTGCGAGTGGTTATTGCGATACTGACCACCGAAGGTAAAAGAGAATTCGCAATCGAAGTCACACTCAGTTGAGTACCCGAAGAGCCTTGAGTTCCCGCACTCCCTGCAACTCCCGCTGGACCCGCTGGGCCAGCCGGACCCGCTGGGCCAGCCGCACCCGCTGCGCCGGATGCGCCAGTAGCTCCTGCGGGGCCGATGGCTCCTTGCGGTCCGGTGATATTCCATGTGAGTGCGCGGGTACCTGTGGGGCATTTGCCACTCGTGGGAGCAATAGTGATGACCCGGGTGGTGTTATTTACGCACCCCTTGATTTGATCAGAGGCAGAGATAGTGGTGGCTGCGTAGGCACCGCCCCCAACAAGGAGCGCTCCCGCAAGAAAGCCAGCGCCCACTTTGGCGCCGCTCCCTGCACCTCGGCCAAAGCGCCGGCGCAAGCCGTTGGATCGATCTGTCGAAGAATCCAACGCCACTGGATTTTCTCTACTCACTGATTGCTCCTTCACTACAGATGCCCGATCGCAGCATGCCCGATCGCAGCATGCCCGATCGCAGCATGCCCGATCGCAGCATGCGCTTGACCACAGCATGCACCTGACCACTGAACTATAAAATCATTATGCAAAGCCTGCCTGAGAGAATCCTGCGAGAGCTCTGGATTATTTGCCAAAATGCGCAGCGCCGAGCGCCCCTCGCCGTTCGGCAGCGAGCAGATCAGCGATCTCTTCACCCTCCGGTAGGCCGGGTAGCCCCCCGATCACCCGGGCAAGAAGGTGGTCTGCAAGGTCTGGGTTACGTGCGAGAGCGGGGCCATGCAGGTAAGTCGCCAAGATATTGCCCGCGATAAGCCCATCCACCCGTTCGCTCTGCGCGATCGCGCCACCACCATTTCCACCTCCCACGAGAACTCGACCTAGAGGATCGACACCTCGTAAATCAGTGCGCCCGCGATGGTTTTCAAAGCCAGTCAATGGCTCGTCGAAGAGATCAGACTGTACGAGCACCTCACCCACAATGCGATCACTTCCAGGGAGCGAAAGGATGGGAACCATCCCAAGTCCAGTGATAATTTCACCCGTCACGCCAGGGAATGATTCACCGAGTATTTGTAATCCAGCGCAGACCGCAAAGAGTTGCGCTCCGCGATCAAGTGCGCCGCTCAAAATACCTACCGAAGATCGCAGAGCGTCGACGCTGGCAATTTGTGCGCGATCCTCGCCGCCACCCAGTAAGTAGATATCTCCGGTAGCGGGCAAAGATTGATCATGGGAAGTGCAAATTATCTCTGCTGATATTCCTCGAACTTGCGCGCGATGCGCCAAGACGCGCGCGTTACCGAAATCGCCATAAGTCCCCAGCAACTCTGGATGAATGACCACAATCTGCAAGGGACTCATCAACGCTTACCCTTCACGCGCGTCGTGGCGTCGATAAAGGCCGTATATGAGGTGAGCGCTTGTGCGCGAGTGAACCCATCTCTATAGATCTGTGCTGCCGCATTCGAAAGCGAATCAACGAGTGAGTAACCCACGCCATCAATATGAACTCGATACGCGGCATCAAGCTTTCGCTCCCCGGCAATGACCACATAGCGGCCCTTCAAGGGAGTGAAATCTACATCCCATAACCAAGACGTATCGAGCCCATCGACACCGCGTGCGTTCACCACCAAAATAACGGGTTCATCCGCGAGGGATCTCAATCCCTCTTGCCAACTTGATGGATTTTTAACCAGTCGCAGCGAAATCTCAATTCCGCCTAGCAGAAGAGTGGAAATGCGATCGCGTGGAGAAAATTTACTGAGATCATCGATTCCAAAATATGTTGCCACAGAGGCCGCAAGCGCATGATTTCGCTCAACTGCAGACATCTCACCCAGCTCGGAATCTACCTCGCGCGCACCCAAGCCGCAGTCGTGGCAGGCAAACTGCGCGCCGCTCCAATCGAGCATGGCTCCACAGGTTGGACAACTCGCCGCATCAAGATGTGGCCGTTTCCCAAAACCAATTCGCGTGACTGGGCCATGGTCGCGAACAACAGAAGCCAGGAACGGATCGCTCGCATCGATAATTACTGGCGTCTTAGGGAATGCCGCAAGTGCTTCGTACCATTTCCGCGCGACAATTCTTACTTCTTGGGTACGGTGCAATTGATCGCGACTCAAATTAAGTAAGAGCACGATCTCGGGGGCGGTCTCTTTGATTATCGAGGGGAGATAGAGCTCATCAACTTCAAAGATAAGGAGGTTTGATTTTTTAGCCGCTACGAGTGAGGCAGCAATTCCAGTGTTGAGGTTTGCCCCAGTTCGATTCCCGCCCACCAGAAATTTCTCACCGAGCATGGCTGCAAGCATGGACGAAGTTGAGGTCTTACCGTTTGTCCCACTAACAAGAACGACCCGACGTCCCCGAGTCAATTCGCTGATGGCCCGTGGACGGAGTGCAAGTAAAACTTTGCCGGAGAGAGTGGCCCCCTCCCCTTGGCGCAAGATGCGACTCAGCATTGAGATGGCACGTGCCAGCATCAGCGCTATCGGAAGTGGAACCACCTTCGTAGCGTAACGGGCAACTATCTAGGACCGGGGCGCATACTGAAAGAGATAGTAAAATCTTCGCCAGAATCAACAATCTCGACGGTGAAATCTGCTTGCGTGCTAACAAAGCGCCACTCTCCACACTTACCCGTAGAGCGATCAGCAGTGCGCACGCCGAAATCGGCGACCCCGGGGACTACGCGAACTTTAATTTGGCCACCGGCGGAGACAACTTTGGCTCGACCAGTAAGCGCTACGCCGTTGAACTTGCAGGAAGGAAATGATTTCAAGATGCTCTTGCTCTGCGGCTGGGTGGGAGCAGAAGCGGGGGCAGCCGAAGTCGCTGCACCACTGTTCTGATTTGGCTGGGCAACAGGCGCAGGGTTACTTACTGCAGGCACGGGAGGCGATGCCTCGTCGTTCTCCAATGCGTGCCCATCCATTTCGTCAGAATCAGCCGCTTCACGGTTGGCGTAGAGCGCCGCCGAAGACATCCGTGTTGCCCCTCCACTTTGAATCCGGAAAATTACTAGGCCGGCTCGAGTTCCAGGGAAATTACCCGCGCCTCGTGATGGTGCCTGAATCGTAAATTGATATTTGAGAATGTAAGGATTCGCCGCGTCAGCGCAGAGCTTCTTGTCCAGAGCCGCAGAGACTCGCGTTATCTCTCGCCACTGCGCGCCATCTTTCATGGAGAGCACCGCACTAGAAGCGTTGGACACGCATTCAAAGAGACGATTGGGAACTCCACGAATCCAACTCTGTGGCGCGGTATTAATAGAACTCCATGTCACTTTAGGGTTCGGCGATGCGGAATCGAGAGCAGAGGCGCCCGTAGGTAGAGCAAGCGAGATGGGTAATGCGAGTGCGAGGATCACGATAAGTCGTGCGCGCTTTAACATCATGAGGTTACCCCCGGGATCAGTATCTCTAAGCGCAATCCACCAAGTGGAGAGTTTCCAAGCTTCAATTCGCCGCCATGCAACGCGACCACCTGAGAGACAATGCTTAAGCCCAATCCAAAGCCTCCGCCTTGTCGAGAGCGCGACTCCTCTAAACGACCAAATCGAGCTAATGCCATCTCCCGTTTCTCTGGAGAAATGCCGGGGCCCGCATCGTCGACCACTAAGTGAGCCATTGATGATCCGTTCGCGTCATCTAACGAGAGGCGAACGCGCACCGGCGAATCCACTGGCGTATGACGACGAATGTTTCCCATAATGTTTGCCAAGACTTGGCGAAGCAATGATTCATCGCCTCGGACGATGACATCTTCTTCGATCTCGAGTTCTACATTTCTTCCCACTTCTTGATCCCGCAGATCTTGGGCGAAATCAGAAGTAACGGATGAGAGATCTACCAAGTCGACAGAGATCACAGGATGTTGATCGAGCCGTGAGAGACGGAGCAAATCTGAAATCAACGTATCCATCCGGGCGCTCTCTGCGTTGAGCCGATCGATGGCACGGGATCGTTGCGCGGGATCGAGGTTCTCGGCATCTTTAAGCATCTCGCCATAGCCCTTGATGACAGTAAGCGGTGTGCGCAATTCATGAGAGGCATCGCCGAGGAAGCGTCGCATTCCTTGTTCGGATTCGTCTTTAGCCCGCAGCGAGGAGCGCAGGGAAGAAATCATGATGTTAAGAGCTGAGGCGAGGCGACCAAGTTCTGTTCCGGGTTGTGCCTCGGGAACTTTGCGATCAAGTTCGCCATCAGCAATGGCCGAAGCGGAATCAATCATGGCATCGACCGTGCGCAGCGCCCGACGCGTGCTAAACCACACGAGCAAGCCAGAAAGCAAAATAACGAAGAGCGCGCCGACAATTGTTTTAATAACTAATTGGCGCAGATCGCTATTGAGTGAAAGCAATGGCGCGGCCGCCATTAAGGCAACCCCGTCGCCTAACGATCGCGAACGAATTCGATAAGGCACTGTGCCATCTACGTTGGTGAACTTGGCACTGGCATCTTGAATTTGGCTCTTACTCAATGTGGGGAATTCATATGGGTTGGTAACGTCTCCCGCCCGGCGAACCACTGTGATTGATTGATCCGGCAGAACCAAGCCCAGCGCGATAGCCACGTTGAGGTCATCTGCCCGGGCCACCACAGAGCCTTGAGCGCTGCGAGCGCCACCATCGCTGGCGTTAAGAACTTGTGTGAGGGTGTTATCGATTTGAGTAAGTGAACTCTGCCTTGTAGCAGTCACGCTAAAAACGCCAATGCATATCGATGCTAGCGCGATAAAGATCGATGAGATCAGAGTTAATCGAGTGCGTAATTTCACTGGTGGTCACTGTGCGCCTTTTTCAGCGGCAGCTTCT
Source organism: uncultured Actinomycetes bacterium (assembly GCA_903863015.1). GTDB lineage: Bacteria > Actinomycetota > Actinomycetes > Nanopelagicales > Nanopelagicaceae. Next base: position 71,048 of record CAIPAI010000013.1, read on the forward strand.
ACCTCTCGTAACTGGAAACCAACGCCGCGGACAGTTCGAATGAGTCCTAAGCCCTGAGGATCTAACTTCTTACGGAGATAAGAGATGTAGGTATCTACGACGCTAGTTTCGGCCTCAAAATCAATATCCCAGACGGCTCGCAAGAGTTGGGCCTTAGTGAGTACACGCTTCTGGTTGAGCATCAAATACTCAAGGAGACGAAATTCAGTGGGCGAGAGCGTGACGATCTCCCCCGCCTGGCGGACTTCGTGCGTCTCTGACTGGAGTTCTAGGTTGCCACTTCGCAAGAGCTCTGGTTCGGGTTCTTCTTTGCGCGTGCGACGCAAGATGGCCTTGACGCGCAAAAGTAATTCTTCGAGACCGAATGGCTTGGTGATGTAATCATCTGCGCCGAGTACGAATCCGCGGGTCGTATCTTCACGTTCCTGACGAGCAGTAAGGAAGAGGACTGGAGTCTCATCTCCTTTGGCGCGGATGCGTTCCAAGACTTCAAAGCCGTTGAGCCCGGGCATATTGACATCGAGCAAGATGACATCGGGCGTAATTTCGCGAAGGAGGCGCAGCGCCTCTTGGCCATCGCGAGCGCGGCGCGCGCGGTATCCGCCGAGAGTGAGCGCATCGACGAGTAGATCGGCGACGCCATCTTCATCGTCGACAACGAGTATGAGGGGGGCGTTCGCACTTACCGCAGCCATGTCATCCTCTTTCTGCTCAACCGAAACTCGGATAAGTACACCGTAGGGCTCCAGAGGGGGTGATGGGGGGCTTCGCCAGGGATCTCACCCCAGGCTCTGCGAAAACTCACAAATTCTCTCGGTGACGAGTGGGGGCTTACGCCTTGAAAGTTGGCTCCCGCGCTTGGACTCGAACCAAGAACCTGCCGGTTAACAGCCGGCTGCTCTGCCAATTGAGCTACACGGGAAGGTGGGTGGAAGCCTACCCCAGCGTGGGGGTAGCACTGAAACCCGCCGGAGGGGCAGACCAGTGGAGGGGCACTTTGGCCAACCCGGCGCTCTCGGCCAACCGGTGCGCCAGCGTCTCGGCGCCTCGGCGACCAGCCTCGGAGATGTCACCGGCTACCGAGATCCGGGTAAATACCTCCCCGGTGGCGCTTCGCCTGAGGGCGACCAAAGTGCCCTCGGGGCCGGCGGAGGAGATCAGGATCGAGGCCATCACGCGCTCGCGGAGCGCTTGGGCAACTCTGCGCTGCTCGCGCACGGTCGCTGCGCCGAAGGAGCGGGCGCACCGTTCACCGCCTGAGAGGAGCGCCTGAATTCCGTCGTCGTTGACCGTGAGATCGTCGATCTCGCTCCAAGGAATCTCTCGCTCGTCGAGGGTGAGGGAATCTATCTTCACCTTGATGCCAACGATTTCGGCAAGCACCCGAGCGCCGGCTACTGCCTTAGCCACGATCAACCTCACCCAAAGCAATATCGCGAAGTTGGCGCCGCACAGCTTCCATTTGAACTAGGTCAGTAAAGAGTTGTTGGTATCGATCAGCTTCTTCTAACGGATTTACTCGTTGCAGCTCTGACTTCTGCTCTTCGATTCGACGCGAGACGCCCACTTCGCGTAATCGATAACTCAAACTCTCGCCATATCGCGTACCTGCGGTGTCGGAAGTACGCATCGGTTCTACGGCCAACTCCGTTGCCAGCGAAGCAATCTCAATTGATTCATCATCACCTGCGCCTCGAATTGCTTCGACAGTGGCCGTGAGATCTCCTCCACCTTCTACACCGTGCAGACGCAGAAAGAGCGCCCGGTAAATTTCATGAAAGAAGTCATTTGCTTCAAGGTCACGCCAGCTGGGTGAACTCTGAGGGGTCTGCAAAATAGTCTTTAATACCTCGCGCTCAAGGGATGCCACGGGATCTCGTGGATCTGGGCGAAGAAGGCGGGGAGGGGCGGTTTCATCTACAGCAGACTCACTGGGAATTGAATCGTTGGCGTACTTTCGCCCCACCTTGGGAACGCTGGTAGCAACTGAAGCACGTACGCTCTCAATTTCCATGCCGAGCCACCCAGCAAGGAGCCGTGTGTATTCAGGGCGAAGTGAACGGTCTCGAATTTGCGCCACTAATGGTGCGGCAACTTTAAGCGCCTCTACTCGACCCTCAGCAGAACTTAGATTGTAATTAGAGAGCGTTGATCGAATGGCAAATTCAAAGAGTGGAATCCGATTCGCGATCAACTCGCGCACCGCGGCATCTCCACGCTTCTGGCGCAATTCGCAAGGGTCTAACCCTTCTTTTTCGATAGCCACAAAAGTTTGTGTAACGAATTTCTGGTCCTCGGTGAATGCGCGCAGCGCAGCTTTTTGGCCAGCAGCATCGCCATCGAATGTGAAGATCACTTCACCGCGGAATGCGTCATCGTCCATAAGGAGGCGGCGAAGAATCCGGATATGTTCTTCACCGAATGCAGTTCCACATGTAGCTACGGCGGTGGTGACGCCCGCGACATGTGCGGCCATGACGTCGGTGTACCCCTCAACGACAACCGCCTGTCGAGTTTTCGCGATCTCTTTCTTCGCCATATCAAGGCCATAAAGCACTTGATTCTTCTTATAAATAGGAGTCTCTGGGCTATTGAGATACTTAGGTCCAGTGTCGCTTTCGTCGGTAGAGAGTTTGCGAGCGCCGAAGCCCACAATGTCGCCAGAGATATCTTTAATGGGCCACATGAGGCGATTGCGAAAACGGTCGATGAGGCCGCGTTGTCCTTCCTTCGCCAATCCAGCATTGATGAGTTCTTCGTTTGTGAAACCTTTACCTTTGAGGAACTTGGTAAGTGCGTCCCATTCATCGGGTGAGTACCCCACCATGAACGTCGCGGTTATCTGCTGATCGAATCCGCGCTCAGATAGGAAAGCTCGTCCTACTTGCGCAGGGCCGGCCGCATTAAGCGCTTCTTGGTAAAACGCGGCGGCGAGTTTATGGGCCTCAATCAGGCGCGCTCGTTGCCCACCGCTTGTGCCACTAGGGCGATCACCTTCTTCATAACGCAATTCAAATCCAATGCGTTGCGCAAGCCGTTCCACGGTTTCAGAAAATGCCAGGTGCTCAATCTTCATCACGAAGGAGATGACGTCGCCACCCGTCTGACATCCGAAGCAGTGAAAGAAACCACGTGAGGGTGTTACGTGGAATGAAGGCGACTTCTCGTCGTGAAAAGGACAGAGACCTTTCTTCTGTCCGCCGCCGGCATTCTTGAGCTGCACGTAATCGCCCACGATTTCATCAATAGGGGCATGCTCGCGCACGTAAGCAACATCTTCGTCACGGATACGACCGGCCATCTTTACTCACCCCTTCCGGTGAGTCTGCCATGAAGCAGGCGGGCTCCGACATCGGTCAGGGAGGCCACTTGATCGATGACCACGCGGCGTCGCTCTCCATCATTGGCCGCATCATCCCAACTTGCATGAAAGGTGGGCTCTAATGCGCTCGGGCCACCCTGCCATAGCGCCTCAACAAGTTCGTGAATCAAAATCCGTTGTTCGGAATATCGAGCTTGGGCAATATCGCTTCGCATGACGTAATGAGCAGCTATTGCCTTGAGGACGGCAACCTCGATGCGTTCTTCGCGAGGAACTTCTAATGATGCACCGAAGCGAATAAGTGAACCGCTCCCCCACTTAGCGCGCGTCTCACGTTCAGCCGCTAACGCAAAGCGTCCGATGAGTTGACTGGTGAGATCTTTAAGAGCGGCATGATCTCGATGCGTACCTGAGAAATTTGAAGGCCAGTAAGGCAGCGCAGTTAATCGACCGAAAGCCGCTTGCAACTCATTTTCAGTTGAATCAGCGGCGTAGGACTCGAGCGCAACTCTTGCAACATCACGTTGTTCACTCGTATCCGATAGCGCCGCAAGTGGAAAACGCTCCGCCACAAGCGCATCTTCTAAATCATGAACCGAGTAAGCAACATCATCCGACCAATCCATAATTTGTGCTTCGATCGAACTCTCTGTGCCGACGCGTCCAGCTCGCATCCAGTCGAAGATCGCGCGATCATCGTCGTACACGCCAAACTTCTTGGAATTTGTGGCACGCGTCCATGGATACTTCGAAGCACCATCAAGCGTGGCCCGCGAAAGATTGAGGCCGATAGAAGCGCCCTCTACATCCACGCTCTTTGCTTCGAGGCGCGTAAGGATACGAAAGCTCTGCGCATTGCCTTCAAATCCACCGCAATCTTGCGCGGCTTCTTCAAGGGCTACTTCACCGTTATGTCCAAAGGGTGGGTGTCCCAGGTCGTGGGCTAGGCAAGCGCTCTCCACCAGGTCAGGATCGGCACCGAGTGCGGCACCTAACTCACGCCCTACCTGTCCACATTCGAGTGAGTGCGAAAGCCGCGTGCGCGCAAAGTCGCTCTCCCAAGGAACCTCTACTTGTGTCTTAGCCGCCAATCTGCGAAGTGCAGCAGAGTGCAAAATGCGCGCGCGATCACGAGCAAATTCACTACGACCTGGGCGTTTGGCCGGTTCTGCTAAATAGCGTTCGGTATCGGCGGAGAGATACTCACCAAAGTAATTAGTACTAGCCACCTGAGACCGCCTCGTCTGCCGAAACAAATGGCATGGCATCGCGATCGAGTAACCAATTCTCTGGAAGGCTTACTGCGCGCGTGGTGGTCGTACGCCCGCGTGGGCCCATCGCTATTTCTGTAGGGAAATCTTGATGGCCCTCTAGCTCATCGATCATGGTGGCCATTTCTGCCAAAGTGGAAACCTCTGCCAGCCCTACTCGCAAATGATTCTTCACCGAGAATCCCTTGAGGTACCACGCCACATGTTTGCGAAAATCACGGCATCCACGTAATTCATCTTCAAAGTAAGTGGCGAGCAGATGTGCATGTCGCAACATGACTCCACCGACCTCTTCTAATTTGGGTGCCGCTGGAATCGGTTGGCCAGCAAAGGCGGCCGCTAGTTCGGCAAAGAGCCATGGTCTACCTAAGCATCCACGACCGACAACAACTCCCGCGCATCCGGTCTCTTCCATCATGCGAAGCGCATCCGATGCACTCCAAATATCGCCGTTTCCCAGTACTGGAGTTCCATACGGTGCTAATTCAGCAACGAGCGCCGCGATTGCACTCCAATCGGCTTTGCCGCCATACATTTGCGCAGCAGTGCGGCCGTGCAGCGCTACCCAATGAACGCCTGCATCAGCAGCAATGCGCCCGGCTTCCAAGAAAGTGAGGTGGTCGTCATCAATTCCCTTGCGCATCTTGATCGTCACGGGAATTCCAAAAGGCTTAGCCGCGTCCACCGCGGCGCTCACAATCGCGCTAAAGAGGCGACGCTTGTAAGGAAGTGCAGAACCGCCACCTTTGCGAGTTACTTTAGGAACCGGGCAGCCAAAATTCAGATCAATATGGTCTACCAATCCCTCACTGCAGAGCATAAGAACGGCATCGCGCACAGTGTCCGGTGCTACCGCGTACAACTGCACGCTTCGAGGAGTCTCCCCCGGCGCTGGTTTAATCATGCGCAACGTCTCTGGATGACGTTCGACGAGTGCGCGGGCGGTCACCATTTCCGAAACGAAAAGACCAGCACCTTGTTCACGACAGAGCGTGCGAAATGCGGCGTTGGTAATGCCCGCCATCGGCGCCAGTACTACTGGCGGCGAAATCTCGGTCTGCCCGATTAGCAACCGAGAA
>CAIPAI010000014.1 GCA_903863015.1 uncultured Actinomycetes bacterium
AGATCGCGGGTTCTACTCGGGGAGTATCTTCCTCTTAACCGATGAAAGGAGCGCGGATGACCTGGTTGATCACCGGCGGCGCCGGCTATATCGGTTCACATGTCGTGCGCGCGCTCGCCGCTTCCGGTCATGCCACGGTGGTCTTTGATGACCTTTCGACTGGTAAGAGATCTCGAGTGCCCGCTGGAGTGCCACTAGTCGTGGGGAGCATCCTCGATGGCGATCTCCTGGCTTCCACTCTTCGCGAACATGGAATTACTGGTGTGGTGCACTTGGCTGCGAAGAAGTCGGTCGCGGAATCAGTAGAGAACCCTGAGTTGTATGAACTCACCAATGTGGTGGGAACAGAGACGGTGCTCGCCGCCGCACATGCATGTGGTGTGAAGTATTTCGTGAATTCATCCTCTGCCGCGGTTTATGGAGAGTCAGGCATCGCGCGAGTTTCTGAGAGCGACGTGGCGATTCCAGCATCACCGTATGGCGCAACCAAGTTAGCCGCTGAAGGGAGTGTAGATCGATACCGCGCACTTGACATGGCGACCTGTAGTCTGCGCTACTTCAATGTTGCTGGTTCTGACGCCGTTGAGTTACGCGATGACTCGGTAGCGAATCTCTTTCCTATCATCTTGCGAAATATTGAAGAGAATGAACGACCCAAGATTTTCGGAAACGATTACGAGACGCCGGATGGCACATGTATCCGAGACTACGTACATGTGCGAGATATTGCAGATGCACACTTGATTGCTGCTGAAATGTTGGTGAAAGGTGAACTTCCTGCAGTGATGAATATCGGTACAGGGACGGGTTCATCGGTGCTTGAAGTAGTGCGCACCCTCTTGGATCTCACGGGTAGTTCGCTCGAGCCAGAGTTTGTGGAGCGACGTGCAGGTGACATTGGTGAGTTAGTTGCCGATGTGTCATTAGCTCGTAAAGTATTAGGCGTTAACTTCACCAGCGATGTACGAGAGATCGCCGCTTCACTTATTAACTAATTTCACTCTCTGTTACCGCTGTGGAAATGGCAATTGTACTTCTGTGCTCGGTTCACTAACCTGCCGCCATGGATGATCTCGGGCCTGGACTTTACGAATTGATATCAAATTCCGAAGGCCATGAAAAATATGTGTGGCTCGATCCCGCCACCAATCCCAGTGCGGCATTTGCCATGAGCGACGCATTCCAAGCCCGAATCTCGCGTGCCATGAGCGAAGGCCCCGAATTGAGATCTCTGCGCCCTGTACGCAACTTGGGTCCCGAACCTTTGCAAATCCGTGAGGTCTATCAAGAGAGGTGATTTTTGGTCTGTTTCGACTATTCGTCGGAAGCAGGCCACACACTTGATTACCTGAGTCACTCTCCGCAATCTCATGATTACCGAGCGCTGAATCAGGCGTTAGAGCGTTTAGCTATCGAACACTTGACTCGTTGGGCGAGGCGCAAAGTCTTCAACTTAGAAGATGGCACTCCTGGTTTCTTAATCGAGGTATTTGCAGGTTCAAAAACTTGGTGGATTCTTTGGAGGTACTCCTCCAGGTCCGATTTAGCTGTGATAGCTATTGAATACATCGGCCCAAGCCCAGTGAGGTAGTAAGTTAGGCGCATGGCTGAAGCGAAGAAAGCACCTGCAAAGAAGGCTCCGGCGAAGAAAGCTGCCCCAGCGAAGAAGGCTGAGTTGAAGCATGTGGCTGAGAAGGCTCCTGTTGAGAAGGCCGCAGCCGAGAAGTCGGCCCCGGAGATTAAGCGCACCGGCGACCCCGTGAAGGATCGATTCCTCGAGGCGCTCGCCAAGAAACAAGGACATGGCCCGAATCTGGGTGCTGGTCCGTCGGCAGCCGGTGGCGTTCGTGGCTCGCAATCTGATGCCAATAAGCCACAGATGTTCCGCCGCAAATCTGGCGGCTAATCTCTTTTAGCGCAGTGCGCCTGAAGCGTGCTCTGGGACGAATGGGCTATTCGGTTTCACCTTATCCACTTCCACGTATGCGCTTCCCTGCGTAGGTCGTGGATCCACTTCACCCTTGTTGGGCCAGAGCGAGAAGGCACGCTCTGCTTGTGCGGTGATGGTGAGTGAAGGATTCACCCCGAGATTTGCAGTCACGGTGGATCCATCGACGATATGCATCGTGGGGTAATTCCATGCGCGATGGTACGGGTCAACAACGCCGAGAGCGGGATCATCACTGATGACGCACCCACCCACAAAGTGCGCAGTGAACGGTGCGTTGATGAGATCACCGACATTTCCGCCAGCAGTACCACCACGATTCTTAGCAATGCGACGAGCAACTTCATTCGCCGCTGGAATGTATGTGGCATTTGGATGATCAGAATCATTGACCGAAGTGAGCTTGGTGCCGAAGAGTCCGCGCTTTGATGAAACGGTGACAGATGAATCAACGTTCTGCATAACGAGTGCGATAACGGTGCGCTCACTCCACTTTCGCACGTCAAACATCTTGAGCACCATAGAAGGTTGTGTTGCCAGAGTCTTGAGCCATTGGCGACGACGATCTCTACCGACACTTCCATCAGTCATGATCGTTTGAAGTAGACCCATCGAGTTACTTCCCTTGCCATAACGCACTGGCTCTACGTGAGTGTGTGGTTCTGGGAAGAACGATGAGGTGATCGCCGAACCTAAGCTGTAATCAATGGTATTTGAGTGCGGCATGATCGTGCCGACGAGTGATTCGCTATTGGTGCGCGAGAGACGACCTAGTGCGGCGGAGAGTTTCGGAAGAGTGCCGTCGCTGCGATGGCGATGCAAGAGTTTCTGGGTGTTATAGGTGCCAGCGGCAACCACGACTTGGCCAGCAGTGAAAGTACGTCGCCCACCAAACCAGGCAGTGCTCTTGCGCGTGGTGATTTTCCATGAACCGTCGGGGCGTTCTTCAATCTTCTCAACGGTGGTGAGTGGAAAGACTTGTGCACCGGCTTTCTCTGCTAAGCCGAGATAATTCTTGGGAAGAGTGTTCTTGGCATTAAATCGACACCCCGTCATGCAGCTGCCACATTGTTGACATCCCTGACGCGCAGGCCCAACACCACCGAAGTAGGGATCGGCTTCTTCGATGCCAGCACCCTTTCCAAAGTGCACACCGAGAGGTGCCATGCGGAAGGTGTGCCCCACGCCCATCTCTTCCGCTACTTCCTTCATCGCAGCATCACTGGGTGAGAAGTAAGGATTCTCGGCAACGCCGAGCATGCGTGATGCTTGGTCATACCAAGGCGTCAGTTCGCGCTTCCAGTCCGTGATGTGTTTCCACTGCTCATCATTGAAGTAGGTATCAGGTGGCACATAGAGAGTGTTCGCGTAGACGAGCGAACCACCACCCACCCCAGCACCTGCGAGCACCAACACATCTGGGAGAGCGTGAATGCGTTGAATACCTGTAAGCCCTAACTTCGGCGCGAAGAGGAAGCGGCGCAGACGCCATGAGGTTTTGGGAAAGTCTTGATCGCGAAATCTACGACCTGCTTCGAGTACACCCACCCGATAGCCCTTCTCCGTTAAACGAAGAGCCGCAACCGAACCACCGAAACCGGAACCTACGACGAGGACATCAAAATCGCGTTCCATCTTTCAATGCTACGAGGTAATTGAAGTCGTCTCTACCTTTAGCGACTGGCTCTTTGCCGCGATCTTCCCCTTCTTATCAACCGCGACAGCTTTACCGGCGGCGTCGACCACTTTCTTTGCCTTCGGGTCGAGGAAGAGTGGCTTACCTGCGGCGCTCACCAACGCATTCGCGCTGGAATCGAAGAGCGCGCCGTTAAGCCCAAGGAGTACTGGCTTGTTGTTGGGTCCGAGGAGGGTGAGCGTTCCAATCTTTACCGCACCAGTGCCTTGCGTACTGCCAATGGTGAGCGCCTTTCCGTCTGCCCCGAGGATGGCTTTACCGGTGGAGTCGAGGACCGCACCGCTCTTACTGATTTTGATCGGTGCACCCTTCTTGTCGGTGATCGGTGTGCCGTTAGTGAGTAGCGGCGTGCCCGAAGCGCTCAAGATAAGTGGGCGACCATCAGGAGTGACGATGTTACGTGCCTTCTCGTCGATGACGGTGCCTCCAAAACCGTAGGAGAGGAGCGCACCTGAGGCTTTGCCGATTACTTCACCGGATGAGTTGATTGGCGAAGTACCAGCAGCGCCTACAGCAACCTGCTTACCTGCTTGCAGAATCGCGGTGCCACTTCCCGAGAGGAGCGGTTGTGAGACTTGCGGGAAACCATCGGCACCGAGCTTCACTTTGTTGCTGGCATCAACGACGGGCTTAGCAAGTACTGGGTTTCCCTTTGCATCGACGATCGGTTTGCCGTTCGGGTCATACATCGGTGGTGCGTAGAGAATAGCGCCGTTGCTTGCGGTGATTGGTTTGTCGTTGCTATTAAGAAGTGGCTTTGCAATCACACCTTTACCGTTGGCATCAAGGAGTGGTTCTTCTTCACTAGTCACCATGAGTTTGGTGTAGAGCGGGTTGCCATCGACGCCGATGATGGGTTGTCCCTTGGAGTTAAGAATGGGTGAGAGCAGGATGGCGTTGCTGTCGCGATCTACTTGCGCATAACCATCACTCGTGAGGGCAGGCTTGGTACTTAAGGGTTTTCCATCCGGACCGAGGATGAGTTTGTCATCTGCACTTAGTACGTTGAAGATAAGCACAGGAGCTGATGCTGACTTCTTCGTCGTCTTAGTGAGCAGCGTCTTGCCCGAATCATCCTTAGCAAGTTCTGAATAAATCGCATTACCGTTTGCATCAGTGACCGGAACGCCCGTACTCGTGATGATGATCGTGCGGTAAATGATTTGACCTTCCCGATTCGTCAATTCATTTCCATATGCATCTGTGACGCTCTTTGGTTCTAGCACGATGCCGTTCTTGTCGAGATATTTCTTGATGGTATCTGCGACACTCACTTTGCCTTCTGTGGGTACCTTTACAACATCGCCATCAATCTTTATAGCAGCATCTTTGCAACCATCTTGAAAGGCATTCACCGCACATGCTGCATCACCTGTGATAGCGGTAGTGCCCGAGACGTTGCAACTTGCATCAGTTGGATTCTTGTAACAAAACGATCCTGGAGAGCGATCAATAATGACCGCGCCCTTGCAGGTTTCGTTAGTGGTGGCTCCTGCTCCACTGCATGGATCAGCGACCACGACCGCGGGAGTTTTTGAAGCGGTGGCTTGGGTACAGATACTGAGTGAGGGATCCGCTGCACATTTGACGATCAGCTCGATGAACGGCATGAAAGCTGCGCACCCGATCGAGTTGGGAAAGTCGAAGCAGACATCCATCGCGTCGAAGATGTCTCCCAATTCGGGGACATCAGTGCCAGTCAGCGGAAGGGTGAGAGCAGAGGCGGGATCTGCGGCTATGGCCGGAGTGAGTGGCGTGGCCACGGCAAAAGTTCCGGCAAGCGAGATGCTCAGGAGAGCAATGAGTAAGCGGCGCATGGGGACCCCCAAAGTGATGGCGTGCGAATAAGAGCAGATTACCCCTCAATAGGCTTGTCTCGCCCTGCACTCTTTGCCACGATTGCTTAGTATTCACCCAGGCTTGGAGCAAGCCCTGCGGTGGATCACCGGATACCTACGGAGGAAACATGACTGCAATGCCCCCGACACCAAAGAAGACCAACGGCATGGCCATCACCGGCTTCGTCCTGAGTTTCTTCTGCGGCATTCTCGGAATCGTCTTCAGTGCGATCGGTATGTCACAAACGAGTAAGGATCCCAGCCAAGGTGGACGCGGCCTCGCGATTGCCGGCTTGATCATCTCTATCGTCAGCCTGGTGATCTCCTTTATGTTCTGGGGCTCATTCTCTGATGCAATGAACAACGCTTAAAGTTCACGACACAAAGTTTCAGATATGAAGACGGGGGCGAGTTCTCAAGCGAGAACTCGCCCCCTCTCCTATTGGCCGGCGCTCTTTCGCGAAATTCCGGCGGCGCGTTACGCGCTCGTACTCTTTGCCACCGCACTTACGTGGGTGGGTGCGCGTCGCACCGAGGGTTACACCACCGGTCCGATCCTCTGCCCGTTTCGTTTGATCACCGGACACCAATGTCCCTTCTGTGGAACGACACGCTCCTTTGGTGCGCTGGTGCAGGGTGACATCTCCGGAAGCATCGCCTATAACCCGAGCGGAATTCTGCTCTCCATTGTTATTCTTTTCTGGATGATTTCTCCGGCGAAGTTACGCGCAGTGCGCGTTCGTATTGCACAAGCATGGTGGCGCATTTCAGAACCCACACGTTGGATGTTATTGGCGCTACTTATTGGCACAGTGGCGGGTTACATCCTCGCGCGTTGGTAAGAGTTACTTGATATTAAGAATTGCCATCTTGCCGCAGCGGCTATTGAGCAGCGTGATGCGGAAGCCACCCTTCTTCAAAGGTGAGAAGACTGCAGTGACATCTTTGCCGCGGTAAGTACCGTTATCGACAGCTGCCACATACTTTGCAAGACCATTTGATCTGATGCACGAAGCGGTCTCTGGTGACAGATCACTCAAGCCACCGACTGCTGCTTCTGGTCCGATGTAATCCACGATCTCGGAGAGTGAACCGTCGTAAGGAAGACCGGAGAAGAGTTCAACGATGGGAACTGTTTTTCCAGTTGATCCGGAACTTAAGAGAGAACCCGTATCGGTGCCGCCTTGATCAGCAAGCGACCCATCAGTTGTTGAAGCACTCGGCTTCTTCGAAGGCGCAGTGGTTGCAGAGGGTTCGGCTGACGGTTCGGTAGACGGATCAACTAATGGTTCCTCAGAAGGAGTATCACTTGCGAGCGGAACCGAGCTGGAAGAATTTGAAGAGAAGAGGTTGCTATTGGTGAGACCGATTCCCACACCAGCAACGAGTACTAAGGCAGCAGCAATTGATACAGGAGCAATCCACTTAGCGCGAGGCTTGAAGGCAATGATCTCTGCGCCGGTATCTTCGCCGGTCTCGACCGCTACCTTCTCAGCTGCGGCGTAAACCGCAGCCTCTTGTTGAGCCTTCTCTTGTTGGGCCACTTCGATGGCGAGCATCGCAGTGAAGCGATCGGCAACGGGACCGGGAGGTGGAGTAATGAATTGCGCGTTCTGCAACAAGGCATCGATAGCCGCTTCGCTGGCGGCATCTAAGGTCGGCTCATCAAAGCCATCGCCCATGTTCTCGTTCATTACTGACCTCCTTCCCTGTTCTCTACTTCGAGGTTCTCAGTACCTAAGACGATGGGGGCGGCGGTTTGGTTCCCGCCGGAACCCTTTCCCTGTGAATTACCCTGCGAACCACCCTGCGAACCACCCTGCGAACCACCCTGCGAACCACCCTGTGCGAGCCGGGGATCGAGTTCGCTCAAGATAGCGGCCAAGGCAGCTTTCCCTCGAGAGCAGCGGCTCTTGATGGTGCCAGCGGGCACTCCCAAGGTAGTCGAGGCCTCCTCTACAGAGAGCCCCTCCATCACCACGAGCACGAGGGCCGCGCGTTGATCCGGGTCGATCTCCATCAGCGCTTTCATCACCGTCTGACGTGAGGTGATCTCTTCGCTCTGATCTTCGACGCTAAAAGTTTCGGTGTACTGATCTACATCGACATTGACATCGCCCTTGCGATACTTCCGTGCCACATCCATCGCACAGTTATGCACGATCTGATACATCCACGTAGTGAACTTGGAGTCGCCCTTAAATTGATGAGCACGTTTAAAGAGGGCAATCGATGCCTCTTGCATTGCTTCTTCCGCGAGCGTGGCATTGCCAAGAAACTTAAGTGAGAGCGACCAAATAAAATCTCTGCGACGAAGTAAGAGCGCCTCAAGGGCGCGTGGATGTCCACTCACATAAGCCGCGAGCAACTCTTCGTCACTCGCATGCTCAAAACTGAGCTCCAGCACACCGCCTCCAGGGTTTTATCTTCCCTAAGA
>CAIPAI010000015.1 GCA_903863015.1 uncultured Actinomycetes bacterium
GGAGGCACGAGAAGTGCGATAAAGATCTGCGGGAGAAACTTTCCAAAGTACGCATCCAGTGCGCTGATGCCGCGAGAGGCAAGGAGTGAAATCTTCGCCGCGCCATGTTTATACGTCAGGTTCGCGCCGTCATCGAGAAGACGGTCGGTGAGTTGGGTGCGTAGTTCGGCGCGAATAGAGACCGCGATACGCGCAGAGACTTGCTCACCGATATAGGAGAGCAGCGCTCGCAGACCAAAGACCAGAGCGAGCGCGGTGAGTTGCGGGGTCACCGACGCGAGGCGCTCCTGGAAGATCTTGACGATGATCGAGCCGAGGAGAAATGCCTGCATGATGGTGACCACCGCGGTCGCAACAGCAACGGCGAGGGTGGCTAATAAATAACCACGGCTGCTCCGGGAGTACCGAAGCAGCCGTGGATCAAGGAACTTCACGGATGAATTCTCACAAATTAACCGTGTCTAAGACACCCTTCTCGGCATCCATGATCTGCGTGGCGCTGACGCGCTTACGGAAGACCCAGTACGTCCAACCCTGGTAGATGAGAACCAGTGGGGTCATGACTACTGCGACCCAGGTCATGATGGTCAAGGTGTAATGGGTGCTGGAGGCGTTGGTGATGGTGAGCCCGTCAGGTCCGTTGAGGTTTGGCATCACGTTCGGGTAGAGCGCGAAGAAGAGGGTGGTCACCGCCAATGCCAAGGTGAGGCTGGAGAAGATGAACGCCCAACCTTCGCGGGTCTTGAGATTCATTCCCAGGGCAGCGAGCCAACAGACGGCCGTGACCGCCGAGAGCACCCAGACGAGTGGCTTGTTCACCAAGCTGCTCGCCCAGACGAGGAAGGCCACCGCAAAGACTGCTGCAGCCAGACCTAGCTTGGTGACGAGAGCGTTCGCGCGCTCGCGGATCACACCATCGGTCTTGAGTGCCAAGAAGATGGCGCCGTGGGTGGTGAAGAGCGAGAGGGTGACGAGGCCACCAAGTAATCCGAACGGATTGAGGAGGTTAAAGAATCCACCGTCGTAGTGAATGACGCCGTGTGAATCACGGAGCAGTGGAACACCGCGCACGATATTTGCAAATGCCACACCCCAAAGGAGTGCCGGAAGAGCACTTGAAATCACGATGGCGGTATCCCAACGAGAACGCCAAGATTCACGACCGTACTTACTGCGGTATTCAAAACCAACACCGCGAATGATAAGTGCGACGAGAATCAAGAAGAGTGGCAAATAGAAACCACTGAAGAGGGTGGCATACCACTCGGGGAAGGCGGCAAATGTGGCGCCACCTGCGACGAGTAACCAGACCTCGTTACCGTCCCACACAGGTCCGAGCGTCGTAAGTACTGCGCGACGTTCAGCTTGTGTCTTAGCAACGGTGCGAAGAAGGATACCGACACCGAAGTCGAAACCTTCTAGGACGAAGTACCCGATCCAGAGAACCGCGATCAGGATGAACCAGAGTGTTTGTAAAGTCATGTCCGTCTACCTTTCGCGAGTCTCTAGTACGACATCACGAGTGGACGCGAGCTGTCGCCGCCCACTTCGTTGTCGGGGGATGAGGTAATGGCTTCAGGACCGACCTTGATGGCGCGGAACATGAGGCCGAATTCGATGACCGCGAGCACACCGTAGAGCACGGTGAATCCGATCATCGTGGTGGCGACGCTGCCCGCACTCACTGTGGGGCTCACACCGTCAGCGGTTTTTATGAGACCAAAGACGGCCCATGGTTGGCGCGCAGTCTCGGTAAAGATCCAACCGAGAGAGTTTGCCAAGAGAGGAAGGAAGGGCATCGTCAACATGGCACGACCAAACCACTTGCTTGTAGGTAATCCACCCTTGCGCATTCTCCAGAGCGTCAGGAGCGCGAAGAGGAACGCCAGACCGCCGAAGCCGATCATGAGGCGGAAGGACCAATAAGCAAGTGGAATATTAGGAATGTAGTTGTCCGTACCGTACTTAGCGCTGTACTCGGCTTGGAGATTAGCTACGCCCTTCACTACACCGTTTGCATCACCTGTAGAGAGCAGTGAGAGCACTGATGGTAGATCGATTTGATAGACCGGACGCGAACCATCGAGAGTTCCGATAGTGAGCAGCGAGAACGGTGCGTTATCAGTGGTGTCGTAGAGCGCTTCCGCAGCGGCCATCTTCATTGGTTGTTGTTCCGTCATGATGCGTGAGGTCCAGTCACCAGTGAAGAAGACGGCGATGAACGCGATGATGACGGTGATGACGCCGAGCTTGAGTGCGGGGCGAGCCATCTCTACATCGCGCTTACGAATCAAGAGCCAGGCAGCGACACCGGCGACGAAACCACCTGCAGTGAAGAACGCAGCGGGGATGGTGTGTGCGAAGGCAGCGACCGCAGTGTTCTGTGTGAGAACACGAACGATGTCGGTGAGCTCTGCGCGCCCAAGAGTGGGGTTCATCTTGTAACCGACTGGATGTTGCATCCACGCGTTAGCCGCGAGAATGAAGTACGCGGAGAGAAGTGTGCCGGTAGCGGCGATCCAGATGGATGCGAGGTGAAGCTTCTTAGGGAGACGATCCCAACCGAAGATCCAGATGCCAAGGAAGGTGGACTCGAGGAAGAAGGCGAGCAAGCCCTCCATCGCAAGAGGAGCACCGAAGATGTCACCGACGAAGCGTGAGTAGGAAGACCAGTTCATACCGAATTGGAATTCCTGCACGATGCCGGTGACGACGCCCATCGCGAAGTTGATCAGGAAGAGTTTCCCGAAGAACTTGGTGGCGCGTAGGTATTTAAGATTGTCGGTACGGTACCAAGCTGTTTGCATGCCTGCTACCAAGAAACCAGTACCGATCGTGATCGGTACGAAAATAAAGTGATAAACGGTCGTGATGGCGAATTGCCATCTCGCAAGATCGAGGTTCATGTGTCGCTCCCTGACAAGTTTTCTTATGGTTTTCTTGTCGGTTAAATTCTCCCGCTATTCACAGGATCAATAGAAGTTTTCAGCGGTGGAACGGCTCACATAGTTTGGACCCGAACAAGTAAATAATTTATTTTTTCAACGAAACCTCAGGTAGGCTTCTTATATGCGCGAAATAGATGTCAACGAGCTCGACGGTTTACTCGCTTCTGGTCCCATCGCATTGATCGATGTGCGGGGCGTCGATGAGTGGCAGACCGGCCATGTGCCCGGTGCTGAACTCATCGTGATGTCGACCATTCCCGCCCGCGTACAAGACCTTCCACGCGATGAAGAGATCTTTGTGATCTGCGAATCCGGTGGACGTTCTTTCCAAGTAGCTACCTGGCTTGAGAGCCAAGGCTTTGAAGCAGTGAACATTGCCGGCGGCACGGGCGCTTGGCGCTCGCTGGGTAAGCCGCTCGCCTTCTAGATCGACTTCTAGATCGCGGGTTCTACTCGGGGAGTATCTTCCTCTTAACCGATGAAAGGAGCGCGGATGACCTGGTTGATCACCGGCGGCGCCGGCTATATCGGTTCACATGTCGTGCGCGCGCTCGCCGCTTCCGGTCATTCAACGGTGGTCTTCGATGATCTTTCGACTGGTAAGAAATCTCGTGTGCCCGCTGGAGTGCCACTAGTCGTGGGAAGCATCCTCGATGGCGATCTCCTGGCTTCCACTCTTCGCGAACATGGAATTACTGGTGTGGTGCACTTGGCTGCGAAGAAGTCGGTCGCGGAATCAGTAGAGAACCCTGAGTTGTATGAACTCACCAATGTGGTGGGAAC
>CAIPAI010000016.1 GCA_903863015.1 uncultured Actinomycetes bacterium
ACCGAAGAAGGTCCAACTGGACCTTGAACACCCTGCGGGCCAGTGGATCCCGTCGCGCCTGCGGTACCCGTTTCACCTTTGAGTCCTACCGCACCTGCCGCACCAGTCGCGCCTGCAGTTCCAGTTTCACCCTGGATACCTTGCGGACCAGCTGGACCTTGCGCTCCGGTTGCTCCGGTTGCTCCGGAACCGCCTCCGCCACTCGGGCCTTGAGGACCAGTTGCACCTGTTGCTCCTGTTGCACCTGCAGGACCTTGAGCACCTGCTGCGCCGGCTGGGCCTTGAGCACCTGTTGCGCCAGTCGCTCCCACAGGCCCTTGCGAACCCACGCTTCCCGTGACATTTGCGCCGGGCGCACCATCTTCGCCTTTTGCACCGGCCTTACCTGGAGCGCCAGCAGATCCGACTGGACCAGATGGACCCACTAACGAAACCGGCAACGGCCACCGACCTTTAGTTTTAGGTCCGAAGAAGAGTGCGTTGCGAACGTCGATATACAAGTCACCATCTTTACCGAGCGAGGCAGCAGGAGTCCCGTTTCCACTCAGAACGGTGTTGATCGTTGCCGGAAGAGTGCGTCCCGCTTTGGCGGGTTGTTTACTTTTGGTTGCAGCTGATGATGGCGGAGCAAGCGCAGAGAGTAAAAATAGCGAGAGTGAAAATGTGCCAATTACTTTGATGAATCGGGGGAAGGTGTGCACGTTGGCCTCCTTTGGACCACAGAAGAGTGCTGTTAATTCAAGAAATGTAGAGATCACTCTCAGTTTGGCAACCCTTGTGAAAGTGTTTTTGTAGGAGTACAAGCTCGAACATAAAAACTTTCTGCACACAGAGTTCTCACAAGAGAGGGGTAACTACTCACACGTGCCTCTCAGGTAGAACGCACGTTCGCTTCAGGGAAGAGGAGTTATGTACTCATCACCAGGGGCAAACGCACCAGGCGAGGTTCAGGGCCTCAACGGGTAAGGAGCTACACAATGGAACGCAAGACGAAACTTAAGATCGCAGCAGCTGGAACCGGCATTGTATTGATCATCGGTGGCGCAGGGATCGCCTCCGCAGATCCTTCAAATACAAAGGGATCAAACCCATTCTCACGGGCGCTCTCCTCGCTCGTAGGCAAGGGCACGATCACGCAGAACCAAGCAGACGAGATCACCAAGGCACTCGATGCAGATCGCACGACACAAGACGCTGCTCGCACCGCTGCACAAACAGCTCGCGAGAATCTCGTAGCAGCAACACTGGGAATCGATGCGGCAACAATTAAGACCCGCATGGCAGCCGGTGAGACTCTCGCGACAATCGCAGGAGCAAAGACTGATGCACTGATCGCAGCTCTCGTAAAGTTTGAGACAACCGAGATTGATGCACGCGTCACGGCTGGCACTCTCACCGCAGCACAGGCCACCACTGAAAAGGCTGCACTACAGGCTCGGATCACTGCTGAAATCAACAAGGCGCCCGGATTGATGGGCGGCCGTCCATCAATCGGTGGCGGAAATGGTGGCGGCATGATGGGCGATAACGATGGCGACCACGGCATGATGGGCGGACCACGTGGCGGCGGCATGATGGGTGTCCCACCACAACATCAAGCAACTGTTGCCAAGGTTGTTGGCCTCGACTGGAGTGCGATTCAAACTCGCCTCGCAGCCGGCGAGACCCTTGCCAAGATTGCAGGTACTAAGACCGATGCTCTCATCGCAGCGCTTGTCGCCGAAGAGAATACGGAGATCGATGCACGCGTCACTGCGGGTCAAATGACCGCGGCTGATGCAACAACTGCAAAAGCCAGCGTTCAAGCTCGCGAAACAGCGATCGTTAACGGAACTGCCCCCGTGGGTGGACCAGCGATGGGTGCACAAGGACAAGGCGGGCAAGGACAAGGCGGACCAGGACGTGGCGGTAAAGGTGGCGACCATCGTGGCGGCCGCGGACACGGTGGCGACCTCGGTGGACCTAACGGTGGCACCGGATCAAGCGCCAACGGTGGACTAAGCAACAACGCCACCACCGGCACCACTGCAGCACCTGCTTCCCTCAAGGCATAACAAATAACTCCACTAAATCGAGTGGAGAGTAGGACGGGGCTGGAGCGTCATCGCTTCAGCCCCGTCTTCATGTGGCAAGATCTCGAACTATGCAGATACATATCGGAAGTGATCACGCAGGCTTCGAAGTAAAAGAAGCGCTCATCGCTCACCTGCGCCAAGCTGGTCACGAGGTCGTTGACCACGGTCCCAAGTTCTATGACGCTATCGACGACTACCCTCCCTTCTGCTTGCGCGCTGCCGAGGCAACTGCCGCCAATCCCTCTTCGCTGGGAATCGTCCTTGGCGGTTCGGGAAATGGTGAGCAGATGGCTGCCAACAAAGTCCGAGGAATTCGTGCGGCACTTGCGTGGTCTCCCAAGCTTGCAGAACTTGCTCGCGAACATAACAACGCGAATGTCGTTTCAATCGGTGCCCGCATGCACACCACTGAGGAATCTCTTGCAATTGTTGATGCTTTCCTCGCCACTCCGTACTCAAACGAAGACCGACACACGCGACGCATCGAAATGTTGAGCGCCTACGAATCAACGCATGTGCTCCCGCCCCTCGGGCCTGGGCACGAAGGCTAAATTCTTACTTCTTAATCTCGTAAAAGAGGTCGGTCACCACGTGGCCCTTAGTTACACCTTGACCTTCAAATTTTGTGAGCGGACGCCATGCCGGTCGATCAATCACTCCCCCGACAAATCGTGGGTCCTTTGATGCAAAACTCTGCATCCATTGCGCGTATTCAAACCAATCTGTCGCCGCATGCAGAAACCCACCAGCGCGTACTCGCGAGAAGACAAGATCCAGAAACTCTTCGTTGAAAATGCGGCGCTTATGATGCTTAAACTTTGGCCAAGGATCGGGGAAGTACAACCGCACGCCATCTAAGGAATCGGGCGCCAAGTGATCGCGCATCAATTCGAGAGCATCCCCATCGAAGATGCGCACGTTCATTAATCCTTGAGTGGAGGCATAGGAGAGCAACGCGCCAATTCCTGGCTTATGAACTTCTGCCGCCACGATGGCAATTTCCGGCGAAGCTGCCGCCATAAGTGCGGTGGTCTCCCCCATTCCGCTTCCAACTTCGAGGATCACCTCGCGGGCTGGCGCCATTAAAGCGCGCAGATCAACGATTCCCTCAGGAGTTAATCCCCACTGATTCCAATGGAGATCGCGAGCGCTCTGCTGATTTGCCGTAACGCGCGAACCCCGTCGCTTATAAGTGCGGATGGAATTCTGCGTGAAGTCTTGTGGCATGAATTAATCGAACTGAGGTCCGGCAGTGCGGCTTCGCTTGATTTCATAGAACCCAGCCACACTAGAAACCAAAAGCGCCCCATCCCACAGATCAAGAGCTGCTTGACCCTTGGGTGCCGGAGTTACTACTGGTCCAAAGAACGCATTTCCATTAACAGCGATGACCGGAGTCCCGACATCCTCGCCGACGAGTGCAATCGCCACATCATGGTCTTTGATAACTTCAGAATCGAGAGACGTGTCATTCATTCGATCCGAAATCGAAGATGGCAAACCTGCATTCTTCACCGCATCAACCACAATGCTGTCGATCTCATCAATCCCACGACCACCTGGATGGAAGAGCATCCCCATAGCGTCATAGAGCGCGCGAAATTCCGTCTGACCATATTCCAGACGAGTGGCCGCGAGCGCACGGACTGGTTTCATGCCATCCGTGATGATGGCCGCGTACTTCGGTGGCATTTCGCGGTCACGATTGAGGTGAGCCAGACTCATGCCTCGAAAATTCAAGGTGATCGGCCGTTGCTTCTCGACTTCAACGAGCCAGCGCGAAGTCATCCATGCCCAAGGACAGATCGGGTCTACCCAGAGATCTACTGAAGTATTCATGGCGTAAGCCTGCCAGGTTCTCTGCCGGGCTCCGAATCCTGGGAAATCCCGCTATCCCGAAACGTTCACCGAGAAAGTCCTAGGAATTCTGGACGCCAGCATTTACCGTTTTCTCATGACTTTCCGCCCTCGCGCCCTCACCCTTGCCCTGGCTACCACTCTCCTCCTCCCACTAGGAATAAGCGGCTCGACTGCAGCCTCTCCCAAGCCGGGCGCGACTTGCGCCAAGAGCGGACAGGCGATCCACATGAACGCGATGGTTTACACCTGCGTGAAGTCGGGCAAGAAGTTGGTCTGGTCTAAAGGCGTTCCAGAAAAGAAAACCCCGGCGCCCACCGGTAATGGCCAACCCGGTAATGGCCAACCCGGTAACGGCCAACCAGGTAACGGTCAACCAGGTAATGGCCAACCAGGTAATGGCCAACCAGGTAATGGCCAACCAGGTAATGGCCAACCCGGTAATGGCCAACCCGGTAATGGCCAACCAGGTAATGGCCAACCCGGCGGCAGCCCCACTGAACAGCAACAGTTACTACCTGACACTTCATTCCTTTATATGAGACGCATTGGCATGAGCTGTTCCACCAATGGTGTTTTTGGCTTCACCGGCGGCATGCTGGCAATCTGCAAGAACAACATCGTGAAATACGCACTTCCCACCGACATTCCTCCTGCACCTGCGGGCGGGTATAAGACGCGCCCCTCCTGGTACCCCACATTGGCGCAGCAACAAGGGCAGACGAGTGAACCCACCTGCGCACCTTCGAGTATTAAATTCACTAGCCCAGTTGTTCCCATCGCCGAGATGGCACCTTCAATTCCTTACGGCATGATGGTTGGTGGACACGTCACACCCATCGATCATGGGTACCTCGGCATCAAAGTGCTAAGTAAAGTCCAGTCCACAAGAACCGAAGCCGATTACGTACCTGTCACATCACCTGCAGCTGGCACCATCACTAGTATTGGAAATCTTGGCGGCCCTGCAACGATTCGTGTGGTCATTGAACATGGCTGCAACGTCAGCACTGTTTACATGGTGCTCAATCGCCTCTCCGGTGTACTCGCTTCTTACGCCGAAGAGATGAAAGTAAATGGTGCAAACAAGCAGGTGAGCGTTGCAGTTAAAGCAGGCGAAGAGTTCGGTCGTCAACGTGACAACATGATCGACTTCAACGTGTGGGATGGAACCCAGTGGTTAAGCGGATTTGAGAATCCATTTGCATATGTGAGTGCTGAAGCATGGAAGCCATTTACTGCCGATCCACTTCCTTTCTTCACACCTGAATTACGCACCGCCATTGAAGCAAATATGCAAAAAACAACTTCTCCGCGCTTTGGAAAGATCGATTACGACGTGCCTGGAGCGGCATCAGGTAACTGGTTTCTAGAAGGCACTCTGGGATACAGCGGTCGACTCATCAGCGAAGTTGCCAGCGCTACGGGCGAATTTCCCGGTGGCGCACCAACAAAAGGCAAAAACGAATCCGACTGGAACCACCTAGCAATTGCCCCACACGAAGTGGACGGTGGCAAGTGGATCTTCTCAACTGGTTGGTGGAGTAACCCAGCAGGTGATCCCACACAAACGATGATAAACATCGAAGGATCAAAGCCGACTCCGGACAAACTCACTGCAGCATCAGGGATGGTCTCATATCAATTAGTGCAGTTCAGCCCGATGGAACCTGCGACCGCACCTGCACGCACCCCCGGAGCGACTGCCCCTTATGCAGTCGGATACACATTGGGAGCTGGTATGCCTTCGGGCGTGGTAGGCCTCCAAGTGAATTCAGATGGGTCACTCAACGTTGAAATCAATACGACCATGACGCAAGCGAGTCAGTTCACCGCGTTCACCAGCGCAAAGAGAACCTACCGCCGCTAAACACGTCACCGTTCGCTCTGCACCACCAACTCTGGTTGGATATTTGCCATGCCTGGAATCAATCTCACTCGCGAAGAAGCGGCCCTACGGGCCTCGCTCCTCTCCGTTGAGTCATACGACGTCATGCTCGATCTCACCACGTCGCCTGAGACCTTCTTAGCGAAGACCACCGTGGTCTTTGCCTGCACCACACCAGGGGCCGCTACCTTTATTGACGTAGTCGCTGAAAAACTCATCAAAGCCGAACTCAACGGCGTAGTGATCGACGCAAGCAAGTTCGATGGAGAAACCCTCTTCCTTGATAACTTAGCCGCTGCGAATACTTTAGTTGTCGAAGTTGACGCTCGGTTTATGAATACCGGCGAGGGCCTTCACCGTTTCACTGATCCAGCAGACGATGAGGTCTACCTTTACACCCAATTCGAAACTGCAGATGCCCGTCGCATGTACGCCTGCTTCGATCAACCAGACCTAAAAGCCACATTCACCCTTACCGCCACTGCCCCCGCGCATTGGGAACTCATCTCCAATAATCCTGTTTCCGCACGCACTGATCTGGGCGCCGACAAGAATCGTTGGAGCTTCACCACCACACCACGCGTCTCGACTTACATCACTGCACTTGTTGCCGGTCCTTACACACACGTACACGACACGTACAAGAGCGCACACGGCGAAGTGCCTCTCGGTCTCTACTGCCGCAAATCTCTTTCATCCTTCCTTGACGCCGAAGAGCTCTTCGACCTCACTAAACGAGGCTTCGCCTTCTTCGAAGAAGAGTTCGGCCTGGCCTACCCCTTTGCAAAGTACGACCAGATTGCCGTTGCAGAATTTAACTCCGGAGCGATGGAGAACGCTGGTTGCGTTACCTTCAACGAAGACTCCTTCGTCTTCCGCAGCAAAGCCGCCGAAGAAGAGTACAACTGGCGCGCCAACACGATCCTGCACGAGATGGCCCACATGTGGTTCGGCGATCTAGTCACGATGCGCTGGTGGGATGATCTCTGGCTCAACGAATC
Organism: uncultured Actinomycetes bacterium; assembly: GCA_903863015.1. Classification (GTDB taxonomy): domain Bacteria; phylum Actinomycetota; class Actinomycetes; order Nanopelagicales; family Nanopelagicaceae. Next base: position 6,822 of record CAIPAI010000016.1, read on the forward strand.
ATTCGCCGAGTGGGCCTCATACACGGCCCTAGCCAAGGCAACGCGCTTCAGTAACTCTTGGGCTGCTTTCAATACTGAACGCAAGAACTGGGCCTACCGCCAAGACCAACTCTCCTCAACTCATCCCGTCGCCACCGACATGTCCGACATGGAAGCAGTGCGATCGAACTTCGACGGAATTTCCTATGCCAAGGGCGCTTCTGTTTTACGCCAACTCGTTGTCTATATTGGAGAAGAGAACTTTGTTGCCGCACTCAAGGTCTACTTCGCTAAACATGCGTGGAAGAACACCACGCTCAATGATCTCTTGGTCGAACTCGAGGCTACTAGCGGACGAGCTCTCGGTCCGTGGGTAGAGACGTGGCTAAAAACTGCAGGGGTAAATACCCTGCGCCCTCACATCACCCTCGATGGAGAGACGTACTCGAAGGTCACCATTGAGCAGAGCGCACCCACTATGCCCGAAGATTCAAACGAGATTCGTCCGCACCGTCTAGCGGTCGGCCTCTACGACATCCAAGGAAGCGCACTCGTGCGCCGCAGTAGCCATGATCTCGACGTGGTTGGAACAGAAACCGTAGTAGCTGATCTAGCAGGACTTAAGAAGGCAGACGTGCTGTTGATCAACGACCTTGATTACTCCTACGCCAAGATTCGCTTCGATGCCCATTCTTTGAAAGCGCTTACCTCTCACATTGATCAATTCGGCGATCCCCTCACGCAATCACTTGCTTGGGCCGCAGCGTGGGACATGATCCGAGATGGTGAATTGGCAGCCACCGATTTTGTGGCCCTGGGCTTGCAAGCACTTCGGGGCGATAGTTCCTTGGTACTTGTAGCTCGCACCGTCACCACTCACCTCTCAACTGCGGTAGAGCTCTACGCCGCTCCCAGTAATCGAGACGACTTGCGCATCACTCTGGCTCATGGGTTGCACGAACTCATGTCAGCTGCCGCGCCTGGTAGTGGAGAGCAACTCTCCTTCGCCCGGGCGTTCGCAAATGCGGCTGCGAATTCACCTTCCAGCCTTCACCATCAGCAATTGAGAGCGATGCTCGATGGTTCGATTGAAGGTCTTGCGATCGATACAGATCTGCGCTGGCTCATCGTGGGATGTTTGGCGTCAGTTAATCTCTACTCTGAGTCGCGCATCGAAGCAGAATTAGCACGCGACAACACCGCAGACGGCCACCGTTCTGCAACTTTCGCGCTTGCTGCACGGCCCGATGCAAATTCAAAGCGCGCAGTCTGGGATCGCATCATCAGCGGAGCCGAAGCGAATCACACCAACGATGCACTCATCGCCGGATTCCGTCGCCCATCCCAGAGAGAACTCCTTGCACCCTACGTTGACGAGTACTTTGCAATTCTTGAAGAGATCTGGGGTCGTGTCACATACGAAATTTCTTCAACAATAGTGAACCTCACATTCCCCATTTATGAAACTACAGACGCCACCTTGGCCAAGTGCGAGAAATGGCTTTCAGATCATGCTGATGCAGCACCAGGTTTGCGAAGATTCGTTGCAGAGAATCGGGATGCCTTATCCCGCGCACTTATCGCGCAGAAATGTGATGCTTCTTAGATTTCCCAATCGGGACGCTCTAATCCTGCAACACCGCGCCCCTTCTCGCCCGTCGACGCCCATGAAATAGCTGCGATCAATAAAAAGATTCCAACAGGGAGTACCCCGAAGAGCAGAATGGTTTCGCCGGCGCTCATATGCTGCACCCTATCTCAGGCAATCGCGCTAGAAGCGCCATAAGGTTCCAAGTACTGCACCCAAGTGGGGTCGGCCCTTCCAGAACCAAGAATGCGCCAAGCAGCTCCAGCCGGCTCAATCGGCTTGTTGCGCATTCGCCAACCCAAATCTTTAAGCATTCGATCGGCTTTCACATGATTGCAACGATGGCACGCGGAGACCACGTTTTCCCACGCGTGTGAGCCACCACGGCTGCGCGGCATCACATGATCAATACTGGTTGCGGGAGCATCGCAATAAACGCAACGCCCACCATCGCGAGCAAAAATGGCGCGCCTTGTGAGCGGCACTGCGTGTCGATATGGAACACGAATGTACTTAGTCAGTCGGATCACAGCCGGGAGCACAACTTCGCCACCCGGATGTTTCAGTGCGTGTTCAGATTCTTGAACAGTGATGGCGCGATTATTGAGGACAAGAATGAGCGCGCGTCGGTCAGAGACGACACCGAGAGGCTCGTACGTCGCGTTTAACACGAGTGACTGCCGCATCCGCTCTTCTTCCCCAGCGCGTGGCCCGCGCCGTCTAAGGGAATCCTGCCCCGCGTTCGGGTGTTTCTCCAGCATTGACCGGGCGAGCCTCGGCTAAATATTGGGTGAACTCCACGCGTGGAAGCCACCCCACCAGCCTTCCCGGCTAACCTAGCCCTATGACTCTGGCGGCCTCCTCCCTCTCGTCCAACTCTCTCTGGCTCTGGTTTAAGAACGCCCCGCTCCACGTGCTCACGATTTTGGTGATCTCCTTCGTGGTTCTATGGGTGGGCAGGCGCGCCATCGCGCGCATCATTGCCCGTCTCACCTCAGCACCGGAGAACGGCACGCGCCATCACCAACGACGCCGAGAGCGCGCCATGACCATGGGAAGCATCTTGCGTTCCACCATGAATGCCGCAGTCGGCGTGGTTGCTTTAGTGATGATCCTTGGCGAACTCGGACTCAACGTGGCACCGATCATTGCAAGTGCGAGCGTGCTCGGATTAGCCGTGAGCCTCGGCGCCCAGAACATCGTCAAAGATATGGTTTCGGGAATCTTCATGCTCTTTGAAGACCAGTACGGCGTGGGTGATCACATCATCATTAATGAATCCGAAGGTACTGTTGAATCAGTTGGCCTTCGCGTCACGACGGTTCGCTCTGCTGATGGCACCCTCTGGTATGTACGCAATGGTGAAATCCTGAAGCTAGGAAATAAGTCGCAACCGTGATCGTGATCTACGACGGTCAGTGCGAGTTCTGCCTCAATTGCGTGAAGTGGATCCAATCTCGTATTTCGCTTGAAGCCATCCCCTACCAAGAAGCTGATCTCACTCAACACATGCTTTCGGAGCAGGAAGCCCAGGAATCGGTGCACCTGGTTCTAGCAGATCGCACTCTCTCCGGCGCGGACGCAGTTGCGCACTTACTCAAATCAACTCGGTGGCGAGGTCTGGGATTAATGATCTCAACATTCCTGCCGCTGAGTCGATTTTGCTACGGGTGGGTCGCTCGGCATCGCAATTCTGCGATCGTGAGGTTTATCAACCTCTTAGTGATGAAGACTATCGATCAGGGGCGTTAACTAAAGAGAAGGCAGCAGCTTCCAAATACTTGGAAAGTTCAGCGTGCAATGCTGGCACTAACTCCAAGGCATCAACAGCGCTCTTCATATGTTTCAGCCATGCATCGCGCTCTGCTCCAGTAATTTCAAAGTGTGCATGGCGCATGCGCAGCCGTGGATGGCCACGTTGTTCCGAGTAAGTTCCAGGGCCACCCCAGTACTGCATCAGGAAAAGGGTAAGGCGCTCTTTAGCACCTTCCATGTCATCATCCGGATAGAGCGGGCGAAGGAGCGGATCAGTGACCACACCTTCGTAGAAGAGATCCACCAACTTTTCGAATACGGGCGCCCCGCCGATGGCTTCGTAGAAATTCTCGCTCATGGCTTTGATTCTAGCGGGCGCGCCTTTGGATCAATGAACATGACGATGATCGCAGCCGCAAAACAGAGAGCTCCCCCTGCATAAAAGGCGAGAACATAATCGCCGAAGTGCACGCGCATAATTCCGGCAGCAAGTGCGGCCACCGATCCACCAATCATGTGAGTAGCGAAAGTCCAACCGAAAACCACTGCGCCGCGTTCTGGACCAAAGATTTCGCGGCAGAGCCAAATCGTGGGGGGAACAGTGGCCACCCAGTCGATTCCATAAAAAATTGCGAACACGACCGTGCTGGGATGAACGGATGCAAAAAGGATGGAAGGGAGGAAGAGAAGTGAAAGCCCGCGGAATGTGTAGTAAACGAAGAGCAATTTTTTCGCTGGGATTCGATCAGTCAACCAACCTGAAGCAAAAGAACCAAGGACGTCGAAAACACCCACAAGTGCGAGCAGGCCCGCCGCAGTCGTCTCCCCCATTCCATGATCGTGCGCAGCCGGGATGAAGTGACCTCCAATGAGACCATTTGTAGAGAGACCACAAATGAAAAATGATGCAGCCAAATAGAGGAATTGCTTGGTCCGAATAACTTCCCGAAGCGTCCCCACCGCAAACTTGGCCGGATTTCCCAAAGTACGAGGGGCTTCCACCCACGAACTCTGATCTGCTCCATATGGCATGGCACCAATCGCACTTGGCCTCTCCTTCATGAAGAAGAAAACAATTGGGATCATTAGGAGCGCCAGACCAGCAGCTATCAGCGATGCAGATCGCCAACCATGTGCCACAGTCACTCTTGAAATGATTGGCAAAAAGAGTAAATTTCCGGCAGCAGAGGCGGCGCCTAATCCACCAATGACCATTCCGCGTTTTGCGACAAACCACCGGTTTGCAATGGTGGCCGCAAAAACAAATGCCATCGATCCCGTGCCGCATCCAACCATGAATCCCCAGCAGATCACGAGTACCCAAGGTGAGGTTGCGTAAATCGCTAAACCGGCGCCCAGACCAATGGACGCCAGCGCCCCCATCACCACGCGGCGCACTCCAAAACGTTCCATTAACGCGGCAGCAAAAGGCGCCGTGAGCCCATACATCAAAATATTGACGCTGAGCGCCACAGATATATCTGCTCGAGACCAACCAAACTCATCTTCGATGGGAACCACTAAAACTGAAGGGGTAGATCGCATTCCTGCGCCGCCGATCAGGGCCAAAAATCCAACGGCGGCTGCCACCCAAGAAGGGTGAACGCTCTTAAGGCGTCTGATCATTCTTGCTCTAGAAAAGGTGCGAGCGCTTCTTTCTCAGCATCATTCATCCTTCGAGGACGCTGGCTCTCCAAATCAAAGGGCACCATCACGCTCTTGGCGCGCGCATAGGCACGCTCGTCATCGCGCAGTAGGTATGCGAGTTCGAATTTTGAGGCAAGTACCTTGGTCGCCCATATCTCGATCGTGATCGGTGCCTCGCGCCACTCCATCGGAGCCAAGTAATCGATCTCGTGCCGTGCTACGACAATTCCTCGAGCCAGTGGCTTTAACCCTGCACGCGCCGGATGCACCCAGAACATATCAACGCGCGCCTCTTGCAAATACTCGAGATAAGCAACGTTATTGACATGTTGAAATGCGTCGATATCTCCCCAGCGCACCGGGCATTGGAAGATGTGGCGCATAGACGAACTACCTAGCGAGTGAGCTTGCGATATGTGGCGCGATGGGGACGAGCAGCATCTGCACCAAGGCGTTCAATCTTGTTCTTCTCATACGATTCAAAGTTTCCTTCAAACCAGAACCATTGAGAGTCACCTTCGTACGCCAAGATGTGGGTAGTAACGCGGTCAAGGAACCAGCGATCGTGGGAGATCACTACCGCACAGCCCGGGAATTCTAGTAGCGCATTTTCTAATGAACCTAGAGTTTCTACATCGAGATCGTTTGTGGGCTCATCGAGTAGTAAGAGATTGCCACCCATCTTGAGAGTAAGCGCCAGGTTAAGTCGGTTGCGTTCACCACCCGAGAGGATGCCGGCCGCTTTTTGTTGGTCTGGGCCTTTGAAACCGAAAGCAGACACATAGGCCCGACTTGGCATTTCTACTTGACCCACCTTTAAGAAATCCAAGCCATCGGAAACAACTTCCCACAGTGACTTCTTAGGATCGATCCCGCTCCGTGACTGATCAACGTAAGAAATTCTTACTGTTTCACCGATCTTGACGGTGCCTTTATCTGGCTGCTCTAAATCTTGCAGCATCTTGAAGAGCGTGGTCTTACCTGCACCGTTAGGCCCGATGACGCCGACGATACCGTTGCGTGGCAAGGTGAAGGAAAGATCATCAAAGAGAAGTCGATCGCCGAAGCCCTTGGAGAGATGATCAACTTCCACAACGACATTACCAAGGCGTGGCCCCGGTGGAATTTGAATTTCGTCGAAGTCAAGTTTGCGCATCTTGTCTGCTTCGGCAGCCATCTCTTCGTAGCGCGCAAGACGTGCCTTTGACTTCACTTGGCGACCCTTGGCGTTTTGACGTACCCAATCGAGTTCCTCAGCAAGGCGCTTGGCCCGCTTCACATCTTTCTGGCCCTCTACCTTGAGACGTGTGGCTTTGGTTTCCAAGTAAGTGGAGTAGTTGCCTTCGTATGGATAGGCACGACCACGGTCGAGTTCCAAAATCCATTGCGACACGTTGTCCAGGAAGTATCTATCGTGAGTAATCGCGACCACCGCGCCTGGGTACTTTGCTAAGTGTTGCTCGAGCCATTGCACGCTCTCGGCATCCAAATGGTTTGTGGGCTCATCAAGGAGAAGAAGATCAGGTGCTTGAAGGAGCAACTTGCAGAGCGCAACGCGACGTCGCTCTCCACCAGAGAGTACTTTCACATCTGCATCAGGAGGTGGGCAACGGAGTGCATCCATCGCTTGTTCTAATTGCGCGTCAAGATCCCATGCATTTCGATGATCGAGTTGCTCTTGCAGCTCCCCCATCTCTGCCAAAAGTTTGTCGTAATCAGCATCGGGGTTTGAACCCATCTCTTCGCTAATTGCATTAAAGCGATCGAGTAGGCCCATGGTCTCGGCAACACCCTCTTGTACATTTTCTAGGACGTTCTTCTCTTCGTTGAGTGGTGGCTCTTGTAGGAGAATGCCCACCGAATAGCCTGGAGAAAGAAATGCTTCACCATTGGAGGGCTGTTGAATACCAGCCATGATTTGCAGAACGGTCGACTTACCTGCGCCGTTGGGCCCGACCACGCCAATTTTGGCTCCGGGATAGAACATTAAGGTGACGTCATCAAGAATGACTTTGTCGCCGTGCGCTTTGCGCGCTTTCTTCATCGTATAAATAAATTCGGCCACGTACGTCACCTTACCGGGGACGGGCGTGACCGAAGAAACTGGCGCTCGGGTTAGGCCGCGTTCTCCTCTAAAAGTTCGCCATCTTGCTCAGCTTGACGAAGGAGGCCTTCGGCGATGGCGGCTGCCTCATCCTCTGGCTCGATCATCACCGCTGGGCGACTAAAGGTCGTAACTCCCCTCATCAGATCGTGCCCTACATGGGAAGCCTCTACCTCCAGACTCTGACCGCTGGAGGTCGCCCCACCATCGAGCGCCTTCTGCCAGGTCGACATGCGGAGGCGGCCGACCACCACCACTGGCTCTCCACGTTTTAGCGATGCCGTCACATTGGCTGCCAGCTGCCCAAAGACTGAAACTGCCAAGAAGGTGGGATCGCCATCAACCCAGCCCTTGCCCTTAATCCATCGACGGTCCGGAACTGCTAATCGAAAGACCGCCACCTGACGTCCACTTGCAGTGGCAAGTGACTTCACTTCGGTTGCTACATTTCCCATGAAAGTAACTGGAATGCTCATCTCGATCTCCTTTGCTGCGTCTCCTCCCCATTTGGGAGCCTGCGTAGCCTTGAGCCGAGATATTCGTAAGCCAAGAGTGAATTCTTAGCCTGGGGATCCGCGAAGCGCCTGTGGACTGCGGTGGCATCCAAGAAGACCGGTAATCTTGCAGACAAGTGCCCGTAGCTCAGCTGGATAGAGCACCCGCCTTCTAAGCGGACGGTCGCAGGTTCAAATCCTGCCGGGCGCGCCAACATCTTCTGACGGAAGAAAACTCCCCGAAAAAAGCGTAGGGGCCCGGAGTTGCCTCCGAGCCCCACACGCCCCTCCCCGAAAGGGACGGATTACTAGTTAGCCAATCGCCGCGATGTTCGCAGCTGCAACGGATGCAAGCCCGCCAGTGACTACGATGTAGCCCTTCGATACAGCATTCGCGGTTGCGCATGTGGTGAGAACGTAGGTCATGAACTCCTTGACTGCTGCTTGCTTGGCAGCATCTTTTCCGCCACCGTAAGCAAGACCATATGCGAATGAGGAGAGCGTGTACGAGCCTGATACCTTGCTCTTCACATCAACAGTGAGCGTTCCCTTAGCACCTGGAAGGTAGTTGTTGAGGAAGACTGCAGTGCCTTCAGGTGATGGGGCTACGTATTCGCCTGCACCATTTTGCAACTTAGCAATGAGTAGCTTGCGCTCAGTTGCGTAAGAGGTTTCTGCGTAGCCAATTGAGCCATCCTTGGACGCAACACCGTTTGCCACACCATCAGAACCGCTAGCACCTTGGAAAGTACCGGCCGGTACTGAATCTCCTGGGAATGCAGAGGTGAAGGTTTGTTGTCCGGCAGAACCAGCCTTGGTCCATGTGGTGGCGTCAAGAACGGTAAGCCAGTTAGTCAAGATTCCAGTGGAACCTGACTTGTCAGAACGGAACCAGACGGTGATCGAAGTGGAAGGAAGCTTGGCGCTTTCCACAACATCCTTGGTGCCAGTCACCACATCTTTGGTGCCAGTCTTGACTTTCACCATGATGGTCTTACCCTTTTTGTCTTTCATTGGCTTCTTGGTCTTTGGATCGACCTTGGCCTTCATTGCATACACATCTTCCTTGCCATACACAGGAACCTGAACGGTCTTGTTGTTATCAGCGACGATCGCTGCGTCGTTCCACTTGGTGATTTTGCCTGCGTAAATTCCCGAAAGGGTCTTTGCGCTGAGGTTAAGGGTGTCGTTGTATCCATCGAGCTTAACCATGATGGCAAGTGGGAAGCCCACGTTAGGTATGTACAAGAAATCGGATGGCTTGGCTTCCGTGCTGCCATAGGCTGCATCTGAGAAAGCGAAGTCAACGGTACCGGCGGTGAGAGCTGAACGTCCTGCACCAGAGCCGCCACCTGCGTAGTTCACAGTGTTGCCAGAGGCCTTTTGGTAATCAGGGATACATACATCGAGGAGGTTCTTCACAGCTGTTGAGCCGGAACCGCTGATGGTCACTGCTGCGTGGGCAGGAGCTGCCACAAGAGCCGTAACGAGAGCTGCAGAAATCAGAGCCGTGGCTCCGATGTTAAACCGACGTCCGAGACGAAGAGTCATTCGGGGGTCCTTTTCGTGTGAGTAGTTGTTTTCCTACCCGAAATTTATGTACCAAAGTGAAACGAAAGACCTCGGCAAGGCAAACGCCCACCGACGTGAAAGTGAACAGTAAGTGTCTTGAACTAGTGCCCAGAATCAGCCGAAGCGGCCGGTGACGTAGGCCTCGGTGCGGGGATCTTTTGGACGTGAAAATATCTCGCTCGTCGGCGCAGTTTCGATCAATTGACCGGGCCCACCATCGCTCAAGAAAAAGCCGGTGTAATCAGAGACGCGAGCAGCTTGTTGCATATTGTGCGTCACAATCACGACGATGACCGATTCGATCAGTTGACGTACGGTCTCTTCGATCTTCAGAGTGGAGCCTGGATCGAGTGCTGAGCAGGGCTCATCCATCAAGAGCACTTCTGGTTTTACCGCAAGTGCCCGTGCGATGCAGAGGCGTTGCTGTTGCCCGCCGGAGAGCGAGCCACCATGCGCCTTGAGACGATCTTTGACCTCGTTCCAGAGACCAGCACGATGCAAGCACTCTTCCAGTAGGTCGTCTTTATTTACTGCCTTGAGCTGAGCCAATTTGAGGCCCGCAAGGACATTCTCTGCGATGGTCATAGAAGGGAAAGGGTTTGGCTTCTGAAAAACCATGCCTACCTTCAAACGAATCTTGGTGACATCCGTTCCTGGTTCATAAATATCTTTGCCATCGAGAAGAACTTCGCCAGCCATGGCAGCACCTGGAATGAATTCGTGCATCCGGTTGAGGGTGCGCAGGAAGGTGGATTTACCGCAGCCCGATGGACCAATCAACGCAGTGACAGTGCCTGCGGGGAAGTCAAGGTTCACATCAGCCAACGCGTGATGCTTGCCAAACCATGCATGGACACCACGCGCCTCAAGGCCTGTGCCGAGTGGCTGAGAGCCGGGCGCCGAATGATGACTCGCTACGGACGCAAGTGATGAGATCTCTGGTTGTGACACTGCTTCCTCCAGGTACGCCTTGGTTGAAATATTATCCTTATTACCTTCAAATTCCATCACGTCACTCATTTCTTCCTCCCTGAAGCCAAACGAGCCAACACAAAGAGGATGAGTACGAGAATCATCAGGACAAGTGCGCCAGTCCAAGCACGGTCGATGGCGACGTTGAGTCCAGTACGCAATAAATTAAAGGTGTAAAGCGGTAGCGCTGATATCGGTGCATCCGTGGGATTAAGGTGCGTCGTAGTGCTCCCAAGAATGGTGAGTAGGAGCGGAGCAGTCTCGCCGGCAACCCGTGCAACACCCAAAATAATTGCGGTGACAATGCCGCTGCGAGCGGCCGGAACAACCACCATGACGACCGTGCGCCATTGGGTGCCGCCGAGCGCGACGCCTGCTTCACGAAGATCGCGTGGAATAAGTTTAAGAACTTCTTCAGCGGTGCGTGCAACCGTCGGCAACATAAGAATCGAGAGCGAGAGCGCCCCCGCAAATCCAGAGTAGTGACCGCCGGCTCCCACAATTAGAACGGAGTAGATGAAGAGGCCAGCAACGATCGATGGCACGCCGCTCATGGCTTGAACAAGGAAGCGGATCAGGCCTTCTGCTCGACCCTTTACTTCGGTGAGGTATAACGCAGTGAGAATCCCAATCGGAACACTGATGAGCGATGCAATGAGGACCAGCATGAGAGTTCCGAGGATCGCGTGCAAAGCGCCACCTTCGGTGTACGGCCCATCTGACTGCGTCACTGACATGTCTTGCGTGAAGGTGTTGATACGCAATGCGTGATAACCCCGCATGATTACCGTGAAGAAAATGCTCGCCACCGGAAGCAGCACTAACCCCGCCGCTAAGTAAATGAATGTTGAGGCAATGGAGTTACCGATCGCTTGTACACCTTGCCGTAAAAACGAGAGCACGATATTTCCGACCATGGCAACCAGAATGAAGGTGAGAACTAAACCGAGCTTTCCCTTTAGTGGGGTGACTTGCACGATGATCGGCGAAAGAATGAGGGCAATAAGAATGGTTGAGGCATTAATTGCCACTTCGCGAGGCGATAACTTCCAAGGTTTCTGAGGCGAAACCGACGAAAAGTCTCGGACTTCAAGTTCTGGGACTTGGGCGCTCATCTTAGTTACCCGTCCTAGAGGTGCGCTTCACGATCATGTTGGAGAGGAAGTTAATAATCAACGTGACGATAAAGAGCACGAGACCTGCGGCCATTAAACCTTGAAGTTCTAGCTGCCCAGCCTCACCAAACTTCGTGACAATCATCGATGCAACTGATCCACCAGCCGAGAAGAGGACTTGGAAGTTCGGTTGGAAGTAAAGATTAAGTACGAGATATACCGCCACGGTTTCCCCCATGGCTCTGCCGAGTCCCAGCATTGCCCCACCGGCGATCCCACTTGAACCAAAGGGAAGTACCACCGCCTTGATCATCGTCCACCGTGTCGCGCCCAGCGCGTAGGCGGCTTGAATTCGATCGAGTGGAACTTGAGAAAATACTTCACGCGATATCGAAGTGACGATCGGGATGATCATGATGCTCAGCACTAGCCCAGCGATAAATGGCGAACGCTCGAAGATTGGAGCTTGTACATCGAGGAAGGGAATCCAACCAAAGTACTTGTGCAGCAACTTCGCCCAATAAATTGCATGCGGCATAAGTACGAAGAAACCCCACAACCCAAAAATGACCGATGGAATGGCCGCCATCAAATCAATCACCATGGTGAGTGATTTCTTCAATCGGATAGGCATGTAGTACTCAAGGAAGAGCGCCATGCCGACAGAAACGGGGAGAGCAATTACAAGACCCACAACTGCAGTAACAATGGTGCCAATGAGCATCGCACCAATTCCAAGGACCGGTGCAATTCCGTTATCCGGATCTCCTGAATCCCATTTAAAACCGGTGATGAAGTGGAAGCCGAACGTTTTGAAAATATCGATGCTCCGCGAAGCAAGGAAGAGTGCAATCAATCCGAGAACGACGAGGGATACAAATCCACCGGCAGTAACAACCCCTCGAAAAACTCGATCAGAGAAGCGGCGTGTAAGGATGATCTCGCGCGCTGGTGGGATCTCCGATTGGAGCGGAGCAGAGGTTGGGGTGCTCATGCGGCTATCTTGCTACGGCTCCCTACCTGCGCCACGCCAGATAAGTGGATTCCAAGTGAACGGAGGCTGAATTCACTCAGGCCCCTCAGCCGCAGGTAGGCTCCGCAGGGTGAAGAGAGGCCGAGAAGTTATAGCGCTCATGGTGGTTGCCGCCTCCCAGCGCTCTGCTTTGACCTCGGTTCCACCACAAATCAACGCCATTCGTAGCGACCTCCACCTCTCTCTCAGCCAATTCGCCGCACTCACTTCAATCCCGCTGATCTGCTTCGGCGTGGCCGCCCCGATTGGTATTTCAAAATTTGCCCGGCGCAAACCCACCGAGAGCGCCATCCTCTTCTTCATAGGGACACTTGTCGTCGCGCTCTCTTTACGCGCCATCTTTGATTCGACCGCGCTCTTTCTTGGAACCGTGCTTGCAAGCCTTGCCATTGCAGCACTTAACGTTTTAGTGCCCGTTGTCATCAAACGTGACTTTGGATCTAACCTCACGAAAATCATGCCGGTGTACACCGTGGTACTCGCAACATTTGCCACGATGGGTGCAGCACTATCCGTCCCCATATCGAAAGCCACCACGCATAATTGGCGCGGCGGCATCGCCATCTGGGTGATCATTCCCATCATCGCTTTGATCTTGTGGATTCCGGTTGCCCGACATCACTCAGATGCACACGTGGCAACGACGATTCAGAAAGCACCATGGCGCGCTATTTTTCGTGATCCGATGTCTTGGTATGTCACTCTCTATATGGGAATTCAATCCACCACTTTTTACACAACTGTTGCCTGGCTACCCAAGACGCTTATTGACTGGGGCCACTCCCCTGCGTCTGCTGGCTCTCTGCTAGCGATGACCACAGGAATATCTATTCCCTGCTCACTGCTCATTCCCCTCTGGCTCGGTCGCGGTTTGGATCAACGTAAGCCAATGGTTCTGGTCAGTTTCGCTTCACTTATTGGATTCATTGGTATGGCGGCAGCCCATAACACCGCGCCACTTCTTTGGATCATTCTTCTGGGTATCGGGCAATCTTCTTTCCCCACCGCCCTAGTCATGATTGCCCTGCGAGCGCGATCAGTTTCCGAAGCCGGCCCGCTCTCCGCGATGGCACAAGGTGTGGGGTACATCGTCGCGGCGATGGGGCCCATCATCGTGGGTCAGATTCATCAAGCAACAGACTCCTGGAAAGCCCCTTATTTCTTTCTTGCATCTCTTTGCGTTCTACAATTCTTTATTGGGTGGCGTGCCGCGCAACCTCGTCCTGAAGAGTTAGCAGCAGTAAAGGATTCGCAATGAGCGAAAGCAAAGTAGATCCGATCATCGGCGACAAAATTAACGATCGCATTGTGTGGATCGATTGCGAGATGACAGGGCTCGATCTTGAAAAGGATGCGCTCATAGAAATTGCTGTCATTGTTACTGATGCCGATTTGAATCCACTCGGAGATGGCATCGACGTCATCATTAAGCCACCTACTGGTTTCACAATGAATGACTTCGTGACCAATATGCATACCGAGTCTGGGCTCATCAAAGAACTTGAAAATGGCACCACCCTTGAGTCTGCGCAGACCGAAGTAATGGCTTACGTCACCAAGTGGGTTCCTGAAGTCCGTAAAGCGCCCCTCGCCGGAAACTCAGTGGGGATGGACCGCCTCTTCATCGCGCGCGATCTCCCGCTCCTGGACGCCCACCTCCACTACCGAATCATCGACGTCTCCTCCATCAAAGAGATCGCTCGTCGCTGGTTTCCGCGCACCTACTTCGCTAGCCCGAAGAAGAGCGGTAACCACCGCGCCCTGGGCGATATCCAAGATTCCCTCAATGAATTGCGCTACTACCGAGAGGCGATCTTCGCTCCCGCCCCCGGCCTGGATAGCGACCGAGCTAAATCCATCGCGGAAAAGTACGAAAAACCCGCTTCCTAGAACCCTCAATCTCAACTTGAGGCTCACATCCACGCCCGCCTCCCCCGAAGTCGTGGCGAGAACCCCTATTATGTGATCGCCCGCTGGGATTCCGGCCTTGCGGGACATGGTGGGCGTAGCTCAGCTGGTAGAGCGCCGCGTTGTGGTCGCGGATGTCGCGGGTTCGAGTCCCGTCGCTCACCCCACCTTTTATTTGAGTAACCATTTTTCCCCACTGATAAAGCACTTTCGAGCCTGAGCGCTGCTTCTGCCGATCGCCAAATCCCCGTATGATCGCTTCGATCGCAAAGGGGTCCACATGCTTCAGATAGCCGAGTTCACCGACGTTCTCTACGAGGTGCGCGAAAGCGCCGCCATCATCACCATCAACCGCCCAGACCGCTACAACGCGATGCGTGGGCGCACGGTCGATGAGTTGCTCGCCGCCTTCACACACGCCTGGGTAGATACCTCGGTCGGCGCCATCATCCTGACTGGCGCTGGAGATAAGGCGTTCTGCAGCGGCGGCGACCAGAAGGAGCGTGCTGCGCTCGGCAATTACGGCCCCACCGAAACCGGCATGTTTGAGATTGAACGTCTCCATCGCCTCATTCGCGGCATACCCAAGCCAGTCATCGCCGCCGTCAACGGTTTCGCTATCGGTGGCGGCCACGTGCTCCACGTTCTCTGCGATATGTCACTTGCTTCCTCCAACGCACGTTTTGGCCAGACGGGTCCACGCGTGGGTTCCTTCGATGCCGGTTTCGGTACCGCGTACTTAGCACGCGTCGTCGGTGAAAAGCGCGCACGTGAAATTTGGTTCCTCTGCGATCAATACGATGCAGTTACTGCTGAACGTTGGGGCCTCGTCAATCGCGTTGTGGAACCCGCAGAGCTCATGCCGCTCGCACTCGAGTGGGCTGCAAAGGTGGGTTCACTCTCACCTACCGCTCTCAAGACTTTGAAGCATTCTTTTAATGCAGATTCTGATCACATCGGCGGAATTCAATCGCTCGCATTCGACGTACTCGACCTCTTCGTCGATACGAAAGAAGCGCAAGAGGGTGCCGAAGCATTTATCGAGAAGCGTTCACCAGATTTCAAGCAATTCCGCTAAGAGAGGCGCCCCATGAAGAGCTACGACGCAGTCATTGTTGGTAGTGGAATCAACGCGCTCGTAGCTGGCGCCGTACTCGCTAAAGAAGGATGGAAAGTCGCACTCTGCGAACGCAACGATCGCCCCGGTGGCGCCATCCGCACTGAAGCCGCCACTCTTCCCGGATACACACACGAACTTCTCTCCAGTTGGCACCCACTCTTTGTCGGCGGCCCTGCCTATGCAGAACTTGCACCACTTCTAGAGAAGCGCGGAGTGGAATACAAGAACACTCCCGCCCCTACCGGCGTTATTTGCAAAGAAGGTAGCGCCATTCTCTTCGCTGACGCCGCAGCCACCTCAGCAGAGTTTGATCGCCTCGGCGACAAAGCGGCCTGGGAAGGCATGCTTGGTGAATTCATGGGCAAGATCGACCTCGCCTTTGGACTCCTCGGCGCCGACCTTTGGAAGCGCAAATCATTCAAACTTCTCCGCGATGCGCGCAAACGCTTCGGCACACGTGGTCTCATCGGCACGGCACCAGAAATCTTGGAACCTGCAGCTCCGTGGCTTGATCGCACCTTTTCTTCTGAAGTTTCCAAGAGCCTCCTTGCACCTTGGGCACTACATAACGGACTTGGCCCTGACGATGCATCAAGTGCGTTCATTACCAAAGTAATTTCTGCAGCTGTGGCGCTCGGCGGAATGCCTGTGCCAGTCGGTGGCGGGGTGGTGCTTGTGAACGCGCTACACGGCATCATCAAAGAAGGTGGTGGCACCATCATCACCAACTTTGATGTCACAGAGATCATCACCGAAGATGGAAAGGCCGTTGGCGTACGAAGCGCCGGTGGCGAAGAAGTGCGTGCTGGCAAGGCAGTTCTCGCCAGCGTCACTCCACAAGCGCTCTACAACACTCTCCTTCCTGCCAAGGATGTTCCCGATACTTTCAAGAAGGCCGCGAATAACTTCCGTTACGGACGCGCAGGTTTTCAAATCCACCTTGCGCTCTCCGGGAAGCCGGAGTGGAAGCGCGATGCGCGCCTCGGGGATGTTGCCATCGTGCACATCATGGATGGCATGGATTCGCTCAGCGAATCAGTGAATGCCTCTAATCGTGGATGGCTCCCCCGCCGCCCCACCATCGTGGTGGGCCAACCGTGCACGATTGATCCCACACGCGCACCAGAAGGTGCTTCCATCCTCTGGATTCAATTACAAGAGAACCCACAAGTAATCAAGGGTGATCTTGCTGGAGAAATCAACGTCGGTGATGGCACCTGGACCGACGAAATTCGCGACGCATATGCAGAGCGCGTCATTAATCAGATCTGCGAAGAAATTCCCAACCTTCGTGCTCTCATCAAAGCGCAAATAAATCTTGGCCCTGCCGACTTGGAGCGCATGAATGTGAACTTGGTCGGCGGAGATCCCTACGCCGGCGATTGCCGCATCGATCAGTACGCGGCTTGGCGACCACTCTCTTCGGCAACGGGACATCGCACACCAGTAAAGAATCTCTGGCATATCGGTGCTTCGACTCACCCTGGCCCAGGGCTTGGCGGTGGCTCAGGATTTCTCGTTGCGAGCCGCCTGTTAGGTCGCAAATAATCCGTAGCAAATAGCCAGTAAAAGAAATGTGGGGCCGACCCGAAGGCCGACCCCACACTCTGGGAAGAACTATTTACTTACTGAATTACTTACTTACCGAATTACTTACTGACCAACGCAAGAACGCGAGTGGGGCTACCAGAACCCTTTTCGATCTTTAGTGGTGCCGCAATTACAACAGCACCAGTTGTTGGAAGCTTGTCGAGATTACGAAGTTGGGTTAAGCCGTACTTGTTGGCACCCATCAAGTTTGCGTGGCAAGGGAATGGTGTTTCAAAACCAAATGCTTGGCCAGCATCGGTACCAACGGTTTCTACGCCAAGACCGAGAATGTCGGTCTCATGTGCCAAGTAGTTGGCAGCAGCGATAGAAAGACCTGGAGTATGTGGGCCGGTCTCATCAGCATTGAGGAAGGTATCTTGCGCGTTGCCGCGTGAAGACCAACCGGTGCGGAAGAGCACCCAACCGTGTGAAGGCAACTTGCCATGTGTGGCTTCCCACTCCTTGATGTGTGTGACATCGAGGAGGAAGTCGGGATCCGCTTGAGTGTGTGCCACGAAGTCGAGCACGACAGCAGGTCCCACGAGACGCTGTGGTGGAATCTGGGACACATCGTCGAGATCCTTGCCGGAAATCCAGTGATTAGGAGCATCAAGGTGAGTACCGGTGTGCTCGCCAGTGGAGAAGTTATTCCAGTACCACCACGGGCCGCGCTCGTCGTAGTTGGAAATCTCGGTGCTGGAGAACTTGGCGGTCTGACCCCAAGGCTCAGGTAGTACCAGAACTGGGGTTTCAGGGTTAAGCGGGGCTGTCAGATCTATGACAGAGATCGAGCCTGAAACGATCCCCTGGGCGAGGCTGGAAAGGTCAGCCATGTGAACTCCTCTTCAGTAGTGACGTGAGTCGTAGTGCATTCTCTTGACGGTCGTCAATCCGGCAACTATTCTCCAAAATGCGTCCAAATTCAAGACCCTCAGAGTATGGCTTTCGCGCGCCCCTGGATAGTCGACAGGACTCAACGGGGAGCAGGGCAATAAGGTGAGGCTTTCAGTTCGAACCCGCTATCGGGTCGCATGTGAGTCAGAGAGGGGGAGATCATGGCTGAGCGCTCATTTAAAGAAGAGGTCCAGAAGCTACGCATCCCCGCGGGCGAAGAGTTCCACGGCGAAGGAATCCTCGCCGTCACCAAGGCTCTCCTCCAATCGGGCGTCTCCTACGTCGGTGGTTACCAAGGCGCCCCTATCTCCCACCTCATGGACGTCCTTGGCGATGCCAACGAGATTTTGGCCGAACTCGGTGTCCACTTCGAAAACAGCGCCTCCGAAGCCACCGCGGCCGCCATGCTCGCCGCCTCTGTCAATTACCCACTTCGAGGCGCGATCACTTTCAAATCAACTGTAGGTACCAACGTCGCTTCCGACGCACTTGCCAACCTCGCCTCGGGAGGTGTGACCGGTGGTGCATTAATCATCGTCGGTGAAGATTACGGCGAGGGCTCAAGCATCATGCAGGAGCGTTCGCATGCCTTTGCGATGAAATCTCAAATGTGGCTCCTAGACCCACGTCCGAATCTCACTGCCATCGTTGACTCTGTTGAGTACGGATTTGAACTTTCGGAGTATTCAAATACTCCAGTCATGCTCGAGCTTCGCTTGCGATCATGTCAT
Source organism: uncultured Actinomycetes bacterium (assembly GCA_903863015.1). Taxonomy (GTDB): domain Bacteria; phylum Actinomycetota; class Actinomycetes; order Nanopelagicales; family Nanopelagicaceae. Next base: position 25,324 of record CAIPAI010000016.1, read on the forward strand.
CTCCATGGCTCCTTTATTACAAAAGAAAACAAGCGCCCAACCTTCACGCGCAAAGAAGCCATGGAGAATCCACGTCGCGATGTCAGTCGTATCGTGTTGCCGCCGGCTTCTTTCTTGCACGAGCAAGAAAAGATCAATCAACGCATGCCAGCTGCAATTCAATTCATCAAGGATCGCAAGATCAACGAGATGATTTCGAATGGCAAGAAGGATTTCGGCATCATCACGCAGGGCGGGCTCTACAACACCGTCATGCGCGGTCTTCAACTATTAGGACTTGCAGATATCTACGGTAATTCTGAGATTCCGGTCTACGTTCTCAACGTCACCTACCCGATTATCGCTGACGAAGTAGAAGAGTTCGCTAAAGATAAGCGCGCGCTCTTGCTCTTCGAAGAAGGCCAACCCGATTACATCGAGCAGAACATCAACTCCATCTTGCGCAAAGCAGATGCCACCGCGAAGTTGCACGGAAAAGATGTACTTGTCATGGCCGGCGAATACACCCCAGCCGTGGTCACAAAGGGCCTGCTCTCATTTGTGCGCATGTACGCACCACAGCTCATCTCGGAGAATGATCTTCCTGGGATCGTCTTGCCACCCGACTCCCCCGAGCATCCGATGGCGATCAAGCTCACGCCACAAGAAGTTCATATGCGCCCGCCAGGTTTCTGCACGGGCTGTCCAGAGCGCCCCATCTTCTCTGCCCTCAAATTGGCGGAGCGCGAAACCGGCAAACACCACGTCAGCGCCGACATCGGCTGCCACCTCTTCTCCATCCTGCCGCCCTTTGATATCGGCGCGACCACCATGGGATACGGTCTCGGCTCGGCAGGTGCCGCTGGATTCCAAGATGCCAATAGCGACAAGCCGGTGCTCGCTTTCATGGGAGACGGAGGCTTCTGGCATAACGGATTGACCAGCGGCGTCGGCAACGCAGTCTTCAACGAGAGCAACCAAGTACTTGTTGTCGTTGATAACGCGTATAGCGCGGCAACCGGCGGCCAAGACATTCTCTCCTCGGCTGCAGATAACCCCATTCGTTCCACCAAGCACCCCATTGAACGCGCGGTGCGCGGCGTCGGAGTGAAGTGGGCAAAGACCGTCACTAACACTTTCAAGGTAGATGAGTTGCGCGATACCTTCATCGATGCGCTGACCTCCAAAGAGCCAGGACCAAAAGTTATCGTCGCGCAATCTGAGTGCACACTTAATCGGACTCGTCGCGAACGCCCACTCGCTGCTAAGGCCGAAAAAGAAGGCAAGCGCGTCGTCCGAGAGCGTTATGGAATTGATCCTGAAACCTGCACCGGTGATCACTCATGCATTCGCATCTCTGGTTGCCCCAGCCTCTCCATCACGGCAAACCCAGATCCACTTCGTAAAGAACCCATCGCCACCGTGCTCTCTAGTTGTGTCGGTTGCGGACTCTGCGGCGAGAACGCTCACGCCGCCGCGCTCTGTCCATCGTTTTATCGCACCCAAGTAATCAGTAACCCGAGCGGCTGGGATCGATTTAAGACTTCACTCCGAAACGCCTACATTTCGCGCCTGCAACGCGGCATCGAAAAGCGTTACGAAGGAATTGAGCCAGAGTTGGTAAGCGCGTAATGAACCAACCCACCCAAAACCGCGCCATCACTATGGCGATCCTCGCCATGGGCGGCGAAGGAGGCGGCGTACTAGCCGATTGGATGGTGAGCCTCGGCGAACACTCCGGCTATTGGGCGCAGACCACATCGGTTCCGGGAGTTGCTCAACGCACGGGTGCCACCATCTATTACGTGGAACTCTTCCCACGCACACAAGGTGGCGCCGAACCGATTCTGAGCACGATGCCAACTCCAGGTGAGGTCGACATTGTGCTGGCCTCTGAGCTCATGGAAGCCGGGCGCTCTGTACTCCGTGGACTGGTCACACCAAAGAACACCACGTTGATCACCTCCACACATCGCGTGTACAGCATGATGGAGAAAACATCGCTCGGAGATGGCCGCGTGGATTCCGATTCCATCATCGAGAATTGCATGAAAGCCGCTGCTAAATTCGTCGGCGGAGACTTTTCCAAGATCGCCGAAGAGAGCGGCAGCGTCATCAGTTCTGTGCTCTTTGGGGCATTAGCTGGCACTGGACGCCTTCCTTTCTCGCGCGAAGAGTTTGAAGGGGCTATCGAGCGTTCCGGTGTCGGTGTAGCTACCAGCCTCAAAGCCTTTGCCCGCGGATTCGACTATGCCGAAAAGATTCTTAAGCCAGCCCCGACAGGTGTCCCGATTCAAATCGGTATTAAACCGATTTCCATAGAAGACACGAAGGCGGCTACCGACGCAGCCATTTCGGCAGATCCCGTCGCCGCAGTAGGGGCACGCCTCAAGAAGCAAGCTGCTCAGATTCGCGACACATATCCCGCTTCAGTGCGGGCAACTCTCGTCCATGGAATTAAGCGCACCACTGAATACCAAGATGTGGAGTACGCGAACGAGTTCCTTGCTCGCGTTGCCTCAGTCTATGAACTTGATCTCGCTCATGGCGACGGCACTTTCCGCCTCACCAATGAAGCCGCGCGTTACACCGCCCTCTGGATGACATACGAAGACACGATTCGTGTGGCGGCCATCAAAGTACGCGCTCGTCGTTTCGATCGCATTCATAAAGAGGCGCGCGCTAAGAACGAACAAGTCGTGGGCATTATGGAATTTCTCCATCCTCAGGTTCAAGAAGTGGCAGACACACTTCCCACCGCTCTAGGTAAGTGGGTGCTACGTTCCAAGCCAGTAAATGCATTAATTAACCGCATCAGTGGCGATGGCATCAAGGTCAACACCACTTCGGCATTTGGATACACGACGCTCTACGTCCTCAGTCGCCTCCGCCCGATCCGTCGTCGCTCACTTCGATTCAACGAAGAACAACTCCTGATCGATGCATGGCTTACTACCGTCATGGATTTAGCTAGCAAGAATTACTCTTTGGCATGTGAAGTTGCCGAAACTCAGTCACTTGTAAAGGGTTATGGCGAAACACATGCAAATGGGCTAGCCAACTTCGAACTCATCATGGCTGAGCTTCCGAAAACCCTTGCTTCTACAGATCCAGTCGCCCGCATTCGCCAACTTCGCGATGCCGCCCTCGCAGAGGAGTCAGGCGCCAGGTTGCGCACTCTCCTTTGAGGCGATCTGACGCTGTAAATCAGCCACATTTTCAGAGAGCGCTTTATCTAAATCTACATTTGAGAATCTCGGGTTAAAGAGGGCGAGAGCCGAATGTAAGTAGTTATCAAAATCAGCGACATCCCCATCGACACGTATCCCAGTATTGCGCTGGCGATTGGTTACCGCGAAAATCTTGAAAGCAGAGTCGGTCAATTCGAGTATTTGAGTGATTTTGCCAAATTCCCACTCCTTAGTAGTTTCCATACTCGTAAAAACAACCCTGACGCTTGTAACCCACACCGTTCCACTGTCATCAAGTGCATCGGGCTTCTTGGGATCAAAGTATGTGGCGCTCTCTTTGTAGAATCCAACCTCATCTTCTTCTAATGCCAAGCCTAAATCTGCAACGAGCGAATAATTCTTATTTCTTACTGATTCGATCTTCTTTTGGATATCCAACGACTGAGCTAAATCCCTTTTTAAGGCTTCTAATGATTCACTTGCATCATCGACTGCAATCTCTTTTTTACTCCTAGGCTTCCTTGCAAGAAACAGCAGAACTGCGCATCCCAAAAGTAAACAGCCAATCACAACATCCAACAACTTACCCAGACGCGACACTGGCGTAAAAAAATCGCCGATTACCCAAGTTCCTAAAGCAAGCAAAATGCACCATGAAAGCACCTTCAACACGGATGAAGGAGAAGTGTGGTTACTTGAAGAGGCATACTTAGATGCGTTCCCGGTCTTCGCTCTCGCAGATGTGCGATAGCTCAGGCCAGTTCCTGGAATTCCAAGTGAGGTAGTTCTACGTCCCGTTGGTGATATCGAATATCGAGCACCTCGAGCACCGAATGAGAACCCCACTCCATTCTTAGAGAGGTTCATTCGCACGCCAGGAAGAATCTTTCGCGATCTACGGAAATAGAATCCCATCAAAGCCTCTAAATCCGTGCGCTCTTTGATTTACTTTCCGCGGTAATCACCAAAATGACTCCCAGAATGACGGTAGCCGCGCCAAGAATCATGGGAAGCGATATAGGTTCGCTCAGCACTATGGCGCCAAGTATCACCGCAATCACAGGATTCACGTACGCATATGTTGAGGTCATCGCCACGGGCGCATTGCCAACTAACCAGAGGTAAGCGCTGTAGGCGATCACAGACCCAACCACTACCAAGTAACTCCACCCAAACCAGGAGAAGGCACTTGCATGAAAGAATTGCGAAAGACTATCTCCGTGAATCATGCCGGCCGTGAAGAGTGCTACGCCACCGGCAAACATCTGCACAGTCGTCACCATCAATGAATTTTTCGGTGTCTGAAACCTAGGCGTCATATAGGTTCCGAAAGCCCAGACCAGGTTGGCGAGAAGTACGGCCATCATCCAGAAAAGCAACTGTCCTGAAGTCACGCCGGCAGGGGCTTTCACTTGGCCAGGCCTTAAGAGAAGTCCCACTCCGATAAATCCGATCGCTATACCCGCCCAACTTAATTTTGTAGGCCGATCCCCAGAAATAACTCGGAAGAGCGAGATCCACAGGGGCATCGCAGCAATGATGAGCGCCACGATTCCACTTGGCACATACCGCTCCGCAAGCGAAACAGTTCCGATTCCAACCCCCAGCAACATGCCGCCGAGCAGCGCAGTCGACCAGAACTCTCGTTTGGTGATGCGCAGTTCATGCCATCCCTGCTTCAAGCCGACCCAGAGGGCGAGCAATACAGATGCACAGAGGAAGCGCAGCCCCATAGCGGCCAGCGAAGGCATGGTCTTGATCGATATCGCGATCGCCAAGTAGGTAGATCCCCAGATGATGTAGACGGTCCAGAGGGAGAGCCACATCTTTGAAGAGTTGCTACGCGTGGCCATCCACCCAGCCTACCGAGTGTGCTCCCCTACTTTGCGTGTGGACGCCAGCGAGCGGGTCGCTTGGCGACAACTTCGGAAGTGCCGAGAGTGAGCCGTGGCTTCGGATCCTCAGTGCGACCTGCAGGAGGCTTGCGACTGCCGGCGCCGTACTGGTTAGGCCAGCGCAGACGCACGCCTTGATCCGCCGCAGCATGCAAGGTCCAATTGGGATCAAAGAGATGCGGACGTCCGAGAGCGCAGAGGTCGGCGCGACCGGCGGCCAGGATGGTGTTGACATCGTCCCAACTGCTGATTGACCCCACGGCCATGGTTTTTACGTCGGCAAGTTGGCGAATGCGATCAGCAAACGGAGTTTGGTAGGTACGTCCGTAGATGGGTTTAGCATCAGGCGTTGTCTGGCCTGAGGAAACGTCGATGACATCAGCGCCGTGCTTGGCAAACGCGGCTGCGATGGCGACGTAATCCTCTTCACTCAACCCATCCGGCACCCAGTCAGTTGCCGAGATACGAACACTCATCGGCTCATCTGCTGGCCATGCTGCACGCACGGCATCAAAGACTTCGAGCGGGTAGCGCAAACGATTCTCGAGCGAGCCACCGTATTCGTCGGTGCGCTTATTGGAGATGGGAGTAAGGAACTCGGAGAGCAGGTATCCGTGTGCGCAGTGCAACTCAAGCATGTCAAAGCCGGCCTCACTCGCGAGCTTTGCAGACGCCACGTGTTGATCGCGCACCAGATCCATATCGGCGCGCGTCATCTCGCGAGGCACTTGACCATGAGGCAAGTAAGGAATGGGTGATGGCGCCATGATCTCCCAATTGCCGGAGTCGAGCGCTTGATCGATTCCTTCCCACATCACCTTGGTGGATCCCTTACGTCCAGAGTGACCGATTTGGATGGCGATCTTGGAAGGTGTGGTGTGTACGAAATCAATAATCTCTTTCCATGCGGTGACTTGATCCCTATTCCAGAGGCCGGCACACGCAGGCGTGATGCGACCTTCTGGCGAAATACAGGTCATTTCGGTGAAGATCAAACCTGCGCCACCAAGTGCTCGAGCGCCCAGGTGCACCTTATGGAAGTCGCCCGGTATGCCATCGACCGATGAGTACATATCCATGGGCGACACCACTACACGGTTAGGGATTTCGAGGCCACGCAACTTGAGCGGCTGGAACATTGGAACAACTTGTGTGCAATCGGCAGGAACGTTTCCGATCTTGATTTGATTCTGCAGATGCGCGGTTTCCACACGCTTCATAAATTCTGCGTCGCGCAATTCAAGATTTCCATAAGTGATGCGACGCGAACGAGTCATCATGTTGAAGGCAAACTGCAGGGGCTCTTGATGCATGTACTGCGTAATGTCTTCGAACCACTCGAGAGCGGCTTGCGCGGATCGTTGCGTGCTCTCAACAACCGGACGGCGATCAGTGTCATAAGCCTTTAAGGCAGCTTCGACGGTGTCGTTCTCTAAAATACAAGCCGCAAGAGAGATCGCGCCTTCCATTGCAAGCTTTGTGCCAGAGCCGATGGCGAAGTGCGCAGTCGCTGCAGCATCACCTAGAATCACGAGGTTCTTGTGTACCCATGTTTCGTTTCGAATCGCGGCAAAAGTGCGCCAGCGGCTGTTATTTCGAAGTGCGGGTTTGCCGCCTAAGAATTCCGCAAAGATCTCTTCGCAGAGCGCAATCGACTTCTCATCGCTTTGTCCAATCGGGAAGTTTGCAGCCTCCTCATGGAATGGCTCAAAGCCGGCCTTGCGCCAAATGTCTTCGTGCATCTCCACAATAAAGGTGCTGCTCTTATCGTCCATGGGATATGCGTGTGCTTGCATGACGCCCCATGGGGTCTCCACGATAAAGAATTTAAATGCTTCGTACACTTCGGAGGTTCCGAGCCAGATGAATTTACATTCGCGCCAATCAACTGAAGTACGAAATGCATCTGGGAATTTTTCTCGGATACCGCTATTGATGCCATCGCTAGAAAGAACCAAGTCGTACTCGGCCATCAATTGTTCAACTGGTGGGGCTTCTGTTTCAAAAAGTACGTTCACTCCGTGCGCAATCGCACGACGTTGCAAAATCTCAAGCAAATCGGTGCGGCTCATGGCCGCAAAGCCATGACCCCCGCTGGTAATCACATCGCCTTTGAAATGAATATCGATGTCATCCCAGTAGGCGAACTTCTTGGCCATCTCTTCATGGATCTCTGGATCGGAGAGGCGAATGCCGGAGAGGGTTTGATCGCTAAAAACGACTCCAAAGCCGAAAGTGTCGAGCGGCTTATTCCGCTCCCAGACCGTGATCTCGTGATGCGGCTCGACCTGCTTGAGCAGGCTCGAGAAGTAGAGACCTCCGGGGCCAGCTCCGATCACGGCAATCTTCATGGCGTAGAGTCCTTCCTAGGGCGTGCTGGTCATAGCGGGAATTTGACTATCGCCAACCCTACGATAGAAGTACTGGCTATGCCACACGTAAAATGACTTTTTTAGGGCGCGTTCGAGGCGGGAGAGAAGATGAAACTAGCGGGACGTGTAGCGGTCGTCACAGGCGGCGCCGGTGGCTTAGGTGGGGCCATTGCACTGGGAGCGGCCGAAGCGGGCGCACATGTGGCGATCTTGGATGTGAAGGGCGTCGATGAGGCAGTCGCCCACCTCCGCTCTCTTGGATTCAAGGCTGCCGGACGCGTGGTCGATGTCCGCGATGGTCAAGCCGTGAAGGTCGCCATCGAGGCGCTCTCGGCCGAACTCGGACCGATCGATACCCTGATCGCCGCCGCCGGCGGATCCCTGGGCACCCCGCGCGATCTTGATGACATTTCCGAAGATGACCTCGACCTCGTGCTCGACGTCAATATCAAAGGCACCTTCCACTGCGCCCGCGCGGTACTGCCCTTCATGCGCCAAGCAGGTCGAGGTGCGATCGTCACCTTCTCCTCCATCGGCGGTCGTAGCGCAAGCCCCGTCACGGGCGTTCCTTATGCTGCTGCCAAGGCGGGATTACTCGGACTCACCCGCCGCCTGGCAAAAGAAGTGGGTGGCGAAAATATTCGTGTCAACGCCATCGCACCTGGACTCTTTCTGACCGATCGCCTTCAAGGAATGTTCGATGCGCTGCCTGAGGCAGATCGCCGCGAAGTGCTTGACTCCATTCCACTCGGGCGCATGCCCAACATCCAAGAGTGCGTCGACCCAGTGCTCTTCCTAGCTAGCGATGAATCTTCCTACATCACCGGTGTCGTCTTAGACGTCAACGGTGGCAGATTCATGGCAGGCTAACCCCATGAGTAAAGAAATCGCTGCGGCCTACCGTGCATCTGGCGAGAAATTCATCGCCCTGGCTAAAAACCTTTCGGATGCACAAATGAATTCTGCCCCCGCTAATGGTGAGTGGTCCCCCGCCTTCATCGTCCATCACATGGCCGATGCCGAGGCTTTTTTTACTACTCGCTTTATGCGAATCTTGAGCGAAGAAAACCCCACCATTGAGCCATTCGATGAAGAAGTTTTTCCCGCACGTCTCAATTACGCAGCCAGAAGTGCAGCAGCGTCACTTGCGTTAGTGGAAGGCGCCCGTCGCGCGTCAGCAGACTTACTTGATTCGCTCGATTCCAACGCCTGGAATCGCAAAGGAACTCACTCGGAACGCGGGGAATTTCCCTTACATGCAGCAGTAGCTCTAGCCACTGGACATATCGAAGCTCATCTTCAGCAACTCGAAGAAACTTTGAAGGGTTAAGCCTTACTTACGAAGCTTAGGCATTCCTAATTTAAATTCGCGACCCTTGGTAACTCCGTCGGAGCGCCACAGCAACATCACCACGAGGGAAAGTGCGATAACAATGGCACGAGTTCCGTTCGGCAAGTGAACAACAATTCCAAGAATGGGTTTCTGTTGTTCCATCATCAAAAGGATCTGGCCTATACCGGTGACCAATAGCGTGCCTACGGTTGCGCCCCAAAGACTCGCCCCACCACCGATGATCAACATGGAAAGGGTCATGAAGGTGTACGGCAAGTAATAATCCTGAACCTGTACCGTTCCGGCTACGTGAGCAAACATCGCACCGCCAAGACCTGCGATAGCGCCCGAAAGTGTGAATGCAATCCAGCGCACTCGCATGATGCTGATCCCCAAAGCAGGCGCCGCCAGTGGATCCTCGCGAGTGGCGCGCAAAGTACGACCTGCACGCGAGATGCCAAAGAGGTAGACGGCGAGCATCACTATCACCGTTAAGACAACTGGCTCTTCAAAAAATTGGAATGGCGGCAGGGCAAGCAGAGCTTGAGAGCCGGGCCCAATTCGGTTGTTGTTAAAAAAGATGTTGTAAGCAACACCTAGAAGAGCAAAGGTTGCGATGCCAGCAGCTAAACCGTTAAGGCGCATGAGGAGTAACCCCGAGAGCCCTGCGACAATCGCTCCAGCAAGGATGGCCAGAACGAGGCTCGGATACATGCCGAGATTTAAGTTCACCAAGAACGGGTAGAGGTGTTGCAACTGTAGGGAGTGCTCTTTGATATTGCTCGGGGTTGTAACAATTCCCGAAGCAAAGGCGCCAAACATGGCAAACGCTCCATGTCCAAACGAGAGCACACCCGAATTACCTACGAAAACATGAAGCGCAAGCACCATCACGAAGAGCGCCAAAGTGCTCTGCACGATGAGTAGCCCCTGGGCAGATTGCAGGCCGACCGCATACGAAAAAGCGACCACAAGTAAAATTGGCCCGAGGAGTTCTTGGAGCCGAAGTCGAGTAGTCATCAGACACGCTCCTTCGTAGCGAACTTACTTAAGATGCCGCCAGGACGAACGAGCAAGATAACAATGACAATGACAAACATCCACGAGTACGCGTAGACCCGACCGTTGCCGAGAATGACATTGAGAAGCGAGAGCACTGCGCCAACGATAAATCCGCCCAGCGCGGAGCCGCGAAGACTATTCATGCCGCCAACCACGATGCCCACAAGAGCGAGGATGGTGATATCGAGACCAAAGCGGGGGTCGACCTGCGGATTGCCCACCACATTCACAAAAGCTACGACCGCAGCAAGAGCACCGCTGATCACGAACGCTGAAGCAATTAGTCGATTCGAGCGCACGCCGAGCAACCTTGCAGTTTGGAAATCACTGGCCGCGGCACGCAGTTGCAATCCGAGTTTCGTGCGCTCTACCAAATAGCCCATCGCTAGCAGAATCACTACGGCCAAGACGATGGTGACCACACTTGCCGTAGTAATGGAGACGCCTCCGACCGTGAATGCACCGGTCATCCACGTTGCCACTGAAGCCGAGCGCGGCAGGGCACCAAAAACTAATTCATAAACCTTTTGCAGCAGAACACTGACGCCGAAGGAGACAATGAGCATGGTGGCCGGATTTGATCCACGTAAGCGGCGATAGGCGACGAGTTCCATAATGAGCGCCATTAACGAAGCTACCACCACTGAGAAAATGATGCTGACCAGGAGTGGGAATTGATGAGTCATTACCAACGTGTATGAGGCGACTGTAATCAACTCTGCATGCGCAAAATTGACTAAGCGCATGACTCCAAAGACCAGACCGAGACCAAGAGCGGCTAGGGCGTAAACACCACCCAAACTCACTGCATCTAAAATTGCTTGAATCATCTACTCCCCCGAATTTCCGAAGTAGGCAGCGGCGAGTTTTGCTTCGTCGGCTGCATCTTCTTTCGTCAAAGTAGCTTGCATCTTGCCGGCTCGAAGCACGTGAGTGCGCTCGGCAAGTCGCGTAACCAAATGTGCGCGTTGTTCGACGATCACCACTGCCGTTCCCGATTCGGCAATCGCAATCAACCGGTCGAATACATCTTTGACAACCGTAGGTGAGAGACCGAGGCTCGGTTCATCGAGCAGGAGCACACGTGGATCTGCGACGAGAGCCCGCGCGATAGCGAGTTGTTGTTGCTGTCCACCGCTGAGCATTCCGGCTTGATGATCGCGATGAGTAGTAAGGACTGGGAAGAGATCATGCACGCGCTCCAAGGCGCCCTTCTCACCGTGCTTATCGCGGCGGCCAGTGAGACCAAGGGTGAGGTTTTCGATAACAGAGAGGCCACCAAAGATTTGGCGACCTTCCGGGACAAGTGAGAGACCCAGGCGGACGATATCTTCGGGGCGCTTGCCCGAAATATCTTCACCATCGAGAAATACTGAACCGCCGCGCATACCGACCGTGCCCACGATGGCTCCAAAGAGCGTTGATTTACCTGCGCCGTTGGGACCGACGATGCCGATTAGTTCACCCTTGCTAGCGGTCAGAGATACTCCAAAGAGCACATCTACTTTTCCGTAGCCAGCGCGCAAGTCCTTCACTTCAAAGAGTGTCATTAGTGGCCACTTCCGAATGCTGCGTCGCCTAGATATGCGCTCTTCACGCCTTCATCATTAAGCGCCGCTTGTGGGTCTCCATTAAAAATCATGGATCCAGCGGCGAGCACGACAACGCGCGAGCACGCTTGAGCTACCAAGCCGACATTGTGTTCGACAAGGAGCATTCCGCATCCGGTCTCTTCCCGGACTTTGGATAACGCAGAAAGGAGCGCAGGTACTTCGTGTTCGTTTAATCCCGCAGCGGGTTCATCCATAATCAAATACTTGGGTTGCGCAGCAAGTGCTCGTGCTAATCCGACGAGTCGGGCTGACCCATGTGAGAGCCCACCGGCCGGAATGCCTTCAAGATCAGTAATACCTAGAACTTCGAGAACATGTTCACTGCGTTGACGTGCGATCTTTCCGGAGAGCCCCAAACCCAGGGCACCCAGTGCCACATTCTCTGCGACTGTTAATTGTGGAAAGAGGCGCCCAGCTTGGAAAGTGCGAGCTACACCCATTTGAGCGCGCACATGCGGGGCATAGTCATCAAGCGGCGTGCCATCTAACGTAACGAGGCCACCATCTTGTTTCTCGTATCCAGCAATGATGTTAATCAAGGTCGACTTACCTGCGCCGTTGGGTCCCAGCAAACCTACGGACTCACCAGCGTTCACAGTGATTGAAACGTTGTCGAGCACCTGAAGAGCGCCGAACGACTTGCTAATTTCAGCAGCCTCGAATGCTCGATTCACCGGTACTCCTTCTCGCATACTTATCGCTCATAAAATTCTCAGAACTTCTCTCCTAATAATAAACGCGAGGTGCGCGGTTTCCCACGCACCTCGCGTTTACTTCAATCTATTTACTTTGTTGGAAAGGTGGGCTTAACGGCCGCACGGTATTCCACAAATGCATCCTTGCCATCAGTGATCTTCAACACGGCCATTGGGCGTGAGACGTTCACGTGGAGGGTTGCATCAAATGAAGTCGGACCTGCAGTGAGGTCTTCGTTCTTGAACTTCTCCATCTCGCCAGCAAGTGCCTTGCCATCGAAGCTTGCGGCGCGCGTTGCGGCGAGCGCGAAAGCTTCAACTGAAGATGCACCAGTGATGAGACCGCTTGTGCCAGCTGGGCCACCAGTCTTGGTTTGGAATGCGGCGAGGAGATCGTTGACCTTTGGATTCGGATCATCGCCCCAGACAGATGCGTAGGTTACGACGTAGTAGTCGTTGAGCTTCGAATCTGCTGCACGCCAGAAGGCACCGTCCATACCGAAGCCCGAGATGATTGGCGTGTTAACGCCAGCACCACGGATAGCAGCGGCGGCTTCAGCGCCACCGCCTGGGTATGAGCAGAGTGCGATAACGGCAGAGCCGTCCTTCTTTGCGTTAGCAACCTGTGCGGTCACTGGCTTATCGAGCTTGCCTGCTTGGGTCTGGCTGAATTGCTGCACAGACTTCACAGTTCCACCGAGTTCCTTGAAGCGTGCTTCGAAAGCATCGCATTGGCTGGTGGTGTAAGCAATCGACATATCCTTGAAGAGAGTCGCGGTCTTGCCGAGCTTCTCGAAGGCGTACTCAGCCATGATCGCTGATTCGCCAGGAACAGCAGAACCGAGCGAGAAGCCGAGTGGAAGGCCGTTGTCTGGGCCCATTGCAGTTGAACCTACGCAAGGAGCAATGACGAGAACACCTGCGGTGTTAGCGACCTGTGCAGACTTTGCGTTGATATCAGCATCGCAAGTAACGAGAAGAAGCTTCGCGCCCTTTGAGATGAAGTCAGTTGCGATTTGTTGACCCTTGTCAGGGTTGGTCTCGGTGTCCACTGCTTCAAGAGTCAGTTGGCAACCATTGACGCCACCAGCGGCGTTGATCTTGTCTACGGCGATTTGAGCTGTAGTAAGAGCAGGACCATCGAATGGTGACATGAATCCGGTCTGAGCCATTGCGGCACCAATCAAGATTGGTGCATCACATGCAGCAGCGGCTGCGGGGGCTGCAGACTCTGAAGAGCTACTTGTCGAAGTACAGCCAGCTACAAAGAGTGCAGCAGTGACGAGTACCGCGCCAAGACTTTTAGAGAACTTCATTAAAACTCCCTTGTCTGTCCAGGCGTTGGTCGGAGGTGTACCAACGGTCGGCGAATCATCTCGCGCGCCATTCACGCCCGTCAATCATGCGCAACATTAATTTATTGGTGTCTTTTAAAAACTCTCTGTGGAGAAAAGTCCTTTTAGCCCTCTATGGGGCATATGACCTATTTATCTATGCCTCAACCACTAAGGCAATTCCCAGCCCTACCCCAATACAGGCAGCCGCCACCCCGATGCCGCCACCGCGACGGCGGAGCTCACGGGCGAGCTCCATGACCACCCGATTGGCCGAGGCACCCACTGGATGACCGATGGCGATCGCTCCCCCATTGGGATTAACAAGGTCGCGATTAATCTCCGGAATCTCATGCAAGACAGTGAGCACCATGGATGCAAAGGCTTCATTAATCTCCCAGACCTTCACATCTCGAATCGACTTACCCGCTCTCGCGAGCGCGCGATGGATCGCCGGAACAGGTGCAAGAGTGAATTCATCTGGTGCCAGCGCTGTCACTGCTGACGAGAGTATGTACGCCATCGGTTCTAATCCAAGTGAGTGTGCAGCGCGCTCACTTGTTATCAGTGAAGCCGCGGCACCATCATTGATGGGCGATGAATTTCCGGCAGTCCCGCTTCCTCCGGGAGTGAATGCAGACTCCAACGCACCGAGACTCTCCATCGTGGTGCTGGGACGAATCGATTCATCACGCGCCAGTCCGTTCATTTCAAAGACGTGATCATGGAGGCCGGCCTCCCACGCTGCATGTGCACGCACATGGGAGCGCACGGACCATTCATCTTGCTCAGCGCGACCGATTCCGAGGCGCTCTGCAATCCGCTCTGAACTCTGACCCAACGAGAGAATCCAATCGGGGTGCATCTTGGGATTAATTAAGCGCCAACCGACCACGCTCTGATGTGCAACGGAATCCGGCGAGAGGGCAGGTGCACCCTTTTCTTGACTGCGCTCCACAATCCATGGCGCCCGACTCATACTCTCCACGCCGCCAGCAATCATGATGTCGGCATCTCCCGAACGGATCGCGCGCGAGGCTTGCACGATAGCTTCGGCCCCGGAACCACAGAGGCGGTTGAGGGTGACACCAGGAATCGTGTGGGGCAAGCCAGCTAGGAGAACTCCCATGCGAGCCACGTTGCGATTATCTTCTCCGGCGCCATTGCTATCGCCGGCGATCACATCTTCGATATCTGCAGGGTCCAGGCCCGGAGTCCGATCCACCAGGGCGCGCAGGGTGGCGGCAAAGAGGTCATCGGGGCGGATAGCCGAGAGGGTGCCCCGGTTCTTCCCAAAGGGGGTACGGGTGGCATTGGCCAGGACGGCGCGTGAGGTACTCATCTGTCGTATTATTGCCGATCGCAAGGGATACGCACTATTCCGCCTTGATCACTGAGACGGAAGAGTAGGCCCCCTGCGGTAGCACGCCCAACATCACGTCCAACATCACGTCCGAGATCTAATCCGAGATCTCTCTGAAGCGAAGGGGTGGTCATGATCGCTACCTCTCTGCGTTGCCTAGTAACAGGGGCGGGCCGCGGAATCGGACGCGGCATTGCCCATGATCTCATATCAGCCGGTCACCAGGTGGTCCTCACCGCGCGCACCGAGAGCGAACTCTTAGAGAGTGCGGCCGGTGCAGAGAACGCGTATGTCATCACGGCCGATGTCACCACCAACGCCACTGAAATAGTGCGCAAAGCCACCGAGCTTTTAGGGGGTCTCGACGTACTTGTACTCAACGCTGGCGAAGGTATCTCATCAAAGTTTGAAAAGACCAGCGATGAATTATGGAATAGCCAAATCGCACTTAACCTCACGGCGCCCTTTCAGATGATGCGAGCGGCACTCCCGGCGATGAAGGCGCAAGAGTTCGGCCGCATTGTTGTGGTGGCTAGCAGCGCCGGAAAAATTGGCGCTCCTTACATCGCCGCATACACGGCAGCTAAACATGGGGTATTGGGGCTAGTGCGATCAGTTGCCGCAGAGAACCCCGATTGTGGAGTCACGGTCAACGCAGTCTGTCCTGGTTATGTTGATACGCCGATGACCCAACGCTCAGTCGCAAACGTTGTGGCGCGCACCGGAGCGAGCGAAGAATCCGTAATCGCGGCACTCGTGGCTCACGAACCAAATAGACGTTTACTTACAGTGCAAGAGGTTTCTAATGCAGTTCTTCGACTGATCAACGGAAATAGCAATGGCACCGCTGTCGACCTACCTGAAAGGGAGAGCAATGCTTGAACCAATCAATCCGGAGGTCCTCGCTCCGCCCGTGGGATTTAGCCATGCCATGGTTGCCCCTGCTGGCGCGCGCATTATCTTCCTCGCCGGACAAACCGCACTGAATAAAGAGAATGTGATTGTCGGCAATGGAATCGTTGAGCAATTCGAACAAGCTCTCACCAATATGCTTACGGCGCTCGCCGCTTCGGGCGGATCGCCTTCAGATTTAGCTCGCGTCACCATCTATTCCGTAGATCCGATTAATTACCGAGCGCATGCGCGCGAAATTGGAGAAGTGTGGAAGCGCCATATCGGCAAGCACTACCCCGCGATGGCACTCATCGGCGTCGTACGCCTATGGGACGATGCAGCACTCGTCGAAATCGAAGGCACTGCGGCTATCTCGTGACCTCACTCGCTCCGCTCTGGTCCGCCGAATCGATTGCGATCATCGGTGCGACCGAACGTGCCGGCGCAATGGGACGCCTCCCCCTCGATTATCTCCAACGCTTTGGCTATCAAGGGAAGATCTTTCCCGTAAATCCAAAAGGCGGAACCATTCTTGGTCTCGATGCATATGCATCGATCAATGAAGTTCCGCAGAAAGTCCAATTGGCGCTCATCATGGTGCCAGCGACATCGGTGGCGCAGGCCGTTTCTGATTGTGCGAAAGCTGGTGTTGGGGTCGCTGTTGTCATGTCATCTGGTTTTGCTGAAGCTGACGCTAAGGGCGCGCTTGCACAAATAGAACTCGTGAAGATTGCTAAAGCAGGTGGGATGCGTTTGGTAGGCCCCAACTGCATCGGTTCGGTGGGCGGAGCCAAAAAAGTTCTCGCAACCTTTAGTCCGGTCTTTGGCTCTGACTCCACTCGCGTGGAGAGTGGTTCACTTGCACTAGTGAGCCAATCAGGTGCCCTTGGTTATGGAACCTACTCGTTAGCGCAAGAGCGCGGCTTGCCGATTGGCGTGGCAGTCACCACCGGAAACGAAGCCGACGTCACAGCGCTGGAAGTCGCCAGCGAACTCGCCATTGATCCCGACATTTCTGGTGTTCTGCTCTACCTCGAAGGTTTAGAGAGCGTTAATGCATTGCGCACCATCGCTAGCAAGAAACCCACAGCCATCTTGAAGGCGGGCCGCTCAAGTGCAGGAGCCGCCGCTGCTGCATCACACACTGGAGCACTCGCTAGTGAGGATCGCGTTGTCGACGCGGCGATCAAAGCAGCCGGCGCCATTCGCGTAAACGATGTTGAACACCTCCTTGACGCAGGTGCCGCATTCGCATCGAAGCGCACACTCACCGGGAAGCGTGTAGCAATCGTGACAACTTCTGGCGGCAGCGGAATCCTCGCAGTAGATGCGCTCGAAGCTGAAGGCCTCGAACTTGCGGCGCTTGATCCAAAAACTATGGCAGCGCTAGCAGAAGTCATTCCGGCATATGGCAACGCAACCAACCCAGTCGACGTCACCGCCGCCGTGATGAGCGAACCAGGACTTTTCGAAAAATGTTTAGAACTTGTAGCCGCAGATGCGAATGTTGATGCCATCGTCGCGTGCTTCTGCGTACTCACTGGCACCGATGTAGAGAAGATCGCAAATGCACTCGTGGCCACTCGCAAAGTCCGCGACCTTCCTATCGTGGTGGCGCGCACTGGCGCCGCCGCTCTGGCCCCTCAAGGTGCCACTCTTTTAAATGCCGCCCAGATTCCAGCCTTTCCCACACCTGAACGCGCCGTGCGCGCCCTCTCGATCCTGCATGCAGTCTCGCAACCAAAGAAATCCAGCGCAGTTCGCGCGCCACTCTGCACGCCACTTGCAACTCCCACAGATGACGTAAACGAAATTGAGTTAAAGAACGCGTTGGCGTCGGTGGGGCTCCCAATTCCAGAATCGCTTCTTGCCACCACGGCTAGTGAGGCTCTTGCTGGAGTAGAACGCGTGGGCGGCCGAGCCGTCTTCAAAGCAGTTGTACCCGGCTTGCTCCACAAGAGCGATGCCGGCGGTGTCCTCCTCGATGTTCACGCCGACGGCGCCGAGCTAGCCTTCGCACAATTGAAGCGACTCGGTGGAAATGTCCTCGTGGAGAGATTCGTACCTAAAGGTGTTGAAGCGCTCGTGGGCATTACCGGCAGCGCGCTGGGCCGCGTACTTACAGTGGGCGTTGGCGGGGTGCTTACGGAGATCATTTCGGATGTTGCCTTGCGCCTCTTGCCCGTGACTGGCGACGATGTGAACGAGATGATCGACCAGACACGACTCACGAAACTCTTTGCGGGTGCGCGCGGAGCTGCCGCCGCTGATCGTGAAGCTTTCGTCAACTTGGTGCTTCGCTTGAGCGATGCAACTAGCGATTGGCCCGCGATGAGCGAGCTCGACATTAACCCCGTCACGGTACTTCCGGATGGCGCTTGGATTTTGGACGCTGCATACGTAGCGCCCGGTACACAGGTAGCACACTCACAGGTAGCACACTCACAGGTAGAGCACTAGGAGCGAAGATGGATGTAGGGACACTTGTTGCGCGCTCGATGCGAAAGTACCGCGATCGGATCGCACTTACCGGACCTGAGGGAGATATTACCTTCGGCGAAGTGGGCGGGCGCATCATGCAACTTGCTCGCGCTCTGCGCGCACTTGGCCTAGAGACCGAAGATCGCGTTCTTGATCTACAGAGCAATCAAAATACGTACATCGAAACCGATCTCGGTATCTCGACCGCTGGTCTCTGCCGCGTTGCGCTCAACTACCGTCTCCATCCCACTGATTGGATCCGCATCGCCACCGATTGCGGCGCGCGCGTTCTTATTCTCGATGCGAAATTCTGGGATGACGCGAAAGAAGTTCGTGAACTCGTTGACCATGTCATCGTCATCAACGGTGAACATGAGGGCGCAGTTCCGTACGAGCGCTTCTTAGCCGCACAATCCAGCGAAGAGCTTCATCTTGCAGTGAGCCCAGACACTCTGGTCTCACTCAATTACAGCAGCGGCACCACCGGTAAACCTAAGGGCGCGATCCGCACACACCGCAATCGCTTTTCCAGCCTCAACAACATCGTGACGGATCTCTTTGGTCGAGTACCGAACGAAAACGATGCCTGGCTGCACGCAGGTCCCGTAACTCATACAAGTGGACTTTTCGTGCTTCCCTTCTTTGCTTTCGGCGCGCGGCAAATCGTGCACGCCAAATTCGATGAAGAGCATGTCGTTGAAGCATTCGAAACGGGTGGAGCCACTGCCACCGCCATGGTGCCCACTATGGTCGCTCGCTTACTTGCAATGAAAGACATCTCCCCCGAACGTCTCAAGAATTTGCAAATGCTCGGTTACGCCGGCGCACCTATGCCTGCCGATCAAATTCGACAATGTCACGAGCAACTCACTACTCACATGGTGCAGTACTACGGATTAGTCGAAGCGATTCCCCCGGTTACCGTACTTTCAGAAGCAGATCACACTCTCGGCCTCACTCGCGAACCCGAAGTTCTCACGAGCGCCGGCAATGCCTGCAAGGGTGTAGAAGTACGTATCGTTGATGAGGATGGAAAAGACGTCCCTGTCGGAGAAATTGGCGAAGTCATCACCCGTGGCGATCATGTAATGCGCGGTTATTGGGGCGCCGCCGGACAAGACAACACCGTCACCAAAGCTGTGCGCGATGGTTGGCTTCACACCGGCGATCTAGGCCGCCTCGATACACACGATCGCCTCTTCTTGGTGGACCGCAAGGGCGACATGATTATCAGTGGTGGGTACAACATCTATCCTCGCGAAATCGAAGAAGTGATTGCCCAAGTTCAAGGGGTGCACGAAGTAGCGGTCGTAGGTATCAAGGATCAGGAGTGGGGCCAACGCGTCACCGCGCTCATCACTCTGCTTCCAGGGGCCAAAGTCGACCCTCAGGCAGTGATGGATCATTGCAAAGCGAGCATGGCTTCTTACAAGAAGCCCAAAGAAGTGCGCATTGTGGAGTCTTTCCCGTTGAATTCCACCGGAAAGATCGCTAAGAAGGTCATCAGAGAAGAACTCGAAGCGGAATCTAAGTAAGGATCATCGTGAAAGAGCAGCCAGGCGAGTACCCGTACACACGTGGAATCAGTGCAGAACCACGTGTATGGACGATGGGGCAATACGGTGGTTTTGGCACTCCAGCAGAAACGAACGCACGCTTTCGCCAACTTCTCGATCAAGGTCTCACTGGTTTTAGTGTTGCCCTCGACCTCCCCACGCAATTAGGGCTTGATTCAGACCACCCACTAGCTGCAGGCGAGGTCGGCAAAGTCGGCGTCGCCATCGATTCACTTCGCGATATCGAAATTCTGATGGACGGTATTCCACTCGACAAGATCAGCCAGGTCCGCACCACCGCAAATTCCATCGGCTACATCTGGGCAGCAATGTTTATTGCCCTAGCGGAGCAACGCGAGGTCGACCCGAACGCATTTGGCATCTTCATTCAAAACGATGTGCTCAAGGAGTACATCGCACGTGGCACGCAAATCTTTCCAGCCGAAGCCGGGCTCAAACTCTCAGTCGATGTGATTGAACATATTGCCAAGCACATCCCTAAGTGGGTTTCGCTAGCCATGAGCGGGTACCACATTAGAGAGTCTGGATCGAATGCGGTCCAAGAGGTAGCTTTCACTTTCGCAAACGCTCGTGCTTACCTCGATGCCGCCGTCGAGCGCGGAGTAAGCGTCGACGCGGTCGCCCCGACGCTCTTTACATTCCTCACTTCCAACATGGATTTCCTCACTGAGGTTTCGAAATTCCGCGCAGCTCGCCGCACCTGGGCTCGCCTCATGCGCGAAAAATACGGCGCCCAGAATCCACTTTCTGAACAACTTCGCATTTTTGCCTTCACTGCCGGTTCATCACTCACCGCGCAACAACCGATGAACAACACAGTGCGTACATCTGTCGAGATGTTGGCCGCAGCGCTCGCCGGTATTCAAACTATGCACGTCTCTGCTTACGATGAAGCGCTCGGCGTCCCAACTGAAGAGGCAGCGACTCTTGCACTGCGCACCCAGCAGGTCGTTGCCTACGAATCTGGCGTTACCAATTACGTTGATCCATTGGCCGGAAGTTATGTCATTGAAGAGATGACCGATGACCTCGCCAATCAAATGTGGGCGATGCTTGACGACATCGAGAAGCGCGGCGGAGCACTCGAGTGCATTGCATCGGGATACTTCCAAAGGGAGCTCTCTGATAGTGCTTATCAACTTGCACTTGAAGTCGATCGCGGGGATCGCATTGTCGTGGGCGTTAATAAATTTCTAGGTGAAAGTCCAAGTCTTGAGGTCTTCCGCGTCGACCCCGCTTCCGAAGCGGCGCAAGTTGACGCGCTTCATGCGCTCAAGCAAGAGCGAGATAACGATCGGGTTACCACCGCGCTGGCGGCACTCAAACAAGCGGCCCTGAACGATGAGAACACCGTGCCGGCTTGCATTGAGGCGGTTAAGGCTTATGCCACAGTGGGCGAAATCGTGAACGTACTCCGTGAGGTCTACGGAAAGTGGACGCCCAACACAGTTTTCTAGGCGCTCAGCTAGATCTGCACCACGTTGCGCACGTGATGCAAGGCGTCATCGGCCAACTTATCCTTCAGAGCGAAGAACGCGTCTGACGACTTGTAGCCGGGCCAATCAGTTGGCAAGAAGTTAGCCGGCAAACCCGGATCCAAGTAGGGCAAATGGCGCCACGCAGTGAGTACGCGCGTGTAATCAACGAAGGCTTCCTGAAGTGAACCTTGCCCATTCTTGCTCCACTTAGCGACCAGTGGTTGATGAGCCTCGTAGAAGGCAGCGTGCATCTTTGCGATGGAATCTAAATCCCACCACGATGCCACCGCTTCGGCGGTCGGACGAAATGCAGTATGCGTGCTTGAAAAGATATCCATGTATTTTTCAACTGCGAGATCTTTTGCAAGCGAGAGTAGTTCTTCCTTGAGTTGTGCCGGCGCGATCCAAAGCCCGCCAGTCACTTGTGCGAAACCAAGCCATATCAAACGCGACCTCAATCGGTAGCGCAAATCCCGATTACTTTCGGGGATCGAGAAAGCCGCCAGAACCCAGCCCTCATCGGAGTGCACTTCGCGGCGTTCTAGCACTCGAGCATCACCCACATCAAACGTTGTGCGCGCACCATCGCTGAGGGAGTAACCCGCCGCTCCCCCACGCTTATCAGCAATCAAGATGCCGCGGCGTTTAAAACGACTGAGGGCACTGCGTACCGTTGCTTCTTCAATTTCTAACGCCTGCATCATTTCCACAAGAGATGCCACCGAGAGCCAACTATCGAGCACACGTGAATAAGCACCGTAAATGGTGAAAATGAGAGACTGAGGCCGAGTAGCACGGGTGAGAAGATCGCTCGCTTCTCCACTAATGACGCTGACCACGCCGTTACAATAGCCGGTACGTACCCCATTCATGACGGTCTAGCGAAGGAAATATCGTGCCAGCCAGTATTTCTATCACCCGCACCCTGCAATGGGTCGAGACTGACGCCTCCACGCACCAGCATTACTCCAGTGGATTCCGCTGGGCGGAAGAGGCTGAGCACGCGCTCTGGCGTCGCTTAGGATTTGGCATTGAAATCGTGGGCGCGATCCCTCGCGTGGCTGTTTCGATGGAATATCTGCGCCGTATTTTCTACGGCGAAGAGATCGTTACCCATTTGCGAGTAGAGCGTGTGGGAACTTCTTCCTGCACTTTTGTTTTCGAAGCATTCGTGAATGGCGAAATTGCGATGCGCGGACAACACGCGTGCGTGCACGCACCTAATACTTCGGGCTCGGCACCTTGGCCAGAGCACGTCCGTGCCGCACTACTGGCTGACTAAGCCTTCAATTTAAAACCAGCGGGGCACTTGGGGCTTGCGCCAGTTACCTTCTTGATCGTTTTGCCCTTTACGCAGGAGATCGTCTTCGCTTTTGCAACAGCTTTGGTGGCTGCCGTTGCCGGGGCCGCCGCTGGCGCCATTGCTGATGCCGCCGCTGGGGCGGCTGCTGGCGCAGCGGCCGGCGTCTCTGCTTTCACCACGGGAGTAGCTTGCGCGAGCTTTACTTTCAATGTGGGAGAGGAAAATGAGAACCCATACACACCCAACTTGAGCCACCCATTAGATTCGCGTAATGAAGCAGTGGTAACACGCGAAGTTCCATCTGAGTCAACCACCTCAACACTTGCAAGTAGCGGCGCGTTTGAATCCGTATATCCATAAAGGCATCGAGCAACTTTGGCGTCCATCAAGAGATCGTATTTCCCAGAGAAGACCGATCCATCAGGATTCAAATGGAGGCCAGCTACTTTGTAATTCAAGGTTCCATTGGAGAACTGTGGCGGCGATGCCTCATACGTCATGGCATTCGTTGTCACCAGGCCGACTAGCGCAGTCGTTGAGGAGGTACCCAGGACCGCGCCAACGATCGTTGAAGCTTGTGCGGAGCACTTAGCGGCCGCCGAGCCCATGCCCAGGGCGCTCGAGATGGCCGAACTGCCGCCTAATGCCCGGAAAGACCAGACCGAATCGAGCTTGTTTGCGGTATTACCAAAGTACTTCTCGTAACGACTAAATGTTTGCATAGCGTTCGATCCGGAGGCCTCAACCATCATTTCTATGTCACTCGATGGCAAATTACCGGTGGGGTCACGAAAATCATTGGACAACGGATTAGAAGCATCAAGCACCTGAGAGGTACGAGCGCCCGGTACATCTACCGGCTGGGCATCTACCGTGAGACGGTTTTGCTTCGTATCGATCGCCGTGATGGTGATATTTGGATCAGTAAGACGACCGTGAAGCCACGTGCTCAAGTAATTTCCGATATGTATTGTGAGTTTGACGCGGGCGTCAGCGGGGAATTTTGATTCGACACCGCACTGGGTCAATTCTTTCCAGATGCACTTGGAGTCCCCACCGACCGTACGAACGGATGTCTTGCCAGATGGATCTGTGTACTCCTCCGAACGCATCGTCGGCGTGTATGTATTTCCGACGGTGTATGGAATAACCGAAGCAGAGAAGTCAGTCGACTTGACTCCGACGCCAGGAAATTTCTCAAGTGAAACCATGACCTTAACGGCATAAAGGGATTGCTCGCCGGCACTCTTTAATTGCGGAACCTCAAAGAGGCTCCAATCCGCTCCTGCAGGAGTACCTAAGACAGCATCTGCAGGAAATATTGTGGTGCCGATGGTGCGGATGAGTGTGGCAGTTGCACTCTCTGCACGCGGAGTTGAAACAGTGAGTTCTTCGACGCAATCTGCCTGGGTAGCGCTCTTGCACATGGGCAGAATGGCCGTCGCCGATGCGCCGGTGGCACATTTTGGATCATTAAAACTAGTACAGAGCCCATATGGAGCGCCTGTCTGTAACACGGAAGTAAGGCTCGTAGTAATACGCGAAATTGAAGTGGCCCCACCAAAATGGTCGGCGAAATTCACGTTGAGACTCTGTGCAGAATATGCCACTTGAGGTGCAAAGAAGAGAGTAGCAATGGACAAGAGGGCAAGAGTTCGAATTCGCATTGGCTTACCCTACTGAAAGGGGCCCGATGCGCAACTCGCGCACCGGGCCCCTCCCTTCAGAATTTATTACTTTTGCTTGTAACCCGCTGGGCACTTAGGGGCGGTGCCAGAGACGGTCTTCGAGACCTTCCCCTTGACGCAGGTGATCTTCTTAATAACAGCCTTGGCAGGAGCTTTTGCCGCTGGCGCGCTTGCAGCAGGCGCAGCAGAGGATGGCTTATACGTAGGCTTGATCTTCACCGAGAGCTTTGGCTTGGAGTAACTAAAGCCTGTGGCATCGATGATGATGTTGTTGTTCTTGACTGAGATGTTGGTGGTGGCTGCAGTGGAGCCGCCAGCTTCGGTGGTCACCGAAACCTCAAGAGCTGTTGCGGCATCTGCAGCGTTCTTGAGACCCCAGAGAAGATCCGCATCCTTTGCAGGAATGATCGCGCGGTAGAAGCCCTTGTTGACGGTGGTGCCATCAGCCGCAAAGTGCGGCGCTGCGGCAGTCCAGGTCATTTGCTTCGCTTCGTTATTCCACACAGGAGTGCTCAATGAGCATGATCCGTTGGATGCAACCATCATGTCTCCGGAAGTTCCCGGAACACCGAAGCCTGATTGATCGTCATTCTGCGGAACGATGATGACCTGGAATTGGCGAATGTTTGCAATCGCCTTTCCGGTTTCACCGGTGCATTGCTTGGAATCAGAGGCAATAGGAACGGTGACTGGGCTACCAGTGATCGTGACCGTGTTGCCAGTAGCAGCATCGATCACGGCATCGGTAGTGACTGCATTTCCGACAGCCACGGTGACACCATTCTGGAAATCACCAGTCTTGAGCTTGATGGAGATGACCATGTCTGGATCCATCGAGGTAGCGAAGAGTGGATTCGAAGTAAGTCCCGCAAGCTTGATGAGATTGTCTGTAGTTCCGGTCAACGTTGGAAGTACATCAACCATCACGAAGTTGGAGAACTCGTTTGCGGTGTGTGCATCAACTGCGATGCCGTCGTAACCAAGCACGCCGAGGCCAGCAGCGCCCCACGTAGCAGCGGTCCATCGGCCAGTGAGTGCCTTGCCTGCAGTTGCCAGACCAGGGGCTGCCGCTGGAGCAGGGGCAACTGGGGTTTTGGCAGTTGATGTATCGGTCGCAGTAGCAGTGTCAGTCGTTGCTGGAACGACCGGCGCGGCTGGAGCTGGAGTTACAGGAGCAGCAGTACCGCTAGCAACGTACGTAAGTTTGATGGCGGTTGAACCGACTGGTGTAACAGTGACGGAATCAACGCAGTAGGTGGTGCGCACATCTGAACATGCGGGCCACGATGTCTTAGGAACGCGAAGCACGGCAGCTTCTGCCGGCGCGATAGCAACGATGGCACCGCCGACCAGCGCGAGGCTAGCGATTGCGGTGAAGACCTTCTTCATGGGACCCCCAGAATTAGCGGCAGAACCTTCGTCTGCACGGATTCACGGTCTCGCTCGCACAGGAACTTGTCAAGCGCAAAACGAACCGTAAGAGGAGTTTACCTAGACTCGTGCGGCGCTTTCCACCATTTCGGCCAAACCACGAGTGGGACGCCAACCCAATAATTGCCCCGCCCTAGCGATGCCCGCCACCAAGACCGCAGGATCTCCGGCACGGCGTGGGCCAACCAGCACGCTCGCTTTGGCCCCAAGGACCTCTTCGGCAGCCGTAATTACCTCTCTGACCGAGTACCCAACTCCGCTTCCGAGGTTGACGGCCACGTGGCCAGATATGGAGATATCTCCCTGTCCAGACAATAAATTCAGCGCCTTGATATGAGCATCCGCGAGGTCCACCACATGCACGTAATCGCGCACGCCGGTGCCATCCGGAGTGGGCCAATCGTCGCCGTGCAGAGTCAATTTCGCTGGCTTGGGGCCGCGCACAGCGTTGAGAACATTGGGAAAGAGATGCGTTTCTGGAAGGTGGCGCTCGCCGACTATCACATCATTATCAGTGACGAGTGCGCCAGCGACATTGAAGTAACGAAGACTTATCGATGAGAAAACCTTTTCAGCAGCCAGCAGTTTTTCAACCGCAAGTTTCGTTTCACCGTACACATTTGTGGGTACCGTTGGATCACTCTCATCAATCGGTGTCCGCGTAGGTTCACCGTACGTTGCAGCACTCGAAGAAAAAACTATGCGCTTTACATTTGCGCGTTTCATGCCATCTATGAGAGCAGCCGATCCATCGCGATTAACACTCCAATAAAGATCGGGTTTCTCCATGGATTCGCCGACGAGTGACTTGCCCGCAAAGTGCACCACAGCAACTACTTCGGAGAGCGCACGTGTTATCGCTTCAGGATCAAGGATGGAGCCTTCGATAAATTCAGCGCCTTCGGGAATTGCATCGAAGTGGCCCGTGGAGAGATCGTCGAGAATGACTACTTGGTGTCCGCGTTCAATCAGCAGGTGAGAAGTGACCGAACCGATATAACCTGCGCCGCCGGTGACGAGAACCTTCATGCTGTTGCACTCCTTGCATCATTCGGACCCGAGAGCGAGTGCGGCTTGGTTAATGTGAAGGGAAGAGGCGTTGAAGGTTTCACCTCCACCGCTCGATCGCTAACGAGTCCATTGTATGTGGCAATGAGGGTCTCGCTCTGCCGCTCCCAGGAGCGGGTGCGGAGCACCTCATCCGTATAGGCCGCACGATACTTGGCAGGATCGGCCAGGATGCGCTCGGTTGCGACCACAAATTCCGCGGCATTCTCAGCCGTGAAGACTTCACCGTTTCCGATGGTGCGTACCTCTTCGGCCATGGTTTTCACATCCGAGACGATGATGGGCAAATTCGCGGCCGCATACTCACCAAATTTGGTGATCAAAGAAATCTCGTGATTCGGGCGATGCAAGAGCGGGATCAAACCAATATCGGCGGCGGAAAGATAACTGACCAACTCTTCATTCGGAACGTATGCAACATTCTTTACGCGATCCGAAATACCCATACTCGCGGCCCTTGCCATCAATTCTCTAACATACACATTATTCGGCGCCGCGATGATGACGAGTGCAACTCCTGGTAATGATGGAAGCGCATCAAGCACCGTTCCCAATCCGCGTTGCGGTGCCACCGCGCCGGAATACACCATCAGCGGAACACCTTCAGCAATGCCTGCATCGGTTCGGAGCGCACGCGCGCTCTCTCGGCGACCTTGGCTTATGGGATCATTGGCCACCACTGCAGGATCAATCGCAATTTTCAAATACTCCTTAAGCATCGGTCCCATCTGCGGACTCACTACAAACATCGCATCTATTTTCTGCGCGATTTGTAATTCAGCCGTAGAGAAAGCTTCATGAGCAGATGGTGAAAGATGTTGCGTACCCTGTAAGAACTCGTGTGCATCGTAAATGACCTTGGGTCGCACTCTCCCCGATGATGCGATGGCGCTCGCGAGCGCATCAGCCACCGGCAAGGCGCTGTAATCATGCGCGTGTAAGAGATCGGGGGCAAAAGACATCGCATAGGGCTTCATCGTGGCCACTGCACGTCCAAGCCCTGGAATCGCCGGAGGTTTCGCAGGGAGGAAGTGAAATTTGAATCGTGCGACGTAATAGCGGCCGCGGCGCAAAACTTTCGCAAGTAAACCCGTTCCTACCGGAGCTTTCGCGGGCACGCGGAGTACACGAGCGCGCCCCACTTCGAATTGATCTTTACTTCCATTGCGAGTGGTTCCGAGGATGAGTGAGTCCCAACCCGCCTCACCGGCTGAGTAAGCACACTTGAGCACTCGGGAGTCTTCGACCACCCCGTTGAGGACGATGGCCAGGACTCGGGGCGCTCTTACTTGGGACATGTGACCAACTTAGTCGCACACCTATATATAGGGCGTGAATTTGCCGCCGGCTAAGCGGATGGAATCAGCTGATTGGGGCAGGTGGCCAGGATCTTGGCGATCGCATCCTTCTCCGCTTGAGTGACCCAGATTCCATACTTCGATTTCACCGCGACTTGGCGGGCAACGTAGGGACAGCGATATGCCTTATTCGGCGGCAGCCACGTAGCTGCATCACCATCGCTCTTCTGCCCATTCAATGGACCGTCAACGGCGAGCAATTCGAGAGGATCGTTGGCGAGGTTGGTGCGCTTTGCGACCGTCCAGGCGAAGGCCCCCTTCTGCCAGGCATCAGAGAGGGCGACCACGTGATCGATTTGGACATCGCTACTGGTGGCTACTCCCCGCTCAAAGGGGATGATTTTCCCCGAGTAGGGGTCGTTGAGGGTACCGGTCGCCACTACACACGAGCCTGATTTGTAGATAATCCCAGTGAGATCTCGCTTCAAGATGTCGTTCCGGGTGTCGCACCCGTTGCCATCCACATCCTTCCAAGCGGCCCCAAATTGCGCCCGGGTGTACCCGGTTTTAGGGGCGCGCCCCTTTACTGCCAGCGTATTGAGGACAGACATCGCCGTGTCACTCTTCTTGGGCTTGGTGGCGGCCTCCCCTGGGGTGGCATTGGCTATCCCGGCGACCAAGGTGGCGGCCACCGCGAGGGCCAAAAGTCGAGGAATTCGCATGCCTCTATCTTGGCGCGCCCCACCGGTCAAGACCACCCCCGCCGCCTGTGGGTAACCAAAGTTCTCGCCTCAAAATTGGGGATGAAAAGGCGTGCCGGTCGATTCACGACCACGCCCCACACGCTGGTAGGGTTCCAACGCGCGCAAGCGCATGCGCCGCTAGCTCAACTGGCAGAGCAGCTGACTCTTAATCAGCGGGTTATAGGTTCAAGTCCTATGCGGCGCACTTTCTTGATCTTGATTACTTCTTCACATAGCCGGCGGGGCAGAGCGGCTTCACTGCGGTTACTTTCTTGATGGTCTTTCCCTTAACGCACGAGATGGTCTTCGTGGCTATCTTCGGTGCACTTTTCGCCACTGGGGTATTCGTTGTAGGCGCCACTACCTGAACTGCCTGTTGAGTGAGTTTGACCTGAATCTTTGGCGCAGAGAATTCGAAGTTATAGGCCGAGAGATTGATCCAACCGTTCTTCTCATTCACCAAGGTTGTCGCCACACTATTAACTCCAGAATCCGAGATCACATCAATCTTTGCCTCAACGGGAGCACTCGAGAACTTATACAAACAGCGAGCGACATCGGATCGCATAATCAAGTTGTACGTTCCCTTAAACGCCGTTACGCCATCGGGCAAGAAGTGCGGCGAGGCCACTTGATAGGAGAGCGTGCCATCTGTGAACTCCGGTGGACCATCTGAATATGTAGTGGCATTCGTTGCCACGATTCCCTTGAGTCCGCTTCCACTCTTAAAACACGGACTAGCGCTCTGCATTTCGCGATCATCGAGTGTGCGCAGACTCCAAGTCGTGGGCGCTGCTCCGGATTTGTTACCCGCATAGTCGAGCCAGAGTTTTAATTCGTTGATTGAATCTGACCCGTAAGGGAAAGGCTCTGCAGTCGCATTCCTGCTCGCGATCGGACCCGTTGCGTGATCCGCGTTCGAAGTCCCCCACTTGCCCGCCGAAAGCCCGCCCACTTCTGCGTATGCACTTTGCAGACTCTGCGGAAGTTTCGTGTATAAATCCCCCGCTGCAAAAACAGGTACGCGAAGTGGTGCAGCTGAGATAGTCACTTTTTGTCCGCCAGATGCAATGGGCTCCAAAGTTATATCTGGATTCGCTAAGCGACCGTGGATCCAACCGTTGATTTCGTGAGAGAGACGGACCGTCAGCTTCAAAGTTATAGAAGTATCGAGAGGATCGCGCAGCAGACAACGTCCTTGCGAATCATAAGTAATTAAACAAGCAGGGCTTCCTGCAGTGTTGATCTTTCCAAGGAGGCTTCCGCATTGCACTATCGGCACTTGTCCAGCCACCAACCCTGAAGACTTGGCACCTTTAGCGTCCATGCTCTGTTGCTCGCAGGCGATCCCGTACTTTCCAAAACCACGCGAGGCATCCGCGCCACCAGTGAGTTCCGTTTTTTCGATCGCATAAATATTGGTGAAGAATGCTGATGCAGGTGTCGGGTTCTTTGCGCTAGTTCTGCCGTTGAGACCTACGCTGATGAGGTAGTCACTCCCCTTGGAGTGCGCAGCAGCAGGAATACTCCAGATACTTGGCTCGCTTGGAGCCGGAATCAATAATGAGGAATCTCCTTGAAAAGCATCGAGATGATCTGGATAGAGAGTCTCTTTGTAAGTGCCCTCCCCGAGCAGTGAACCATCACGATACGCAGAGATGCCAACAATGCAATCCTTATTCGCCTCCGATGCACATGGGGGCAGAATCGCGAAGTAGTTGTATTCCGTCGCTCCTGCACAATTGATGGCGTTTGTAGACGAACAGACAAAGTCTCCGACTGGCGTGTCAACGTGTGCGGTCAGTAGCGAAAACATATCTACCTTGGTACCTCGATTGAGAGCGTCATTGATAACGATGCCCTGATAGCCCAGATCACCCATAACGGTGTGAGACCACTGCTCGTCCGGAATTCCCGCCGCGGAAACTGGCATCACCACAGAGAGGGCCAGCGCACAAACGCTTGCGGCTACTAATACGACTCGCGAATTCAGTCGACTCATCGGACTCCCATCGAAGTAATACATCGGGTTATCTTAATTCTGTCTAGAACTCGCGCAACCGGATCGTCAAGAAGCTAGAAGCTCAGTTAGAGTGCACCTTCATCTTGAGTGGCGGGTTGCGCTGCCTTCTTTCGTCTGAGCAAACGACGACGCTCCTCATTCTCTTCGCGAATTCTTCGCTTCAGTGCGGATGTCTCGTGATGGCGCAAATTGAAGGTGGCAACCCAGATAACAATCGCAACCAGGATCGAAATGCCCACCACTTTCTTTGCTGAACCAGTGAGTACTAACCAAGCAGAGAAGAGACCCACAAAGGTCCACATCTGCTTCACAAGGTCTGCAGTGACTTCCTTAAAGAACCTCTTCATCAACTACTCCTTACTCTGATGTTTGTAATCTGCCCGACGATGACGGTGGCGATGATGATCTTCTTGGCTTTCTTGCGGGTAGATGGTGAAAGGTCGTTGCCAATATTGGCAGAAAAGATGTACGCCTGGTTCACAAACGTGGCCGCAGCTTGAACTCCAGGCACTGCTGCCACAGCAGCTGGAAGCTCCACAGGCGTCTCCACGATCGGAACGGCGATATCAGGTGAGTTGAAAGTGGTACCGCCAGGCTGTCCAACGAAGGTGGCCTCAGTGGTGATCGCCTCAGGGGGAATCTCAAATCCTGTACCTGGAAGTGGGGCGGCAGGAGTCAAGGTGCCATCCTCAGCTACGACCTGCGGAGCCGATGCCAGGCCATACATTTGCTGACCGCCGTTAAGTACGCCGCCGGTATCTTTGATTTCTTGTGGTTTCAAATCCTCCAGCGTGGGAGCTTCGAGGATGGGAGGTGCGGCAACTAAACCCACAGCGACGGCGGTTGCTGCCGAAATATTTGCTTGGGTGCTGCGAGTGACTGCCACAGCTTCTGTTACTAAAGATTGCTGTGCAGCAACGGCGACGACTACTACTTCAGTGGCTGATTGCTGCACTTCTGCTGCTGCAATGACTATGGCAGCCGCTTTCTCCGCTACTACAGCTACCGCTTCTGCTCGGTCGCTGGCTTTGGATGCCACCGATTGCGCAGCTACTGCTTGCGCATTTTCTACTGCCGACTTGGCAGCCGCAGCGGCCGAAGCCTTAGCCGCAGCATCAGCTTGTGCCTGCGCATCAGCGATCGCAGCAGCATCCCCTGTCGCTTTCGCCTCAATCAATTGTTGCGCTTCAGAGGCGGCTTTTGCCTTGGCGTCAGCAGCGGCTTTCTTTGCAGCATCTGCCTGTGCTTGTTCAATGGCTGCGGTGCGCGCCTTTGCCGCTGCGGCAGAGGTGGCTTCAGCTAATGCCTTTTGTGCAGCTGCTGCTTTGGCATCCGCGGTTGATTTTGCGGCGTTCGCGACCGCAGCTTCATCAAGGAGCTTCTGTCGAGTGAGTGACGCGGCAGCGGCTTCTGCCTTGGTCTTTGCGTCCTGTGCCGCAATGGATTCGGTGAGCGCCTTTGCACTGGCAGCAGCTTTGAGTTTCGCAAGCGCATCTGCCGCGGCTTTTGCATCTGCCGCGGCTTTTGCATCTGCCGCGGCTTTTGCATCTGCCGCGGCTTTTGCATCTGCCGCGGCTTTTGCATCCGCTGCAGACTTCGCATCCGAAGCAGCTTTCGCAACTGCAGCATCAGCTACCGCCTGGGCATCAGCGGCAGCTTTCGCATCTGCAGCGGCCTGTGCAGCTGCGGCATCGGCTTTTGCTTGTGCGGCGGCCGCATCAGCAGCCGCCTTGGCATCAGCCGCAGCTTGGGCAGCTGCTGCCTCAATTTTGGCCGCATCACTCGCGCGCTGTGCATTCGCCGCATCTGCGGCAGCTTGTGAAGCAGCGGCGGTGGCGGTGGCTTGCGCAGTTGCGGCGTCAGCAGCGGCCTTAGCGGCGGCGGCATCTGCTGCAGCCTGTGCATCCGCCGCGGCTTTGGCTGCCGCAGCGTCTGCAGTTGCTTTCGCCGCGGCGTCGAGTGCTGCTTGTGCGGCTGCTGGGTCCACTGTGGGTGCGGCTGTGGGTATGGGTGTGGCAGGGGGTGCGACGACAGGCGTCGTTACAGATAGATATGTGGGAGAGGACGTACTAGGTGCATATACATCAGAACCAGCTCGCGTCGCGGTAATCGCGCAGCTTCCTGCACTCAACGTTTGAATTAATCCAGAAGTTGCATTCACGGTACAGATAATTGGTGTGCCTGAATCAAACGAATATGCCCCAGTGCCAGAACCACCACCGCCAGTAGCCGTGGCCGATCCCCCAACGGGAACAGTCGCTGACGAAATGGTTACCGTAACGGCCGTTTCTTGTGCCGCCAATGCCCCAAAGAATCCTGCTGCTTGCGCGATCTCGGGGAAGAAGACCACTGCAAAGACCAAGAAGCATCCTGCGAAGCGAATCCTCGCCATCACCTTGTTTGTCATCAGAGTTTCCTCGTCAGAATTACCGTATCGCCATTGGCGTCGATGTAGTACGCCATCAACTGCGTAGATAACAAAGTCGGAACCGCACCCACGTATGCGGGGATCAACTGCGGGAGCGCCACCCACGATGTGCCATCAGGTGAATAAACAGGAACCGTACCTGGCGCGCTTGGCAAAGTAATGGCTATCGCGTCAGCGACCGTTTCGATCGGAATGTTGGAAGAATCGCGCAACGAAAGACGCACAATCCCCAATCCCGCATCGACACGATCAGTCATCGCAGCCTCTGCAAGAATTCTTGCTCCTGCAGGAATGGAGTACGGCAAACCTACTCCGACATCAAAGGAACTAGTAGAACCAGCAGCACTAAGGCCAAGAGTGAGGTTGGTCGGAGTGCCCGCCACAGTTGTCACCTCAACCGGAGCAACGGCAGTTCCGGACACAAAGAGAGGTGCCGCGGATACATATCCCACTTTCGTGGCGGTGATCATTACGGTGCCGATAGCTTGTGATGCAACTCCAATGACTGTGACTGCGCCAGTGTATGTGTTGAATTCGACACTCTCATGATTGGTGGGAATCACATTCCATGTATATGTGGTGTCAAAGTTAAGGATTGAAAATACGAAACCACCTGATGTTGATTTAGGAGCGCTAGCTCGAGGTGTAATTCCCGGCGGCGAAGAGCCCCCAATCGCTGTGCTCCCTCCACCGAGGTTCGAAGTCGTACTTACCGGTGCCGGAGCGCCATAGAGTTGCACCTCGGCGATTTCGAGCTTCTCCCCATACCCCGGAACACTTGAGCCCCTGATGTTTTCAAAGACCACCCGGTAAAAACTATAAGTTTCTGTATTGCGCAAGTGGAACGTTCCAGAAGAGGTTCGCAAGCCAGTTAGCCCATTTGCCACGATCACTTTGCAGGAAGTACTTAGAGTAGAAGTGCAGCCGTAGAGCGAGAATTTCGTGGGATCATTCGAGGAAGTCGGGCCCGGTTTAAAACTTATTCCATTAACAATCCAGGGACCTACGTCTGGCGTGATCAATCCAGCGCTCGCCGGCATATACCGTGCCGACGTGTGTCCCCCGTTAGTGAAGCAGGCAAAGAGTGTGGCGGAATCATCGTCGTTAACTCTGTTAGTTGTGGACAAGCTCGCAACATCTCCACTGCAAATCCCGCTGAGGTCCTTTCCTGCCAAGATATTGGTGCTCCGCGGAATGGCAACTAGTGCGCCAGCGCTCGTGTAAGCAGACGAATTCATCGACTTCCCAGTAATTTTCTGCCAGGTAGCTCCGCTATCTACTGAGGTGTACATATACCCAGTTGAATATTCGATTGCGGTGATACGCGTACCGTCTGCCGACATCGTGAGGTCACTCCACGAGATACCAGCAAGTCGACTCACCTCGCTCCAAGTGCTACCAGAGTTTGTGGAGATCAGCATGTGCCCTACTGGACCAATAATGGCCACAATTTTCGTTCCGTTGCTTGAGATTGCGATGCCACTGCAGACGTTCTCGGAGACCGAGTACGCAGAAAAGCCCTTTACTTTAGATGCTGACGTGCCAGCATCGGTCGAGAGATAGAGTCCGTCACCGTCAGCACAGAGCGCGATGATTGATCCGTTGGTTGTGGAAGCGGTGTAGCGCCAAGTATTCGTGGTGGATGTAAGCGTCTCCCAGGTTGCACCATAATTCGAAGAGCTAAGAAGGTTGTTCGTTCCCGAAGTCGTGGCAATGAGGAAATGTCCATCGCCGGAAATGGAGACCGACTTCCAATCTCGAACGGCATCTTTATCCGACCAGGTTGCACCGTAGTTCGTGCTCAT
>CAIPAI010000017.1 GCA_903863015.1 uncultured Actinomycetes bacterium
ACCTTGAGGAATTCCGTCGTGCATATTTGGCATTGCGCCTTGTGTCGTTATGCCCTGCATATTTGGCATTCCGCCTTGTGGCATTCCGCCTTGTGGCATTCCGCCTTGTGGCATCCCAGTTGCAGGCATTCCACCCTGCATATTTGGCATTCCGCCTTGAGGAATTCCGTCGTGCATATTTGGCATTGCGCCTTGTGTCGAATTTGGCGCAAAAGGAGGAGGCGTAGGTGGTGGCGTCGCTCCAGAAGCAGGAGCAGGAGTTTGCGCGGCAGCGGGCGCTGGGGCCTCGGCTGCGGGTGCTACAGGTTGAGTTGGAGCTTCAGCCGCGGGTGACTCTTGGGCTGGCTGATTAGCGTTGTTTTGCTCGCCATCCATGACGCTCATGGTTGCTTCCCTTTCGCGCCTCACCTTGAGGCTATGCAACGAAAGTAAGTCGCCTAGGCAAACTTGGCAAGGGGCGACACACCGAACTTATTTGAACAACTTGCCAACGCTGGCAGCGAGCGTGAGAGTAAGGCATCTACCGCACCGATGGAGGCCAAAATGGGCGAAAAAATCACCTTTCCGAGCAACGGCAGCAATTGCGATGGCTACCTAGCCCTTCCCCCCACGCCAAACGGGCGCGCGATCATTGTCATCCAAGAGTGGTGGGGCCTCGTTGGCCATATCACCGATGTTGTCGACCAGTTTGCGGCAAACGGGTACGTAGCCCTCGCCCCTGACCTTTATCACGGCACACAGACCACAGAACCTGATGAAGCGATGCGACTCATGATGGGCCTTGCGATGGATACGGCCGCAAAAGATATTGCTGGCGCTGCAAGTTATCTCGCATCACGAAGCGAGGTCACTACAAGGGGCATCGGAGCTGTCGGCTTCTGTCTCGGCGGATCACTCGCGCTATGGAGTGCCACCCTTTCCCCCTTGGTAACAGCCACCGTGGGCTACTACCCAGGAATTCCCTGGACGAAAATGTCACCCGAATGGTCGAACTACACAAATAAAGCCGCCATTATCCATTGCAGTGAACATGATGGGACTTCAGCAGCGCCTGGAATTCAGAGTGCGCTCGTTGCTATTCGCGAAGCAGGTGGAAGCGCTGAGGCATTCGATTACGCAGGAAGTGATCATGCCTTCTTCAATAGTGATCGCCCTGAAGTCTTCGACGCAGCGCATGCAGAACTTTCATGGAAGCGCACGCTCTCATTCTTCTCGTCACAGCTGAAATAGGAGCGCTTGTGCTAAAGCCTGATTTTTCTTTAGTGGATGCCATCTTTCAAAAGTTTGTGGAAGATGAAGTTGCACCTGGTGTTTCTTACGGTGTGACATATCGCGGGAAACTCATCCATGCTGGTGGCTATGGCGTAACGCGGGATGGCGGCACACTGCCACACTCGCAGAGCATCTTTCGCATTGCATCGATGACCAAGAGCTTCGCCGCTGCTGCAGTACTACTTCTGCGCGATGAAGGTCAGCTCGATCTAGATGAACCCATCACAACCTACCTTCCAGAAATGTCAGCTGTGCGCTTACCATCGAGTGACTCCCCCGCTCTCACGTTACGGCTCATGCTCACCATGAGCCCCGGATTTCCTACCGACGATCCCTGGGCTGATCGACAAGAAGCAATGACGCCCGACGAATTAGGATCACTCATCTCTCGCGGATTCGAATTCGCACACATTCCCGGAACTCGCTTTGAATACTCCAACCTCGCTTACGTTCTTGCCGGTCGAGTAGTAAGCCGTGTGAGCGGAATCTATTTCACCGATTTCGTGCGCTCCCGTTTTCTCGAGCCACTCGGAATGAAGAACACGCGCTTTAGCGAAAATGAATTAGATGGCGCTCTCCTCACTCGTGGCCATAAGAAAGTAGATGGCAATTGGGAAGAGTTGGAATTTTCGGAAGCCGGAGAATTCTCCGCCCTCGGCGGCCTCTTTAGTACTGTCGAAGATCTGGCGATCTGGAGTGGTGGCATGGTGAGCGCCTTCGATCCCCATCCCGACAGCAACCATCCACTTTCGCGAGCTTCACGGAGAGAGATGCAGCAGGGATACCGAATTATTCCGCCTAATGTGCACCTTCCCTTCAGTGATCCGGCCTCTGATGGCGAAACCCTGGCTTATGGCTTTGGGCTAGTAAATGAAAGCGATGTGCGCTTTGGCGTAACCGCCGGCCACTCAGGTGGATATCCGGGATATGGATCGCATATGCGTTGGCACCTCGCCTCGGGATATGGGCTTATTGCCTTAGCGAATTCCACGTATGCGTGGGCCTCTCGTGTTGGCAAGCACGCGCACCTAGCACTCCTGCGACAGCTCGACGTGCGCTCACATCATGTTGCGCCGTGGGCTGCCACCATCACCGCACAAGAATCCGTGCGTTCACTGCTACATGCATGGAATGACGAGCAAGCCGATCAACTCTTTGCGAGCAACGTAGATATGGATCAACCGCGGGAGAGCCGTAAATCATCGATCGCGACAGCCATCGATGCCATCGGTGGCCTACGCGGTGGTGACGTAATGCAGTTACGCACCCCCTCGGCGGCGCAGATAGCATGGAATGAACCCGGAAAGAGCGGGCACCTCAGCATTTTCATGCAACTCACACCAGAGAACCCACCGAAATTACAAACGCTCAATGTCACGAGCGTGCAACTCCCGAACACACAACTCGCGGCACTTGCGCAGGAACACTTCGTTCAAGCCGCCATCACGGCAGTATCTCTTGATGGTCCCCTGACACTCACTGATGAGTATGTGCGAGGAAACGGAACATCACACTTAACGCAGGTTGCCCGGGGCGAACGTGGTCTCTGGCATTACTCCTTCAGAATAAATCCCGTCACCGAAGAGGTCCTCGAATCGAGTGTCGTCTTGGCTCCAACCAACGAAACCCACTTCATCAATTAGAACGAGGAACACATGATTATCGATGTATGGTCCGACGTAGTCTGCCCCTGGTGCTTCATCGGCCGTCGTCGACTACAGCGCGCCCTACAGGCCACCGAAATAACAGCCGTAGTGCGACACCGTGCCTTCCAGTTACAACCTGATTGGCCGAGCGGAGTCGTTACCCCTACCGAGCAACTCCTGAAAGAGAAGTACCGCCTCGACGATAACGCCTACCGAGAAATGCACGAGCGAGTAAATGCAATCGCCGCCGAAGAAGGTCTGCAGTACAAACTAGATGGCACGCTCTCCGGAAATACACGCGATGCTCATCGACTTCTTCTCTGGGCACAATCCCTCGGAGAGGGCGACGCACTACTTGAGTCCATGTACTCCGGCTACTTCGAGAAGCAGCTCCCACTTTTCACCGAAGCAGATCTCTTGCCCTTAGTCGCTGGAGCAGGTCTCGACACTTCAACCGCGTCGGAAATCCTGCACTCCACGGCCTACGAAGGCGAGGTAGCCGCAGACGTACAACTCGCTGCCCAACTTGGTGCCACTGGCGTACCTTTCTTTGTGATCGACATGAAGTTTGGCATCTCCGGGGCGCAACCACTCGAAGCCTTTACCGCCACCTTGCAACGTGCCGCGAGTGATTCCGACTAATCTCGTTACATGAAGATTCTCTCCATCGATGGTGGTGGCGTTCGAGGCATCATCCCCGGGATGGTGATCGCGGAGATTGAAAGCCGCACCGGCACACCAGTCAGCGAACTCTTCGACCTCATCTCCGGAACCTCTGCCGGAGGCCACCTCGCATTAGCGCTGACTTTGCCAGGAGAGAACGGAAAACCACGATGGTCGGCTGCCGCTCTCGCCGACTTCTATGGCCCGGCATACGGGAAGATCTTTGATAGCTCACGTTTTAAGATGCTCGATGTCATCAAAGGGCTTGCACATGAGCGGTACTCAAGCAATGGAATCGAAGGAGTTCTCGAAGAACTCTTCGGCGAGGCGATGCTCAGTGATGCACTTACCGAAGTTCTCATCACCGCCTACGAAGTAGAGCGAGCCGAACCACATTTCTTTACCCGACATGATGCCCGAACGGATCCACGAAACGATCACTTCATGCGCTTCGTTGCACGAGCCACCAGCGCCGCCCCCACATACTTCGAGCCAGCCGCCCGTCTCGAATCCCCCGACAAACTCACCTTTATTGACGGTGGTGTTTTTGCCAATAACCCTACGATGTGCGCGTTCGCGCATGCACAGTCATTGGGCTTTGATGAAGACGACATGACCATTGTTTCTCTCGGCACCGGTGCCGTCTCTCGCTCGCTGCAATTTGAAGAAGTTCGCGAATGGGGATTAGCGAGTTGGGCCAGGCCCATCATCGATATCAGTGCCCACGCCGGCAACCACGCCATCGACTGGCAAATGACTCATATCCTGCGTCCGGAAAATTACTTCCGCTTAACACCCAGCCTGGCAAGTGGGCGCACTTCGTTGGACGACGCTCGTCCCGAAACCATTTCCGCTCTCGAAGCAATAGCAAAGAATCTCATTGAAGAGAACTCCGCAACGATTGATGTGCTCTGCGAATCAATCGGTTAATTGCTTTCGGGGTTTACCAAGAAGTGTGTAGCGGGCGACCTTCGGCGTAACCAGCCGCAGATTGCACACCAACCACGGCACGTTCGTGCAATTCAGCAAGTGACGAGGCGCCGGCGTACGTACAAGCCGAACGAATACCGGCAATGATCGAATCCACCAGGTCTTCAACTCCTGGACGAGCTGGATCGATGTACATACGTGAGGTGGAGATACCCTCCTCGAAGAGCGCCTTCCGGGCACGATCGAATGCACCCTCAGTTGCAGTACGCGCCGCTACTGCGCGCGAGGAGGCCATGCCGTAAGACTCTTTGTATTGACGCCCTTGCGCATCAACATGGAGATCGCCGGGCGACTCCAACGTTCCTGCGAACCAGGAGCCGATCATGACGTTAGATGCACCAGCGGCAAGAGCGAGTGCAACATCTCGTGGATGGCGGACGCCGCCATCTGCCCACACATGCTTGCCTAAGGCGCGCGCTGCTTGCGCACATTCAAGCACTGCGGAGAATTGTGGGCGGCCCACTCCAGTCTGCATGCGAGTAGTACACATAGCGCCCGGACCCACGCCCACTTTGATGATGTCGGCACCGGCGGCAACGAGATCGCGGACAGCTTCTGCAGTCACCACATTTCCCGCAACGATGGGGACCTTTGGATTAAGTGCGCGCACAGCCTTCAACGCTTCGATCATCTTGCGTTGGTGTCCGTGGGCAGTATCAACAACAAGTGTGTCTACCCCTGCATCCAGCAACGCTTTCGCTTTGCCCGACACATCTCCATTAATTCCAACTGCAGCAGCGATACAAAGCTTCCCTTGGTCATCCCGTGCGGCGTCATACAAGGTGGCCCGAAGCGCTCCTGTGCGCGTCAAGATGCCCACCAACTTGCCGCTCTTGTCGACCACCGGCGCTAAGCGACGACGCTCATTGTTGAGAGTATCGAATGCCGAAATTGGATCGGTATCTTCCGAGAGCGTGACCAAGTCAGCACTCATCACTTGCGCAAGTTGAGTAAAGCGATCAACCCCGTGGCAATCTGCCTCAGTAATGATGCCGACAGGCTTGCCCCCATCGACCACTACAAGAGCGCCGTGTGCCCGCTTAGAAATCAGATCGAGTGCATCTGCAACCGTGTCCTGTGGCGAAAGCGTCATCGGTGTATCAAAAACGATATGGCGTGACTTCACCCAAGTGATGACGTCTTTAACAACATCAAGCGGAATGTCTTGAGGAATAACTGCGATTCCGCCGCGACGCGCGATGGTCTCGGCCATACGACGTCCGGAAATCGCGGTCATGTTGGAAACAACTAGCGGAATGGTGGTGCCAGTGCCGTCGTAACTAGCGAGGTCTACATCGAGTCGGCTGAGAAGTTCAGAGGAGGACGGCACCATGAATACATCGTCATAGGTGAGGTCGTAAGCAGGGTTTCCGTGTATGAATCGCACGTGGCAATATCGTACGCCACCACAGGCGTTAAGACGATTTTTGGCGTATAAAAGCGGACAAATGCCTAGCGTTCACGCTTGTTATCGCGCGCGCTCTTGCCGCTTCTTTCACGCGAGAGTTCACGGCTGGTCTCGCGTCCGACCTGGCGCTCCATCAGGGCAGCTCTCTTGTCGTGCTGCTTGCGACCACGAGCTAATGCAATCTCCACTTTGGCTTTGCCATCTTTGAAATAGAGGGAGAGCGGCACCATGGTGGCTCCACCTTCTTTTGTCTTGCCAATAAGTTTAGAAATCTCCGCCTTGTTCAAAAGCAATTTTCTCTTACGCCGAGGCTCGTGATTAGTCCACGTACCTTCGGTGTACTCAGGGATATGTATTCCGTGAAGCCATACTTCGCCGTTTTCGATCGTGGCGTATCCATCGATAAGCGAAGCTCTTCCAGCTCGAAGCGACTTCACTTCAGTACCTACAAGCACCATGCCGCACTCGTAAACGTCTTCGATGAAGTAATCATGTCGCGCCTTCTTATTTTGCGCGATGAGTTTCTTACCGACCTCCTTCATCAGCCCTTACCTCCTGGGCCAGCGATCGTATTAAGGCTCGTCACAATAGAAATTGCGCGGACGAGGGACTTTGAACTCGGCGAAAGAACATCTGGCTGGACGCCTGCACCTTCGAGGTAACGTCCAGATGGCGTTCGGTATTTGCCCACTGAAAGCTGAATACTGGAACCATCTGAAAGTAGTTGTGGTTCTTGGACCGTACCCTTTCCAAAGGTCTTCATTCCCACAATGACCGCTCTATTTCTATCTTGCAGGGCGGCCGCCACAATCTCTGAAGCACTTGCAGATTGGCCATTTACTACAACAGCCAAAGAACCATGCTCCTTACTGCCTTCTGCAGCTTCCATGACAACACTCTCTTGGCCGCGGCGCTCATAACTGACCACAACGCCTCCGCTAACAAAAGCGCTCACGACAGCAACGGCTTCTTCAACCAATCCGCCAGGATTATCTCGTAAGTCGAGAACTACGCCCCCCTTGTGGGCAGATTTAGCAAGGATATCGGCTACTTGATTGCCTACACCGCGAGTAAATGCATTTACTCGAATCAGTAAAACACCATTCTTTAATGAATCTGCAGTGACATCCTCGGATGTCACTGTGAATCGCGGAAGCGTAAATTTGATTTCTTCACCTGCGCGCACCACAGTGATACTGACTTCGCTAGCAGCATCTCCTCGCAAAAGCGCTGAAACCACGGGAACTGACGAACTGCTGACGTCAACTCCTTGCGCGGAAATGATGGAATCGCCTGCAAGCACCCCGGCTTTCTGTGCAGGAGAGGCGGCAATCACACTTGCCACTTCAACTCCCCCACCTTTGCCAGCGCGCAGCCATAACCCCACACCCGTGTAACGCCCGGCAAGGGCTTGATCAAAAGTACTCACTTCATTGACGCCGTAATAACTCGACCAGCGATCGCCGGATGCGCGCAGCATGCCTTCGATCGCAGCACGGCGGAGCAATTCTTGAGTGGCACCCTTATTCCCGTACTGCGAAATGGAAGCCTGCGCCTCATCAAGAACGCCGGAGTTCGTATTCGTGAGGCGTCCTGCCCCAAAGGCCCCCAGGGCAAGCAGGAGTACGAGAACTACGCGAATAAGCGCGCCTCGACCGCCTCCAACTACCCGTTTCATACGCCTAGTGTAGTCGGGCGAATTACTAGACCTTGAGGTACTTGCGCAGCGTGAGGAATGAGGCAATGGCCGAAACCACAAGCCCTGTGAGTAAGAGCAGGAGGCTGGCATTCCACACATCTGCCCAGCCGAAGAAGTTTGTGAATGTCAGAAGTGGAGCAACGCGAGCATCGACCAACGATTTAAGGGCCGAAAGGATCCCGGTAGCTATCCCCCAACCAATGATGGCGGAGATCAGACCTTCTAATAAGAATGGAAGTTGAATCGAGAAATTCGAAGCACCGACGAGACGCATCACGCCTGTCTCGCGACGTCGGTTAAACGCCGCGATCCGCAGCGTGTTGGAAATAAGCAGAGCGGCCGTAAGCACACTGATTAAACCGATCGCTAGTGCCCCATCGCGAAGCACTCCCAAAAGTTTGAAGAACTTATCGAGAATCGTTCGCTGGTCTTGTACAGAGTCAATTCCTGGTCGCCCGCTAAAAGCACTCTGCACGATGGCAAATTGCTTGGGATCTTTTAATTTAACTCGATAAGACTCCGGCAACTGATCTGCCGTTACGTTATCTACAAGCGCAGTTCCCTTGAATCGTTCTTTAAATCGTGTAAACGCTTCTGTTTGAGATTCGTAATACACGTTGGCAACGATGGGAAGTGTCTTCAAGTCGCTTTCAATCTGCGCGCGCTGCTCAGCAGTGACTGGCCCACCAGAACACGTGGGGCTATCTGAAAGCTGACCACACAAGA
Source organism: uncultured Actinomycetes bacterium (assembly GCA_903863015.1). Classification (GTDB taxonomy): domain Bacteria; phylum Actinomycetota; class Actinomycetes; order Nanopelagicales; family Nanopelagicaceae. Next base: position 8,405 of record CAIPAI010000017.1, read on the forward strand.
AGATGGATACCTCGATCTTGTCGTACCAGTAATCCTTCATCACCCGCACCTGGCTATTAGCAAGCAAGCCAACACCCAACAAAGAGAGGGAAATGGCAACGGTGATCACCACCGCGATAGTGAGAGTGATGTTGCGGCGAAGTCCGTTCAAGACCTCTTTCGTTACAAATCCTGCACGCATCAGATCACCCGCTATATCCGTAGATACCGCGCACCTGATCGCGGACTACTAGGCCGTTTTCGAGCTCAATCACGCGTTTGCGCATTTGATCAACAATCTTGTCATCATGCGTTGCCATCACCACGGTGGTGCCAGTGCGATTGATTCGGTCAAGAAGTTTCATAATTCCCACACTCATTGTGGGGTCAAGGTTTCCGGTTGGCTCATCGGCAATAAGAATTTGTGGCTTATTGATGAAGGCTCGTGCAATTGCAACGCGTTGTTGTTCGCCTCCACTGAGTTCGGCGGGCATCCGATGGCCGTAATCATCTAGCCCTACGAGCTCGAGAACCTCTGGAACTTCGCGGGCAATCTCCTTTGGCGCAGCACCAACAATCTGCATGGCGAAAGCTACGTTTTCGCTGACCGTCTTGTTAGGCAGAAGACGGTAATCCTGAAAGACCGTACCGATGCCGCGACGGAACTCAGGCACCTTCCATTGTGAGAGGGTGCTGAGGTCTTTGCCTGCCACGTACATCCGTCCAGAAGTGACTTTCTCTTCCCGGAGAATGAGTCGAAGGAAAGTCGATTTACCTGATCCGGACTGTCCCACCAAGAAGACGAACTCCCCTTTGGCCACCTCGAGGGTTACTGAATCGAGGGCAGGGCGGTCTTGTTTGGAATAGGTCTTAGTGACGTTTTCGCAACGAATCATGGGCGCATCACTGTCCTGAGTCTAGGTGGGGCGGGCTGGCTAGGCGCCAGTGGCACGCCGCCACCGGATTCCTGCCTGAATGAACCCATCGATATCCCCGTCTAGGACTGCTCCGGTATTGCCGGTCTCCCACTCAGTTCGATGGTCTTTGACCATTTGGTACGGGTGAAGCACGTAGGAGCGGATCTGGTTTCCCCACGAGCCCTGGGTATCCCCGCGCAAGGCATCGATCTTGGCTGCCTCTTCTTGCCGGCGTCGCTCGAGCAACTTGGCTTGGAGTACCGCCATGGCCGACGCCCGATTTTGCATTTGTGAACGTTCGTTCTGGCATGAGACCACGATGTTGGTGGGGATATGCGTAATGCGCACTGCCGAGTCGGTGGTGTTCACTCCCTGGCCGCCAGGACCACTGGAGCGGAATACATCGATCCGCAAATCCTTTTCGTCAACTTCCATGTGATCGCTCTGCTCCACAACCGGCACTACCTCAACACCAGCGAATGATGTATGGCGACGATTCTGACTATCAAACGGTGAGATGCGAACTAAACGGTGTGTTCCTTGCTCAACCGAGAGGGTGCCGTATGCGTATGGTGCTGCCACTTTAAATGTCGCCGATTTGATCCCTGCTTCTTCTGCATAGGAAGTGTCGAGTACTTCGACTTTGTAATTATGGCGCTCGGCATACCTGAGGTACATGCGGAGGAGGGATTCGGCCCAGTCGGCGGCATCGACGCCGCCAGCTTCTGAACGGATGGTAACTAGCGCTTGGCGGGCGTCGTACTCGCCGTGGAGCAGAGTGCGAATTTCCATAGCGCCAATTTCCGAAGTGAGCGCGTCGAGTTCGGCTTCAACATCGGCCAGAGCGCTCGCATCTTCTTCGCCTTCGGCAAGTTCAAGTAAGAGACTCAGATCATCCAAACGAGAACGCAGGGCGCCGAGTTTGGCTACTTCGTCCTGAGCATAAGAGAGTTCGCTCGTCACTTTTTGAGCATTCTCTGGGTCATCCCAGAGATCTGGCACGGAGGCACTGATTTCAAGTTCGGCGATGCGCGCCCGCAAAGTAGTGACGTCGAGGACCGATTCGATAGATGCCAATGTGGAATCAATCGCCTCGATTTCGATACGTAATTCGCGATCAGCCACACGCCTACCCTACCGGGTTTACGCGCACCTCCGCCCGCGCGTGCGCTGAGAGCGAGCGCCATTGACCGGTCAGCAGTCGGGTTTTCGCACGTAATCCAATCTCCACTTGAGACCCTTTGGCGACCACGGCGTCGACCGAAATTCCGTTGAGGAGGTTCGAGCGCTCGGCGCTCACTGCACTCCTGGCCACAGCTCGTGCGCTTTCCAAATCGATGGTCAGCTCGCCACTTGAGTAATAGGTACTTCGATCAACGCTCGACGCACAAGAGAGCACAATCTCTTCCGCCATGTTATTTAGCAACGCGTTCGCGGTCGCTACTTGTCCAATAGAAACTGCCACTGTAAGCGCAGCAGTGAGGAGTGCGAGATATCCAAGAATGAGCGGGAGTAGCGAACCGCGCTCATCTTGAATGAGCGATGTATTCACTTAGCCTCATCGAAGAGATCGACGAATTCGCTATGTGTCACGTCAATATGTCGCGCGAAGAGCCCGCCATCGATCCGACCCGCGATGCGTGCAGTGACTCGTGCCCCTGGCGTCAAGCACGGAGTTGCCGAACACTGGAATTCGAAAGTGAGGCCATCGCCAAGATCCTTAATGGCATCTTTAGCAATGTATGTTCCTTGGAATAATCCCGTTGCCGAATCGGCGCCACCTTTGAGAACGTGCACAGCTTCGCGCACCGCAAAGTCAGCCCGTATCTCTCCCTCATGGATACGCATAAGTGCCACGGCTCCAGCTACAAGTGGAGTGATGAGCGGGATGGCAAAGACGATGAATTCGAGAGTGGCACTACCTCGGTCGGAGCGCAGACGCGATAGAAGCATGCGCTCAAGATGATCGCTCAAGCCGCTTTCGTCTACCCCGAATTGCTGAGGTGTGGATTAAGCCTTACCGAAGCGCCTTTGACGCTCAGCGTAAATCTCAATCGCCTTCCAAAGCGTTCGACGATCCGCATCGGGCCAGAGCGTGTCTAGAAAGACCATTTCGGCATATGCAGATTGCCAGAGCAAGAAGTTGCTCGTGCGCTGTTCGCCAGAAGATCGAAGGAAGAGATCAACATCTGGCATGTCTGGTTCATCTAAGTAAGTTGCAAAGAGTTTTTCAGTGATGCGATCTGGATCTACTTTCCTTCGCTTGACATCTAGTGCGAGAGCGGCCGCAGCGTCCGCAATTTCTGCACGACCTCCATAATTCACACACATCGTAAGCGTGAGCTTCTTGTTCTTTTTAGTAAGTTCTTCTGCTTCTTCCAACTCGCGAATCACTGACTTCCAGAGTCGTGGTTCGCGTCCGGCCCAGCGCACTCGCACACCCATTTCATGCATTTCATCGCGGCGGCGACGGATCACATCTCTATTGAAATTCATCAGGAAAGTGACTTCTTCGCGTGATCGCTTCCAATTCTCAGTAGAGAAGGCGTACGCGCTTAAATGCGTGACGCCAATTTCGATCGCTCCATTAACCATGTCGAAGAGCGAAGCCTCTCCGGCTTCATGTCCGACAGTGCGCGCAAGGCCCTTCGCTTTCGCCCACCGACCGTTGCCATCCATTACGACAGCCACATGCTGAGGTATGGAAGCTTTGGGAAGTTTCGGTGGCTTTGCCCCCGATGGATGTGGCGTGGGTGATTTGGGCTTACTCATGTGCGCTCCACAAGTGGAAGGCTACGCAAACCGTGCTCGAGATGCCAAGAGAGATAAGCGGCCACGATGCCATGCGCTTCTCGTTGATGGCGGGCTTCGCTCGCGACGGCAGATTCCCAATCGCCTTCCATGAGATTTCCCAGCAGCGTGAGAGTCTCAGAAGCAGGGGTAGCCGTTGCTGGCGGCCGACACTCCCCACAGACCGAGCCACCTCCGGCTAACGAGAACCATTTATGTGGACCTGGAGCTCCGCAGCGGGAACATGCGTCGAAGGAGGGCGCATACCCACCGACGGCAAGTGAGCGAATCAGAAAGGCATCGAGCACCATTGCCGGATCGTATGCGGACTCGGCAAGTGTGCGAAGCGCGCCGACGACTAATAGGAATTGCTGGAGCGCCGGCTCCTCAACGAGGGCAGTAAATCTCTCTGCAGTTTCCAAAACAGCATTCGCCATCGTCCACTTTGAATAGTCACCAGAGAGCACGTCTCCATATGAGTGAAGAGTCTCAGCTTGCGTGATGATGTCAAGTGAACGTCCCGTGTGAAGTTGTAAATCCACATGCATCGCTGGTTCGAGGCGCGCGCCGAATTTACTCATCGTACGACGAACACCCTTGGCAACTGCCCTCACTTGACCGTGCTCACGCGTCAAGAGCGTGACGATGCGGTCAGCTTCTCCTAATTTATGCGTGCGAAGCACAACCGCTTCGTCACGATAAAGGCCCATGCGCCTACTCTGCCTAGCGAATGGCTCGATTAACCGCAGACACGACCGCTTTCAGCGAAGCAGTCAGGATATTGGGGTCAATTCCCACTCCCCAGAGCACTTTGCCTTCGACCGCACACTCAAGGTATGCCGCAGCGCGTGCATCGCCACCGGCAGACATTGCATGCTCGGCATAGTCGAGCACGCGCACATCTACACCGTGTGCAGCCATGGCAGCGCAGAAGGCCGCGATGGGTCCGTTTCCGGAGCCTTTGAGAACGACTTCAGTTCCGTGATCAAGCATTGTCACTTCGAGCTCGTTGATGCCCTCGACGTTTGAGGATTGCGACATGCTACGAAGTGAGAAGCGACCCCAAGCAGCGCGATCACTGGGCAAGTACTCGTCTTCGAATATCTGCCACATGGCCTCTGGGGTGACTTCGCCGCCTTCTGAATCAGTCTTGGACTGGACTACTTGGCTGAATTCGATTTGCAAGCGGCGTGGCATGTCAAGGCTATGGTCGCTCTTCATAATGTAGGCGACTCCACCCTTGCCGGATTGAGAGTTAACCCGAATGACTGCCTCGTATGTACGGCCGACATCGCGTGGATCAATCGGTAGGTATGGAACAGCCCAGAGAATGTCATCCACTGTCTTTCCAGCAGTCGATGCTTCGCGCTCCATGTGTTCGAAGCCCTTCTTAATGGCATCCTGATGTGATCCCGAGAAAGCGGTGTACACGAGGTCTCCGCCGTAGGGATGACGCTCCGGGACCCGAAGTTGATTTGCGTACTCAACCGTGCGACGAATTTCATCGATCTCTGAGAAATCGATCATCGGATCGACTCCTTGGCTGAAGAGATTCAATCCGAGCGTTACCAAGCAAACGTTTCCGGTGCGCTCGCCATTACCAAAGAGTGTTCCTTCGATGCGATCCGCGCCAGCGAGGTAGCCCAACTCCGCGGCCGCGACCGCCGTACCGCGATCATTATGAGGATGGAGACTCATTACAACCGAGTCGCGATACGCAAGATTACGATGCATCCATTCGATGGAATCTGCATACACGTTAGGCGAAGCCATTTCGATAGTGGCTGGAAGATTGATGATTGTCTTCCAATCAGGCGACGGTTGCCACACATCCATAACTGCGTTGCACACCTCTGCCGCGTATTCAAGTTCAGTACCGGTGTAAGACTCTGGTGAGTATTCAAAAAAGATATCGGTACCGGGAACGGTCTCGACAAGTTTCTGACAGAGCTTGGCACCTTCTACTGCAATTGCTGTGATGCCCTCTTTATCCAAACCAAAGACCACGCGCCGTTGAAGCGTCGAAGTGGAGTTGTAGAGGTGAACGATCGCTTGCTTGGCACCCTTGATAGATTCGTAGGTGCGCTCAATGAGGTGCTCTCGTGCCTGAGTAAGAACTTGAATAACTACATCGTCTGGAATGAGATCTTTCTCGATGAGTTCGCGGACAAAATCAAAATCAGTTTGGCTCGCACTAGGAAAACCAACCTCGATCTCTTTGTAACCCATCTTGACTAGCAACTGGAACATCGCCAACTTGCGAGCCGGGTTCATCGGATCAATCAGTGCTTGGTTTCCATCGCGCAAATCAACGCTGCACCATTGCGGGGCGACTGTGATCGTCTTGGAGGGCCAGGTGCGATCAGAGAGGTCGATGGCATTAAACGGGGCATATCGGTGGATCGGCATTGAGGAGGGAGATTGCACTCCAGAAAACTTCTTTGTCATGTCTTGGGTCCTTTGCTCGCTAGTGGGGGCCGGAGAACGCCAAAACCCGCGACGAGGGGACCGACCTTAGAGGACCCCGTCGCGGCAGCTAAGGAGAAGCGAGCGCCACATAGTGGGCTCAGGTTAGCAGGCGGGCAAATGATCGGGCTACCGGCTGCCATGTCGCTCGCAATTGCCCCTCGGCAGCCTCAGTTTCGGCGATGACCTCTGCCGGAGTACGGCTCAGACCCTTCATTGAGGAGGGCGTCGACCACTCGGCCATCAACTCGCCTCCGATTTCCGGGTGGAATTGCACGCCCCACGTACGCTCCCCTACCCGATACGCCTGGTGCGGGAACTCATCATCGCTAATGAGGAGCTCTGCCCCCGCGGGTAGCTCGGTAATTTCATCGACGTGCCACTGCGCTGCACGCACCGGTCCCGAAATGCTGCTGAAGATCAAATCGTCTGAAAGATCGCAGACCGGCGCAAGATCGTACGTGCCAACCTGTTCGCCGTGAGTGCTTCGCTCAACTTTTCCGCCGAGGGCCACCGAAAGTAATTGCCCCCCGAGACAGATACCTAATGTGGGACGAAAACTCGTCGCTTCGCGACGAAGCAGAGCACGCACGGCAGGGAGCCACGGAGCAATGTCATCGTCTTGGCAGTTCATGCTGCCGCCGAGAACTAAGAGACCGTCGGCAAGACCATCGAGAGTGTTCGGAATGGGATCTCCGCGGTACGCATGACACTCAAGAAGTTCAACACCCTCTTGCGCAATCCACTCACCAAAGAAAGCCGCAGTGGTATCCGGCTCGTTGATAACGATAAAGAGTTTCCCCATGTATTAGAGAACCGGAAGGTAGCGATCAAGCTCGAAAGCCGTGACCTGTCGGCGGTACTCAGCCCACTCAGCGCGCTTATTGCGCAGGAAGTGATCGAAGACGTGCTCGCCCAAAGTTTCGGCAACGAGTTCACTCTTCTCCATTGCGGCGATGGCTTCGGCCAAGTCGGTAGGAAGCGGTGCGATTCCCAAAGCGCGACGCTCGGCCGGAGACAACGACCACACATCATCCTCGGCGCCCTCTGGAAGTTCGTACTCCATCTCGATGCCCTTGAGTCCTGCGGCGAGGATCACGGCAAAAGAGAGATAAGGATTGCATGCCGAATCTGGTGACCGAAGTTCGATGCGGGTGGAATTTCCCTTGCCTGGCTTATACATAGGGACGCGTACTAGCGCGCTTCGATTGTTGTGACCCCATGAAATAAAGGCAGGAGCTTCGCCTCCACCATGAAGGCGTTTGTAAGAATTTACCCATTGATTGGTAATGGCAGTGATCTCTGGTGCGTGACGAAGAAGACCAGCGATAAACGAACGACCCACTCGTGAAAGTTGGTATGGAGCACCCGCTTCATGGAAAGCATTGCGATCACCTTCGAAGAGCGAAAGGTGCACGTGCATTCCAGAACCTGGGTGGTCAGTAAATGGCTTCGGCATAAAAGAGGCGAAGACTCCCTGTTCCAGAGCGACCTCTTTAACTACCAAGCGAAAAGTCATGATGTTGTCAGCAGTTGAAAGCGCATCCGCGTAGCGAAGGTCGATCTCCTGTTGACCAGGGGCGCCTTCATGGTGGCTAAATTCCACGCTAATGCCCATCGCTTCAAGCATGGTGATTGCTTGGCGACGGAAATCGTGGCCGACCACATTCGGCGTGTGGTCGAAGTACCCACCTGAGTCGACGGGAACTGGGGCTTCCCCACGCTTTGGTTTTTCTTCGAAGAGGAAGAATTCAATTTCAGGATGCGTGTAGAAGGTGAATCCCATTTCAGCTGCGCGAGCAAGAGTGCGCTTGAGTACATAACGAGGATCTGCATAAGACGGATTGCCGTCGGGGAGCATGATGTCGCAGAACATACGTGCAGTGCCTGGTGCTTCTGCACGCCACGGCAAAATCGAAAAGGTAGACGGGTCTGGTTTTGCCAACATGTCGGATTCATAAACGCGCGCAAAACCTTCGATCGCTGAACCATCAAAACCAATGCCTTCAGCAAAGGCGCTCTCCAACTCGGCAGGTGCTACCGCGACCGACTTTAAAAAGCCGAGCACATCGGTAAACCAGAGACGGACGAAACGGATATCGCGCTCCTCGAGGGTGCGCAGAACGAATTCCTCTTGTTTTTCCATGGGACCAGTCTGCCCCCCTTGCGTTACGGGCGGGTAACAATCTCCCGCCAAGCGCTAGTAATGGGCAATCTTCGATCCCGGCCGAAGGCGCGCACGCTCACTTTGGTCCCGGGCGGGTACTGGCGACGCTTATATTCGGCCCCGTCGACCATCCGCAGAATCTTCTCGATCAGGGTCGGGTCAAAACCTTCGCGGGCAATCCACTCGGCACCAAGGTCGCCCTGTACATACGCATCCAGTATTCGGTCAAGGATGGGGTACTCGGGAAGGGAGTCTGAATCACGTTGGTCGGGGCGCAATTCTGCGCTCGGTTCTTTGGAAATAGAACTCTCCGGAATGGGAGCAACTTCGCCGGCAGCCAGGGCCACCACATTGCGCCACTTCGCCAATTCCCAGACCATAGTTTTTGGCACGTCTTTTATAGGAGCAAAGCCGCCAACTGCATCTCCATAAATGGTGGAGTAACCGACTGCGAGTTCACTCTTATTACCGGTTGCCAAGACCAAGTGGCCTTCAGAATTCGAAAGCGCCATCAACGAAGTTCCGCGCACACGGGCCTGTACGTTCTCCTCGGCTAAGCCCGTGAGTTTTAACTCATCCACAAAAGCGGCGACTAACGGTTCGATCTCCACAGTGCGAATGTTGATACCCATATTTGCTGCGAGCGCATACGCATCGCTCTTGGAATGATCCGAGGAGTACTTACTTGGCAACGAGACGCCAAAGACTCGATCAGCTCCCAAAGCATCAACAGCGATGGCCGCCACAAGCGCCGAATCGATACCGCCAGAGAGTCCAAGGATGACCGACTTGAAATTGTTCTTCTCTACATAGTCACGCAAGCCCACCACCAGTGCGCTCCACAATTCACCATGCATATCGAGGCGCATCGCGATTCCGGCAGGTAGCGGCTTTTCCAGGATTCGGGTTTCATCGTTGATCACGTGATCAACAGCACCTGCGCTGCGTACTGGTAATTCAAGATCGGTCACCATTAAACCGTCTTCAAATTGTGGAGCACGAGCCACCAAGTTGCCCGCACTGTCGACGATCATGCTGTCCCCATCAAAAACCAATTCGTCTTGGCCGCCCGTCATATTTACATATGCGAGAGTGCAGCCAGCTTCGCGCGCACGTCTTGAGCAGAGCGCAAAGCGAGCATCGTCTTTATCCTGCTCGTAAGGGCTTCCGTTGATCACCACTAAGAGTCCAGCGTTTCGTTCCTTTACTTGCGCGACTGGTCCGCCCTCTTGCCAGAGGTCCTCACAGATCGCAACGCCGATATCAATTCCTTTATGTCGAAAGACCAAAGACTTTTCTCCCGGAATGAAATACCGGAATTCATCAAAGACTCCATAGTTGGGCAGATGGTGCTTTGCATAAGTGGCCACAACTGCACCTTCATGAATGAGCGCTAAAGCATTTTGCGGATTGCCGGCGGGGACGCCGAGCTTTTCGGACTTCAGACTCTGCTGGTCCAGGTATCCGACAATGACCGGCAAGTGAGCGCACCCCGCATGTTTGATGTCATCTGCCAAGGTGTGTAATTGTTCAAGGACGGCGCTCTGAAAAGAGGGGCGCAAGGCCAAGTCTTCAATCGGGTAGCCAGTCAGCATCATCTCCGGGAAGACCACGAGGTCGCTTCCCTGATCGGCCGCTTGCACTGTGTAGGCCACCACCAGAGCGGCATTTCCCGCAAGATCGCCCACCTTCGGGTTCACTTGAGCCAGCGCCAGGCGAAGGTGTGCGCGAGTGGACATATATAGAGCCTACATATCTCCCATTCGCCCGCCTACCCAGCCCGCCTACCCACTCCGAGCGGTGGCTGTTAGAATTGGGCTACCCAGGGACCCCCAGTGGCCTTGAGGCGGAGGAATCACAATGAACACTTCTCTTTATGCTGGCATTTCGCATAGGCGCGTCACCGTGCTTGATATTGCAGCGGCCAAGGAGCGCGGTGAGAAGTGGGCGATGCTCACTTCCTACGACCAAATGACTGCCGAGATTTTCGAAGAGGCTGGCATCCCTGCACTCCTTGTGGGAGATAGCGCCGCCAACACTGTTCTTGGTTATCAGAACACCATCGGTGTCACTGTCGATGAATTGATCCCACTTACTCGCGCGGTAGTACGCGCCACCTCGCGTGCCATGGTGATCGCAGATCTTCCCTTTGGCTCATACGAGAGCAGCCCTACACAAGCATTAGAGACCGCAACCCGCTTCTTCAAAGAAGCTGGTGCCCATGCAGTGAAACTTGAAGGTGGCACCCGGGTGCTTCCACAGATTGAAATGCTCGTCACTCATGGCATCCCAGTTATTGGTCACCTTGGACTGACCCCACAATCAGTTCATACCTTAGGTGGATATCGAGTGCAGGGCCGTGGTGGCAAAGGCGAAGAGATTATTCGCGATGCCAAAGCCATCGAGAGCGCAGGCGCTTTCGCGGTTGTTCTCGAATTAGTGCCGAGCGATTTGGCGACTCGTATCACCTCTTCCATCAGCATTCCCACCATCGGAATCGGTGCGGGCAAGAGTTGCGATGCCCAAGTGCTGGTCTGGCAAGACCTACTCGGATTAACAGCGAATAGCCCCAAGTTGGCCAAGCGATACCTCGAATTGCGTTCGCTCATGGGCGCAGCTGTCACTGAGTGGGCCAACGACGTAGCTAGTGGAGAGTTTCCGGGAGCAGACCAGAGCTTCGAGTAAGTATCCTTGCCGAATGCTCAAACGCCTCAAGTCGTTAGCGATCGATCTGACCCCACTTCGCACATCACGTGATTTTCGGATCATCATGGCTTCAGGGCTCATCACTTTCCTCGGATCGATGGTGACTTACGTTGCGCTTCCTTTTCAGGTGAAGGAGATTACGGGCTCGTACGTAGCCGTCGGCCTCCTAGGCGCCATCGAAATTGTGCCCTTAGTAATTTTCGGTCTCTACGGCGGCACCCTGGCCGATTCCATCGATCGCAAGAAAATGATCGTCATCATGGAGGTGGCTAGCCTGGCATTAACCACGATCCTCTTAATCAATTCACTCTTGCCCCATCCAAAACTCTGGGTGCTCTACGTGGTGGCGGGTATCTTCGCGGCGGTAGACGGACTCGCGCGCCCCAGCCTCGATGCCATGATTCCGCGCATATTGCCGCACGATCAAATGATGGCGGCCAGCGCTCTTCGAAGTGTGCGCTGGCAATTTGGTGCCCTTTTAGGACCTGCACTCGGTGGAATTTTGATCGCCTGGAAAGGTGTGAGCGCTGGATTCATTTTCGATGTGGTCACGTATGCGCTCAGTATTTTGCTCTTACTTCGACTCACACCTTCGCCTGCCGAACATAATTCACCGGCGCCCAGCCTCTCTTCTCTCATGGAGGGGGTGCGCTATGCATTCAGTCGAAAAGACCTACTGGGCACTTATGCGGTGGATTTGGCGGCAATGTTCTTCGCCATGCCGAATGCGCTCTTCCCTTTTTTTGCCGACGAGCTCCATGCCCCATGGGCCCTCGGCTTGCTCTATTCATCGGCCATGTTCGGTTCCATTTTGGCCACCTTCACTAGCGGATGGACCAAGAAGATTCACCGGCATGGACGAGCAATTCTGGTGGCCGCAATCTTTTGGGGCGCGGGCATCTCACTCGCAGGTGCGACATCTTTTCTCCCCCTCGTTTTCTTTGGATTAATCCTTGCCGGCGGCGCTGATCAACTGAGTGGGATCTTCAGATCAACAGTCTGGAATCAGACGATTCCCGTTGAATTACGCGGGAGATTGGCCGGAATTGAGCTTCTCTCCTACTCGCTCGGACCTTTAGGCGGACAAACAAGAGCTGGTGTGATGGCGCAATTTAGTGGGCTGAGAACTTCGATTGTGGGCGGTGGAATTCTCTGCATCGGAGCCGTTGCCGCACTCGGCGCAGCTCTTCCTACCTTCCGAAAGTACGATGATCGCACCAATGAATTCGCTCTTGCGGAACGGAAAAAGCGGGCGGGCACATCAGAAACAAAGTAGGAAATGTGGACTCCGTTGATGGCGACATTCTCCAGATAAATTAAAAAAAATCCCGACACGACACGAACGAATAATGTCCAGATGTTGGCTATCGAGTGAATTGCATGTCACACTTTCTCTTGCAAAGAGTCCGATGACGGATCGGACCCCTCAGACAGGAGATGCACGTGGCTGCTAGCACCACGCGTAAGACCGTAGCCAAGAAGCGCCCAGCCAAGAAGGCTGCAGCGAAGAAGGCCCCGGCCAAGAAGCGCACAGCAAAGAAGCGCGCCGCTAAGAAGGCTCCAGCCAAGAAGGCTGCTGCCAAGAAGCGCGTAGCAAAGAAGCGCCCAGCGAAGAAGGCTGCCGCTAAGAAGCGCGTAGCAAAGAAGCGCCCAGCGAAGAAGGCTGCCGCTAAGAAGCGCGTAGCCAAGAAGCGCCCAGCGAAGAAGGCTGCTGCTAAGAAGCGCGTAGCCAAGAAGCGCCCAGCGAAGAAGGCTGCTGCCAAGAAGGCTGCTCCAGCTAAGAAGCGTGCTGCTAAGAAGCGCGTTGCAAAGAAGCGTCCAGCCAAGAAGGCCGCTAAGTAAATCCTTATCAGAAAACCCCGCCACGAAAGTGGCGGGGTTTTCTGCTTGTATGGGCACATGAGAAATGCACTTACTCCAGGAGTTCTCTCCCCTCGCCGCCTCGTGCCGACCAGCATCAAAGCTCCCGAGTATGTAGGAAAGAAAGCCCCGACTCTCCATAAAGATGGCCATATCCCTAGCCTGGAGATAGTGGAGAAGATGCGCATCGCCGGACGCATTGCAGCCGAAGCGATGAATGAAGCCGCCAAAGCAATCGCCCCCGGCGTGACCACCGACGAGATAGATCGCATCGGTCATGAGTACTTACTTGACCACGGCGCCTATCCCTCCACCCTCGGATATCGCGGCTACCCAAAATCTCTCTGCACTTCACTTAATGAAGTCATCTGCCATGGCATCCCTGATTCCACTCGCATGGAAGAGGGCGACATTCTCAACATCGATATCACGGCATTCATCCATGGCGTGCATGGGGACACCGACGCCACCTACCCGGTAGGAGAGATCAGTGAAGAAGCCCAATTACTGATCGAACGGACTCGCGAAGCGCTCAACCGTGCCATCGCCGCCGTGAAGCCGGGGCGGGAGATCAACGTGATCGGGCGAGTGATCGAGGCATACGCCGGTCGATTCGGGTACGGCGTGGTCAAAGACTTCACTGGCCATGGCATTAATACGGCCTTTCATAGTGGACTGATCGTGCCGCACTTCGATGCCCCGTATCACGACACCGTGATCGAAGAAGGCATGACCTTCACTATCGAGCCGATGCTCACACTGGGAAGTATCGATTATGAAATTTGGGATGACAGCTGGACGGTAGTCACCAAGGATCGAAAGTGGAGCGCGCAATTTGAACACACTCTCTTGGTGCATGCAGATGGCGCCGAGATTTTGACACTTCCCGGGACACTTCCTGGGACGGCTTAGGAGCCGCAGGTGTCGCTCTTTAAGAGGTTTTGAATTGTCGTGAAAGAACGCGCGATCACAGCTTGATCTGCTGGGCTTAATACATCGGTAAAGGCCCGTCGCACGCTGGCCACGTGATCGGGCGCCGCTGCCACGATGGCCTGCAACCCTTTCTCTGTCATCACCGCGAAAGCTCCACGGCGATCATCGGGGCACTCTTCTTTACGGATCAATCCCGCTTGCTCCATCACCTTCATTCGGTGCGAGAGACGCGAACGCGAGAGTAGAGCGGCTTGCGCGAGTTCGCTCATCCGCATCCGGCGCTCCGGCGCATCCGAGAGCTGGGCCAGGACTTCATAATCGGCCATCGAGAGGTCGTGGCCGTCGAGGGCCTGCTCGAGGAGCTCCATGAGGCGACGGCTGGTGAGGATATAGGCCCGCCAGGCTTCCATTTCCGCAGGTGAGAGCCAGCGAGGTGGCGCCTGCGTGCTTGCCTTATTCATGCCGGACACCCCCTCAGGGTAGAAGTTGAATCTTCAACTACTTTACGCTACTTTAGTTGAACATTCAACAAACTATATAACCAGAACAGATGAGGAATATCTATGAGCAACACCATCGCAGCCGGCACCTGGGCCATTGATCCCAGCCACTCTGAAATTTCATTCTCCGTACGCCACCTCATGGTGAGCAAGGTACGCGGGCACTTCACCAAGTTCTCCGGAAACCTTGTCATCGCAGAAGACAACACCAAGTCCAGCGTCACCGCAGAGATCGATGCGACAAGTATCGACACTCGCGATGAGAACCGCGACAACCACCTTCGCACCAACGAATTCTTCGATATCGAAACACATCCCACCTGGACCTTCGCCTCAACCGCAGTCCGTACCGGCGGCAAGGGTGGTTACCTTGTAGATGGCAACCTCACCATCAAGGGCGTCACCAAGCCTGTAGTTCTTGACCTCGAAGTTGCTGGCACGAGCACCGATCCTTGGGGAAACACCAAGGCGGGCTTCTCTGCTACCACCGTGATCAACCGCAAAGATTTCGGCGTTGAGTGGAATGCTCCACTTGAGACCGGCGGCGTCTTGGTCGGCGAAGAAGTAACTATCTCACTGGAAATCCAGGCAGCGCTTCAAGCCTAATTCAACTACCAAAACGGGATCTAGCTTCGGCTAGGTCCCGTTTTGTATTTCTAGGAAGTGCTGTGGGGCGACGCGATTTGAATCATCGGGGCGGATTTTGGATCGAGCCATTTCAAGAGTTGCAATAACGTTTCTCGCTTTACGGCGATGCATCCAGTGAGGGGTTTACCTGTATCTAAGTGAAGAAAAATTGCCGCAGCGTGCGGCGAATCATTTGTTGTAATGGAAATTGCTAATGAGTAAGAGTCGCGATGATCAATAAGGTGTTCGCCTTCTGCAGCGTTCCAGGAACAATTCTTGAGACACTCTTGCCAGGTATCGTCCAAAGGAGAGAACGGATCTGCAACCCACCATGAAGCACTCGTGGCTCGGCGATACTTCAGAGCAGTCGCTGGCTTCTTTTCAAATCCAAAGGCGATACCAATAGGAAAAGTGCCTAGTGGAGTAGTTCCCGTATTTCGCACGCGATCAGCAATATTGACTAGGCCTTTGGTCGATGTGCGAGCCGTGAAGCTAGTGCCTACCTTCACCCACTTTGCGCTCCTCAATTCATACCGCGTGCCCACCGCTTTTCCTGACCCGTCAGCGGTAATTGAGATGACTTGACGAGTAGAGGCCGGCATTGCCTGCGGGGTTACGGGAGTGATGGGGGCGAGCATTCCCACCGCCAGCGCGAGCAGGCTCGCCTTAATGATCACCCTCCTAATCTATCCCTCTACTATTCACCTATGTTCTTGGAGAGTGCTCGCCTGCGATTGCGCCCAATGGAACTGGCAGATGAAGAAGCGATGTTTCAGTACCACTCCGATCCTGAGGTGGTTCGTTACATTCCTTGGTTTCCTCGAGATCGATCCCAAGTACGGGCTTCCATCGAAAAGATCATGAAAGCCACCCGCCTTGAAGTCGAGGGTGATTACCTCAATCTGGCAGTCACACTCAAGGAGACCGGTCGCCTTATTGGCCAAGTGAGTATCGAATTTACCAGCGCTGTAAATGAGTGCGGAGAGATTGGCTACGTTTTCAATCCAGAGTTCAGTGGGCAGGGATATGCCACCGAAGCCATCGCCACCATCATCTCTCATGGGTTTGATCTCGTTGAATTCCACCGCGTGATAGCTCGCACTGACCCACGCAATATCGCTTCCATCAAGGTGCTCGAAAGGCTCGGCTTTCGCCAAGAAGCGCACTTCGTCAGCGAGGAATTCATCAAGGGTGAATGGGTCGATACGCTTATCTTCGCCGTGCTCGATTCCGAATGGGCAGAGCTTCGAAAGAAATGGGATTTGCAAAGGTGAGTGAGACCAAAGATGAGTGAGAATAGCCGCGACAAGTTCGGCTTCACAATCACGCATCAAGGTGAAGGCCTGGCGCGTACTGGGACCATCAAAACTCCCCATGGCGAAATAGCGACTCCTGCTTTTATCCCAGTGGGTACCAAAGCCACCGTGAAAGCGGTGCTGCCGGAGACAATGAAAGATTTAGGCTCGCAAGCCTTGCTAGCAAATGCGTATCACCTCTATCTCCAACCAGGGCCCGAGGTCGTCGACGCCGCTGGTGGGCTCGGCGCATTTATGAATTGGCCCGGCCCTACTTTTACCGATAGTGGCGGCTTTCAAGTTCTCTCGCTCGGCGTGGGATTTAAGAAAGTGCTCGCGATGGATACCTCAATGGTTCATCGCGATGATGTGATTGCCGAAAATAAGGAACGCCTTGCCCACGTCGATGATGATGGCGTCACTTTTAAGTCGCACTTAGATGGATCTCTCCATCGCTTCACGCCTGAAGTTTCCATGCAGGTTCAACACAAGTTGGGCGCCGACATCATTTTCGGATTTGATGAGTGCACCACTTTGATGAACACTCGAAAGTATCAAGAGTTAGCCGTTGATCGAACTTACGCCTGGGCACATCGCTGCATCGCCGAGCATCAGCGCCTCACCGCCGAACGCTCCGATAAGCCCTACCAGGCTCTCTTCGGTGTCATCCAGGGTGCGCAATACGAAGATCTGCGTCGCAAGGCTGCTCGAGAACTCAACGAACTCGATTTCGATGGGTTCGGCGTCGGTGGTGCACTCGATAAACACGAACTCGGCACCATCGTGGGCTGGGTCAATGAAGAACTCACCCCCAATAAGCCGCGCCACTTGCTTGGCATCGGTGAGCCCGACGATTTCTTTGTGGCAGTGGAGAGCGGCGTAGATACCTTTGACTGCGTAGCCCCGTCACGCGTTGCCCGCACCAGTGCGGTGTATGGTGCCGATGGCCGATTCAATATTTCCAATGCTGCCTACAAAACTGACTTCACCCCAATCGACGAAAAGTGTGGCTGCTATACCTGCCAGCACTACACCCGTGCCTATTTGAATCATCTCTTCAAGGCGAAAGAAATGGTGGCATCAACACTTGCCACCATCCATAACGAGTTCTTCACCGTGCAATTGGTTGATCAAATTCGGGCAACGATGCAATCAGGCGAATACCACGACTTCAAAAAAGATTTCCTCGGGCGTTATTACGCTAAACGGCAGCAATAACTCTGCTGACCAGATGTGCACCGGGGCGATACGCCAGGTATTCGTAACTCGGTGCGTCAAGAATGACAAAGTCTGCCCTCGCACCCATTCCTAAGTGACCGATGTCGGAGCGGCGAAGTGCTTGTGCGCCTCCGAAGGTAGCCGCATGCAGAGCTTGCGCGGGTGAGAAGTACATTTCACGCACCGCCGTAGCAATCACCCACGGCATTGAGGTAATAAACGACGTTCCTGGATTGCAATCGGTGGCAAGAGCAACTTTAGCCCCGCGTGCGTAGAGGCGGCGCGCATCAGGGTAAGGCGAGCGCGTGGAGAACTCAGCGCCGGGCAAGAGGGTAGCAACCGTGTTTGATGATGCAAGCGCAACGATCTCTTCATCTGAAAGATAGGTGCAATGGTCGACGCTGGCTGCATCTACTTCAAGAGCTAATTCGACTCCCCCGGTGTGACCAAGCTGATTTCCATGAAGGCGCGGAAGTAAGCCACGCGCTATCCCGGCATCCAAAATCCGACGCGATTCTTCTGGAGTAAATGCTCCGGTATCGCAGAAGACATCGATCCACTTCGCTTTGGGGGCGCAGGTATCGAGCATCTCGCCAATAACTAGCGAAACATACTGCTCGCGTTCGGATGCAAACTCTGCGGGCACCACGTGTGCTCCTAGGAAAGTCACTTCCTGAGTAAATTCGTTGGCTACATCAAGGATCTTGGCTTCGCTTTGCACATCAAGGCCATAACCGCTCTTGATTTCAAAGGTAGTAATACCGCCAGCCCGAAGTTCACCTACGATTCCAGCGGTGTGCTCGCGCAATTGATCCACGCCAGCCTCGCGCGTCGCAGCAACTGTGGTCTTAATGCCACCAGCGGCATATTTTTCACCAGTCATCCGTCCGACAAAATCTCTGACACGGTCGCCGCCGAAGACGGCGTGCGTATGACTATCAACAAAGCCGGGAATGACACTCTTGCCAGAGGCCTCAATCACTTGATCGGCGCTCGGCGCACCCTTCGACGATCCGATCCAGGCAACCTTGCCGTCCTCAACTAGAAATGCGGCGTCGCGCAGAGTACCCAGGATTGTTCCATCGCCCATTGTTGGGTCGTTGGTGACTAACTCACCGATTCCCGTGACAACCGTGGAACTCATTTCTATCCTTCATTGAGTGGGGCGTGCTCGTGCATAGGGATGCGCACCCCGCGTTCCTGGGCAACTTGTTCTGCGAGCTCATAGCCGGCGTCTACGTGGCGTATAACGCCCATGCCGGGGTCGTTTGTAAGTACTCGACGTAATTTCTCACCCGCAAGCGCTGTGCCGTCGGCCACGCTCACCTGTCCGGCATGAATAGAACGTCCGATTCCCACGCCGCCGCCATGATGAATAGAGACCCACGATGCACCTGATGCGGTGTTGATGAGTGCATTGAGCAGCGGCCAATCTGCGATGGCGTCAGATCCATCAAGCATGGATTCAGTTTCACGATAAGGCGAAGCCACCGAACCGCAATCAAGGTGATCACGACCGATGACGATAGGAGCCTCAACCTCGCCCTTAGCGACCATATCGTTGAAGCGTTCACCCGCGAGATGTCGCTCTCCATAACCGAGCCAACAGATGCGCGCTGGGAGTCCTTGGAAGGCAACTTTCTCAGAGGCCTTCTTGATCCATCGGGCAAGTGGTTCGTTATCTGGAAAGAGTTCCAAAACAGCTTTATCGGTAGCGGCAATATCTTTGGGATTTCCCGAAAGGGCCGCCCAGCGGAAGGGCCCTTTGCCTTCGCAGAAAAGCGGACGGATGTATGCAGGCACAAAACCAGGGAAGGCAAAGGCGCGGTCATACCCCCCAAGTTTGGCTTCCCCGCGAATGGAATTACCGTAATCAAAGACCTCAACGCCAGCATCCATAAAGCCGACCATAGCTTCCACTTGCTTGACCATCGAAGCGCGGGCCCTCAGTGTGAAATCTTCTGGGTCCTTCTCCGCCATAAAGTGCCAATCTTCAACCTCAATACCTTCAGGAAGATATGAGAGTGGATCATGCGCCGAAGTCTGGTCGGTGACGATGTCGATCTCCACACCACGACGGAGCAGTTCAGGGAAAATTGTTGCTGCGTTGCCGAGGACGCCAATGCTCAACGCCTTGCGTGCCTTCTTGGCATCTAGCGCGAGTTTGATTGCTTCGTCCAGATCGGCGCACCAAATATCGAGGTAGCGATGGTCAACTCGGCGTTGTAAGCGAGTGGAATCAACATCGACACAGAGACACACACCATCGTTCATCGTGACGGCGAGCGGTTGCGCACCACCCATGCCACCAGCGCCACCGGTTAATGTGAGCGTCCCAGCGAGAGTGCCGCCAAAACGCTTATTTGCGATAGCTGAGAAAGTTTCGTACGTACCCTGCAGAATTCCTTGCGTGCCGATGTAGATCCACGATCCGGCGGTCATTTGGCCATACATCGTCAGGCCCAAAGCTTCTAAGCGACGAAACTCTGGCCAGGTTGCCCAATCCCCCACGAGATTTGAATTCGCAATGAGTACTCGTGGCGCCCATTCATGCGTTTGCATGACTCCCACTGGCCGACCTGATTGCACCAGCATCGTTTCGTCAGCTTTCAGCGTCGTGAGAGTGCGCACGAGTGCGTCGAATGACGCCCAGTCGCGAGCTGCTTTACCGGTGCCGCCATAGACGACTAGATCATCAGGGCGTTCGGCAACCTCGGGGTCGAGGTTGTTCTGCAGCATGCGAAGGGCAGCCTCTTGTTGCCAACCCAATGTCGAAAGCTTGGTGCCGCGCGCGGCACGCACTGGGCGAGGTCCAGGTCCTGCCCCAGGTGCAGAGTGAGGTGCGCCGCTCATACAAGTTCTCCGATTTCTCGTTCGACAGCCGTGAGTAATGCTTGGCTCTTCACCATTTCTACTGTTGCTTCAATTTCTGGCGTGAGCCAGCGATCCATTCCAGGTCCTTGGACTTTCGTGCGAAGGACCTTAAGTGCGGCCCCTGTGCCTGGCGAAGGAATGAGTGGGGCGCGCATATCGATCGCACGCCCTGCAGTCATAATTTCAATAGCGATCACACGCGCAAAGGCATCGACAGCGCGACGCAATTTCCGCCCCGCATGCCAACCCATCGAAACGTGATCCTCTTGCATTGCGCTGGAGGGAATGGAATCGACCGAAGCAGGCGAAGCGAGACGTTTCATTTCTGAAACCAATCCGGCTTGGGTGTATTGAGCGATCATGAGTCCGCTGTCGACACCGGGGTCATCAGCAAGGAAAGGGTTGAGCCCAAAAGAACGAGACTTATCAAGCATTCGATCTGTGCGACGTTCTGACATGGAAGCTACATCCGCAATAACGATCGCTAAGAAGTCGAGCACGTACGCCACTGGTGCGCCATGAAAGTTTCCATTACTGCGTACGCGGCCATCAGGCAACACCACCGGGTTATCGATAGCGCTTGCTAATTCTCGTGACGCAATTAAACGAGCATGATCGACCGTGTCACGAGCGGCGCCGGCAACCTGCGGTGCACAACGCAACGAGTACGCGTCTTGCACTCGCGTGTCATCATGACCCGCGTGCGATTTCACAAAGGGAGAATCACCTAGGAGGTGCCGAAGATTTTGCGCAGAGAGACCTTGTCCGACTTGAGGACGTAATGCGTGCAACTCTTCTGCGAAGACCTGATCGGTACCGAGGAGAGCTTCAATACTCATTGCAGTGGAGAGATCTACGGTCTTGAGTAACGCATCGATATCGCTGATGGCCATGATCAACATGCCGAGCATGCCGTCAGTTCCGTTAATGAGTGCGAGTCCCTCTTTGGCCACAAATTCAATCGGTGAAATACCGGCATCCTTGAGCGCTACACCTGCATCAACCACGCTTCCGTCAGCTAAGCGCACTTCGCCTTCGCCCATTACCGCGAGCGCACAGGTGGAGAGAGGCGCGAGATCCCCGGAGCAGCCGAGCGATCCATATTCACGAACGAGCGGGGTGATCTGTGCGTTGAGAAGTGCGGCATACGCATCGGCGGTAGTCGCGCGAATGCCGGTGCGACCCGTGCACATCGTGGATAACCGCAGCGCCATCATGGCTCGTACGACTTCTTGTTCTACTGGCTCGCCCGATCCGGCAGCATGTGAGCGGATAAGAGAGCGTTGCAGCTGGGCGCGCATCTCTGGGTCAATGTGCTTGGTAGCTAATGCCCCAAAACCAGTGGAGATGCCATAGGCCGGCGTGGGACTGGCGGCGAGTTCATCGACTGTTGCCCGTGAGGATTCCATGGCGGCGCGTGCCTCCGATGAAATCTCGACGGTTGCCCCGTGGCGCGCTATCGCCACCACCTCTGCCGGAGTCAGACCTGGAATACCTATGACTACCTTTGCCATTGATGTGGCGATTGATGTGGCGCTCATCCGACTCCTTATAGATCTGACGCTCAGTACACTAGCCGAGCAATCACTGATACGGGAGCGAGGGCCGCATGGTGGAACTCCATCACGATCCACTCTGGCCACGCGCCAGCGCGTGGCTCCATGACGGCGTCACAACCGGCCTAGAACGGGCCGATTTAGCCCTTATCGGCATCGGTACCCATCTCAGCGCTATCACTGCCAATAATGCGCATATGACCCCCGGAGCGGTGCGCGATGCACTAGCTCGCTACTCGACCTGGTCGGCTGCGCGCGAGATCGACTTCGCCGAACGCATTACCGGCATCGATCTCGGGGATATCGCAGATCCAGATGGTCCTCAAGGCGAAGCACGAGTTATCACCACCATCGCCGAGGCGATAGAAAAGTGTCGCCTTTTGATCGCGCTGGGCGGCGACAATGCGATGTCCTTCTCCGCTGCCTGCGGCACAGGAGAGGCCATCGGTGGCTTATCCGAGTTGGGGTTGATCACTCTTGACGCGCATCACGATGTACGTGATGGGATCTCGAACGGATCGCCGATTCGCCGATTGATTGAGGCCGGCGTTCAGGGAGCAAAAGTGGCGCAAGTAGGAATTAGCGACTTCGCTAACTCCAAGGAGTACGCCGCTCGCGTGAAAGATTTTGGCATCACCGTTATCCGGCGAGACCAGATGCGCGGACGTCCGATGAGCGATGTCATGGCAGAGGCTTATGCGATTGCGGGATCTGGCACTCAAGGTATCTATGTCGATATCGATGTCGATGTCTGCGACCGAAGCGTGGCCCCGGCCTGTCCTGCAGCAACGCCAGGTGGGCTCAGCGCAGATGAACTCCGTCAGATCGCTTTCGAATGTGGAACGAATGCAAAAGTGCGGGCAATTGATATCACTGAAATCGACGCCACTTTGGATACGCCCGATCAGCGCACAGTTCGTCTCGCTGCGCTGCTCATCTTGGAAATTGCCACAGGTTTAGCGGTACGAGCGTAAGAGTAGAAGCTCTTTACTCCGGGAAGTGGCAAGCGACCGAACTTGCGCCGATTTGCAGAAGTTCTGGCTCATCAATGCGGCAACGATCCTGCGCTTTCCAGCAGCGAGTATTAAAGACGCAGCCGCTAGGAGGATTCATCGGGCTTGGTAGATCGCCATGGAGCAAGATGCGCTCACGCGTACGCTCTGTGTTGGGATCCGGAACGGGTACGGCTGAAAGCAACGCCTTCGTGTAGGGATGATGTGGCGCTGCATACAGGTCGGTAGTGGGCGCGATCTCCATGATCTTTCCGAGGTACATCACCGCAACACGATCTGAGATGTGTTGCACCACTGAAAGGTCGTGAGCAATAAAGAGGAAGCTCATACCAAATTCTGTCTGCAGATCATCAAGTAAGTTGATGATCTGCGCTTGAATCGACACGTCGAGAGCGCTTACTGGCTCATCAGCCACGATGAACTTAGGCTTCAATGCGATTGAACGAGCAATGCCGATGCGTTGACGCTGTCCACCAGAGAACTCATGTGGAAAACGGTTGTAGTGCTCAGGGTTCAGACCGACGCGCTCCATGAGCGTTTGCACAGCGCGCTTTACGCCGCCTTCAGGAGTGATGTTTTGAATTTCAAAAGGCGCTGCGATGATTCGGCCAATGGTGTGACGTGGATTGAGCGACGAGAATGGATCCTGGAAGATAATTTGCATCTTTGACCGGTACGAGCGCATCGCGGCAGGCGAGACCTTCGTAATGTCTTCACCTTCGAAGAAAATCTTTCCACCGGTGGGTTCGTATAGCTTGATGATGGTGCGGCCGGCAGTGGTCTTTCCGCACCCGGACTCGCCCACCATGCCTAGCGTCTCGCCAGGTGCAATCTCGAAGGAGATGCCATCGACTGCCTTGACGTTTCCGGCAGCTCGACGAGCCAGCGCATTCTTCTTGATAGGAAAATGCTTGGTGAGATTTTCGACTTTAACGATCGGGGTCATGCGTTTCCACCCTTTGCTGCGAACTTTGCGCCCGCCGTACGTCGATCGGCGAGAGCGAGGTGGCACCGTGCGAAGTGGCCCGGTTCGTCCTCAATGAGATGGGGTGCATCCGTGGCACAACTGGCGCCCACCACTTGTGATGCGAAGGAACAACGCGAGGCGAAGGAGCAGCCTTCGGGAAGTGAGATAAGTGAAGGCGGCTGTCCTGGGATGGCAGAAAGACGGCCAGTGCCTTTGCCGTAGACGCTAGGAATCGATGAGAGTAGACCCATGGTGTAAGGAGCAAGTGGGCGGTAGTAAATGTCGTCAACACTTCCACGCTCCACAACTTTCCCTGCGTACATCACATTTACTCGATCTGCGACTTCAGCAACTACACCGAGATCGTGAGTGATCAAGAGAATGCCCATATTGAATTCCCGTTGCAACTCTTTGAGCAACGTGAGGATCTGCGCCTGCACCGTTACATCGAGTGCCGTGGTGGGCTCATCTGCAATCAGGATGCGTGGGTTGTTGATGAGGGCCATCGCAATCATTACTCGCTGGCGCATGCCGCCTGAGAATTGGTGCGGGTACTCCTTGACGCGCTTCTGAGGCTCCGGGATGCCAACGAGATCGAGCATCTCCACGCAGCGCTTGAGCGCATCTTTCTTGGATGCCTTGCTTACTACGCGGTATGCCTCCGCGAGCTGGTTTCCGATTGAGTAATAAGGATGAAGTGAGGACATGGGATCTTGGAAGATCATGGCAACTGCGCTACCGCGTAATTTGCGCAGCTCCTCATCGCTGCAAGAAACTACATCGACGGCACCAGCTTCGGTATGTACCAAGATTTCACCATTGAGGCGCGTGCGCTTGCGATTGTGCAAACCAAGTACCGAAAGACTCGTGACGGTCTTGCCAGATCCCGATTCGCCCACAATGGCAACTGTCTCGCCGGCATCGAGCGTCAAGCTAATTCCATCGACAGCTTTTACATCGCCATCTTCGGTAGGAAAGGTGACGTGTAGATCATTGATATCTAGGAGACGGGTCATCCGACACGCACCCGAGGATCAAGGACTGCGTATAAGAGATCAACGACCAAGTTCATAATGACCACAATGGCGGCAGCCAACAAAGTGGTAGCAAGTACGACCGGCAAATCAAAGTCATTCACCGCTTTTAGCGACATGCGACCAAGACCTGGAAGATCAAAAATGGTTTCCGTAAGGATTGCGCCACCCAGCAAACCAGCAAAGTCGAGGCCGGCCATAGTGGTAAGTGGAGCCAGCGCTGCACGCAAAGTGTGCTTTCGCAAAACAACTTTTGACTTAAGGCCCTTTGCCCATGCAGTCCGGATGTAATCTTCGCCGCTGGTCTCAATGACTGCTGAACGGGTGTACCGCGTGTAAATGGCAGAGAACGAGAACGCCAGAGTGATCCAAGGCAGCAAGAAGTAAATGAAGAATTTCGCTGGGTTATCAAAGATCGAAATATATCCATCAAAGTTAAGCGGAATAATGTTGTTCTTCAAAGTTAAGTAGATCAGAAGAAGCAAGCCAGTCACGAAGGTCGGAAGACTCGTGCCGATAAGCACAAATACGGTGGAGCCGGTATCAATTGGCGAATCTTTGAAACGGGCCGCCAGAATTCCAAGACCGATACCAACGATGAGCCAGAGAATGAGTGCGCCGATAGCGAGCGAAAGAGTGACGGGAAGTGCTTGCTTGATCAAGTCAGTCACGCAGGCATTCTGGCGGAAAGAGTAGCCAAGGCTGGGAGCCGGGCACGTAAAG
The DNA here is from genome assembly GCA_903863015.1 of uncultured Actinomycetes bacterium. Classification (GTDB taxonomy): domain Bacteria; phylum Actinomycetota; class Actinomycetes; order Nanopelagicales; family Nanopelagicaceae. Next base: position 34,030 of record CAIPAI010000017.1, read on the forward strand.
GCAGCCGATCCCACACCATAATCACGCCCGACAAATATTCCGGTGAGGAAGAGCCAGTACTGCTCCCAAACGGGCTTATCAAAACCAAGACGGACACGGTTAGCTGCGATCAAATTAGGGCGGCAATTCTTACCGCAGGTGAGAGCAGCAGGATCGAAAGGTAGAAATTGGAAGATGGCATAAACGGCAATGCTGACAAGGAGCAAGATGACAGCCGCATACATGAGTCGGCGTGCAATGTAACTAATCATCATGACCTCGCATTAATTTGAATCTGACTATGACTTCTACGTGATGTTTCCTCGGGGCGCAGATGCGCCCCGAGGAAACACTTCTCACGAGTTACTTGATGTAGAGCTTGCCCCAAGCGAGGGTGCCCTGTGGCTGCCAGAAGAAGGCGCCACCGACTCCCTTGCCCCAGATGTATTGGCTCTTGCCGTAGTTAGTAGGCAGGATCCACATACTCTCCATGGCCTTTACGTCAAGTGCCTTCCACATTGCGGCTTGCTTTGCACGATCCGTGGTCTTCATAGCTACATCAACTGCAGCCTTGAAGTCCTTGTATGCAGGATCGTCACCGTTCTGGCAGAGGTTGAATCCGCCTTCGAGGGTGAAGAGCTCAGGAATAACTGTCGAGGCATTTGCCCAGTCAGCACCCCAGCCGGAGTTCGACATATCGCTCTGCTTTGCAGGGTTAAGAACGGTTGAGTAGTAACCACTCTTGATGATGTTGTAAGAGACCTTCAAACCAACGCGTGCCCAAGCGGCAGTGTTGATCGGAATGGTGTCCTGAAGAGTTACGCTCTGCGAAATATCGATGACGAGGCCATCAACGGTTGCATGCTTGTAATCAGCAGGGCAAGAGGTCTTTGCCTTGTCCATCAAAGCTTGTGCCTTGGCGACGTTACCGGTGGCAACGAAGTCAGGGCTTCCTGGGCCGACAACCTTGGTTGGCTCGTAATCGAGACCAAGGAGTGGGCTGATGGAACCGGTTGAGTAAGTACCACCGAAGAAGGTACCGCCCGCGTAGTCAAGGATTGCCTTGGCGTTACGTGCGTAGTACATAGCTTGGCGGATTTCAAGGCATGGCATCTTCTTTACGTTGAATGCCAAGTAACGTGAGTAAGGATCGTTGGTATTGATACGACGATCCTTGTACTTGTCATTCTGGAAGAACTCATCCTTGTTGGCAGGAAGTGGGCCATCGAAGTTCACGGCGTTGTACATCGTGTCGTTCAAGAAGACCTGATCCATAACTTGCTCATCGAGACCGAACTTCATGATTACTTCGTCTGGATAAGGAGTGCGGATCGAGTCAGATGCCTTGCTCCACTTTGGGTTACGAACGAGCTTGAGCTGGTTCGTGGTGTTTTCCGCAATCTTGTATGGACCAGTTGCCTGTGGGCGAAGGTCGTAAGCATCGCCCTTATCGAGCTTTGCTTGGACTGGTGAGATAACACCGTAAGTGCCGAGGTAGTTAAAGTCAGCAACCGACTTGTTGAGGTTGAAGGTGATAGTGCGGTTATCTGCAGAGCAGGTAACGGCCTTATCAAACGCAGCCTGTCCGGCAGTGTCCTTTGCGTATGGACCCTTGTACTCCACCTTGCCGAGATCGAGCCACTGTTGAAGGTAGCCAGGACCATCGGTGATGATGTCAGCTGCGAATACGCGAGAGACGCCGTACTTCACATGGGCGCAAGTGATTTTGGTTCCATCTTCGAAGGTGGTACCTGGGCGCAGGGTGAACTTCCAGGTCTTTGCTTCGTTGCTTGGGACACCAGTGTTGGTAGCAAGGTCAGCGACCAAGCCAGCGCCAGCGGCACCAGGAACTGGGTTGTAGGCAACCAGGGTGCGGATAAAGAAGGAGTTCTCAAATGCCAAGTCGCGACCTGTGTAGATGCGGCTTGGATCAAGGTGATCCAACTTAGGGGTGTGCTCTAGCAGAATCAGGGTTCCGCCGGTCTTTGGACCTGCTGCATTTGCTGTTCCGATTGACGAAGACATGAGGCCTGAGACCACAAGTCCTGCCGCGACGGAAGTAGCAATTGCTGCACGGCCAAAGCGCTTGCTTTGGGGCAACTTGCTCATATTCCTTCTCCTTTTCCTCCGGAACGCGGCCGCGAACCGGAAACCTATTCTTTTATTTATCTGCTTTCGGATCTAACGCATCTCGTACTGCATCGCCGAGCAAGTTAAATGCCAAGACGACGAGTACAAGAGAAACAGTTGCGATCAAGAAGAAACTCGGCATGTTGGTTACATACTGAGTCGAGTTAGAAATCAAGAGGCCCCAAGTAAACCCTGGAGGCTGCACACCGATACCAAGGAAAGAGAAAACAGACTCTGCGGTGAGGTATCCCGGCAACGAAAGTGAGAGCACCACAATGACTGGAGCCCAGAGGTTGGGAATCAATTCTTGGAAAATAATGCGCGTGCGTGAGGCGCCAAGTGCAGTCGCTGCCGTGACGAAGTCGCGCTCGCTCAAACTCAGTACTTGTGAACGAATAAGACGCGAGAAACCTGTCCAGCCAAAGAATGTCAAGATAATGATGAGGAAGAGAATCCGCGCGCTATTTCCATGAGCAATTCCGAGACGCTGAATGCGATCAACGAGTGGCTCCGCGAGCGCAACAATCATGAAGAACGATGGGAAGGCGAGCAAGAAGTCGGTAACGCGACCAAGGGTGGCATCAACACGACCTTTGAGGTAGCCACCCGTGATGCCAGCAAGTAGACCCACAAAGAGCGTAGCTACCGTTGCCAAGATCATCACTAAGAATGAAATGCGCGAACCGTAGAGAAGTTGGGAGAGCAGATCGCGACCGGTGCCGGGGAGCAAGCCGAGGGGATGCTCCCAACTAATTCCGCCGAGGTATGCCTTGGGCAGACCTGTGCTCACGTTAATTTGATCGAGATGCAACTCGTTGGGGTCCAATCCCAGCACCTTGCATATAAAAGGTGCAAAGAGTGAAGAGAGGAGCGTGCCAAGAGTAAAGACTCCGGCGATAATCCCAACCTTGTTACGACGGAAGCGTCGCCAGGCAAGTTCGCGCGGGCTACGACCTTTGAGTTCCTCGTCAGCGCCCAGCACGGGCTCAGAAGCGCTCGCACCATCAACAATCTCGATCGACATCATCACCTCCTTTTGAACGGCCAGACATGAACGCAGGCTGAATTGCGCCTGAACTAAAGGTAGAGGCTACTCAATAAAGGAAGTATTGTGAACCAAAAGGGTGATTTGCCCCGTTCTTAAAGGAGTCCTCCCTGCTCAGAGGAGCTCGGAGCGATTCGCCCGGAGAAAGTCACAGGCGGGGATGGCTGGTTGGAGCCGGCTTAAACCTGGGGCACTTGTATGCTTTTAGGCGTGTTCCGGGTAACCCACCCAGCCGCTCGTAGACGAAAGAAGGATCCCATGCGCAAGCCCCTACTTCTTGCCGCCACCGCCACCCTCGCCTTTGCGCTGACCGCATGTGGAAGTGACAACGCGGGTAACGCCACCGCACAGGATCAGCAAGATCTTGTGGAAGCTACTACTGCTCCAGCTGCCGCTTCCGGTGATATTGGGACCGCGGTGAAGACTGAAGCCGGCGTTTCAGTAGAGATTTCCAAGCCTGAGCAATTCACCCCCGGCAAATTTGTTTCACAGAACCTCACCGCCGGCAATACCAATAACAGTTTCACCATCAAGGTAACTAACGGCACCACAGCTCCGCTTGATCTCTCCACCATGGTGGTTACCTCTTCAACCGGCGCCGCTCAAAGTTGCGTAGATGTTCTTGACGCTGACAACGGCTTCGGTGGCGCTCCCATGGATCCCGTAGCTGCAGGTGCCAGCGTTGACATCAAGTGGGCCACCTCTTGCGTCGGCAAAGTGGGCTCTCCACTCTCCATCGTTATCGCCGTGAATGGTGAAAACCTCGCCGAACTCAAGGGCTCACTCGCTTAATTATCCGCGTCCCCCTCACTCACTAGAGTTACCAAGATGAGTGAGGGCGCAACATCGAGTGAAGTACGTATCGCACTCGATGCTGCCGTCTCGGCAATTGGTGGAAGTACCCGTGATGGTCAGGTAGCCATGGCTGAAGCCGTTGCTAACGCGCTCTCTGATCGACACCACCTCTTGGTTCAGGCAGGAACAGGTACAGGTAAATCACTTGCCTATCTAGTTCCCGCGCTCGTTCACGGCAAGCGAGTCCTGGTAGCCACGGCCACCCTCGCACTTCAACGTCAACTTATCGATCGTGATCTTCCGCGCATCGCACCAGCGCTTGAGAAAGTGCTCAATCGCAAACTTACTTTTGCTATTTATAAGGGCATCGGAAATTACATCTGCCTGCAGAAGATGAATAGTGGCGAGCAAGATCCGGACGGCGAATTACCGCTCGATCTTGGCCCACTGGGTAAAGAAGCAAAGAAACTACGCGCCTGGGCTGAAAAGCCTGGCGTGAGTGGCGATCGTGATGATGCGCCGGAAGTTGATCGACGTGTGTGGGCTGCAAGTTCGGTAACTGGCCGGGAATGTATGGGTGCCAATGATTGCCCCTTTGGCACCGAATGTTTTTCGGTGCGCGCAAAAGCGAGAGCGCAATTCGCTGATGTTGTGGTCACTAACCACACGTTGCTCGCAATTGAGATTGCGGATTCTCATCCGATCCTTCCCGAGCGCGATGCCATCATTCTCGACGAGGCGCACGAATTCATGGATCGCACGACACAAGCAATTACCGAAGAACTCAGCGCTGGTCGCGTGGAACGCGCGGCGAAGATGGCAAAGAAGTACCTACCAGGCAAGAGCGCCGAGGCATTTCAACAAGCAGCAGATGACGTGGCCGACGCCATTCGTGATTACGCTGAAGATGCTCCGCATGATCCGACTAAAACCGGGCGCCTCACCAAATTGCCCGATCAACTCGAAGGGCCGTTACGAAATTTACGAGAGAACGGCCAAGCGCTGCTCTCTCTCATCAACTCAGATTCCGATATTACGGAACCAGTAATTCTTGCCGAACGTGCGCGAGTAAAAGGCGCGCTCACCGAGGTTCAACAAAGCGCAGGTCGCTTACTCCAACCGCACGGTTCCAACGTCGTCTGGTTCGATCCCGCGTACTCCACCTTCTATTCTGCTCCGCTTTCGGTGTCGGGTATTCTTCGCAATAACTTGCTCACCAAGACGCCGGTAATTGCTACCAGTGCCACGCTCTCTGTAGGGAAAAGTTTCGACGCCATCGCTCGCAGTATTGGTTTTGTGGTTGGCGGAAGTACTGCGGAGTACGAGACCGAAGAAGAGCCCACTGATGAAGAGTTGATCGATCCAGCAAACGTGCAGATGCTTGATGTGGGTTCGCCTTTCGATTTTGCAAGCCAAGGAATGCTCTACCTCCCGCGCCACTTGCCCGAGCCCGGTCGAGATGGCCCTGCCTTTGAAGCATTAACCGAACTAGGTGAGCTCATCGAGGCGGCGGGCGGGCGCACACTCGCGCTCTTCTCTTCTTGGCGAGGTGTAGAACTTGCGGATGCTCATTTGCGAGATGTGCTCTCGGAACTCGATATTCCGATCATTACGCAAAAACGTGGAGATAGCGTGGGAGCGCTTGTGAAGAAGTTCGCTGACCAACCGAATTCAATTCTCTTGGGAACTATTTCACTCTGGCAGGGCATCGATGTGCCCGGCCCTTCCTGCACGTTGGTTGCGATCGATCGCATTCCATTCCCCCGTCCAGATGAACCGATTACAAGTGCGCGATCTGCCGAGGCAGATGCCGCAGGTGGAAGCGGATTCATGCAAGTCTCACTCCCCCGAGCCGCACTTATGTTGGCACAAGGAACTGGACGATTAATTAGGTCAATGGAGGATCGTGGAGTGGTGGCTATTCTCGATCCTCGTATCGTCACGAAGCGATACGGATCAATACTTCTCAACTCAATGCCGCCTCTGTGGCGGACCAGCGACGGTGCGGTGGTGAAGGAAGCGCTTAAGCGCTTAGACCTTCAGCACACCGCACCAGAACTCGATGTTGCAGAGTAGTTTCTTACTATTTCTTCAACGCGTTACGTAGCGCTTCACGATCACGTACATAATCATCGTGCGCGATCTCTCCGCGCGCAAAGCGGTGATCCAAAATATCAATCGCCGACTCTTTGCCATGATGTGCATGCCCACCTGCAAAGGTACGAATAGCCCACACCACAAGAACCCCCAGAAGTACGAATATAACTAAAGAAGCAACGCCCATAAAAGCGCCACCACCTTGCATGTGTCCATAACCCCAGTCATCCATCATTCCAATCCCTACTCTCATTAGTAAACCTTCACTTACGACGCTACGCCTAACTCTTTGAAATACAAGAGCCGTAACGGCCTGAGGGGTGAGCATATGCTGTGAAATTACCTAGATTTAGATGCGTCAACGTCCTTTGGAAGGGATCTCGGCTAACCGAGTCTTGATCAACTTCTTCACCAATATATGCGAGAGCGGCTTATCAATCGGGAATTGCAATGCCCCCTTGGTAGTCACGAACGCAGCGAGCTCATTGGGCAATTGAACGAGTACCGATCCGCTCATCGGGAAGTAACTGCAATGCTTCTTGAAAGAGGCGAAACCAGCGACGCCCCTACCCTCTACTTTGTATGCAGGGACGCCGTAGTAGATGGTTTCTTCTGCATCGGGGAGGATCTTTTTAATAGAGGCGCGAAGTGCTTGAAGAGTGGAACGTTGTGGTTGCGGACATCCCGCCAAATATGCATCCACTTCGTTCTTTGCCACAACATAATTCTGGCAAGACCACCCTCTCGTTGCAAGACATGGGGGCCACAGTTAGTAAGATTGCCGTGATCTAAGGAGCTAGTAGCGCGTGAATCAACAGAGCACTCTCGGCCCGCGTAAGTCGCTCCTTCTGCGACCCACCATCTCCTTTGAATTTTTCCCCCCTAAAGACGATCAAGGCGAGAGCAATCTACATGCGACCATCGAAGCGTTAAAGAAATTTAATCCTGACTTTGTCACGCTCACATACGGTGCCGGAGGTTCCACGCGAGATCGCACCGTACGTATCGCTGCTGAAATTATTCTGCGCCATCAGATTCCCACCATGGCCCACCTCACTTGTGTGGGCTCTACTCGCGATGAGCTCACCGAGATCTTGCGCGAGTACACCAAGGCGGGCGTGAAGGACTTGCTCGCCCTCCGAGGGGATCCCGTGGGAGGGCCTACTTCAGAGTGGATCTCAACTCCTGGAGGTTTTGATTACGCCGACCAACTAGTTGACCTGGCGACCAAAGTGGGCGGATTCAATGTAGGCGTGGCTGCATTCCCCGATGTCCATCCCGCATCGCACGGGAACTTCCAGCAGGACATCGACGTGCTGCTTCGCAAAGAAGAACTTGGCGCAACTTTTGCCATCACACAATTTGTTTTCGACAGCGAGCGCTACGCCCAGCTGCTCTTCACACTTCGCGACCGTGGATCCAAACTCACGCTCTACCCGGGAATCATGCCGGTGAC
>CAIPAI010000018.1 GCA_903863015.1 uncultured Actinomycetes bacterium
AATCGCGGCACCATCGTCGTCACGCTCTACGCAACCGCACCTTGCACCGTCAATTCCTTCGCCTTCCTCGCGAGTAAGAGTTACTTCGATGGAACCAAGTGCCACCGCCTCCTCAATGCCCCAGGTTTTACCGCCCTCCAATGCGGCGATCCGTCGGCAACTGGTTCTGGCGGCCCTGGGTATGCCTTTGCCGACGAGAACCTCACCGGAGCGACCTACCCCCGCGGAACCCTTGCCATGGCCAATGCGGGAGCCGGCACCAACGGCAGCCAATTCTTCTTCGTCTTCAAAGATTCACAGTTCTCGCCTAATTACACTCCTTTCGGCAAGGTCGTCTCCGGTCTGGATGTGCTCGACGCCATTGCCGCTGAAGGAACAGACAACGGGCAGAGTGACGGAGCACCTAAGAAGACCGTTACGCTCTCTTCAGTAAGAGTTAAATAACCCACCCATCCAACTGCCGACCCGTCAGCTATCTAGCGCAACGAAGGACCTGTCATGACTGATCAAGTAACCCCCGCCCAAGTCCCACAATCAGCGGCAGCAGCCCTCGTTGGAGATCCCTCCTCATTCGGTCGAGTAGGTGATGACGGCACCGTGTATGTGCGTACTGAAACTGGCGAGCGTGCTGTCGGTTCCTACCCTGGCAAGAGCAACGAAGAAGCATTGGCATACTTCGTTCGAAAATTCGAAACACTCGCAGCCGAAGTGGCTTTGACAGCAGATCGCTTACGCAACGGTGCGATGCTTTCGGAAGATGGCGAAGAGGCCATCAAGCGCCTCCGCCAACAAGTGGAGAGCATCAACGCAGTTGGAAACCTGGCAGCTCTCAAAATCGCAGTCGAGAATATTTCGCCACTTGCAGCTCAACGCCGAGAAGAAGAAGCTGTCCGCAAGGCAGCCGCGGCTGAAGCCAAGTCCGCTGCGCGCGCCGAAGCCAAAGTTCTGAAAGAGAAGCTTGTAGAAGAAGCCGAAGAGATTTGCGCCACGGATGCTTGGAAAGTGGTTGGCGACCGACTTAAGGTCTTGCTCGACGACTGGAAGAAGGCGACTCGTCTCGATAAGGCAACTGACGAGGCACTATGGAAGCGTTTCTCCTCGGCTCGCAATGCATTCGATAAGCGTCGCCGCACGCATTTCGCTTCGTTGGATAAGCAAAGAAGCGAATTCGTTGGCGCCAAAGAGAGCCTTATCGCCGAAGCTGAAAAGTTGGCCACTTCTACAGATTGGGTCAACACAGCGCGCAAGTACAAAACATTGATGGATTCGTGGAAGGTTGCCGGCCGCGCAGGCAAGGCAGACGAAGATAAGTTGTGGAAGCGCTTCAAGGCCGCACAAGACACATTCTTTGCTGCTAAAGAAGCCGACTTTGCAAAGCGTGAAGAGTCCTTCACCGCAAACCTTGCCGTAAAAAAAGCTTTACTGGTTGAGGCAGAAGCGTTGCTACCCATTACCAAGCTCTCAGACGCCAAACGTGGTCTTCGCGATGTACAAGAGCGGTGGGAGAAAGCTGGCCAACTCCCCCGCAATGTGAAAGACAAGTTCGAGGGCCGCCTTCGCGCGGTTGAGAAAGTTATTCGTGAGGCAGACCAACAAGAAGCGCAGCGGACAGATCCAGTTGCGCGCAAGCGCGCTGAAGAGAGTGTTGCCAAACTTGCCGAAGCCGTTGCCGGATACGAGAAGCAGGCAGCAAAGGCAGCTGCAGCTGGCGATGCTAAGAAGGAGAAAGACGCTCGGGAAGCTGCCGATGCTCGCCGTCTCTGGTTGGCAGAAGCCGAGAAATCACTCGCCCAATATAAGTAGCGCTAAACGTTAGTGACGCGATAGACGTCGTAGACGCCTGAAATGTTGCGCACTGCCTTTAATACCGTTTCCAAATGAGTGGCGTCTGCCATCTCGAAAGTGAATCGCGAAAATGCGATGCGATCCTTTGAAGTGTGTACGGCCGCGCTCAGAATATTGACGTGCTGATCCGAAAGCGTGCGCGTTACATCTGAGAGCAGTCGCGCCCTATCTAGCGCCTCGACTTGGATATTAACCAAGAAGAGCGAGAGACTCGAAGGGGTCCACTCAACTTCAACTCTTCTTTCGGGTTCATGTTCCAGCATTGCCTTACCGTTGATGCAATCGCTCCGATGCACCGAGACTCCGCTCGCGCGGGTGACAAATCCGTTGATCTCGTCTCCCGGAACAGGGGTACAGCACTTCGCAAGTTTGATCCAAATATCTTCGCTCCCCTTTACCGAAACACCAGGGTCCCCCACCCTGCGTGATCTTCGCGGAACCGAAAGCACAGTCTCCGGTGCCTCATCTACTTCGTCAGCGCCCACAATGGCAGTGAGCTTGCTAATGATGCTGGCAGCAGAAACGTGTCCATCACCCACTGCGGCGTAGAGCGCATCTACATCGGTATATCGAAGATCGTGAGCCAAGGCGAGTAACGATTCTCCAGAGAGCAACTTCTGCAGTGGTAAGCCTTGCTTTCGCATGGCACGTGCGATCTGATCCCGTCCAGATTCGATTGCTTCTTCTCGACGTTCTTTGGTGAACCAGGCTTTGATCTTGTTCCGCGCTCGAGGACTACGCACGAAGGCAAGCCAATCCTGGCTTGGGCCTGCGTTTTCAGATTTGTTAGTGAAAACTTCGATCACGTCGCCAATTTGCAAACGCGAATCTAGCGGAACCAAACGACCATTCACTTTTGCGCCCGTGCAACGATGGCCCACATCTGTATGTACCGAATATGCAAAATCCACTGGAGTTGCTCCCGTGGGCAAAGCCACAACATCACCTTTGGGCGTGAAGACGTAGACCTCAGCGGAATTGAGATCGAAGCGGAGAGATTCCAGGAACTCACCCGGATCTTCGGTCTCTCGTTGCCAATCGTGCAGGCGTTTGAGCCATTCCATCTCTGAAGCCGCACTCGGGTCTATCCCGCCTTGTTTATATTTCCAGTGCGCCGCAATTCCGTACTCGGCGCGCCTATGCATGTCATGCGTACGAATCTGGATCTCTACCGGCTTTCCCTCAGGTCCGATCACTGTTGTGTGCAGTGATTGATAGAGATTGAACTTTGGCATTGCAATGTAATCCTTGAAACGGCCAGGGACTGGATTCCAACGCGTGTGAATCGTTCCAAGTGCCGCGTAGCAATCCTTCACATCATCCACAAGAACGCGTAGTCCCACAAGGTCGTAGATATCCGCAAAGTCGCGGCCCCTGACAACCATCTTTTGATAAACCGAGTAGTAGTGCTTCGGGCGTCCGGAGACCTCCGCAACGACACCTGCGGCTGATAAATCTGAGTTGACGGTCTCCAATAGGTGGGCAAGATTGCCTTCTCGCGTCGGAGCGCTCTCCGCTACCAAACGTGAAATCTCTTCGTACATCTTGGGATAGAGCGTGGCAAACGAAAGATCTTCGAGTTCCCACTTGATCGCATTCATTCCAAGGCGATGTGCAAGAGGAGCATAAATATCGAGCGTCTCTTTAGCCTTCTTCTCCGCACTTTCAGCCGATACGTACCGCCACGTTCGCGCATTATGGAGACGATCTGCCAATTTAATAACAAGCACTCTGATATCTCGTGCCATCGCAACAACCATCTTGCGAACAGTTTCGGCTTCAGCAGCTTTTCCGAAGGTAACTTTGTCGAGCTTGGTGACACCATCAACCAACTCAGCCACTTCGGCGCCGAAATCGCGCTTGATCTGCTCCAGCGAATACTCAGTGTCTTCGACAGTGTCGTGCAGAAGGGCCGCAATCAAGATCGGAGTGTTCATCCCGAGATCGGCGAGGATCCCAGCCACCGCCAACGGGTGGGTAATGTACGGCTCCCCCGATTTACGCAGTTGATCACGGTGCGCATGCGCAGCCACTTCGTACGCGCGCTTGATATCGGCCGACGGGGCTTTGGGGTAATTCCCTTGAAGAGTAGCGATCAACGGGGCCAAGACGATCTCTGCATCGAGCGCAGACCCCTGGGCCGCACCGACAACGCGCTCCTGAGTCATTCTCAGATTCTAGTTGCCGGCCGGCTTACTTAGCGTCGGCTCTTCTTGCGCTTGGGTTGGTTACGAGGTCCACGAGGGGCAGCCGGAGTTCCGTCGCTATTCCCAGCGCTTACTTCGACGCTCTCCTTGGAGGAACGTTGACCCACGCGCTTTGCCAATGCCTTCATCGCTGGCTCACGCTCGCGCAAAGCGGCGAGGATGGGGGTAGCAATGAAGATGGACGAGTAGGTACCAGTAGCGAGCCCGATAAAGAGCGCGAGAGAGAGATCCTTGAGTGTGCCAGCGCCCAAAAGACCGGCACCGACGAAGAGGATTGATCCCACTGGCAAGAGAGCGATGAGCGAGGTGTTGAACGAACGCACCAAAGTCTGGTTGACCGCAAGGTTTGCTGCTTGCGAGTAGGTCATCCTTGAGCCACCGGCGATAGTGCGAGTATTTTCCCGAACCTTGTCGAAGACCACCACGGTGTCATAGAGGGAGTAACCCAAAATGGTGAGGAAACCGATCACGGTTGCCGGAGTCACCTCGAATCCCACCAATGCGTAAATACCGACCGTGATGAAGACGTCGTGAATTACGGCGACGATCGCTGCGATAGCCATCTTCGGCTCGAAAGCTAATGCAAGGTAGAGAACGACGACGATCAAGAATCCAAAGAGACCATAGAGCGCCTTCTTGGTGATCTCCGCTCCCCAGGATGGGCCGATAAGCTGGTAATCAACGTCGTTAGCAACCACACCGAACTTGGCTGCCAGAGCATCTTGAATAGCTGCGGATTGGCCCGGCTTGAGAATCCCTGTTTGCACACGGACTTTGTCAGTTCCAATAAGTTGCACGACTGGTTCGGAAGAGAGCCCGGTTGATTTCACAGCTTCAGTGGCTGCGGCGATCGATACACCGACCTTCTTCACGCTAAAGGATGCACCACCTTTAAATTCGATACCAAGGTGCAATCCTTGGATAGAGAGAACCACTATTGAAACCAGCATCAACACGCCGGAAAAGGCATACCAACGCTTGCGCTTGCCAATGAAGTCGAATGAGAGCTCGCCGTTGTATAGACGCGCACCGAATGAGCCGGCCATTACGCCTCCTCTGCGATCGTAGTAATAGCTCGCTTAGAGCCGAGACGTGCTGGCGAGAGTCCACTGAGTGGATGCCCACCACCGAAGAACTTGGTGCGTGCCAAGAGCGTAAGCATTGGCTTAGTGAAGAGGAATACGACGACCAGGTCGATCAATGTAGTGAGACCGAGTGTGAACGCGAATCCCTTGACGCCACCCACTGCAAAGAAGTAGAGCAGGACAGAGGCGATGATCGAGACCGAGTCGGCCACGATGATCGTGCGACGTGCACGTACCCAGCCGGACTCAACCGCACTTCGCAAGGATCGACCATCGCGAACTTCGTCACGCAAACGTTCGAAGAAGACGATGAAGGAGTCCGCAGTGATACCGATTGAGACGATGGCACCAGCGATACCCGCGAGCGTCAATGTGAATCCAATGCCCTTACCCAGGACGAGGAACATCAACATGGTGAGCGCGCCAGCGACTGCCAGCGATCCAACCGTGACGATACCTAGACCGCGGTAGTAGAGAAGTGAGTAGAGCAGAACGAGGATGAGACCGATAAATCCAGCCAAGAGCCCGGCATGAAGTTGATCTGCACCCAAGGTAGGCGAGATCTGTTGCACTTCACCTTGATCGAAGGCGAGTGGGAGCGCACCGTACTTGAGTACGTTTGCTAGATCTGCCGAATCGGTCTGTGTGAAGTTACCCGTGATTTGGGCATTGCCTGCAGTGATCGCGGAAATAATTCGAGGAGCCGAAATCACCAATCCATCGAGCACAATGGCAACTTGATTCTGTGGCTGCGTCAGTGAGACAACGCGAGAGGTCAACTCACCAAACTTGGTAGTGCCATCTCCATTGAAATTAAGGCTGACCATCCAACCTCCACCGCCCTGCTGATCCAGAACTGAAGAAGCAGTGGAAACATCTGCGCCCACTACCTTGGCGGGAGCAAGAAGGTACTTGATAGTTCCAGTGCGATCGCAAGAAACGAGAGCAGCGTTGGGGTCATCACCGCCACCACCTTGAAGGTTTTCTTTCTTGGTGCAGTCATAGGCAGCGTATTGCGCCTTGAGAGCTTCGGTGAGGTCGCCGGTGGCAGCAGTTGCTGTGTCGACAACGCTCACTCCTGGAGTTCCTTCAAGAAGTACTTGGCGGAATCGAAGTTCGGCAGTTTGACCGACGAGCTCAACGATGCGGCGCCCAGTATCTCCTGGAACAGAGATGACGATTTGGCGGTTCGTTCCGCTACCTACTGCGGTGACTTCTGACTCAGCGACACCGAGTGAGTTAACGCGTTGCCGAATAATTCCAACTGCTTGATCAATCGATTCAGCGGTGAGTTTGTTCTGCTTATCAGCAGCTGCTACCCGTGGCACCAAAGTGACCGAGGTTCCACCACGAAGATCGAGACCAAGGCGCACGCTCTTAGCACCCTGAATGAATGCGGTGGCGCCCAGGGCGATGATTAAAACAAAGAGGATGAGGAGCGCCCGGCTGGGGCGCGAAGAGGTAGGTGTTGCCATTTAGTCGACCTTCTCAACTTTCGTGATGGCGCCCTTGGTCCACGTGGTGTGAACACCTGGGGCGATCTCCAAGACAACTTCGCTGTCGCCCATAGAAATGATGGTTCCCTTGACGCCGCTCGAGGTGATGACGCGGGCTCCTGGTCCGAGCGCGGCGATCATGGCAACCATGGCGGCCTGCTTCTTACGATTGGGACGAATGATGAGGAACCAGAAAGCAGCTGCCATCAAGATCAAAGGCAGCATCGATTGAATCTGCTTCACGGGCGAACTCCTCAGCGTAAGTCTCGACCAGGTAGGTCGGTGGGCTTGGCAATTCTAGGGGTAAAGAATGCCCCCAGCCGCACCCTGGGCGCCTCAGGGTGAGTCGAAGAGCTCAGGTTGATCGACGCCAGCGGGAGCGTGCAACCCCAGATGGCTCCATCCGGCCGCAGTGGCAATTCGACCTCGCGGAGTACGGGCGAGCAATCCAGCCCGAAGTAGGAAGGGTTCAGCAACGCTAGCCACGGTCTCCATCTCCTCACCCACGGAGAGCGCCAAGGTGGAAAGACCGACCGGTCCCCCGCCAAATTTACGTATCAAAGCATCGAGTACCCCCAGATCGAGGCGGTCAAGACCCAATTGATCGACCTCGTAGACCTCAAGTGCGGCCTGCGCAGCCGAAAGAGATATTCCCGCAATATCGTGCACCTGCGCGTAATCACGCACTCGGCGCAAGAGACGATTCGCGATCCGAGGCGTGCCCCGTGATCGTCGAGCAATTTCAGCCAATGCCGATCTTTCCGCGGAGATTCCGAGCAATTGGGCGCTGCGCTCTAGGACTTGCTCCAATTCGCTGCTCTCATAGAAATCGAGATGGGCAGTAAATCCGAAGCGGTCCCGGAGAGGTCCGGGGAGTAAACCAGCCCTGGTCGTTGCGCCTACCAGGGTAAATCGTGGCAACGCAAGCGGAATGGCAGTCGCCCCTGGTCCCTTACCTACGATGACGTCGACGCGGAAATCTTCCATCGCCATGTAAAGCATCTCTTCTGCGGGGCGGGCCATGCGGTGGATTTCATCGAGGAAGAGCACTTCGCCTTCGACTAAAGATGAAAGTAGTGCGGCCAGGTCTCCTGCGTGCGCAATTGCCGGACCGCTTGTAATACGCAAGGGTGCACCCAACTCTGCGGCCATGATCATGGCAAGTGTGGTCTTACCTAAACCGGGTGGACCAGAGAAGAGCACATGATCGGGCGTACTCGAACGACCCTTTGCCGCCTTAAGAACAAGATCCAGTTGTTGGCGCACGCGATGCTGTCCAACAAACTCATCAAGTGAACGGGGACGCAGCGCCGACTCGATCTGACGTTCGTCGATAGTCGCCCCTGGCGCCATCTCATTGATTTCAGCCACGGCCACGACTCCGCAACGCGCTCTTTAACAATGCGGCCGTTTCGCTCTCATCTACATCGCCGCTTTCGATCTCCATGGCAACCACATCGATAGCTTCGGCGGCTTCGCGTGCGGCAAATCCCAATGAGAGTAGCGCTGCATGAACTTGAGTGCGCCATGGCGCCGATGAGACTCCCACCATTCGTGGCACTGCATGTGTGTTTGGAGATCCAATACGATCTTTGAGTTCTAACACGATACGTTGCGCGCCTTTGCGTCCAATACCAGGAACCATTTCCAAGGTTTTAAAATCTTCAGTTGCAACGGCCATACGAAGTGCATTAGGCGAGTGCACTCCGAGCATGGCTTGTGCTAAACGCGGACCCACACCCGTTGCCGTTTGTAAGAGTTCAAAAACGCTGCGCTCGTCATCGTTAATAAATCCAAAAAGCGTGAGGGAATCTTCGCGTACCACCAGTGAAGTTGCGAGTGTGACTTCACTTCCAATATGGAGCGAACTTGATGTTCCAGGCGTGATGTGTACCGACACACCAAAGCCACCCATCTCGATAACGGCGGAATCAATATTGATCGCAGCAACTCGACCGCGCAGTGTGGAAATCATCGGGACGTTGCAATCATCGGGACAGTGCAATCATCGGGCGACTACCGTGGTGCGCATAGGCGATCTCCAAATATGACAAATGCCAAGAGCTAAAGCATCGGCCGAATCTGCGGGAGCTGGGATCGCAACTAGACCAAGGAGTCTGGCCACCATGGTGCCTACTTGAGCCTTCTCCGCTCGGCCATTTCCGGTGACCGCGGCTTTCACTTCACTCGGAGTATGTTGCGTCACGGGGATTCCGCGACGACTAGCCGCCACCATCAGCACGGCGGATGCTTGCGCAGTGGCCATGGCACTAGTGACGTTAGCTTGAGAGAAGACGCGTTCGATGGCTACGGCATCTGGCTGGTAGCGATCGAGCCAGATGGTGAAATGGGTATCTAATTCCAGTAAGCGATCAGCCAATTCGGCGGTCACGGGGGTACGCAGAGTATCGACCGCAATCATCACCGGAGGCCGGCCGGGAGCGCCCTCCACAACCGCAATTCCGCACCTGGTCAGGCCAGGGTCCAGCGCAAGAACACGCATCGTGGCCTCCTGTCCGAACATCTGTTCGATAAGAGTACGCCATGGGAGGAGTTCCCGTCCTGTTAGCGGTGACGGGCGTGTCTGCTGGAAAGTCAGGCTCCGCTAGCCCTACAGATCGAGGGCTGCCATGAGCTCATCGGAGACGTCGAAGTTGGCGAAGACGTTCTGCACGTCATCAACCTCCTCAAGGGCCTCAATGAGTTGAAATACCTTCGGGCCACTCTCTTCATCAAGCGGAATTGAGACGCTAGGGAGAAACGAGGAGTCGGCCGAGTCGTAATCAATGCCGGCGGCCTGCAGCGCGGTTCGTACGGCAACCATGTCGCTCGCCTCGCTCACCACTTCGAAAGAGTCACCTAGGTCATTTACTTCTTCGGCGCCAGCTTCAAGAACAGCAAGGAGAACGTCATCCTCTGAGAGGGATCCTTTAGGAACAAGAATCACGCCCTTCCTATTAAAGAGATATGCCACTGAGCCCGGGTCGGCCATGTTGCCGCCATTACGAGTAACCGCAACCCGTACGTCGGTAGCGGCACGATTGCGGTTATCGGTAAGACACTCGATCAAGAGTGCAACTCCGGCAGGGCCATAGCCCTCATACATGATGGTCTTGTAATCAGCGCCGCCTACTTCTTCGCCACTGCCACGCTTAAGCGCACGATCGATGTTGTCGCTCGGTACAGAATTCTTTTTAGCCTTTTGTACGGCATCAAAGAGTGTGGGGTTTCCAGCCATGTCGGCGCCACCCGTGCGTGCAGCCACTTCAATATTCTTGATAAGGCGCGCAAAAAGCTTCCCGCGTCTCGCATCGATGACGGCCTTCTTATGTTTGGTCGTCGCCCATTTGGAATGGCCTGACATGGTGCTTCCTCTCGATCAATTCGGGCAATACTAGCGAACCTTTGTGGGGAGGCAGAAAGGCTACCTACAGACCTGTTCCAAGAAATATTTGTGTACTCGCACATCGGCCGTCACTTCCGGATGAAACGACGTGGCAAGCAGATGTCCTTGACGCACCGCGACTGGATGAGCCGCGCCATTTCGCTCAACAGATGCCAAAACCTCAACGCCCTCGCCTACATGTTCAATCCACGGTGCACGGATGAAAACTGCACGCATCGGATCACTCCCCCACACAGGTACCGAGAGATCTGTTTCAAAGGAATCAACTTGACGTCCAAAAGCATTTCGTCGCACAGTGACGTCCAAGCCACCAAGATTTTCTTGCCCCGCTGCCGCATCGAGAATCTTATTTGCGAGCAGGATCATGCCTGCGCACGATCCGTATGTGGGCATTCCGTCAGCGATACGTTCACGTAGTGGATCTAGGAGATCAAATGCGCGCATCAGCTTCCACATCGCAGTTGATTCACCACCTGGAAGAATTAACGCATCAACGCTGGTGAGTTCTCCAACACGGCGAACTGGAATTCCTTCTCCACCCGCAGCATCAATTGCTACGAGATGCTCACGAACATCACCCTGTAGTGCGAGAACTCCTACAACCGTGCTCAGGAGTTACCAACCACGCTCAGCTAGGCGGTGAGGTTGTGGAATGTCGGCGACGCTAATACCAACCATCGCCTCACCCAACCCACGCGACACCTTGGCGATGACGTCTGGATCATCGTAGAAGGTGGTTGCTTTGACGACTGCAGCAGCACGCTCTGCTGGGTTTCCTGACTTGAAAATGCCAGAACCAACAAAAACGCCATCAGCGCCGAGTTGCATCATCATCGCGGCATCGGCGGGAGTTGCAATTCCACCTGCGGTGAAAAGCACGACTGGCAACTTGCCGGTACGGGCAATTTCGCACACTAATTCGTATGGGGCTTGTAGTTCTTTAGCAGCAACATAGAGCTCATCTTCACGAAGCGATGAAAGGCGACGAATCTCTCCACCAATTTTTCTCATGTGCGTCGTCGCATTGGATACATCGCCAGTACCCGCCTCGCCCTTAGAGCGAATCATGGCCGCGCCTTCGTTGATACGGCGTAGTGCCTCTCCGAGATTGGTAGCACCACAAACGAAAGGAATGGTGAATCCCCATTTATCGATGTGGTGTTCGTAATCTGCAGGAGTAAGAACTTCTGATTCGTCGATGTAGTCCACGCCGAGTGATTGCAAAATTTGTGCTTCAACGAAGTGACCAATGCGGGCCTTCGCCATCACTGGAATCGATACTGCCGCAATGATCGAATCGATCATGTCGGGGTCTGAGGCGCGAGAGACTCCGCCTTGTGCGCGAATATCTGCGGGCACTCGCTCCAGCGCCATGACGGCAACGGCGCCAGCATCTTCGGCAATCTTGGCTTGCTCGGCATTAATGACGTCCATAATGACGCCGCCCTTGAGCATTTCAGCCATGCCGCGCTTCACGCGTGCGGTACCGGTCGTGTTCTCAGCCATCGCTACTCCTCAGTTCGGAGAGACTTCCTCTCCATGTATTCGATTCTACTTGCTCGGGGAGGCACTTGGCGCGGCGGATTTAGGCGTGGAACGAGGCAGGGGCGGCGGCAGGAGTGCGATCAGGAAGCAGTTGCGGGCTCTTTGTCCGATCAGCGAGCCAGATCCAAACCTGCCCTGGAGCAAAGAGCATCTCTTTACCGTCAGGGAGGGAGAAAGTGGTACCCGAGGCCATATCCGGACGGCTCCACGTGACCTTAAATACGCGCCCATCTCGAAGCACTAGGGCATCGCCTCTACCTACCGTCTCTGACTGTGGAGTATTCCCACCAAATTTATCGCCGTACACACTGGGATGAATATCGACCATCTGCACGACCAATGTGGAAGGTCCCAATTGCCCACCCAGCGAGTCCAGATCGGCATCCCCATCGTGGGAGAGCATCCATCGTTTCTCCGCATTAGACCACGTCGCTAGGTACCAACTCGCTGGCCAATGCATCTCAACGCTAGTGAGCGTCTCTCCACCCGCCGGAAGTGGCCCAAAGTGCCAACCAACGCTCTGCGCAGTAGTTACGCCATCAGCTTTAGCCAACAACGCGATGGGATCAAGGATGAGGTTCGTAGGAGCATTGCGAGTTTCGTCGCGATAGTAAATCTTAGGAGACTCACGCTGAGCACCTAGATTGACAACATTTGCGTCAGCAATGACGGGTAGGAGTTTTCGCTGCGCGCCAGAGTAGGCAAAAGCTACGCGGCCGTAAGGAGCCAGAATGTCGATATCACTTATTCGAGCGCTTCGAACTGGGCCGATTTGTGTTGGTATCTCGCTTGAGAAGATGGCGGCAAGCCTAGTAAGGCCCCCTTCTACCTGTTCTACATAGACCACATCTGCGGAGGCTAAACCTATTTGCGGATGCGCCGGCTCGGTGTCATCGATCTTGACTGCAAGTACCGCGGACGGGCTTACATCACGACCACTCAACGGATGCACTAAGGGTTTCGGTGTGGAACTAGATCCCTCTGACGTCGAAGTTGCTGAATTACTTGGCGAACCACATGCACTCAGCCCGAGCAATAGAACCGCTACCGCAACTTTATTCACTCGCATGTGTGAACTCCCCTTCGAAGTACTGTGGAGATGGTGCGTGCCCAGCTAGCCGGAAGATCTTGACCAAAAATTTCTCTCGAACTGCATGTACGGAACGAACCGCGTCGGCATGCAGCGCATGAGCCAACGAAGCACGTTCCTGAGCGCCACGAATTAATTCACGTACCTTTTCATCTGCTTCTACATAAATAGAAGCAAGATCATCACTTAACTCGCGCTCGAAGCGCTCTCGCTTGTCGCCGGTTGCTTCGCGCGCATCATGCGCAGCGCCGGCAAGTAGCAACGATGATGCCGGGTCCAGATATCCCGAATTTGAAATTTCGAGTGCTACGCCCACTCGACGTTGCAGAGCCGCATCGAGGTTTGCCCAGGACGTTTCAACACGATGATGGAGACGATCTAGCCGCGCAGCCGTGAACGAGAGATACCAACCCAATAGCGCTAAAAAGAAAAAGAGGCCCACTATCCCGATATTCATTCGCCCCTCCGTCTACGAGTGGCAGATTCACTTACTCGTTGCCCGCCGGCTGTGATCATCTCGTAAATCGCCACAATCTTAGGAACGATTTCGTCCCAATCGAACATGGGAGAACGTGCCAAACCCACCACCCGGTAATGCTCACGCAAAGCATCGTTGTTCATCATCTTGAGAATTTTGTCAGATAGGTCAGTGACGTTCTCGTTCTCGAAGTACTCGGCGGCATCATTGAGCACGTCAACAAAAGGAGGCAGATCGCTCGCCAAGATAGCCGCACCGCTAGCCATTGCTTCCGCGATGATGATGCCAAATGATTCGCCCCCAGTGTTGGGCGCTACATAGAGCGAGACCGACTTGAGGAAATCTGCCTTTTGAGAATCCGAAACCTCACCGAGAAAGTGGAATTGCCCCGCGATCTCATCGCCATAGGCCTTGGTGATTTTCGCAATTGCATCGTGAGAGTCTCCGCGTCCAGCGACGAGAACTCGGACGTCGGAGAGTTCGCCTCGTGCACATAACGAGGCGAATGCCTCTACCAAGAGATCAAAACCTTTGCGAGCATCCTCGAATCGACCGAGAAAGCCGATCGTTCTATGGCTCCACTCCACATTTATTATTGCCTGTGCAAACGGTGCAGTATCCACGCCGTTAGGTATCACCACGGCGTCTCCCCCCAGATGCTCCACGAGTGAAGAGTGCGCTGCCGAGCTCACCGCAATGCGGGCGCTCAATTTGTCCATAGCTGGCTCCAAGATAGGAGCCGCTACATTCATTGCCCAACTCTGCGGGTAAGCAGCATGAAAAGTTCCGACTATGGGTCCGCTCGCAGCCCAGCAAGCCAAAATTGAAAGCGAAGGTATTGCCGGTTCATGCAAATGCAGCAAATCGAAGTCGTTCTCAGCGATCCACTTCTTGACGCGCGCATTAGCGATTGGGCCAAATGCCAATCGTGCCACCGCGCCGTTGTACGGAACCGGAATGGATCTCCCCGCACCCACTATGAAATCTGGCCGCACCTCATCACCAGAGTCGGGCGTGAGAACAGAGACAAAATGTCCCTCGCCCATGAGCCGCACCGCAAGATCTCGGATGTGAAATTGCACCCCGCCCGGCACACTCCAGTCATAGGGCGAGACCAATCCGATGCGCATCTTTCTCATCGGTCTGCGCTCCACAAGGGTTGGAACATATGCCAATCCCAAGGTGCCTTCGCAATCTCAACTTCAAAATAGTCTGCGCACCTTTGAGTCATGCGCTGAATCTCCGCGCCTTTGTAAGCTGTGCGATCCGGCGCAATCGGCACTCCAAAGCGGAGCAGAATTCCACTCTTCGTATACGTGACTACGGTCGGCACAACTGGACGTCCACTCTGATAAGCAAGCGCGGCGGGTCCGGGCGGCATCGTGGTCTCTTCGTTGAAGAAGGTGACTGGGATACCGTGTTGGGAGAGATCTCGATCGGCAACGAGAGCGATCAGCGATCCCTCTTTCAATTTACGCATGAGTGGCATCATGACAGTTGCATCAAGCGGATAAACATCCATCCCGAGGCTTTGGCGATACTGCAGAAATAGTTGAAAGAGGCTCTCTGGCTTAAGGCGTTCGGCCACCGTCGCCACCTTGATTCCCTTTAAAGCGATACAAGCGCCCGCATGGTCCCAATTGCCGGAGTGTGGAAGTGCCGCAATCGCGCCGCCATCAATAAGTGCTGCCCGCAAATTATCTTCGCCTTCGATGTGGACTGTATCCAGAATTCGAGATCGACTCCAATCCTGAATCCGAAATGTGTCGCACCAATAGCGCATATATGAACGCATGCCCTTGCGAGAGAGTTCACGCATTTCTACCTTCGAAAGACCGGGGCGTATACGATCGAGATTCTTCTCGTACTGCGTGATCGATTTACCTTGGGCAAACCAACTTTGATCGGCCAGCAAAGAGAAAGAGCGATAAGCCAAAAACTCTGGAAGGAAACGAGTAGTACTCCATCCAGCGGCATAAGCAAGCCCTGCAAACTCATCAAGCATCGAATCGCCACACTTGTGCCATGCGTTGAACAAAAGTAATGACGGTTGCCACGGCTACGAGCCACAGGCCGATTGCGCCTACGTACGGGATTCCCAAACCTGACAACCCGCTAGAAACCAAAATGACGATAATCCGTTCGGCACGCTCGGCAATACCACCGTCGCAGGGAATGCCGAGAGACTCCGCTTTCGCTTTGACGTACGGCACCAGACCACCCGACACTAGCGATACACCCGCGAGCAGTGCCAAAAGATCATCGTGCTTTGAGTAATAGAGCAGCAATCCACCGAAGATCGCGGAATCACCCACGCGATCGAGAGTGGAATCAAGGAGAGCGCCCCACTTCGAACTCTTCCCCGAGATGCGCGCCATCGTGCCATCAAGCAGATCACTAAAGATAAAGGCGGTAATAGTGAGCGTGCCCCCGAAGAGATGCCCCGTCGGGTAGAGCAGGAGCGCGGACGCCGCTGCCCCCAAAGTGCCTGCAGCGGTGACCATGTTGGGCGTCACCCCCAAGCGGAGTAAGCCGCGCGCTACCGGTGTGACGATCTTCGTGATCGGAGTCCGGATTAATCCATTCAACATAGTGGCTCTATCGTATGCCCATAATTTGAGAGATCGAGGACCGCGAAATACCCGGGTTTGAGCGTAAGACACCTAAAATATGACCCATGAAACCCACCGTTGCACAGCGCGTACTGCTCTCGGTCAGCCTTACCCTCAGCCTGCTCTTCGCCGTCTTGATCTATATGAACGAATACGGCTTAACCCTAGTCGCAACAGAGTTTTTTCAGCTCGCGCGAATCGTGGTGATTGTCATGGCATTGATTATGGGTTTCGGTGGGAAGAAAAAGATCACCTTTGCATTGATTTACTTCGGTACTTTCCTACTAGCAATCGTTGCGAACTTCTTTATTGGCTTTAATTTTCTGGCAAGCATTTACCGCGGCCTCTTTAACGTGCGCTCTTGGATGTACCTAGATATACGCGAATTGATGCCATACATCATCATTACACTCGTAGTAAACGCACCTTTCTTGGTTGCATACATCTTGGGACTTACCCAAAAGGCTGCAAGCGAAATGCGCCTACCCGCTCCGGCATCTGCACCACAGATACACATGTCTCACGCGCCGGCGCAAGGTGAAATACGATCCTTGAGAGGTGACTTGGAGTCGCTCGCCGGGTTACTCCGCGAAGGACTGATCACGCAAGACGATTATGACCGCAAGAAAGAAGAGATCCTGCGCCGTCTCTAATTTCGCACATAGGATAGAAGCCATGACCCGGATCGCAGTGATTGGAAGAAGCGCAAATAGCGCGATCGCCGGCGCGATCCCCGCGGACTGGCATACCTCCTACTTGGATGGGAATAACGAGGAGCAGGACTTTCGAGCTCTTCACGGCGCCCACTTTGCTCTCTTTTGCATGAGCGCTACGGCAGGCTTCGACGTGAGCTTCATCAAGTACTGGAAAGCCCTTGAAGAGTTCGTAATTCCCCGTGCGGTCGTGGTGACTGACCTAGATGATTCCGACGCTGATTTCGATGAAAGCTGCGCCCTCATCGCGCGCGTTCTTGGCGAGGAGATTCTTCCCATCGCACTCGTACTCCACGAGGAGGATGGCTCGCCAGCCGCACTCATCGACCTCTTCTCCCTCAAGATTACGCAGAATGAGCGCACTACGGATGCAGAACCCGAAGTGGTCGAGCTCGTGATGGATGCCAGGGAAGAGCTCTTGCAAGAGATTGCTACCTCAATAGTGGACGAGTCGCTCTCCCAACAATTACTTCAAGGGGTAACGCCCAGCCTCGCCGTCTTGCAGCGCGCCCTCATTAATGCGGTCGCAACTTCCGCATTCATCCCCGTACTCACCAGCGCGGAAAAGGGCTCTCTCGGTAGAAGCGAACTGCACGATTTGCTCACCGGAGTTTTAGCCGACTCGGAATTCTCCGCCTCGCTAGCAGGTGCCTCGCACGACAACGTCGACACTGCCGATATGGAGAGTTTCCTTAATCGGTATTTGCCTCATCGCCTCCTTGAGGGAATTGTTGAGAGTGAAATTTCGCTCTCTATCGAATTCCCCGACGAATTCGCCGCTGAGGTCGATCGTGAAATATCTCGCGCTCGAGTGGTCCCTGACACCTCAGTAGATCGCCACGGCATCTCGCTTCGAGAATGTGAAGTTCCTCGGTTGGGGGCACCAGCACTACTCGCTTTGGTGCAATCTGCCTGCGAATACAATGCTGTCATTACTGTACTTTCTACTTAACCGGCCGCTACTTAACCGGCCCCTATCTAACGGGCCACGCCGCAGCAATTAAATCGCGGGTATCTTTGAGCAGAGCTGGCAACACTTTTGTCTGGCCGATGATGGGCATGAAGTTTGCATCCCCCGACCACCTCGGCACGATGTGCTGATGAATATGCGGAGCCACTCCCGCGCCGGAGAGCGCACCCTGGTTCATCCCAAGGTTAAATCCCTGCGCTCCCGCGGCCTCGCGGAGCGCATTCATTGTCTTTTGCGTAAAGAGCGCCATTTCGTCACGCTCTCCATCAGTGATGTCCGTGTACTCGGCAACATGGCGATACGTGCAGATCAACATGTGTCCCGCGTTGTACGGGTAGAGATTCATCACCGCATACACATGCGTGCCACGAGCAACAATTAAGCCCTCTTCATCTGAGAGCGTGGGAACTCGACAGAATGGGCATTCATTTCCATCGCCAGAAACGTCGGGACGGTTCTCGCCTTTGAGATAGGCCATGCGATGGGGTGCCCAGAGTCGTTGCCAACCGTCTGGAGCTCCTGCGAGACCGTCGAGCGCCATTAGACCTGGACGCGTTCCTTGATACTACGAACGATCTCTTCTACTGCCTCATCAATAGGAATGGCATTTCGTTGCGTACCATCGCGGAACCTGAATGAAACGGCGCCCGCTTCCACATCTTCCCCGCCAGCGATCATCATGTAAGGAATCTTCTCGCTCTGCGCAACGCGAATCTTCTTTGGCATGCGGTCGTCACTATCGTCGAGCTGCGCACGAACCCCGCGAGCCTTCAACTTAGCCACTACTTCAGCAAGGTAATCATTAAATGCTTCTGCAACAGGAATAGCAACCACTTGCACCGGTGCAAGCCACGGCGGGAAGGCTCCTGCGTAATGCTCAGTGAGTACGCCGAAGAAACGTTCAATAGAACCGAATAGTGCGCGGTGAATCATTACCGGACGAGCACGTCCACCTTCGGTAGCCGAGTACTCAAGATCAAAGCGCGATGGAAGTTGGAAATCTACTTGAATAGTGGACATCTGCCAGGTGCGACCGATGGCATCCTTTGCTTGCACCGAAATCTTTGGACCATAGAAGGCTGCGCCACCTTCGTCGAGAACCAGCTCGAGATTCTGCTTATTGGCCGCTTTGCGCAAAGTTTCAGTAGCTTCTACCCAATCGGCGTCTTCGCCTACAAACTTCTCTGGATTCTTCGTGGAAAGTTCCAAGTAAAAGTCGTTGAGTCCATAGTCGCGCAAGAGATTAAGAACGAAAGTAAGTAATTTGTCGAGCTCTTCAGCCATTTGCTCGCGCGTGCAATAGATGTGCGCGTCGTCTTGCGTGAATCCGCGAGCACGCGTGAGTCCATGAACTACCCCGGACTTTTCGTAGCGGTAGACCGTGCCGAATTCAAAGAGGCGCAGTGGGAGTTCTCGATACGAACGGCCACGGGAACTAAAGATTAGACAGTGGAAGGGGCAATTCATCGGCTTCATGTAATAGTTCTGTCCAGCGCGCTTTACCGTGCCGTCTTCATGACGCTCCTCGTCGAGGACCATCGGTGGGTACATTCCTTCGGAGTACCAATCCAGGTGACCACTTGTTTCGAAGAGTGCGGCTTTGGTGAGGTGTGGAGAGTAAACGAATTCGTAACCTTCTTCTTCATGGCGAATACGGGAATAGTTCTCCATCTCGCGCCGAATGATGCCGCCCTTGGGATGGAATACCGCTAGACCGGAACCAATCTCTTCAGGAAAAGAGAAGAGGTCGAGTTCGGAACCGAGCTTACGATGGTCGCGCTTCTCTGCTTCGGCGATTTGATCAAGATGACCTTGCAGGTCTTCCTTAGTTGCCCACGCAGTTCCGTAGACGCGTTGCAACATCGGATTCTTCTCGCTACCGCGCCAGTACGCAGCAGCGGTACGCATCAATTTGAAAGCCGGGATATATCGCGTTGATGGGAGGTGCGGGCCCCGACAGAGGTCGCCCCAGAAACGCGTTCCATCTTTATCAACGTTGTCGTAGATGGTGAGTTCGCTGCCACCCACCTCGGTGCTCTCATCGCCATCGCCCGGACCTTTGATACCGACGAGCTCACATTTGTACGGTTCACTGGCTAGTTCCGTAAGCGCGTCTGTCTCGCTGACAACGCGGCGCGCGAAACGTTGCGCAGCCCGAATGATCTTTTCCATCGACTTCTCAAGAATTTTGAGGTCATCTGGCGTGAAGGGGCGAGCCACATCGAAGTCGTAGTAGAACCCATCGCGAATAGGCGGCCCGATACCAAGCTTGGCTTCGGGGAAGTTCTGCTGCACCGCTTGCGCAAGCACATGGGCGGTGGAGTGACGCAAGACAGCCAATCCCTTGTCTGAGGTGATGGGGATACCCACGACGACATCGCCATCCTTGAGTACGGTCGCCAGGTCCATGAGCAGACCGTTGATCTCAGCAACCACGATCTCTTTGGCGTCCAAGTAAAAATCAATGGCCTTGGCATTGGCGGCGAGATCCTTCTTCGCCCCATCTATTACTACCGATGCCACAGCTACTCCCTCGACTCAAGAACTACTTAGTAGAACTACCCCATCCATCATTCCAGCAGACCTAGCATTTCATCGTGGGCGATACTGGGATCGAACCAGTGACCTCTCCGGTGTGAGCGGAGCGCTCTCCCGCTGAGCTAATCACCCGGGTATGGGTCAAGGTTACCCTGTTGGAGTTATTGCTCGGTGGGAGCTACGGCTCGCGGAGCCCGGGAGGCGTAGACCACGCCACCTAAAATCACCATTCCACCCAGAAGTTGGATCAAGGTGGGGTGCTCGCTGAGGAAAAGTACTGCAAAACCGATACCGCCAAGCGGCTGAATCAAGAGAATCAGAGCCGTCAGCGCAGCCGGTAGGCGCGGAAGGGCGATCGAGATGATCAGCCATCCGAGCACCTGACAGAGGACTCCCAGCACTACGAGGTAGAGGTGCGAATGGAAACTAGGGAAGAGGTGGAAGTCGGGGTCCACGAATGGCCCGAAAGCCAGGGTGCCCAGCGCTCCAAAGAGAGTGGCATCGAAGAGTGGGCCTGCGATACGGCGGTCGTCTTTACCGCCCGCTCGGTAGACCACGATGAATATTCCGTAAGAGATGGAACATGCGATGCCAAAAATAACGCCAAGACCGGGATTGATGCCATCAGCCCCGCCGCCTAACGCGCCAGTGGTCATAGTGACGCCCAGCAGTACAAACGGAAGAGCCAACAAAAGTCGTTTCGACGGTTTCTCTTTTAAGAATATCCATGCCACGAAAGCAACCACAACCGAGGACAAGTTACCGAGCACGGTGGCCATTCCCGCGCCGATGTAGTGAATTGAGTAATGCCACATCACTAAGTCGAAAGTAAATGCGATACCTGCAAGAGCCGAAAGCACACGATCACGCTGAATGCGCTTTCCAAACTTGAGAGTCTCGCGATGTGAAAGAAACGCAAGGAGAGGTAGCGCCCAGAGGCACCGCCAGAGCGCGATCGTTGCGGGTGATTCAAGCGACTGTTTGGTCAGCGCACCAGAACTAGAGATAACAAAGGCCCCGATGACAGCAGCCAACACGGGTCGAGAGAGAAGTTTGTTGAAATTCACTTGCTTATCACCGGGGATCTACTTCCTTGAGCAAGCGCGAAGAAAAATCTTTTGCCAAGGTTAACGCATCCTGAGTTACCGGAATTTCAACACCGTCGACATGAGAAACCAATTGCAGATCGCGCAGTGAGGAGGTGAGCAGAACCGACTTCGCGCTAGTAAGTGAATGCAGCGGAATTTCGCCTTCGTGCACGCCGAACCACTCGATGGCCAATCCGCGGGCCGTACCTGCAAGGACGCCGCAATCGAGTGAAGGGGTGATGAAATTGGTACCGTCAAAAATAATGATGTTTGATCCGCTGCCTTCGGCTAGACGGCCTTGCGTATCGGCGAAGATCGCTTCGTCTCCCCCGCGTTCGCGGGCATAGGAAAGCGCAAGTACATTTTCAGCATAAGAAGTGCTCTTGATGCCAGAGAGCGGTGAACGTTCATTTCGCGGGTAGGGAACCGTGACAACGCGCGCGCGAGCAGCAGGCGTAGGCGCTGACGTGTGTGAAATAACCAGAGTGGGTTCAATGGGATGGGCACGGAGCGAACCGGCAGGGCCAGGACCACCGCTCCAGGTAAGTCGAATACGTCCCAGCCCCTTCAACGGCTCCGCTGTTAACAGTTCCGCGATCGCTAAATGAAGAGCGCTAGGAGGCGTGGGGAGCCCCAAGCCAGAAGCGCTTCGACTGAGGCGCTCGAGGTGACGTGTCATTGCATACGGAACGGAATCAATGGTCTTGATAGTTTCGAAGACAGCATCGCCCACAGTGAAGCCATGATCAGAGACAAGTAATGCTGGCTCATCTGCGTCACGAAACTCGCCGTTGATGTAAACCTTCACGAGAGCGAGGCTACTTCGTTACCACTGGCCAATGCGATCAGCCTGGCTGCCTTCAACTCTGTTTCTCGCCATTCACCGCCAGGATCACTCCCCCAAGTAATTCCGGCCCCGGTTCCGAATTTGATTTGTGTGCGATCACCATCGCTCCAAAATGTGCGAATTCCTACAGCGAGTTCGCCCCTCTCGCCATGCACCCATCCGATGGCTCCGCAGTACGGTCCGCGCGGAGTAGGTTCCAATTCTCGGATGATCTGGACCGCGGTTGATTTAGGTGCGCCACTGACCGAGCCCGGTGGCATCGTCGATTGAAGGATCTCCGCCCACGAAATTCCATCGCGGAGTTCTCCGCGCACATCAGAGACGAGATGCACGAGACCGGGGTGCTTCTCCAACGCAAGCAATCGAGGGACAGTCACGCTCCCCGTTGTGCAAATTGAACCCAGGTCGTTACGCATGAGATCAACGATCATCACGTTCTCGTCGTTATCTTTTTCAAGAAGATCGTTGGCGGTGGTGGCAGTTCCTTTAATAGGCGTCGTCAACACAGCGCTGCCATCTCGTGAGAGAAAGCGTTCAGGTGATGCGGAGACGATCTCCATTCCCGGGATACGTAGGTAGCGAGCGAAGGGCGCTGGATTGCCCGCAGAAAGATGAACTGCCAGCGGCAAGAGATCGAGCTCGGGAGTCATCTCGGCCGAAAGCACTCGACAGAGATTCACCTGATAAACCCGACCTCGCGCAATCTCACTCCGGATCTGTTCGACACCGGCGAGATACGCCTCTTGCGTCATCGACGATCGCCACTCGAGCGCGCCGGGGGCCCACGCTGGCGCTCCAGTTGGGGTGGGCGAGGGCGCTACCTCTGCAAAGCGAACAAAGGTGTACTCGCCTTCAAAAGTTGCCACCACCGCCCAGAACCCAGGCTCAGAGAGCGCTGCCACGTCGTGGCGCACCTCTTCTAGCCCGAACGCGAGCAACCCATCGCCCCAAAAGAGCGCTTCACCGGAGGCAAAACGGGAACTGGAGGACATGGAAGAAGGGTACGCAGTGAGACGCCCGAATCCGCCCGGTTTGGGGGCAGGCGCGTTCCTGCGATAGATTGCGTCTGCTTTGCGGACGTAGCGCAGTTGGTAGCGCGGAACCTTGCCAAGGTTCAGGTCGCCGGTTCGAACCCGGTCGTCCGCTCGAAGGATCCAGTCCTCTGGATTCGTGTGCGGTGGAGTGGCCGAGAGGCGAGGCAGCGGCCTGCAAAGCCGCGTACACGGGTTCAAATCCCGTCTCCACCTCGAGTACTTTCCCGAAAAACTAGATAGCAACTCGGACCGTTAGCTCAGCGGTAGAGCGCTTCGTTGACATCGAAGAGGTCACTGGTTCGATCCCAGTACGGTCCACCACATAGATTACGCGTCTTCACCTAGCGGGTCGAAAGAGCGAAAGAATCAAAGTACAGCCAAAGATCACTAAGGCTCCGCCTACAAGCTGAATCCAAGTGATCGCTTCGTGAAGGTAGAGCGCCCCAATCAACACTGCGATTACTGTCACTAAGAACTCAACGCTGATTGCCTTTGTTGCGCCCAGCCTCGCCACCAGTTTGAAATAAATGACATAACAAAGTGAGCTACAGAGAGCGGCGAGCACCACAATATTGAGCCAATCAGTGGCTAACGGACTCCTGTTAAAAGGCACGAAAAATAGGAGCGGAGCTGTGAATACTCCGCCGAAGAAGAAGGCACCGATTACTTGCTCCCACGAGCCAACGGAAGACATACGCAACTTCGAATAGTTACTGGCGAACGCCGCGGCAACACATCCCACCGTGCAAACGATGATGCCGAGTATGAAACGGCCAGTCACCTCGCCTTCGGGAAATCCCACTAGTAACACAATGCCCAGAAATCCAATGATCAACCCGACGAAGCCGGCAACTCCCATCTCTTCAATACGCATCAAACGACCAATAACGGATGAAAAGAGTGGGATGGCACCCACCAGAATTGCGGTCATGGCGGTTCCGATACGGGGTACTGCGAACGAGAGACCTATCAACTGCATCGCCACCATCGTCACGCCAAGTACTGCGAACGGAAAATATCCAATCGAGAATTCAAGTTTCCTACGTTTGAACTTAGCAATCGTAAAGAGCAGAGCACTGGCTACCAGTGATCGGATAGAGACGGCGCCGATCCACCCGAAACCATCGACTACGCGTAGCACCATCAAGAAGGATGCTCCCCAGAGGATTGCCAGGATCGCGAACCTTCCGAGTACATCTAGAGCCATACGATCTATTAAATCTTCTTCTTATAGCCCGCGGGGCACTTAGGCGAAGCGCCGGTGACCTTCTTCGTGAGTTTCCCCTTGACGCATGTAATGGTGACCTTCTTATTGGCTTTCGCTGCCGCAACTGCCGCCGCTGCCTGCGCATCCGCGGTGGCCTTAGCCTCTGCCGCAGCTTGTGCTTCCGCCGCAGCCTTAGCTTTGGCTTCGGCTATCAGTCGTGGATTCTCAACGACGTACACCCCAAGATCGAAGCTGCTCGCGCTCACCAACGGAGTATCAGAGGTTTTACCCCAGATTGCGCAGTAACCAATCTTCTTCCCTGTAACGACAAGTAGCCCCGGTGTGGTGGGATCCAACGAAACATCGCAGGTTTGGGATGGGAAATCCGTTATCGTGATTTTCGCAGGGTTCGGAGACAACGCATCCGCCACCTTGAGAGTTTCCTTAATCTGCTCCTGCTCCTTTACGGTTACCCGAACACCAGTGCTTTCGTAATTGAAAGACACCTTATTTGTGCCTTTAAAGACCGTGTAGGAATTTGATGCGGTACCACCAGCAATGAAGTCGGTGTCAGGCGAAGTAAATGTCAATTCACAGGTACCTGAGCTCAAGAGAGTGAGTTTGCCAGCGATAACTGCGCACACATTTGGGGAAGCAGAAGTTGCCGAAACGACCGCACCAGATTTTGCTTTAGCTAATTCACTAATTTGGAGTCCAGAATCTGAAGGGTTCAACGTGATATATCGATAATCCTTCGCAATGGAATCTTCATCAATTGGTATGCCGTCAGAGTTTGAAGACTCCTTCACAGTGGCAGAATTGCCGCATTTGTTGGACGCATAAACTGCAAAAGACGCACGCTTAATATCAGCCGAGCTAAAAATGTATTCCGTGGCTTCAATCAGAGCCATCGTCGAAGTGAGCTTTGACCATTCGCCCCATTTTTGAGTCTTGCCATTCCATTGGATAGTTCGGTAGTTGAGATTAGTTGCCGGCATTCCGGTACTCGCTGCTGCGGCCTTAAAGACCAGATACGAGCCGGAAGCTCGCTTGTAAGTCACGATTGGGGCATCTGGGGCGCGGGTGCATTTGTCGTTATAGGACGCTACATACCCACCGCTACCTGCCGTTGTCGGCGTGGAAGTGCTACCTGATGTCGTTGGAGTTGTCGGCGCAGTGGTCGGCGCAGTGGTCGGTGCAGTGGTCGGAGCAGTGGTCGGCGCAGTGGTCGGCGCAGTGACCGGTGCGGCTGCTTTCTGCGCCGCAACAACATTGGCTAAGTAAGTTCTATACGCGTTATATCTCGCAACGGCGCTGGCGTTAGCCTTCTGTGCAAGCCCGTCGCTCTCCTCTTGTGCAACCACATTTCGGTTCAGCGCAACAGCGTTAGGCCCGAACCAGACGCTATAGGACCAATCACCGGCAACAGCACCCCCGCTGGGGGTGTTCGATACTTCAGAGACTTGGAACTCAAAATTTGATGTCGCATCGGGCAAGAAATACTCCCGGCGTTCCTTAATATCAGGATACACCGAGTCCGTGAGGCACCTCTTTTTATCTTTAAGTGCCTGGTCTGCGTTCTGCCAAGAGGTTGTGCCTTCTTTTCGAAAGCGAGTAAGGAAGGCTTTAGTGGAAAGTTTGTCGACTTGATTTGGAGTCTGTGAATTGATTCCAATGATTACAAAATCACCAATGCCAATACAGGTGTCAGTGCCCTTAGAAAGTACCGGCGCTGAAGTGGCGCCTGGGCTTGCGTATGCGGACAACTTATCCGACTCGGAGTAACCATTATTCCCGCCGAGGGCAAAGACTTTGATGTAATAGAGCTTGCTGCCAGTGAGTCCTGAGATAGTCGTACTCGTGGTGCCAGCTGGAACGCTTCTTTCGCCGTACTCATTCGGATACTGATCGCCATACCACTGCACCAGATATGAATTGACATTGTCTGCTGGAGACCAAGTCACAGTGATCGAGCCGCTCTTTACCGCCTTGTCTGGCAAACTCCACGTTGCCGACGTGGCATCAATATTCGAACTCGGAATGCTTGCGCTCGTTCCTTTGGTTGCCGAAGCCGAGAGGATGCATCCGGCATCTGTGGTGTAGTACTTCGGCGAGCAGAAATTTGACGTCGCAGAGTAGTGAGTGCCATAGCCGTCATTCGCCGTGACGTTGACTTGGTACAAAGAACTCGGAGCAATATCAGTGACAAGCATTTCGTTTACATTTGAAGCGGCATCATATTTGTATTCGCTCCAAGTAGCACTCCCCTGCGGCACCGCCGTCTTGTCATAGGTCGAGAAGCGCACGGTATATCCGCCACTCGGCGCGCCAGCGAGCGGCGGGCTCCACGAGATGACGGCTGAGGATGAACCCGTGGCACCGGGGGTAATTTGCACATTCGCGGGCGAGAGTGAGGCTTCTGCAGGTGGCGAAGAAGCTCGCGTCGTGGTCCAGGTGATCGTGATCCAAATGCGAATCGACACCGTGATCCGGATACCAGCGGCTTGGCTAGCTTGCGGGACCGAAAAGAGACCACACACCAAGGCGAGAACTAGGAGTACACGAATGGATTCACGGCGCATGATTGGGATTCTGTCATCACCTGGCAATAGCTTCAAGAAACCAGGCTATTCGTAGAGATCTCGGAGGACGATCTTGCCCATTTTTCGCAAGGCCTCCATCGCGTACTGGGCTTTCGCTGGATCCGGGTCCCCTAAGTAGTCGCGCATCTGTCGTGGAGTCACCTGCCAACTCAGCCCGTACTTATCTTTCAGCCAACCACATTGCCCGGGCTCACCTTCGCGCGTGAGCGCATCCCAGTAGAAATCGACCTCCTCTTGTCCATCACAAGAAATGAGCAATGAGATCGAATCGTTGAATTTCGGTCCGCCGCCCCAATTGAGCCCGATGAACTCATGGCCCAAGATGGAGAAATCCGAAGTAAAGAGTGGTCCGTCTTCACTCATCCGATTCTTTGAGTGAATCACGACGTCTTTAAACGTTGCAGAGTAGAAGTCGAGGGCTTCTTCTAAATCTTTCTCAAACCAGAGAAATGTTGTCAATGTGGCTTTCTCGGTCACGCTGTCCTCTTATATCCGATTGGGCATTTGGGGGCGCTCCCCGAGACCTTTTTAACGGTCTTGCCTTTGGCGCAAGTAATCGTCATCTTCTTCGCGCTCGCAGGTGCGGTCACTTGCTTCGATGCCGCAGGAGTCGTTGGAGAAATTGGCGCCGGTGTTGTAGTCGTCGGGGCGGGCTGAGTTGCCGGCGCTATTGCCGCATCTTGCGAGAGCTTTAAACGAATGGTCGGTGAGGAGAATGTGAAGTTCCTAGCTCGCAACGTGAGCCAACCGTCTTTCTCTTGAACCGCTTCGGTGGCTACGTTTTGAGATGTTCCATCGCTTGCGGTGACTGAGACCGTGACCTTAAGCGGTGCACTCGTGAAGTTGTAGAGACAACGCACCGCCTCCGACCTGATCGCTAAATCATAAGTTCCTTTGAATACTTCTTGTTGGTCGTATCCCACGTGCGCTCCAGCAACTTTGTACGTCAACGAGTCGTCTACGTAAGACGGGGGGCTGGGGTCATAAACCATGGCGTTAGTTGTGACGATACCTTGAAACTTCGTGGTGTCTCCAAAGCAATTTCTCCATTGGCCCTGAGTGAAACCACTCTGGGTAAGACCTTGTAGATTCCACTGAGAATTGCGCACCGGAAAAGTCTTCAAATAGGGCGCGATGATGTCTGCATATCCCTTCCCCTTGATGCTTGCGATTGCCATCGAAGGATCGGTGCCACCAAAGTCCCAGTTCATTCGATCCCCCTGGGGCCGCGCAACCACACACGAGGGCGTCAGCGCGCTACATTGGCTGAAGACTTTCTGTGCGTCTGGGTCTTTGGCAATCTGCTCGCTAGTGAGATCTGCGTAACCAGTAGGCACATCTATGGCAGTAGATTCAACACGGATCAAGTTGGTTGTTGGCGTCACGGCTTTAAAGCCGACTGAAACATCTTTCATACGGCCAAAGAGCCATCCAGTCAGTCGGCTATCTATCTGAAGTGAAAGGGCCAGTTTTTGGTCTGGCTGGAAATCACTTCTTACGGCGCACTTTCCAACTTCGGTCCACTCGCATCCATTCACATTATTTTGCATGTAGATGAAGCCACGTGGATCCACGGTGTCCTTATACCAAGCAACTGGCTTATACGATCCGTCTTTATAAGTAAAAGGAACTACCGCTGCGTTGAAATAAAAAACATAACCCACACCAGGCTGAAAAGTTTGCGGATTGTAATCAATGTTGTAACGAATATTGACGCTAACTCCGTAGGTGTTTGTGCCGCCCAAATGATTCCCCGACGCGCTTTTCCAAATACTAGTCCCGCCGCCTGCAGGGGTTTTGGCTTTAACGCTCGCAGCAATCTTCTGTGTATCGACTTCATGATCCAATACGGCGGGCTCGAGTACGCCAGCAGCGTTGGCAATCTCAAGACTCTTGACGCACATATCCGTGGGCAGCGAAGTGGCGGTACAGGGGGGCACGATTAGGTTAAGCATCAAATTGGGCAATCCCGTACACGTGGGGTCGTCAGGTGAGTTGCAACTGAAATCGGTAACAGGTCCATTCTTATAAGTGGATCCGGTGATATGTGAGAAGTTTGAATAACCGCCGGATATTTCTTCGAAGATGAATCGCTTGGTGCCTGCGGGTTGAGCAACAGTGTCTCCGTTGGAGGCGCTTGCCGCAGGCACTACATTGATAAGTAGTAACCCAACGATTGCCAATGCCGCCGCTATACGTGACCCGCGCATCAGTTCCCCTCCCCCTGGGGTGGATAACTTACCGGAGAAGCCTGAGCCTACGGCGCGACTCTCAGGAGCGGTTTCTCGATGGCGAACATGGCGCTCCAATAACACGTAAACGCCACGAAGATTCCTCCGTAGATATCAATGAGAAAGTGCTGATGAAGGAGGACAGTGGCCGGCAGGATCAGGGTGAACCAAGCCATCAGAATCCAGGAAGTCCGGGGTGCCAGATGCCTCAAGCGCCAGAGTGCGATCATCGAAACTACCGACCAGGTGACGTGGTTAGAGGGAAACCCATTAAGAGGTCGATCGTTTCCATACACCAAGTTGACCAGCATCCAGTCGAAAGGAGAGTGACCTGTTACCGGTGTGCGCGGCACTTCGGTTTGAAAAAATGCATAAGCGACATCAAGACAGAGCTGTCCGAAGATGATCGCCAGACCGTTGACTAGAAATGCTTTAAACCCCGCGATCCGTAACGAGAGCAACGGCACCACAAGAGCAGCCAGCAGGTGAAAACTCAGGTAGGGAATCACGAAGAGAGAAATGATCGGGATCTTGGCATCGAGCCAACCCTTCATTACCAATGGCTGATAGCTGTACTCGGCTTTGTTGAAGATTTCATAAGTGATGAAGGCGAGCACAATCCCGAGAAAAATCGCCCACACAGTGAGAAGTTGCTTCCTCGTGAGTTTAGGAGGGCGCGCGTATGTAGGCGAAATACTCATCCTGCAATGTTACGTCTCCGCTAATATTTCTGGCATGAGCCCCGCCCTGCGTCCATGGAAACTTACTGACGCGGCCGAGTTTCATGCAGGCGTCGTGGAGAGCGCAGAACATCTCGCACCTTTCATGCCCTGGGCGCGGGACTCTGCCGCCTTGTCGCTTGCGGATCGACTACCTTTTCTAGAGAAGTGGATCGACGACTGCGCAAGTGGCGCAGACTTTCACTACGGTCTTTTCGAGGGCGATCGTCTCCTCATGGTCATCGGGCTGCACCCTCGCATCGAACCAGGAGGATTAGAGATCGGGTATTGGTGTCGAGCAAGCGAGGCCCGAAAGGGTTACACCACGGAGGCTGTCATCCAGGCGATGAGAATTGCCTTTGCGATGCCTGAAGTGACGCACGTCGAGATCAAACACGATCTGGCAAATATTCCGAGTGGCCGCATTCCCGAAAAGTTGGGATTCACAAAAGTCGCCGAAGAAACGCGTGAGATTCTCGCGCAAAGTGAAACCGGCAGGGGAAATGTGTGGCGCCTTACGAGAGCGGAATATTTAGAAAGGTTCTAAATCGCCCTCAGGCGACGATATTCCTCGACTGGCATCGCGTATATGTCTTCCGGGCCGTCCTCTTCGTCTATCTGGCTACCAACATGGGCAAAACCAAACTTCTTAATGATCGCCTGTGATGGAGCATTCTCTGGACTCACGGTGTAGCGCAACATCTGCACGCGCGAATCGTGCACGACCCAATCCCACATGGCGGATAAGAGTTCCTGCGCCAGACCTTGACCTTGATACTCCCCCACAATTTCCAGCCCTATTTCGATCATTCCATTTTCATCTGGTCCATCATGGAACCCAGCGCTACCAATTATCACCCTGGAAGATTTCAATACGGCCATACGCAGGAGGTACGGGACGAGGGACGGATCCTTTGTAACTCTAGGGATTCGAAATGGCAACGGTCCCGCATTATCAATCAAGTAATGATGCGGATTTGTCACATTGCGATCCACCCAGAGCGTTGGATCGGCACGATCGACAGCTAGCTTGCGATACTCAGTCGGGTTGACCGCAAAAATCGAGAGACGATCAGATTCGATGAGAAAGTCGTCTGCAAAACGCATGCGAGAAGAATACTCCGACTAGGATCAAACTCTTGAACCGAGAGGACTTCAGTGATTCACGCGAAACTCACACATGCAGAAAAGCGTGGTCTCCTGTTTGCATTTCTCGGCGTCTTCCTCTTCTCGCTCTCGCTACCTATGACCAAATGGGCATTAGAGAGTTTCGATCCATACTTCACCTCAACGGGGCGCGCAGTGATTGCAGCCGCGCTGGCCGCAATCATCCTTAAAGTCCGCAAAGCGCCACGTTTCAAACGTGAGCATTTGCGAAGCTTCATTTACACCGCACTTGGTGCTGCCTTTGGCTGGCCCATACTCATTGCGCTGGCACTCGACCGCCCGCACAGCACGTCAGCGAAGATTGCTGTCATCGCCGCCATCATGCCGCTTATGACAGCTCTCCTTGCAGTGTTGCGCACTCATGAACGAGTGAGTCGTTCGTTTTGGCTCGCCTCCGCCGCCGGCTCTGGAATCCTCGTGCTTTTTGCTCTTTCACGTACCGATGGCACACCACGTGACCTCATCGCAGATGGCCTCACGGTAATCGCCGTTGTGGCCTCATCTTGGTGTTACGTCGAAGGAGCAGGACTTACGAAGGAGTACCCAGGGTGGCAAGTGATCTCGTGGGTCGTCATCATTTCGCTGCCGCTCAATCTTCCTATTTCCATTTGGCTATGGTCACGAACACATTCGTCTCACACTTATACCTGGCATGGAATCGTCGGATTACTCATCATCGGGTTCTCCTCCATGTACCTAGGATTTTTTGCCTGGTACAAAGGGCTCAATGAAGCCGGGACGGCCCGCGGTGGACAAGTGCAACAACTCCAAGCATTAATGACGCTTGGTTGGTCGGCGCTCTTGCTTCACGAACACGTCACCCTTGTCACACTGCTCTCGGCTATCGGCGTTGTGCTCTGCGTGGTCTGGGCCTTAACTGCTCGAAAGCCCCTGCCGCGCAATTAAGAGGCTGAGCGAGAGAATCAAGAAGCCGATCGCCGAAATGAGTGTCAAAATTCTGCGCGCTCTATCGGATGCGAGCATTTCGGTCACCCGTGAAATAGAAGTAGATAAGAATGCCGCCCAGGTGAAAGAAACAAGTGCTTGCACCACCCCAAGTGTGAGAATGCCTCGCGCTATCGGAAAACCACTTGGCACAAATTGAGGGATGAAAGCAACCGAGAAAACGGCAGCTTTGACATTCAGTAAATTAGTGGTGAGCCCCAATCTGAAAGCTAGAAAACCTGCACGTCCGCCTTGTGATCCGATAGCAAAACTCGGGCCTCTCTTCTTCAATTCAATCAAGGTCTGAATCGAGAGGAAGGCGAGGTAAAGCGCGCCAGCCCATCGCAACGCGTTGTAGGCAAGCGGCGAAGCTACGAAAATCGCCGAGAGACCGACTGCGGAGGCGCTAGCCCAGATCAGCAGACCTGCACAGGTACCTAACGACGATAAAAGTGCAGCTCGCAAGCCGCCTGTCATCGCCTGACGCAGCAGCATCGCGGTACCTTGTCCAGGAACCATCGCAAGGAGGAGAGCCGTGAGCGCAAACGGGGCTAACACTGCCCACATCTCGCCCTCCCCTCTCGAGCCGGATTTTGCCCGACTCTACGACATTGGTGATGCCACGTTTGTATTGAACCTCATCGTTGATGTGGGTGGTGGCTTCGCCCCACCTGGTGCTTCTAAGGAATTAACCAACTCACGTGACCGACAACTCTTCCACCACCTACGCACGCAATGCGACCTCATTTTGATCGGAGGAGAAACAGCGCGCACGGAGCCCTATCGTTCACACACACATCAAGTAGCAGTGCTCACGCGATCCGGAAACTTGCCAGATGACTTCTATACCGGCGTAAAGCCTTGGGTACTCACTGACTCCACATCATTTGCTCGCGTCACTCACAACGTGCAGGATCGCGCAAAAATACATCTCTTAGAGAACGTTACCGATTTAGTTGCATTTACCGCCCAACAAGGAATTCACTCCGTCCTTTGCGAAGGCGGTGGCAATCTTGCGTTGCAATTGGCGCATGCAAATCTTTTAGATCTGATCTTCCTCACGCGAGTACCGCACCGAAGCAAGAGCACCCAACTTGATATCGCACAACTCATTCGCGGAGTACCCTTGAGTGAAGAGATTGTGGAAGCGCAAGTTGCTTACCAACGTCACCAGAAGGGCGAGCAGTGAGTTACACGGCATTGGCAGCAGGAGTTGGTTTCGGATTCCTCATCGCTGCGCAAGTAGGACCAATCTGGATCCTCGCACTGCGCACCGGAATCCAGGCGGGTTTTGCCGCTAGCTTTGGAATCGGCGTAGGCGCCGCAATAATCGACACCATCTACTGCGTGCTGGGTGCACTTGGCGCCGCTGCGCTACTAGCCACACCCAACAGCCAACGAGTGGTGAGCATTACTGGTTCGCTAGCCATCGCCTACCTTGGCGCCAGATCCATCATTCGCACACGCAGCAAGAAGAAGAATCCCGAGGAGTCGGAATCTTCGACAACGGAGACCTTTATGAGATCCCTTCGGTTATCGCTCTTTGCCACTGCAGCCAATCCTTTCACCATCATTTCCTGGGTCGCACTTCTGGCAGCAGCCAGCACCTACATTCACACGACGATTGAGAAGGTCACCTTTGCCTGCGGCGTGGGGGTCGGATCGCTGACCTTCTTCTTCGCCTTGGCGTTGGTCTCGGCCCAGTTGGGCAAGCGGCTACGACCGCTCTTGATCGAGTGGATAGACCGCGTCGCTACCGCACTTTTCTTCATCTTTGCGGTTGCGCTCGCCTATCGAGCATTCACGATTTAGTATTACGCCCATGACCGAATTAACAGATGAGCAATGGCGCGCAAAACTCACCCCTGATGAATATCACGTGCTCCGCGAAAGTGGCACCGAACCAGCGTTCACAGGTGAGTACACCGACCTTGAAGAAGAGGGCATCTACGCATGCCGAGGTTGTGGGGCTGAGCTCTTTCGATCTACAGAGAAATTCCACTCAGGTTGTGGCTGGCCTTCGTTCTGGAAGCCGGCAGAGTCCGAGAGTGTCCGACTACTCGATGACCACTCTGGCGGGCGTCACCGAATCGAAGTGCGCTGCAAAGCGTGTGATGGACACTTGGGCCATGTTTTCGATGGCGAAAACTTTGGAAACCCTATCGATCAACGGTGGTGCATTAACTCCATCTCGGTGCGATTTACGCCCCGCCCCCAGCACTAATAATCGCCACACCTGCGATCGCGCACGCGATTCCGTAGTACTGGATCTTCATTAAACGCTCTTTGTGAATACCGGCTGCCAAAACGACAGTCATAATCGGATAGAGCGAACCAAGAACCATCACAATCGACCAGAGCCCCATATGCGTGGCCATGCCGAGCAAAACATTCGCACCAAAATCAAGCGCACCGATCACAAAGAGCAGTGGCACATCAACGCGCGTCAGCCCACCCACAGTTCGCTTCGCACAGGCAATTGTTCCCATGACTGCAAAGGTGGCCGCACGCATTCCCACCATTGTCATCACGGCGCTCTCGCGTGAACCGAGCGCCATAAAGAGTTGCGCAGTACCAAAGCAGAGCCCAGCAATACCGGCATACATCACCGGCTTCGCGCCTGCTTCGCCCCGAAGTTCCGGTCCACTAGCCATCACCGCGCCAGCGAAAGCCACGAAGACACCAAGGAATTGGAGACTCTTGGGATGATCGCCTCGGAGCAATCCAGCAACGACCGGGATGACCACACCCAAGGCAGCGATAGGCGAGACGACACCCATGCGTCCTTGTGAGAGCCCGGCGTAGAAAGCGAGCAGACCTATATATCCGGTATACCCGGCGAGGATCGCGTAAATTCCATACCCGTGCCAGCCCCAGAAGTCCTTCTGCCACTCCCCGCTGATCACCACGACCACGATTCCTACGCCGAGGCTGAGCGCCTGGGAACCTGCCACCACGGCGATCACTTTGCGTTTACGCGCCAAAGTACCGCCCAGGAAGTCTGAGGTACCCCACATCACGCTGGCGATGAGGGCGAAGAGTGCAGCCATAGGGGTTG
This sequence comes from uncultured Actinomycetes bacterium, assembly GCA_903863015.1. Lineage (GTDB taxonomy): Bacteria > Actinomycetota > Actinomycetes > Nanopelagicales > Nanopelagicaceae. The sequence continues at coordinate 34,885 of CAIPAI010000018.1, forward strand.
ACCCTAGCGCGCCTAACCCGTGCTCGCCCTCACCGTGCCTACCCTTGGAGTTATGGCACGCGAGGTAAGCGATCTGGAACTAGTACCGCACGCCTTCACGGCCGCCCTGGCCCAATTGCGCAGCGTTGAACCTCGACCCGAGATTGAACTCCTTGAAGCTCCGGCCCCGGCCAAACTTGCACCCCATGCCGTCGCCATCACGGCAGATCTCTACACCTCGGTGCAAGCCGAGACCGAAGTTGCCACAGGTCGTTTCGTTCTTCTTTATGATCCCGCTGGCCACGACGCCTGGGAGGGTGAATTCCGCTGCGTCACCTTCGTGCGCGCGGAGCTCGAATTCGAAATGGGCGATGACCCGCTTCTTCCAGAGGTCGGCTGGTCATGGCTGATGGATGCATTAAAAAACCGCGGAGTGGAGTTTTCTGCTCCCAGTGGAACAGTCACACGTGTGAGCAGCGAAGCATTCGGGCAACTCGCAGAACGTGATCGTTCTTACGAAATTGAAATCCGCGCTTCATGGACAGCATTTGGTGACTTCGATCGTCACCTTGAGGCCTGGTGCGATCTCATCTCATACTCTGCCGGATTACCACCACTACCTGAAGGTGTGTCTGCACTCACGCCAAGAAAATCGAAGAGTGTGGTTCGCTAAGAGCAAATGGATTCTGCAACTACTCACTCGGACGTCCCGAGTGCCCCCGAAGTCACACCTTTGCTCGTACCAGCAGAGGGCCTTCCACCGATCATTCATTACCCTTCTGACATTCCCGAGGTAGTAAGCAAGCTACTCGCCGGGGAAGGTCCGATCGCCGTAGACGCGGAGCGCGCGAGCGGCTACAAGTACAGCCAGCGTGCGTATCTGATTCAGATTCGTCGCAAAGGCTCTGGAATTTTTCTCATAGACCCAATTGCATGTCCTGATTTATCTAGCATTTCCAATGCTTTAAAGGATTGCGAGTGGATCATCCATGCAAGCACACAAGACCTTGCATGCTTGCGAGAAGTGGGCATCTCCCCCACATCACTCTTCGACACTGAACTTGGAGCACGCATCGCCGGTTTCGAGAGAGTGGGACTTGGTGCGCTCATTGAACTTTTACTCCACCGATCACTTGCCAAGGAACACAGCGCGGTCGATTGGTCGACGCGTCCACTTCCTGAGCCGTGGCTCAACTATGCAGCGCTTGACGTAGAACTCTTAGTTGAATTGCGCAACGAGGTGGAATCAGTATTGCGAGAGAGCGGAAAACTTGAGTGGGCGAAGGAGGAATTCGCATCGGTACTTGCTGCTCCGCCGTCACCACCACGTGAAGAACCTTGGCGACGCACTTCCGGTTTACACCAGGTAAAGAAACGGCGAGCACTCGCCATCGTCAAATTACTTTGGATCGAACGTGACGGTATTGCGCAATCGCGCGACATCGCCCCTGGTCGAATTCTCCCCGATAGTGCAATTGTGGCGGCGGCATTAAATCCGCCGACGAATTCAGCAGGGTTGATGGCAATACGAGCCTTCCACGGACGCGGAGCCGAAAAGTACTTGCGAAATTGGTGGAGCGCTATCGAGCGAGCACTTGCCATTCCCGAAGATGATTTACCTGAACTTTCCAAGAAGAGTGACGGCCCGCCGCCACCTAAAGTGTGGATCGTTCGAAATCCATTGGCGCACGCACGTCTCTCGCACGCCCGCGCCGCCATGAAATCGATCTCCGAAGAGTGGTCTGTTCCGATCGAGAATCTGCTGACGCCCGATACCTTGCGTCGCCTCTGCTGGGATCCGCCGATCGACATAGCGCCATGGCTCTCGGCTCGAGGCGCACGACATTGGCAGATCTCCCTCCTGGAAGGAGCTCTCCACGAGGCGTTGCTCGCCACCGAACCGCTCCCGGAACCTGAGCAGGATCCTGAACCGGTTCCTGAGCCGGAGCCTGCTCTCGAGCCGATATCTGAGCCAACTCCATGAGGCTCACCTTCAATAATTGAATTACGCAACACTTAAGTTGCGATAATGAAGAGCCCTCAGTAGGTTAGGCATACCTAAGTACCGCACCCGAGTAATGAGACCTAGAAAGCGCAGCCATGCTCTCCACTTTGATGATCGCCCTCCGCGAGGGCCTCGAAGCCTCACTCGTCATTGGAATCTTGCTTAGCGCACTCAATAAATCAGGTCGACGAGCCGATTTCTCCAAGATATTTCTCGGCGCTGGACTAGCAATCTTTGCCAGCCTGGCTTTTGCAGGATTACTCACCTCCACATCACAGACTCTTTCTAGTACTGCAGAAGAACTCTTCGCGGGCACGACTTCCATCATCGCGGTGGGACTCGTTACTTGGATGGTCTTTTGGATGAAGAAAACCGCTCGCACTATGCGCTCTGATCTCTCTCACAAATTAGCGCTCGCCATCAGCGCTCCCGCCTTGATCGCCGTAGCGTTCTTCGCCGTCATACGAGAGGGAATTGAAACATCACTCTTCGTTTTCGCTACCACAAAATCAATCAATTCCACCTTTGCGCCCACCTTGGGCCTCATCGTCGGCTTTGGCATTGCAATCGCTCTTGGAGTAGCCATCTACCGCCAGAGCTTCAAGATTGATCTTGCAAAATTCTTCAACATCACCAGCATCGCGTTGGTCATCATCGCCGCCGGTGTCCTTGCTTATGGCGTAGGCGACCTAGAAGACGCTTTCGGCGGAGCTACCAACGCCGCCTTCGACTTCACCGCACAACTCGGCGCAGACTCGATTGGGGCCCACCTCATCGCCGGCTTCCTGGGCCTCACGCCATCCATGACGTGGCTCCAGGTAGTTATCTGGGTTGCCTTTATCGGGGTCACTTTGACCCTGTTGCGCCAACCTGCACGCTCTGATGCGCGCGCCCGTCTGGTGGCTTAAGTTACTGACGAGTAACCTGGGGCTATCACCGCTATACAGGAGAACATATGAGCAAGCAGCCGCAGGATGTATACCTCGTAGATGCCGTCCGCACCCCCTTTGGCAAGGCCGGAAGCCTTTACTCCGAAACCCGAGCCGACGACCTCGTGGTGCGCGCTATCCGCGGATTGCTCGATCGCAACCCGAATCTGCCGCACGAGCGCATTGACGAAGTTGCCATCGCAGCGGCGACTCAAACCGGGGACCAAGGGCTCACCATTGGACGCACGGCAGCGCTACTCGCAGGTTTACCCCTCAGCGTTCCCGGCTACGCCATCGACCGCATGTGCGCCGGCGCACTGACCGCTGTCACCACAGCAGCAAGTGCTATCGGTTTTGGCGCTATTGATATTGCGATTGCCGGCGGTGTTGAACATATGGGTCGCCATCCCATGGGAGAAGGCGCTGATCCCAATCCACGCTTCTTAGCCGAAAACATTGTTCAACAAGATGCACTGATCATGGGAGCAACTGCTGAGAATTTGCACGATCGTCTCCCCCATCTCACAAAGGAGCGCACGAATGCTTTTGCGGTGGGAAGCCAAGATAAAACCGCCAAGGCATATGCAAACAATCAGATTCAGCCTGATCTCATTCCGGTAGCGGTTCGCCATGCAGAACTGGGATGGACACTAGCGATGGTCGATGAACCACCACGTCCAGGAACGACAATCGAGGCACTCAACGCTTTGAAAACTCCTTTCCGCGCCAATGGTCGTGTCAGTGCCGGTAACGCTGCCGGTCTCAACGATGGCGCCACCGCAGCTCTACTTGCCTCTGGTGCAGTTGCAGACGAACTAGGGCTTACCAAGAAGGCAAAACTCATTACCTTCGCATTCGCTGGAGTAGAACCAGAAGTCATGGGTTATGGACCAGTGCCGGCAACTGAGAAAGCACTGAAGAAGGCCGGCCTACAAATCTCCGATATTGGTCTCTTTGAAGTGAATGAAGCATTCGCTATCCAAGTGCTTGCATTCCTCGATTACTTCGGAATCGCTGACGATGATGCTCGTGTCAATCAATTTGGTGGCGCAATTGCTGTGGGTCATCCACTCGCCTCCTCGGGAGTGCGCCTTATGGCAAACCTTGCTCGCGGTTTTGAAAACGATCACTCCGTTCGGTACGGAATCACCACAATGTGTATTGGCCTAGGTATGGGCGCCACCGTTATCTGGGAGAACCCAGCTTGGGAAGGAAAGAAATGAGCACCATCGAAATGCCAGTCGGGGCGCCAGAAGAGGTAGTCACACACGCTCTTCGCCGCGACCTTGATCTCCCACCATTCGGAACTCCCGGGAAATTAGCCATCATCACCTTGGATAACGGATTGGATTACACGCGCCCCAATACTTTCGGCGCGCAAGGACTTGCCGAATTAGGCAAAGTGCTCGATGAAGCAAAGGCCGATGCTGGCGTAGTAGGCGTTGCAATCACCGGCAAACCGTACATTCTCGCCGCAGGCGCAGATCTATCGGCAGTTTCTTTCGTCACGGAAAAAGCGCAAGCATCCGCTATTTCCCAACTCGGTCATGACGTCTTTCGCAAGCTTGGCGAACTTGGCAAACCCACCTTCACTTTTATTAACGGCTTAGCCCTGGGTGGCGGACTGGAAGTAGCGCTTCATTCGGATTACCGAACGATCGCCAAGAGTGCCACCATCGGACTTCCCGAAGTTTTCCTCGGACTCGTACCAGGATGGGGCGGATCACAACTACTCCCCCGTTTGATCGGACCTGAGAAGGCTGTACAAGTGATCATCTTGAATGCGCTCAACAACAATAAAATGCTGAGCGCTCCAGAAGCATCCGAAGCCGGAGTCGCAGACGCACTTCTCGCTCCAGCTGACTTCCTTGAAAAGTCGGTTGAGTTTGCGGCCGAAGTTATTTCGGGACGCAAAAAGATCACGCGCACCGATCACACGAAAGATGCAGCTCCTTGGGATGCTGCCATCGCCGTAGGCAAAGCGGCTGCTGCCAAAAAGTACATTGGCGCAGATATCGCCGCCCCGCGAAAGGCACTTGAGTTGATCGCGCTCTCGCGTACCGCTTCTCGCGATGAAGGCTTTGCAGCTGAAGACCGCGCGTTGACTGACCTCATCATGACCAATGAGTTGCGGGCATCTATTTATTCATTCAACTTGATACAGAAGATGGGCAAGAAGGTACAGGGCGCACCCAAATCTTCACTGGCTCGTAAAGTAACGAAGGTAGGTGTGGTTGGCGCCGGATTGATGGCCAGCCAATTAGCTCTCCTCTTTGTGCGACGCATGAAGGTGCCTGTGATCATGTCGGATATTGATCAAGAGCGCGTAGATAAAGGTGTGGCATACGTACACGCCGAAATCGCCAAGCTTGTTGCTAAGGGTCGCCTCAGCGAGCCTGCTGCAAACCGACTCACTGGATTAGTCACGGGTACTGTCGACAAGAACGTCTATGCCACATGCGACTTTGTCATTGAAGCCGTCTTCGAAGAAATGGGAGTGAAGCAGAAACTTTTCTCCGAGCTGGAAGAAATCATCACTCCCGAGTGCATTCTGGCTACCAACACTTCTTCTCTCTCAGTGGAGGGTATGTCAAAACACCTGAAACACCCAGAGCGCGTAGTCGGATTCCACTTCTTTAATCCAGTCGGCCTCATGCCATTGCTCGAAGTGGCGCGAACCCCCCATACGACTGACGAAGCTACGGCCACTGCTATAGCCGTCGGTAAAGAACTCAAGAAGACCATGGTCATCACTAAAGACGCTCCAGCCTTTGTGGTGAATCGCCTCCTCACACGTTTCTGGGGAGAAGTCACCGACGCCGCTGATGAAGGAACGCCATTTGAGATCGCAGACACTGCAATCTCTCCGCTCGGTCTGCCAATGACACCATTCACACTCTTTGGCTTAGTAGGCCCCGCTGTCGCGCTCCACGTATCGCAAACCCTGCACGACACCCTCGGTCCACGCTTCACCGTGAGTGAAAACATGAAATCAATCGTGGCAGCTGGCGTACGTACCTTCTACATCAAGAACGAAGCCGGGAAGATCGTGCCAAACCCCGAAGCTTTTGCATTGATGAAACAAGGATCATCGCCTTCGACGGCTGACCAGGTACGTGTTCGCGCCCTTACCGCAATTGCGCAAGAGGCGCGCATGATGCTTGATGAAGAAGTCGTCGCGACTCCACAAGAGATCGATCTCTGCATGATGATGGGCGCAGGTTGGCCTCTACATACGGGTGGAATCTTGCCTTACTTAGATGAGAGTGGAATTAGCGAGGCTGCGACTGGCCGGAGATTCCATCCCAAGGGAGTGGCGAGTCTTCCGTAACTTTCCACCAGTGGCGTAATTGCTTGAGCACTCCTGGTGTGTCGAGTTCAATCTCGGAAAGTATTTCGGCGCGCTTGCCGTGCTCGAAAAATACACTGGGTACGGCAAGCGAATACACAGGTGTGTTAACGCCGCGTGCAGCCAATTCGGTGCGTAAGGCGGCGCCGATTCCTCCGGTAACAACGCCGTCTTCAAGCACGTAGACAACTCGATAATCCTGCACCATAGAAAGCAATTGTTCAGGTAGCGGCTTAACCCAACGCGGGTCAACCACGGTGATCCCAATTTCACTTGCTTCCTTAGCAGCGATGACACCTGTGTGCGCAAACGAGCCAATAGCTACCAGGAGAGCATCTCGACTCGCACTGCGGTAGAGAATGTCTACGCCACCAAGGCGCTCCACTGCTGGCAAATCAGCAGGCACTCCCCCTTTAGAAAAGCGGATGAGGGTGGGCGCATCAGAGATTGCTAGCGCCTCTCGCAACTCCTCACGAAGCGTTGAAGCATCTCGCGGCGCGGCTACCGCGAGACGAGGAACGATGCCTGTTAATGCAAGATCCCAGATCCCGTTGTGGCTAGCGCCGTCATCCCCGGTAACCCCTGCACGATCTAGAACAAAGGTGACTCCTGCGTTGTGTAACGCAACGTCCATGATGAGTTGATCGAAGGCCCGATTCAGGAATGTTGAGTAAACAGCCACGACCGGATGCAATCCAGCAAAAGCCATTCCTGCAGCCGATGTCGCCGCATGTTGTTCTGCGATACCCACATCAAAAGTACGTCGTGGAAACTGTGCCTGAAACTTATCTAAGCCCGTAGGACCGAGCATGGCAGCAGTTATTGCGACAACATCAGCTCTTTCATTACCTAGCTTCACAAGTTCGTCAGAAAAAACTGAAGTCCAGGAAAGTGGCGCACTCTTTAAGGGGATGCCAGTTTCTGGATCAACGACACCGACGGCATGGAACTTTTCCAATTCGTCGTTGATCGCCGGAAGATGCCCTCGCCCCTTCTCGGTAATCACATGTACCAGGACGGGACGCCCAAAATTCTTGGCCAGAGAGAGCGCGTGCTCAACCGCCGCAATGTCGTGACCATCGACGGGCCCCAAATACTTCAAGCCGAGATCTTCGAACATGCCCTGCGGCGCGACAATATCTTTGAGCCCCTTCTTAAGCCCATGCAGAGTCTCGTAGATAGGGCTTCCCACAACTGGAGTGCGTGAAAGCACGTTCTTTCCCCAATCGAGAAAACGCTCATAACCCTTCGTCGCCCGCAAAGTAGATAGATAAGTTGCCACACCACCGACAGTGGGCGCATAGGAGCGCTCGTTATCGTTCACCACAATTACCAGTGGAAGATCAGATGACGAGGCGATGTTATTCAACGCCTCCCATGCCATGCCTCCGGTGAGAGAGCCATCCCCCACCACCGCAACCACATGTCGATCGCTGACTCCGCGGATCTTATGTGCCTTAGCAATACCGTCGGCCCAAGAGAGCGCAGTTGAAGCATGGGAATTTTCGATCACATCATGAGCGCTCTCTGAACGGCTGGGGTATCCGGAAGCACCTCCCCGCTGCCGAAGAAGGTCGAAACCGTCTGCACGTCCGGTCAGAATTTTGTGAACATACGATTGATGGCCGGTATCAAAGAGCACGGTGTCTCGCGGCGAGTCAAAGATCCGATGGATGGCGATAGTAAGTTCAACAACGCCCAAGTTGGGGCCAAGATGCCCACCGCTCTTACTGACCGAAGCAATCAGGAAAGCACGAATCTCACTTGCGAGCCGATTACTCTCATCGAAATCTAACGACCGGAGTGTGCGCAGACCATCTGGCGCCTTCAGGGCAGCCATGATCTCAGCTCCACTTCTCCCGCTCATAGACCCAGTCTAAGCGCCTGGAAGAAGTAAGGCGCGCTCGAGGGCCTCCAGAACCAAGGTGACCTCGCGCTCACGAGAGACAAAATGTGCCCCTTCGCGCTCGAGCATGGAGATCGCCTCCTCGATGGCTGGAGGTGGCATGAACGCCTTCTCTTCCACTCGTACGCGCGACCAAGCCGCACGCGCCTGCGCGAGAGATCCTTGGATGGAAGCTAATGCCAACCGGGCCAAAAGCACCGGATACTTACGAAGAACCGCGTGCGTGCGGTACTCGCCAGGCAGCAGATCGAGCAACCACTTGGTCGCCTCTTCAATCCACTCATCGCTTCCAGGCGCCCTTAAATCAGCCGGCCAGCCAGGTGGTGCACCGCGCATCAAACCTCTTCCCGATCAGGCGATTAGCTGAGGAGCGAGCGCAAAACGTACTGCATGATCCCGCCATGGCGATAGTAATCGGCTTCACCGGGGGTATCGATGCGGACGCGAGCTGTGAAACTCAAAGAACCAGCCTGGACGGTCACCTCGCGCGGCACCCCACCATCATTTAAGGCAGCGATGCCGATGATGTTGAAGCTCTCCTCACCGGTCAGCCCTAAACTCGCAGCGTTTTCGCCATCTTTGAATTGCAGTGGGAGCACTCCCATGCCAATCAAGTTAGAGCGGTGAATGCGCTCGAAGGACTCTGCGATAACAGCGCGAACTCCGAGGAGCGCAGTGCCTTTCGCGGCCCAGTCGCGTGACGATCCAGAGCCATACTCTTTGCCAGCAAGAATCATGAGCGGAACCCCGGCGGCTTGGTATTCAACCGACGCGTCATAAATGGTTGATTGCACGCCACCTTGGAGGAAGTTACGAGTGAATCCGCCTTCGACTCCGTCAAGGAGTTGGTTCTTGAGTCGAATGTTTGCGAAGGTACCGCGAATCATGACTTCGTGATTTCCACGACGAGAGCCGTATGAGTTGAAATCTGTGCGGGCAACTCCGTGCTCGGCAAGGTACTTGCCCGCAGGCGAGTCTGCCTTGATCGAACCTGCGGGAGAAATGTGGTCGGTAGTTACCGAGTCACCCAAAATCGCAAGCACACGTGCGTTTGAAATCTCTGTGACCGGAACTGGATTGCGAGGCATACCTTCGAAGTACGGGGGCTTGCGCACGTAGGTGGACTTGGCATCCCACTCGAAAGTGGCACCTACGGGAGTTGCCAGCGATTGCCAACGATGATCGCCATCGAAGACGCCCGCATAATCCTTAGTGAACATCTCTGACGAGAGTGCACGATCGATAGTTTCTTGAATCTCTTGTGGGGATGGCCAGATGTCGCGCAGAAATACTGGAATATCTCCATCGTGGCCCAATGGGTCCGTCTCGAAATCAAAATCCATCGTTCCTGCGATCGCGTAAGCAACAACCAACGGAGGTGAAGCAAGGTAATTCATCTTCACGTCTGGATTGATGCGTCCTTCAAAGTTGCGATTGCCGGAAAGCACTGCCGCTACAGCTAGATCATTGGCATTGACCGCGGCGCTCACAGCCTCGGGAAGTGGCCCGGAGTTTCCGATGCAGGTCACGCATCCGTAGCCCACCAAGTTAAAGCCGAGTTTCTCCATATATGGCAGGAGGCCAGCGCGTTCGTAGTAATCCATGACGACTTTACTTCCCGGCGCCAATGTGGTCTTCACCCAAGGCTTTGAGGCGAGTCCGCGCTCAACTGCTTTCTGAGCAAGGAGTGCAGCACCCAACATCACCGAAGGATTAGATGTGTTGGTACATGAAGTGATGGATGCAATAACTACCGCACCATTTTTGAGTTCATAGTTAGCACCCTCAACTTTTCCGGAGGAAGACTTGGTTGCATAAGTGGGAAGAACCTCAGCAAAAGCCTTCTTGGAATCCGAAAGAGAGATGCGATCTTGCGGACGCTTCGGACCAGCGATCGAAGGAACGATAGTTCCCAAATCAAGTTCAATCACACTGGAGAATCGAGGTGTAGCGCTTGGGTTATGCCAAAGCCCTTGCTTCTTGGCATAACTCTCCACCATCGCGATGTTTTCCTCGGTGCGACCAGTCAGGCGCATATATCGAAGGGTCTCTTCATCAATCGGGAAGATTGCGCAAGTGGAGCCGTACTCCGGGCTCATATTTCCGATCGTCGTGCGATTAGCCATCGGTACCGCAGAAACACCTGAGCCAAAGAACTCGACGAACTTGCCGACCACACCATGCTTGCGCAGCATCTGAGTGATCGTGAGTGCCAAGTCAGTCGCAGTTGTTCCCGCAGGCAACTCCCCTGAGAGTTTGAAGCCGACTACCGCAGGGATCAACATGGAAACCGGCTGTCCCAAGAGCGCGGCCTCAGCCTCGATCCCGCCTACTCCCCATCCGAGAACGCCGAGTCCATTCACCATGGTGGTGTGCGAATCAGTACCCACAACTGTGTCGGGGTAGGCGCGCATAACTCCGCCCACTTCGCGCAACATGATGACGCGAGCAAGATATTCAATATTTACTTGGTGAACGATTCCGGTCCCTGGCGGTACGACACGAAACTCATCAAAAGCAGTCTGTCCCCACCGCAGGAAGCGATAGCGCTCTTGATTGCGCTCGTACTCAATATCAGTGTTCTTTTCGAATGCATCTGCAGTACCGAAGAGATCGGCAATAACGGAGTGGTCAATCACGAGTTCGGCCGGGGCAAGTGGATTGACGCGCTTAGGATCTCCACCCAACTCAGCGACAGCTTCGCGCATTGTGGCCAGGTCAACGATGCAAGGTACGCCAGTAAAATCTTGCATGATGACACGAGCAGGAGTGAATTGAATTTCAGTATCTGGTTCAGCCGTAGGGTTCCATGCAGCGAGGGCACGAATCTGATCCGCCGTGACGTTAGCCCCGTCTTCAGTACGGAGTAAGTTCTCCACCAAAATCTTTAAGCTAAAGGGCAGATCGGCAACGCCCGGTACGGCGTTGATATCGAAGATCTCAACGCTTCGCGCACCGACTTGAAGAGTGGTCTGCGCCCCAAAGGAATTGATAGGTGACTTGCTGCTCATGTTCCACACTCCTGGCTGATTATCTTGATATCAAGATACCTTTGGGGGCGGGGTCAAGCAAGCGTAAACGCGGCAATCTGCTCCACATGATGCGTCATTGGGAAGGCGTCAAAGGCTCGTATTTCGGCCAACTCGTACCCCAGTTCGGCAAAGGTGGCTACATCTCTAGCAAGGGATGCAGGATCGCATGCCACGTACACCACTCGCCTCGGCTTAAGTTTGGCGATCTGCTCGAGGACTGGGCGTCCGGCTCCCGAACGAGGAGGGTCGAGCAGAATCACATCGGCGCGTTTGAGCGATCGGAGCACCCGCAAGACCTCACCTACATGCGCCTTCAGTGCTGGAAAGTTACGCGCGGCATCACGGACGCTGGCTGCGGTGGAATCCACGAGTTCCACGCGTCCACCCGGGCCCACTTCTTCGAGTGCAAAAGCGGCGAAGAGTCCTGCGCCGCCGTAAAGATCTAGAACGTGATCGCCAGGTTTCATTTGGGCGAATTCCAGGACCGTGTTCACGAACATGGATGCAGCTCGGGGGTGCACCTGCCAGAAACCTTTGGGATCGATATTGAATCGCGTGCCATGAACCATCTCCGTGATCGCTGTACTCCCGTTGCTGAGTTCATCATCCAAACGACCATCGCGAAATCCTCGAATTTCACCTTCAGAGGAGATTGCCATTTCAATTTCTGAAGTGTGTGAGAAATTTCCGCGTGGAGGCTGAATGTCATCGTGAGCGATGACGCACTTATCGAGCCGCACGACATCATGTGATTTAGACCCACGCAATCCAACATGTCCCTCTGGATCTACGGCGTAGCGCATGCGCGTTCGCCAACCCGTATGTCGACCTAGATCAATAACCTCTACTTCTATGTCGCGTTTTGCTAAACGCGCAAACTGTTCCACAATTACTGCTTTCTTCATGTTGCGCTGCTCGGGGACGCTGATATGTTGAAAATCGCAGCCTCCGCACTCTTTGGCGAAGCGACACGGTGGTTCTACTCGATGCTCTGAGGGAACCAATACTTCGATTACATCTCCTCGGGCAAAGTTCTTTGAAACTCCCGTGACTTCTACGCGCACCAATTCTCCAGGAATGCCGTGGCGCACAAAGATGACGCGACCTTCGTGCCTGGCCACTACGTGGCCACCATGAGCTACGGGGCCGAGTTCTACTTCGAACCGCTCCCCTACAGTGAAAATCGTCATTTATCTCGAGGGCCCCGTAGAGAATTCGGCCCCTGCGCCGGACGTTCGACCACACTCTCTGTTGATTCGAGCTGCCACGGAACGCTAGTTACCATGACGCCCGGAGTGAAGAGCAGGCGCGACTTAAGACGTAGTGCGGATTGATTATGTAGTAGCTGTTCCCACCAATGACCCACCACATATTCAGGGATGAAGACCGTGACAATATCTCGTGGACCTTCGCGATGAATGCTCTTCACGTGATCCATGATGGGTCGCACAATCTCTCGGTATGGAGATGCGAGGACACGAAGTGGGATAGGAATTTCCAGCTTCTCCCACTGCAAGCGCAGAGCTTCGGTTTCATCAGCATCGGCGTCTACGGTGATTGCTTCGATTGTTGAGGGACGCGTTGCGCGAGCATACGAGATCGCACGAAGCGTGGGCTTATGAATCTTCGACACCAAAACGATGGCGTGGGTGCGGGCAGGAAGAGCCATTTGTACGTCGTCTTCTAAACGCAATTCAGTTGAAACTCGATTGTAGTGACGCCTGATCGCCTTCATGAGAACAAAGAGCAGGAGCATGGCGATAATCGCCATGTAAGCACCCTTAGTGAACTTGGTAGCGAGCACCACAATAAGTACGGTCGCTGTTGTAAAGAGTCCGAACATGTTGATCCCGCGCGAACGCTTCATCCGCGCCCGTACTGATTTATCAGTCTCGGTTTTAAGGAGCCTGTTCCAGTGGCGGATCATTCCGGTTTGACTCATGTTGAACGAGACGAAAACTCCAACAATGTAGAGCTGGATCAATCGAGTTACTTGAGCGTCGAAGGCGACAATGAGGACAACGGCCGATAACGCCAAGATGATGATTCCGTTTGAGTAAGCCAAACGATCACCCCGGTTACGCAGCTGAGCCGGCAACCACTTGTCATGAGCCAAGATCGATGCCAGAACTGGGAATCCGTTGAAAGCAGTGTTTGCCGCAAGGACGAGGATCAAACCGGTAACCGCAGTAATGAAGTAGAAGCCGATGTGGAAGTTCCCAAAGATCGCCTTCGAGATCTGCGCCATCACGGTCTCTTGGGTGTAACTATTTCCGACCGGAATGCCATTGCGAAGAAGTTGCTCCCCAGGATTTTCAGCGAAGCGTAGGTGCATCATGTTGGCCAGCACAATGATGCTGATCAACATAGTGACAGCGATACTGCCCAAGAGAAGAAGCGTCGTTGCCGCATTCTTCGACTTTGGTTTACGAAAAGCGGGCACACCGTTACTAATGGCTTCGACACCTGTGAGCGCCGCGCAGCCAGAAGAGAAAGCACGCAACAGGAGGAATGCTGCTGCGATACCTGTTAAACCTCCCGAGAAGCCTGCCTCTGGCCTGAGATCTAAACTCGCACTTGCAGCCATCGGGAGGTTACTGGTGACGAAGTAGCGATAAAAACCGAAGGCAGCCATCGCCAAAACACCAAACATGAAGCAGTAGGTGGGGATGGCAAAGGTGGAACCTGATTCGCGAACACCACGAAGATTCAGTGCCATCAAAACGATCACGATAATCGAGGACCAGAGCGCTTCATGGCCGCGCATGAAAGTGAGCGCGCTAGCCGCGTTCTGCACCCCTGAGGAAACAGATACGGCGACCGTAAGTACGTAATCGACGAGCAGAGCCGAAGCCACCGTTAACCCAGCAGTCGGACCTAAATTGACCGTAGCCACTTCGTAATCGCCACCACCACTGGGGTATGCATGCACGTTCTGCCGGTAAGAAGCGACCACCGTAAGCATGACCAACGCCACCACGAGACCTATTTGCCACGAAAATGCGTAGGCCGAAAGCCCGGCAACCGAGAGGGTGAGGAAGACTTCATCAGGCGCGTAAGCCACCGAGGAGAGCGCATCTGAGGCGAAAACCGGAAGGGCAATGCGCTTAGGCAGCAGGGTCTCCCCCAACTGATCATTGTGAAGCGCGCGCCCAAGAAGGGCACGCTTCGCGAAACTTACGAGTCCCTCTGCCACGCGGTAAGCCTAGAGCGTGTAGCGTTCACTGTTGTGCATTACGTGATCATGGGGTGCGGCCGGGTCGGCTCCGCTCTTGCCCATGCCCTCGAGTCCGCTGGACACTCAGTTTCCGTCATAGATCAGAGCCGTGAAGCCTTTCGTAGGCTCGGCCCCCACTACCAGGGCGAAACCATCACGGGCGTCGGCTTCGATAGAGATACCTTGGAATCGGCTGGAATTGCCCGAGCTGCCGGCTTTGCCGCCGTCTCAAACGGCGATAACTCCAACATTCTTGCGGCTCGGACTGTCCGCGAGGTCTATGGCGTAGGGAATGTGGTCGCCCGCATTTACGACCCAGGTCGAGCCGAGATCTATCAACGCCTCGGCATACCTACCGTGGCTACCGTTTCTTGGACCGCTGACCAAGTGCTTCGCAGATTGCTCCCAGAAGGTTCGGCCTCCGAATGGCGCGACGCCTCCGGCACTTTAGGTCTCTTTGAAGTACAGCTCGCACCCACCTGGTTCGGGCATCGTGCAGTGCGAATCGAACTCAACACACCCGCACGAGTGGCTTTCATTACTCGCTTAGGAAAAGCGCTCATCCCAGACGGCAACACAGTTCTCCAGGCCGGAGATTTGATACATGTAATTGCTCGTGACGTTGACCTGTCCAGAGTTGAATCACTCCTCGCCGCCGCACCTGAGGAGGATTAATAATGCGAGTCACCGTTGTCGGGGCCGGAAATGTCGGTCGCTCCATCGCCAAAGAATTGATCGGCAATGGGCACCACGTAATGCTGATTGATAAAGACCCCAAAGCCATCAAGATGGATTCTGTTCCGCAAGCCCAGTGGCTCCTTGCAGACGCTTGCGAAATTGCAAATCTTGAAGAAGCCCAACTGAACAATTCAAACGTACTTGTTGCGGCAACGGGCGACGACAAAGTAAATCTGGTCGTCTCACTTCTCGCAAAGACTGAATATGGGGTACCAAGAGTTGTAGCGCGTGTAAATCACCCTAAGAACGAATGGATGTTCAACGAGGCCTGGGGAGTAGACGTTGCAGTTTCGACTCCGCGCATGCTCTCTGCGTTGGTGGAGGAAGCCGTCGCCGTAGGAGACCTAGTTCGACTTTTCACTTTCAACCAAGGGGCCGCAAACCTGGTTGAGATAACTCTTCCAAGTACCGCGCCCTGCATAGGTAAGCGGGTTCGTGATATCACTTTCCCACCCGACGCAACTTTAGTTTCGATTCTGCGCGACACCCACGTCATCACGCCATCTCCAGACGACACATTAGAAGCCGGCGATGAGTTGCTCTTTGTCGCTACCGCAGAGTCTGAGCCGGCATTGCAAACGTGCCTAGCTCCAAATCACGCAGGTTAATCTTCTTTAACTTCACTTTCGACAACGGGTGATGTCCGCTTAAGAATTGCCCAAGTCAGATAAACGGTCACTAAGAAGAGTGGCCAACCCACAATGAGTGTGACCACACCAAGCGCGGTCGTCTGATTAGCCAAATAGAGTGGGACTTGAAGCGCAAGTCGCACTACAAAGAGCGCCACCCATACCCATCCGGCGAGCAAGTAGGCCCGGAGACGTACTGGATTCTTCCGCCAGCCAAGGTTCTCTCCCAGGATGGGTCCGAGAACTAAGCCAAGAATCGGCCAACGAATCAGATTCGCCACCAAATAAACGACTCCATAGATGCCGCTCTTGATCATGCCCGGCAAGAAGAAGTTCTCGGCCTTGCCAGTACTGCGGGAAAACCATGCACAGACGAGCACGCCGATAAGCCCAGAGAGTGCGTGCTGAATGGTGTCTCGTTTTACTAACCGAGCAATCGCGGCAACCACGGCTATCGAAACAGCAATGACGAGTGAGAGATCGAGTTTCTTGGTAATTGTGAAGACAATGACGAATGCCAGCGAAGGAAGTCCAGAATCAATAATCCCGCGCTTGCCACCGAGCGCGTCGATAACTTTGCTGTGATCGTTCATTTGGTATTCGGAAATAGTCGGTACACAGGGTTGTACGAAAGCCAGCCCTCTTCGCTTTGCATCATCATTCCCGTGACCTCTATATCTCTACCGGGCGTGATCGCATAGATACTTCTCTGTCCAAGCCAAATACAAGTAATCTTTCCGGAACCATCTTGAATCTCTACTTCTAGCGCCGGAACACCAGAGCGTGGACGAATGATCATTGATGTAATGGTGCCAATCACCGTGGCTCTGCGACGCGGTTGCAATTCCGCGACACGTGTATGCGTATGGCGATTGGCATCAGTGTGGAGCGAGTCGGCATATTGCTCGGTGCGGGAACTCTCTCGTTTATTCATTTGAAACCCCAGTAGAACCAAATCCGCCAGCGCCACGTGCGCTCTCGGGGAGGTTCGCTACCTCTACGAATTGCGCGCTCTCAACGCGCTGAACGACAAGTTGCGCGATGCGGTCCCCGCGCTTGATAACAAATTCTTCAGAACGATCATGGTTGATGAGGATGACTTTAATTTCGCCCCTATATCCCGCATCTATGGTCCCGGGTGAGTTAACAATGCCAATTCCATTCTTAATTGCCAGACCAGAACGCGGGTGAACAAATGCAGCAAAGCCCTCAGGGAGGGCGATCGAAATCCCTGTCGGAACAAGAGCACGCTCCCCCGGTGCAATGACCAGATCCTCGCTACTGCAGAGATCAGCCCCGGCATCGCCTGGTTTTGCATATACGGGAAGCGGAAGGCTCGGATCGCTCCGAGTAATGAGAACTTCGATCATTAGGGATTAACCTCGAAGGAAGAATCTATCTCTCGCATCAGCGCCGGATTTCCTTGAATGCGGGTGATGTAATCTTCGGGCGCAGAATCCAAAAAGTGTTGCATATCGACAATCACAAAAAGAGATTGCGCCCGAATCGCAACTGGACCATCAGCTGCGTTTAAGCGCCCTTCACACCGTGAATAAACTTTCCGCCCTGATATACCTAAAATCTCAGCACGTAAATGAATCACTGAACCCACTGGCACTGGCAAAAGAAAATCTGTTTCAAGTCGACCGGTGACGGCGGGCTTACGCAAGAGCCACATTAAGTGCCCCAGCACTTCGTCGCAGGCAAGTGTCAAAATTCCGCCGTGCGCCAAACCAGGGGCTCCTTGATGAAATTCAGAAACGGTAAAGATGGAAGTGATGCTCGCGCCCTCGCCTGCTGTCGAGCGAATGCGTAAACCGGTGGGGTGCGATTGTCCGCAACCAAAGCAATGTTCCAAGTGCGAAGGAATGGCCTGGCCCGGCTTGGGAGCATCCGGATGAACCTGTGCCGGGATCGCATCTGCCGGCGGAATGGTTGAGGGTACGCGTGCCACGTTCTCAGAGTACCTTTCTTCTATGTCTCTTTCTCCTTCTCACAAGACCGCTTTGATCACAGGGGCGACCAGCGGAATCGGGCTCTATGCCGCCCGCGAACTCATCGGCGGGGGTTGGCGAGTCATCGGTACCGCACGTACCACCCCTCAAGCCCACCTCCTCAAGGATGCACTTCCAGGTATCGAGGTGATCGTTCTCGACCTCTCAAAGGAGGGCAGCGCCGAGGAGCTCGTCTTGAGCACCATCACACTCTTAGGCGAAGCGCCGTACGCGCTGATAAATAATGCTGGATTTGCTGCCCCTGGCGCGATCGAAGATGTAGATCCGGAGTATGCGGAAGAACAAATGCGCGTGAACCTTCTGGTGCCGGCCAGACTCATTCGCGGATTCCTTCCCAGCATGCGTACTCGTGGCAGTGGACGGATCGTCAATATTTCATCGGTGAGTGGACGAGTAGCCGCGCCATTTCTAGGTTGGTACAGCGCAAGTAAATTTGCGCTAGAAGCCATCAGCGACGCTTTACGGGTGGAAACGGTCGGCAGCGGCATTTACGTATCACTCGTTGAACCGACTTCATTTTCCTCAAACATCTGGTCGAAAGCTGGGGCGCAATTGCCTGCCGCCGGCCCGCATCAAGAGGTTTACCGAAAAGCTGCGCGACTTATCGACGCGAAATACCCGGAACCCACACCAGTAGCACGAGTGATCCGCGAGTGTGTAGAGAGCGAAATCCCCCAAGCGCGCTATCTTGTTGGCAAGGGAACCAAGGCGATTCCTTATGTGCGTGTACTGCCCGCGAAACTGGTCGATGCATTCGTGGCGATTACTTTTGGGTTGAAGAAACCACCGTTCATCATGCGTCTCCTTACTCAACGATCCGCCAGAGGCTGATATGTATTCAGAGAAGGTCTATCCACCACCTATTTCTTGGTTTCTCGGAGCGCTCTTTGGACTTGCCATCGGCCTGGTCTTTGGGGCCCCGTTCGGCTTTGTCGTCGGAATCATTTCTGGGGCGCTAGCCGCTGGGCTCGTGACAATGGGATTATGGCGCTCTATTTACGAGATCCGAATCGATCAGCAAGTTTTAATCGCCGAAGGCAACAGAGTGTCGAGAGAGCACATCACCAGTTGCACTCCGCTGGATAGGGCCGCGGCACGCAGGACACTCGGACCAGAAGCCGACCCGGCATCTCTTGTAATTATGCGTGGATGGGTGCATACCGCTGTGAAGGTCGAGATATCCGATCCAGCGAACCGAACGCCTTATCTTTTCATTTCAACGAGAAAAGCAAATGAGATAGCCGACCTTCTCAATAAAAAAGGTTAAGCGAGTTACGCGCACTCACTGCAGACCGCAGTAACGCCTTCGCCCTTTGCAAGTTGCGTGCGGTGGTGAACGAGGAAGCAACGCGAACAGGTGAATTCATCGGCCTGCTTGGGGAGAACACGTACCGTGAGCTCCTCGCCAGAGAGGTCGGCGCCGGGCAACTCGAGCGTCTCAGCAAGTTCGGCTTCGTCTACATCGACTTGACCAGATTGCGCTTCCGCTCGACGCGCCTTTAACTCCTCAATCGATTCCTCGGTGAGCTCGTCATCGGTCTTGCGCGGGGTGTCGTAATCGGTGGCCATCATCAACTCCTTCAAATAACTCTTTTACCAACTTCGCCCAGAAATGACTGAACGCGCGAATCATGCCTCTTTTTCGCTCTCCAAGGAGCCAAAATGGCTGTGAATTTCTCGAGAATCCTCCAAATCGGAGTGATCTCACTCTCAATGCCCCGAGTTAACCTCTGCGTGACCTCCGGGTTAACCTCTGGGTTAACCTCTGGGTGACCTCCGGGTTAGCCCCTGGGTTGATCCCAGAGTTAGCCTCCAAAGCCCCCGATCGGGGGGCTAACCTCCTCTCATGCCCATTTATGCACTTGGCGATCTCTCGCCCCAGATCCATGAATCTGCCTACATCCACCCCGACGCCGTGATCATTGGAAGTGTGGTGATCGGACCAGATTCGACCGTGTGGCCGGGGGCAGTTCTGCGAGGGGACACGGGAGTTATCACGGTGGGTTCGAGAACAAACATTCAAGACGGAGCAATCATTCACACGCACTCTAAGCACGTCACCATCATCGGTGATGACGTTGTCATCGGGCATAACGTGCATATTGAAGGCGCGATCATTGGCGATGCATCTCTGATCGGTTCGGGGTCGACCGTATTACAAGGCAGCACCATTGGCTTCAACGCTCTCGTGGGTGCACAAGCTTTAGTGCCGCCAAACACGACCATCCCGGATTACGCCAAAGCTTTGGGGGTTCCCGCGAAATTAATACTGAATTCGGTTGAACCTGGGTTCGGAAGTCCAAATGCTCAATTCTACGTAGCTGCCGGCAAGAGATATGCGAAGGAACTTCGGCTGATTACAGATTAAGGCAACTCTGAAAGTAAGTTAAGAATTCGCTTTTCAATTTCGTCGCGGATGGGTCGCACCGACTCAACGCCCTGACCGGCTGGATCATCTAACTTCCAATCGAGATATCGCTTGCCTGGATAGAACGGGCAGGCATCACCGCATCCCATCGTGATGACTACATCGCTCTCTTGCACCGCCTCGTTAGTGAGCACCTTGGGCACTTCGGCAGAGATATCGATGCCGACTTCAAGCATCGCTTCAACAACTGATGGATTGATGGTGTTCGCCGGAGCTGAACCCGCAGAGAGTACTTCTACACGCGCGCCGCCGTGATGTTTGAGGAATGCGGCCGCCATCTGCGAACGCCCGGCGTTATGCACACATACAAAAAGGACAGTAGATGTCATTCTCGCTCCTGCCGATTACGTGCGCTTAGGTTCTCGAATAGGAACCACAGTAACCCGGCGACAAGTATGCCCACAACGATCCAAGTATGTTTTGCGTGAAAATGAAAGAAACTTTCCTTATGCACTTCATGAGCGAGGACCCGAGTTGGCTCTCGCGGAGGTGTTGAGAGTGTCACGGGAGAGGAAGGGGTTGCGGTAGCCGTGGGGCTTGAAGCCTCGCTTACAGGGGCCTCCGTTCTCTTTCTCAACGGAGTCGCTGAAGGCGTCGAAGCGGGAAGCAGGGTGAATTTGTAGCCAGCGGTTACAACATGTCCATCAGCAGAGACGATGCGATATGAAACTTCATAGATGCCAGGCCGCCCCTCTAATTCCAAAGCTTTCGAAACGTAAGCGGAAACAACAAGTGTGGGGCCGGTGGTGATATCGACCCCATTCGAATCTCTCACAACAATCGCGTTTGCTCCCTCGAGATCTTGAATCTCTTCATCAAATCGGAGAGAGATTTCTTGCGGCAGCTTGTTAAGACTCTCACCAACTTTGGGAGATGAATCAACAAGCGATGAGTGTGCCTGGGCTCCAGGGGTAAAGGTGAGCGCGACGAAAAGTACGCAGAAAAGGAGGGAAAACTTCTTCACCGCGCTCACCTTATTCCTACTTAGCTGCGGCCGCAGCGATATTGAGCGATGGAGCCGGTCCTGTTTCGGAGAGTCCGTCAGCTGCTACGACCGTAGGCGCTGCCGAATCATGAACACTCCAATTAATGAGCAACTCCGTGTAGGTGGTTGTCGTCTTCCCTGGAGTGGTTACTTTCTTTCCGTTAACCTTCTTGATCGTTGCTGGTGCCGTCACTGTCTTCGGAACACGACAGATTTGAGTGGTGTCAAACCAAGCGACCCCTGCGGCTAGCGGCTTGCCGCGCAGGCCAAACTCGGCAAAGGCATTGATTTGGATGTCATCATTTGCACTCTTTGCGGTCCAAGTAACCGTATTCGTAACCGGAACCCCGGAAGCGTCTTTTATCGCGGAGGGGGTCACTACGACCGTATACCCGGGGACCGCCTGCGGAGTTGGCACTCCTGCGGCGGCTGGTACCGCAACGACAAATACATGCGTTCCATACTTATTGCCATCGGCAGCAGTGCATCCATGGCCAAGGCGCATCTCGTAGGTGAGGGAACCACCGACAGTTGCGACTGTCCCACGAGTATCGATACCGACGTGCGCATTAGCCGAGGTACCACCGACGACAACAATTCCAACAGCGAAACTGAAGGCAGCAAATATTGAAATACTTTTCTTCATACTAAAGAGACCTTTCGGTAGGAGTATTCCGCCGAAACGCCAACTAACCAGGCGCGGAGTGAGTAGTTAGTTGAAGCGCGCCACCATTGGTGGCGCCCTTCCTTGAATGTGTTTACGCCCCCATTGAGTAAAAATCGAGACGAATGAGAAGAAGTGAATTGATATTTGCTCTTCAGGAAGGGCTATTTGTCGAGCAATTCCAGGCGCGAAGAGATACCTGACTAAGTGCTCTAGCGCAGCCAGCGCGCGCTCCGAGTGCGCTACTAAGAAGTATCCGAACGAAGTGGCACTGACATGTGCAAGGAGCATCATGGAATCCGACGAAGCGCCACCACCCATGAGGGCATGCCCCAAGGCTTGAATAATCAACAGAGCCACAACAAGGCGAATTCCGCGCCATTCGCGATCACTTGCCAGATGGCATAACCCGAAGGTGGGCAGCAGCAAAAGCAGCGCCCTGGCGAGGCTGCTCGACCCGCCGGCCAGCAAGTGGCCACAGACCGAGGCGAGATAGAGGCCGAGCGCAGCACAGAGCGCTCGACTCTCTTGCCACTGGCCCCTCATGCTTGCGGATGTTACCTGAAGGTTTCCGCCCCGAGGCCTCTCTGGGAAGAACTCTTCCCGTAAACTCTTTATTTATGACCGAGGCGATATCGAAACACCCAGCAGTGGAAAGAGTCCGAGCCGCACTCGCGCTTCATGGACTCTCACCAGAGATCACCATCTTGAGTGATTCGGCGAGATCAGCGAAGGAAGCAGCTGCCGGTCTAGGAATCGAAGTAGGACAGGTTTGCTCTTCACTTATTTTCACATTAGGAGATTCGACCGAGCCTCTATTAATCCTTACCTCCGGGAGACATCGCGTTGACACGGACTTAGTCGCTCGGAATCTCGGGGTCACTCATCTAGGTCGCGCTGATGCAGACATAGTTCGTACTGCGACCGGATTCGCTATTGGTGGTGTCTCCCCCGTAGCCCATCCCGCACCACTTCGCACGATTATCGATGAGGCTCTCAGCGCATATGACGTGGTGTGGGCTGCCGCCGGACATCCCCACGCGGTCTACCCCACAACGTTCAAAGAGCTTCTTCACATCACTGGCGCTCAACCCATGGTCGTCGGCGACTGAATTCCAGACTTGAATTCATCCAATCACTAGTATTCATAGGGTGACTACCTCGAAGGCGCCGATCCCTCCCAATACGGGGCGAAAGAGTGCGTACGTAGCGCGCAATAGAAAAGCCCTCATCAATTCCACCCAGCGCGTCCTTGCAGATGTTGGACCGAGTGCCACCATCGAGCAAATTTCCGAAGCTGCCGCCATGTCCGTGAGCACAATCTATAAACACTTTACAGATAAAGATGCATTGATCACTGCGGCAATTGTTGAAGCAATGCGCGAATGGGAAGAATGGAGTGACGGCATCCTTGAAAATGTAAGTGATCCTTTTGAAGCACTAGTCATCCCTATGCGGCTCTTTCTCCGATCCCACGAAACACACCCCCTCTTCGCGCGCATGGCAGCACAGAACACGGATTACGTTTTGGCGGCCATGGCGGGCATCACAAGCACGTTGACTTCGCACGTGGCTCAACTCATCAACGAAAGAATCCTGCTGATTGATAAGCCGGAGATTCGAATACGCAACGTTGCTGCCTGTCTCTTTGCCGCGCTATCACATCAAGTAACGAACCCCACTGCCACGAAATCCGACGGAGATAACGCAGTGGAGATCGCTATCGGCATGCTGGGAATCACTCCAGCGAAGGCGAAAGAACTCGCCCACGGAAAAATACCTCAATACGTTTCTTCCAAATAGCGCCCACAGAGAGGAGAGTTATTCTCATGAGCAATTCCCACAAATCTAAACTGATGCTCCCGGTAATTGCCCTGAGTTTGATGACTGTCATCTCAGCGGTGGCCAGCCTAAACGTGGCGCTTCCAGCCATCGCGCGCGATCTTGGCGCCAGCCAGACGCAACTGACTTGGATCGTGGATGCCTACACGGTGATCTTCGCTGGCCTCCTCCTCTTAAGCGGAAGCCTTGGTGATCGCTTCGGCCGGAAATGGTTTCTCTCTATTGGTCTCATCCTTTACGCAATTGCTTCTTCGCTAGGACTCTTTGCGGCGTCAACGGAGCAATTGATTGGCATCCGAATCCTCATGGGCGTGGGTGCTGCCTTCATCATGCCATCCACTCTTTCTATCATCACTTCATCGTTTGAAAAAGAAGAGCGACCAAAAGCAATCAGTGTGTGGGTAGGTGTCGCTGGTGGCGGCGCTGTTATCGGTCTCTTCGGAACCGCATTCCTGATGCGTTACTTCTCGTGGCATTCATTCTTTGCATTGAATCTCTCACTCGCCATAGTGAGCTTGTGTGGCACATTGATGGTGATCCCAGAATCACGTGAAATCGCCCGACCCCCACTAGACATCGTGGGCGGACTCCTCTCTGTAGTCGCAGTCGGTGCCCTTGTCTTGGGCATCATCGAAGGGCCAGACCAGGGATGGAACTCACGAATCACCATCGGAGGGATAGCAATTGGGGTTGCAGCACTCATCGGATTCGTCATGCGCGAGCTTCGAGTCGAACATCCACTTCTTGATCCTCGTCTCTTCAAAAATCGCGGCTTCTCCTCGGGTTCCCTTTCCATCACGGTTCAATTCTTTGGCCAATTTGGTTTCATCTTTGTGGGGCTTCAGTACTTACAGTTTGTTGCCGGCTTTTCTCCCTGGGGAGCGGCCGTACATCTACTACCGATGCCCTTCATTGTTTTGCCTGCCTCTCGACTTTCGGGATACTTAAGCGGGAAGCTTCCACAGAAGTACCTCGGCTCCGCGGGACTGGCGATTTTCGGTTTAGGGCTTTTCATCTTTTCGCGCATGAGCCTGACGTTCAATTACACACACTTTCTCATCGGTCTCTTCTGCTTTGGATTCGGAATGGCCATGGCAGCGGTGCCCGCCACAACCGCGATAACCAATTCACTACCCATCGAGAAACAAGGCGTAGCTTCGGCCGTGAACGACACAGCCAGAGAGTTTGGTAGCGCACTAGGAATTGCAGTTCTTGGTGCTGCTCTCACAAATACGTATACGAACGCGATGGTGACGGCCACCGTAGGATTGCCACCGGAGACCGCCGCCAAAATCCAGAATTCACTCGCCTTCGTACAACAAACTCCGGCCCCACAATTGCGCGATAAATTCCATCAACTCGCGGCCACCGGACTCAATGCATTTCACGATGGCGTCTCGCTAGCCATGACAATCGCGGCGGTAGTGGCCCTCACCGGAGCCATTTTAGTTCTCATCATCGCCCCCAAAGAGCGCTCTACTTCGATATAAGAAGGGCGCCTAAAATCTGCATCACGCCATAGACTGATGTCGTGATCCTCGCAACCACCAGAACCGGTAGCGGAACCCCACTCTTCTTGATTCATGGAATGGGTTCAGCGAGCACCATTTGGAAAGGTATTGCGCCAGCGCTGACATCACGATTCGAAGTAATCACAGTCGACCTCCCCGGTCATGGCAAGACTCCCTACGATCCGGGCCAGGCAATGGATCCGGCCTCCCTTGCCGATCTTCTCGTGACGAACATGGATCGCATGGGGATTGATCAAGCCCACTTTGTTGGCAATTCACTTGGAGGGTGGGTGGGGTTGGAACTTGCCAGCCGACACCCCACCCGAGTTCTCACATTTACTGGACTCGCTCCCGCTGGATTACTTCTTACCCCCTATACGAAAATTAACCCCATCACTGCGCAGTCGAGACAAATCGCTGTTTTCACGCACTCGATTCAGAGTTATCTTCTAAAATTTATGTGGGCCAAACGCATTGGCTTCGCCTCATCGACACCTAAGTGGCGCGAACTCCCCTATGAATACGCGCTCGACGCTGCACTCGCCATGGGCAGATCGAAGGGTTATTACCCGGCCTGGAACGCCATGCTCTATCGTCGTTTTGACACCCCTATCGACCCCACAATTCCACTTACAGTTATTTTCGGTGATACCGATAACACGCTGCCGGTCGCAACGTGTCAGGAACGAAGTTTGGTACCACCGCATACCCGTTGGATCGTTCTGCCGAACTGTGGTCACGCACCACAATGGGATTGTCCTGAGGACGTTGTGCGCATTATTTGCGAGACTGCAGGACAAAGATGATCGTTGCGATTCGATTCTGGGAAATCAACGTTCTACACGGAATCTCACTTATGGCCACGAAGCGCCGAGCGATTCGATCCGCCCCAGGAGTCACTTTTGCAAAGCTCCTAGGAACTGGTCGCGGAGAAACTTTCACTCCTCGTGATGCCGATTCACGAACGTGGGGGTTACTCGTGTGCCTCGACGATGAAGTTGGGCTCGATGCATTTAACAATTCTGGCTTCATACGATCGTGGGGCGCGCCGCCACAATTCAGTGCAGACCTGGCACCGATCGCGAGTCAAGGAGAATGGGCCAAACGCCAACCATTCATCGCCAGCGCTCCGCCCTCAGCGGAAGGTCGCGTCGCTGCCATTACTAGAGCACGGATCAGACCCTCAGAAGCGTTGCGATTTTGGAGAGAGACTCCTCCGGTGACACAAGCCTTAAAAGATTCCGCGGGGCTCCTGGGCGCTATCGGTATCGGCGAGGCGCCCATCGGGCTACAAGGCACGTTCTCCCTCTGGGAGAGCGGCGCCGACTTACGCGCCTTCGCCTATGGCTCGCCCGCTCACCAACGCGCGATTGAACTCACTCAGAGTAGAAATTGGTATAGCGAGGAATTATTTGCCCGCTTTCACGTCCTGCGAGCAGAGGGCACTCTTGGGGGGCGGACTATTTCTGCCAAGTAGGGCAGAATGACGATATGTCAGTCCGGGTATATCGAGGTGGCTACGCGCGATTTCGCCGCCGCCGGTACCCCACCATCTTGAGTTGGACCACCACGATTCTGGCAATTGTCACGCAGATGGTTTATCCACTGATGCCTGATAATCGTCTACTTTCACTTACTTTCTTTGTCGTCGCCACTTTTGCACTCGCTGGCTTGGTGCAGGCATGGAGTACTCACGGAACAAAGTACGCGGCCACCTGGTTCGTTGCCACAGCCCTTTTCGGATTTATTGTTGAAGAGATTGGCGTTCACAGCGGTTGGCCGTTCGGTGAATACGCATATTCAGACTCACTCGGCCCCGCTATCGGTGGGGTTCCCATCGTGGTGCCCTTAGCGTGGGCGATGCTCTCACATCCGATCCTCGTCCTCTCACGACGAATCTCCCGACGGTGGGCACCGCTTGTTTTTGGCTGGACCATCATGGCTTGGGATCTCTTCCTTGATCCGCTTATGGTCGATGCTGGCCGTTGGACATGGAATTCAGAGTCACGCGACATTCCATTCATCACAGGCATACCGCTTTCAAACGCCGCTGGCTGGTTGCTCTGCGGCGTGGCACTTGGTGCAATTTTGCATTGGGGTCTACCACGTGAGCATCGAAAAAGCGCACCCAGTTCTGCTGCAGGCGATGTCATCCTTGGCTGGACGCTCTTTTCGGGAGTCATTGGAAACCTCTTCTTCTTCGATCGTCCAGGTACGGCACTCGTCGGAGGCCTTGCTCTCGGAATAACACTTGTTCCCTATTTCTTCATGATTTGGATTACTCGCGAGTGATCGTCCTGGCATTAGTAGCACTGACCATCAATGTGCTCAATCTCGTTATCTTTCTCGTGAACACTTTGACCGCGCGTCGACCGACTTTCGCGGAAGCGACACGTTCAACCGTCAACGTGCTGCTTCCGTGCAGGAACGAAGCCGCGCGAGTCACTCCCACGCTTGAGTCCCTCTTCGCACAAGAAGGTTTGGCGGATTGCCACTTTTATATTCTCAACGATCGATCTACAGATACGACACAATCGGTTATCAGTGCACTGATCTCAGGCAAAGAGAATGCTTCGCTGACATCTGGTCGCGAGATCGAACCAGGTTGGATCGGCAAATCCTTCGCCCTCCACCAACTTTTTGAATCGGCCCGCGAGAGCGATTACACGGTTCTCGTTGATGCAGATGTCACCCTCTCACCGAGAGCCCTCTCTAGTGCTATCGCCACACTTCAACAGAGTGAGCTCGATTTTCTGAGCATCTATCCACTGCAAGTGACCAGGAGCTGGAGTGAGTACCTCATCCAACCGTTACTTCAGTGGACGTGGATGACCTCACTCCTCCTGCGACGCAGTGAGCGCTCTGCACGTCGATCGACCACAGTGGCGAATGGTCAATTCATGGTGATCAGAAATTCAGCGCTCTCTCGCATACAAGGATTCACACACGTGAGAAATTTTGTTTTGGACGACATCGCCCTCGCACGTCAGTTGAAAGCATCGGGAGCCTTCGGAAGTGTGATCAACGGTTCTGATCTAGCGCAATGCCGCATGTACGAAAACTTTGGCCAGTTGAGCCATGGGTATCGCAAGTCGCTCTGGAGTGCGTTCGGTTCACCATTTGCCGCCGTGGCCGTTGCCGCACTCTTCACCGTTGCCTACATTCTCCCTCTCCCACTAGCCCTTCTTCAGCATGGATGGATTGCCACGATCTCAGCACTTTCATTCGCTCTCTCACTCATGGTTCGCTACGGCGTGGCCGCACTGACAAGGGCGCCACGCTTCTCGTCGCTCTTTCACCCCATTGCGATTCTCTTCCTTCTCTTTCTCTTGGCCGCTTCCTGGAGCGATCGACTACGCGGGAAACTTTCCTGGAGCGGGCGAACGTTGAGTGATTCTCAATGAGCCGCATTGCGATCGTGGGAGCCGGCATCGGAGGTCTCGCAGCAGCCGTGAAGCTGGCGGCGCTGGGCCACCACGTTGAGATTTTCGAAGGAAGCAGTTTCGTGGGCGGAAAATGCCGCACGGAAACCATCGGTGGCTACTCATTCGATGTCGGTCCTTCACTCTTCACGCTGCCAGCTGTTTACCGTGACCTCTTCTTAAAGACCGGCAAACCGCTCGAGGAGGAACTCGAATTATTGTCACTCGACCCGGCGTTCGAATACCGCTTCGACGATGGCGCTACCTTCGCATATCGCGGTTCGCGCGGCGCATTAATGGAATCGATTACGCAAGCTTTTGGCGTACGCGCCGCACTTCAGTGGCAAAGACTCTTAGACCGCGGAAGCGAGATGTGGAGAGTCGCGCGCGACCCCTTCATCCAATCCCCGATCGCCCCATTGCGATCAATGATGCGTCGGAAGGGAGTGGTGCGAGATTCACGCATCATCGCCCCGCACCGAACCTTGCGATCATTGGGGCGCTCCATCGTCTCCGATCCGCATTTGCGAATGTTGATTGACCGGTACGCCACGTACACGGGTTCAGATCCGCGTAAAGCGCCTGCGGCTCTGCTGACAATCCCCTATATCGAATCGACCTTCGGGGCCTGGCACATCAAGGGCGGCGTCGGCTCGCTCAGTGGCGCCCTGGCGCGCAGAGCTGAAACGCTCGGCGTCATCATTCATCTATCCACAGAAGTGCGCACTATCGAGACATCTTCCAATGAAGTAACCGGCATCCGTCTCGAAAACGGCGACCTCTATCCTGCTGAGATAGTCATATCGAACGCCGATGCCACACACACCTTCAACTCACTCCTTGATGCTCCCCGACAAGCAGCGAAGCTTGCAAAGGCAGCACCATCCTTAAGCGGCTTCGTCCTTATGCTGGGTCTTCGCGGACGCACTCCTGGGTTGGGGCACAACACCGTGCTCTTCCCCGCAGGCTATGACGCTGAATTTGATGCACTCTTCGGTTCGTCGCCGCACTTGATTGAAGATCCCACGATCTACATCTGCTCACCTGACGATGCTGCGATGCGTCCACATGCAGATTCGGAAAGCTGGTTCGTACTCGTGAATACTCCTGGGACCACGTTCGTCGACTGGAGCAACCAGACAACGGTGGAGCGATACAAGAATCAGATCATAGACCTCATTGAAAAACGTGGAATTACTGTGCGCGATCGCATCGAAGTCTGCCAGGTGCGAACTCCCGCCGACTTCGAACGCGAAAATCGTGCTCCAGGTGGGGGCATTTATGGCAAAGCCGGAAACTCCCGAACCGCGGCGCTCTCGCGTACAAAGAACAGCACCCACATCAAAGGCCTCTACTCAGTGGGTGGTTCAGTTCATCCTGGTGGTGGGCTACCGATGGTGGGTATCGGCGCTGAAATCGTATGCAAAGCGATCGGCCCAGCCAGCTAAACGAACTGAACTACTTCTTCTTAAATCCTGCAGGACATTTAGGGCTAGTACCCACAACCTTCTTTACCGTCTTGCCCTTTATGCAGGTAAGAGTGATTTGTTTGGGCAACTTAGTAGCCTTAACAGCAACTGGTTGCACGGGCTTCGACGGAGTAATGGCAGCACCTTGCGCTAACTTGATTCGAATCGTGGGGGAAGAAAAAGTGAAATTATCTGCCTGGAGTTTGATAAATCCGTCTTTCTCATTGACCAACACCGTTGCCACTTGGTTCGAATTATCCGCAGAGACTACTTCGACCTTGGCTTCGACAGGTGCGCTAGAGAAGCCATAATAGCAACGCGCTGTTTCTGATCGCACGATGTACGTGTATCGACCCTTGAAGAGCGACCCGTCCACGTTGGTATGTATACCCGCCACACGGTAATTGAGAGATCCATCCACGAATGCAGGCGGTCCTTGCTCATAAATGGGTGCGTTCGTCACGACTAAGCCATGGAGTTTTGTCTTATCAGCCGAACAAGCATTATTTCCAGCATAGGCATTCGCTGCAAAGTTCCAGAAAATTGAATTAGTTTCGCGCAGAATATTCACGCCATTATTATTAGCGGCGGGCGAGAATGGGACAAGGTATTTCTCGAAAGCTGAGAAGAGTTTGAATTTGTCGAAATTTGCAGCCAATAGATCGGTGTTAGGGGCTGCGAGAAAATCTGCATAATTTGTAGACGTAGTACCGCCCCAGTTTGCTGAACCTCCTCCAGGGTTCCCGTTGCCCGAGAGTCCGACCGTATAGAAATCTTTCAAGTACTTCTCTAAAACTACATCCTTGGCCACATCAACTTTGGGCACGGAAGCCTTAAGTTCTGGAACTAAAGTGACGTCGCCTTCGACACGGATCTTATTATTATCAGCGTCTAGTGAATCCACAGAAAAGTCTGCGTTCTGCATTCGCCCGAAAATCCACCCAGTCAGGTTCTTATCAAGACGCAAGGTGAGCCCCACGCGCTCCGCCCCAGTGAAATTAAGTGAATTAACGCACTCCCCAGAAGTCAACGTAAATTCTCTACACACCCCACCGCTTTCAATCTTGACCGGATACACGGACCCTTTGAAATCCGAAAGCTCGATCGTGCAATCACTGCGCGGGTGGCCCTCTGGACAAGTGGATCGATACCGGAGCAAAACATGCGACGCAAAATATCGGGCCGTTCCATCACTATTAGCCGACGCGCTTTTCCAAATCGACATTCCTCCCCCACCGGGAATCTTGGTTTCTGGAGTGAGTTTGGTGGCCTTAAAGGTGAATGGGGCGATGATCTTGGATTTGCTCTCGCCGTAATACGTCAGTTTCTCTAACTGACCATTCGAGTTGTTCACCTGCAACGAGTCGATACAGGAACGATCGGTATCAATCTTGCAGGTACGAAGAATCAGATCTTCATACAGTTGACTGTAATTTGCGCACGTAGGGTCATCCCAGCCCGTGCACCAAAGCTGAGTCCACTTCGCAAGTTCGGTGGAACCGTTGTAAATCTGCCCGTAGAGCGATGAGTTACTCCACAAACCAAAATCATTTGCCTGAAAATTTGTGGAGACCTTAGAGTCCGGCTCTTGCGCGCTCGCCTGAGAGGTCTGAACCATCGCGCTGAGGAGAACTATGCAGAGTGTTGCGACAACCGGAAAGCGAAGGCGAATCATTCGACAAAGTTAGCAGAGCCATCGGCTGATCGGTTGGAATTCCTACCAGTGACGGGAAAACCCAGGACTTACGCTTCGTGCAATTGAGCGTAAGCGTATTCGGCTACTTGCCTCAGGGCGTAAAGCTCCATGAGCAGGAGCAATAAAGAAAGCGGTGTCGCGATAAAGGAAAGTCCGATGGCGGCCGCAATGATTAGCCCGCGCACGGGACGTTCGGCGATCGTTACGACGCCCACTTCATTCACTCCATGCGACTTGATCTTTGCGCGCAAATACTCCTGAACTAGCCCGACGATCCAGATGCCGACAGCGATCCAGAGTGGGACACCACAGCGCCATAAGGCAACGAGCCATGCCACTTCTACTAATCGATCAGCTGCGGAATCTAGGACCGCTCCGCGAAGGCTGACTTGATTTCTGAGAATGGCAACGGTGCCATCGAGGCCATCCAAGATAAGGGCAAATATCACAATGAACGCGACATACTTTGCCGGCGCAAGCCAAGCGCCGATCCCACCTATTACGACGGTAATTATTGAAAGAAGATTGGCCGAAATCGGCTTGAGAGGTTGGGCTGCCACGTAAGCGAAAGAGAGCCAGCCCAAAACGATGCGAGAGGGTGCCACATCCCCATGGAGCGATACCCAGCGAGCGACATACTCGCTACGCCCCATGTGGAGACCTTTTCCCATGGAGGCGACTCTACCCAACAGGCGGCGGTGGTAAACCAGAGGTAATCTGTGCCCATGCAACTTCGCGAAGAGATCGAGCGCGCCCTGGTCGCATTCATCGACCGGGAGATCGTCCAACTCTCGTCGATCGGGCCTGAATTGGCACCGATCAGCGAGGCGACTCGGGAGTTCCTTACGGAAGGCAAGCGCCTGCGCCCCCTCTTTGCCTACTGGGCAAATAGAGCTTGTGGTGGCGTTCATAGTGACGCCTTAGTCAACGCCGTGAGCAGCTTAGAATTTCTCCACGCCTGTGCACTCATACATGACGATGTCATGGACGGATCAGATACCCGCCGCGGCAAACCAGCGATACATCACCGCTTCGCCACGCTTCATCGCCAAGAGAGCATGTCGGGCAACGCTGAAACATTTGGGCTCTCCTCCGCAGTATTGCTGGGCGATCTCTGTCTCGTGTGGGCAGACCGAATGCTCAACGAATCAGGTCTTGATCACGTTGTGATGCATCGACTCAATCCGGTCTACGACGAAATGCGCGTGGAATTAATGGCTGGTCAATATCTCGATGTTCTCGAACAAGCACTCGCGACTTCGAGCGTAGAGCGTTCGCTTCGCATCGCGCGGTACAAATCAGGCAAGTACACCGTGGAGCGTCCGTTGCATTTCGGTGCGGTCATCGCCGGCGCCGATACACCAACTCTCGAACTCTTCTCCCGCTACGGATTACCTCTTGGGGAAGCTTTCCAATTGCGCGATGACATTTTGGGTGTCTTCGGCGATCAATCCGAAACAGGAAAGCCTGCTGGCGACGACCTTCGCGAAGGCAAGCGCACAGTCCTTATCGCGCACGCGGTAAATAGGGCTAGCGCGGCTCAGAGTATTGAAATTCGCAAACACCTCGGGGATCCGCACCTCTCTCCCGAGGACGTCCAGATTCTCCGCGAGATCATTCGAGATACCGGTGCACTTTCAGAAGTAGAGAAAATCATCGAAGAGAGTTTGGCGGAATCCATTGCAGCGATCTCCAGCGCAAGCCTCGACGCAGAGGCTGTTGCAGTACTCAAGGACTTAGCAATCGCAGCCACTCGCCGGGTTCTTTAGATCGTGCCACGTTCTATACCCGGCCCGACATCACATGTCGTCATCGTGGGCGCCGGCCTTGCTGGGCTCAGCGCCGCATTACGGTTGGCCGGAGCCGGACGAAAAGTGACCATCCTGGAACGCGAGAGCGTTCCCGGCGGACGTAACGGGCTGCTAGAAAAAGAGGGCTATCGATTTGATACTGGCCCAACAGTCCTCACGATGCCTGATCTCATTCGAGATGCTCTCGCAGAAGTTGGCGAGGAATTAGAAGACTGGCTTGAGCTGATGCCACTCTCCCCGCTCTATCGTGCATTTTTTGCCGATGGCTCACAAATGGACGTGCACGCGAACACCTCGCAGATGGAAGAGGAAATTTCACGCGTCATAGGCCCCGAGGAAGCAGCGGGATATGGTCGCTATGTTGACTTCGTTACCAAGTTGTATAAGTACGAGTTCAACGACTTCATCGACAAGAATATTGACTCCCCTTTTCATCTTCTTACACCAAACCTTGCGCGACTAGTTGCCCTGGGTGGCTTTCGACATTTAGCACCCAAGGTGAATCAATTCCTCTCCGACCCACGCACGCAGCGGGTGTACTCATTTCAAGCGATGTATGCCGGCCTCAGTCCGCAACAAGCGTTGGCGATTTATGCAGTGATCGCCTATATGGATTCAGTCAATGGTGTTTTCTTCCCCAAAGGCGGAATGCATGCAGTACCTCGCGCGCTAGCCGGGGCCGCCATCAAACATGGTGTCGATATCCACTACAACACCGAAGTTACTAGAGTCGAAAAGCGCAATGGCCGAGCCGTCGCGGTGCAGACCGCCACCGGTGAGCGATTTGAGTGCGATGCGTTGATTTTGAACCCAGATCTTCCGGTGGCTTGGCGGGACTTGCTGGGGCGCACTCCACTGACCGTGAAAAGATTGAAGTACTCACCTTCCTGCGCAGTTCTTCTCACAGGGTCGCATCGCTCGTACTCGCATTTAGCTCATCACAACATCCACTTCGGTCATGATTGGGATGGCGTTTTCCGCGAACTTATCGACGAGAGACGCGTAATGAGCGATCCCAGCATTTTGGTGACCATCCCATCGAAGGACGACCCGTCTCTCGCCCCCGCCGGCAAACACTCGTACTACACACTCTTTCCCACTCCGAACCTTGACGCGAGCATTGACTGGAAGAGTTACGGTCCAAAGTACCGTGACGAAATGGTGCGCGTGATGGAGGAACGCGGATACGCAGGTTTTGGTGAATCCATCGAGGTGGAAGAACTCACCACTCCGCTCGATTGGCAAGCACGAGGGATGGAACGTGGTGCACCGTTCGCTAGTTCACATACTTTCATGCAGACCGGACCATTCCGACCGAGCAATCTAGCGCGCGGATTTGAAAACGTCGTCTTCGCTGGATCGGGCACGAGGCCCGGTGTTGGTGTACCCATGGTCCTCATCAGCGGAAAACTCGCAGCCGAAAGAATTCTTGGTACATGAGCGAGCTTACTGCCGCTGGCATTACTGACCCGCGTCTGATCACCTCATACAAGGCGTGCAAAAAGCTCAATGCGCAACACGGAAAGACTTACTATCTCGCCACACTTCTCCTTCCACCAGCCAAGCGCCCTTTTGTACATGCCCTCTATGGATTCGCACGCTATGCCGATGAGATTGTCGACGACCTCGCATCAACCCTGTCCGACAACGAGAAAGCCCAATTGCTGCACAATTGGGGTGAAGGCGTACTCGCCGATATCGAGCGCGGATCAAGTGCGGATCCCATCGGCGCCGCATTCGTCGACACGATCACTCGATGGAATATTCCACAGGAGTATGTGCGCGCGTTCCTCGAATCAATGACAATGGACCTCACTGTCAGCGAATATCAGACCTACGAAGATTTGTATAAGTATGTGTACGGTTCGGCTGCTGTTATTGGACTGCAGATGGTTCCGATCTTGGAACCGCTCTCCCCTGAAGCGATAACCGCTGCGCAATCTCTCGGAGTTGCGTTTCAATTGGCCAATTTTATTCGTGATGTGGGCGAAGATCTGGACCGAGGTCGCGTTTACCTCCCGCTCGACGAGTTGGCCCAACATGGCGTCAGCAGAGTGGACCTTGAAAAGCGAGTGCTGACGCCAGAGATCATTTCTGCACTTAAATTTCAAATTGCCCGCGTCCGAAGCCTTCAGGAGGAGGCATCTTCTGGAATAGCGCTTCTCCACCCAAGCAGCCGGCCATGCATAGAGGCCGCTAGCGAGCTCTACTGCGGCATCGTCGACGAGATAGAGAAGATCAACTACGACGTTTTCAATTTTCGGGCGAAAACTTCAACCACACGACGACTACGCGTCTTCATACCTGCCTTGCTGAGAGCACGCGCTGCGCGTTAATGCCTTATCCCTCGACGCCCCAAGAATACCCACATACTTTGCACGCTCAAGACGAGGGAAAAACCAAAGATTAAATCTTCAATGGGCTCATAGAAGACTCGTACGCCCAGAATTGCACTTTCGTCATACAGAAAGACATTGTTATAGGTAAGCCATCCGTTAATGAGCAATTGAAACAGAATGATAATCGCGTATCCCGCCCAAAAAACTCGTCGACCAAGTAGTCGGGTGCGCACGATGAAAAGATCCCAAAGAATGGCAACTGCAAGGACGAGGAAGGTCATCAACGTATAACTCATGTTTCGTCACCCACTCTCCACTTTGTATATACTTTGCGCACCGCTTCGATAGTGAGAATGGCTGCTAGTGGAACAAATACAAAGAAGAGGTACTCCTCTAATGGCAAGCCCCAGATCCGGCCAACGGGAAGTATTTGCGCTTCGTCAAAGCTCCAGTGCCCTTGTGTAATGGCGAAACGATCCCAGAGCACAAAGGCAATTCCGATGGGCAATATAGATAGCAGCACTCGCCGAATGCGGCGAAGCACAGCAACTTTGAGAAAGATCTCGAGCCATATGGAACCCAACAAAGTAAAACCCATGGCCGCTAGATAGGTGTAATGCTTCATAACATCTGCCTGAGGGCTCTGGCGGCAGCTTCGGGGTCTGGCGCTTCAGTAATGGCGCGCACCACCACGATTCGAGTCGCCCCGGCGGCGAGCACCTCCGCTACGCGAGCGAGGTCGATGCCACCAATGGCAAACCATGGCTTAGAGGTGTCAAAGGCGCTCACTTGGCGAATCAGATCGAGACCAGGCGCCGGTCTCCCGGGCTTAGTAGGTGTGGGCCAGCAGGGTCCTACTGCGAAATAGTCCACCCGAGAATCTTCATTTTCGCTGACACTCTCCCCCATCGCGTGCGAGGAGCGACCAATAAAGACACCCTCTCCGACGATTTCACGAGCCTGCATAGCTGAGAGATCATCTTGCCCGACATGGAGAATTGGCGCACCCGAGATGCGCGCGATATCTGCCCGGTCATTTACGGCCCACAAGGCATCATAAGTATCAGCAACTTCCGCCAACGTTTCCAAGGCGCGAAGTTCTGTGGCAGCGTCGATCGTCTTATCGCGCAATTGAATAATGTCTACGCCGCCAGCGAAGGCCATCTTGCAAAATTCTCTGAAGTCGTTTTGGGCTAAACGTGCGTCCGTGCAGAGGTAGAGCTTTGCATCGGAAATTCTTCCACTCATGAAAGTGCCGTCTTAAAATGCGAGCGACTGCGCGCGGCGACGCACTTCGCGGCCGCGGTCTTCGCGAAGAGCTTGAATTGGCGTACCCGGCAGTGTTTCGTCGGCCGTAAAGAGCCAACGCAGCGCATCTTCGTTATTGAATCCAGAATCGGCGAGCACCGTCAAAGTGCCACCCAAATTCTTGACGATCACACCGTCTTGAAAGAATTCTGCCGGAATTCGTGGTGCTGGAGGCTCACCCACGCGCAACGAGGCAATGGCGCCTTCGGCGATGAGTTGGCGCACCTTATTGACCGGCACGTCCAGAATTTGGCTCACCTCGTCGAGAGAAATCCAGGTCGCTTCTGGGAATAGGTCATCGCTCACCCGCCCACTCTAGCGATCTGCATGGAAGAGAGCCCATTCAGGGAGTAGAGTCGCGAATACGGGAGCCAACCTGGCTGAGAGGCAAGCATCGCTTGCGACCGTTGACCTGATCCGGGTAATGCCGGCGTAGGGAGGTGGATATGAGCAGCAACGTAAAGCGCACCGTCATCGTTGGTGGTGGTGTCATTGGTTTGAGCGCAGCTCTGGCCGCCGCCGAAAGTGGGCACCGCGTCACAGTCATCGACCCGGCAATCGATAATCATGCCGAGAGTTCTGGCGCTTCGTGGATGGCCGGCGGCATGTTGGCACCAGTGACCGAAGCATGGTTTGGTGAAGAGGCCAGACTCGCACTCGATATCGCCGCCCTTAAAGCCTGGCCAGCTTTCGCAACGAAAATCTCCCGCACCGCCGGACAAGATCTTGTCATTAACACTGCAGGAACTATTCAAATTGCACTCGACATTGATGATGCCCGAGATTTGGAGAGAGTGCGAAACTTCCAAAACTCGATGGGTCTCAAAGCAGAAGCGCTCAGTCGCGATCAACTCCTCGACATCGAGCCACTTCTCTCGCCACAGGTGGTTGCAGGGTCACTTATTTCCACCGATCTATCTGTCGACAATCGTGCCTTGGTAGACACGCTCAAACTCGCCTGCGCGCATTCGGGAATTGAATTCATTCCCCAACAAGTCAGAAGAATGACGCAAGTAGCAGATCGAGTCACAGTTGTCGGTACAGCAGACGGCGAGTTCCCTTGCGATGACCTAGTGATTGCTGCTGGAGCATGGAGCAGCGAAATCCTCAAGATGATTTCCACCGATTCAGAGCATTCAATTCCTGTCATTCGCCCCATCCGCGGCGAGATCTTGCGCCTTAAGAGTGAGATTACGGCCCTTCGACACACTTTGCGTGCGCACGTTCATGGATTCCACGTCTATCTTGTGCCGCGCGCTAACGGTGAAGTCGTGGTGGGGGCCACTCAATTTGAGCGCGGATTCGATGCCAGACCGACAGCCGGCGGTGTGTACGAATTACTTCGCGACGCACGCGAACTCCTCCCCTACGTGAAGGAGATGGAGTTCCTAGAAGCGCGCGTAGGACTCCGCCCCGGCTCCCCCGACAACGCTCCTATTATCGACCGCGTTCCCGGAGTCGCTAATGTCATTTTGGCTACCGGACATTATCGAAACGGAATATTGCTTACTTCGATTGCTGGCGATCTCATCGCAGCACTTATCGATCACAGAGATTTGCCCGCCGATGCATATTTGGTGAGCCTGGATCGTTTCTCCGGAGTCACGCGATGATTTCCATAACTCTGAATGGAACTTCTAGAGAAGTCCCGAGCAACACGACCGTCGAGAGCATTGTCCGAGAAATAACCACAGCTACCCAGGGCATCGCAGTTGCCGTGGACGAAAGCGTGGTGCGACGTACTGATTGGGCGAACACGGTGCTCCAGAGTGGTGCACGAGTTGATGTATTGACAGCGGTGCAAGGTGGCTAAGAATCTCATCATCGGTGACCGTGAATTTAACTCCAGGCTCATCATGGGCACCGGCGGTGCTCCAAGCCTGCAGATTCTCCGCGAAGCACTTATCGCCAGCGGAACCGCGATGACTACCGTCGCTATGCGTCGAGTGAGTGCCGATACGCACGGCTCCATCTTTGATCTCCTCAAAGAACTCGGCATCGCAGTACTCCCAAACACGGCCGGTTGCTACACGGCCGGCGAAGCCATCCTCACCGCGCAACTTGCGCGAGAAGCCCTGGAAACCTCGTGGATCAAGCTCGAAGTCATTAGTAACGAAGAGACGCTTCTTCCTGACGGGCAAGAGACTCTCAGAGCAGCCGAGAAGTTGGCACTTGATGGATTCACAGTGCTCGCATACACAAACGACGATCCCGCTCTTGGAAAACGTTTGCAAGACGTGGGATGTGCAGCCGTCATGCCACTCGGGGCTCCCATCGGCTCGGGACTTGGCATACGTAACCCACACAACATCGAATTAATGCGTTCCTTGGTGACCGTGCCCATGTTGCTCGATGCCGGAATCGGAACCGCTAGTGATGCCGCACTCGCTATGGAGCTCGGCTGCGACGGTGTTCTCCTGGCTAGCGCGGTCACCCGTGCGGCTGACCCGGTCGCTATGGCACGGGCGATGCGTTTAGCTGTAGAGAGCGGATTACTTGCGCATGGAGCCGGACGCATTCCCAAAAGGTGGCGGGCACACGCTTCTAGCCCGCAATCCGGTC
The DNA here is from genome assembly GCA_903863015.1 of uncultured Actinomycetes bacterium. GTDB lineage: Bacteria > Actinomycetota > Actinomycetes > Nanopelagicales > Nanopelagicaceae. Next base: position 74,721 of record CAIPAI010000018.1, read on the forward strand.
TTATCGGGACAGATGCCCGCGAGTCACCCGAGTTTTAAGGTCATCTCAGCCTAACCTTTTGTCGTGTCTGATCTCACCGGCGTACTCATCGATGGACGCTACGAGATCCATGACCTCTTAGCCCGCGGTGGGATGGCCACCGTCTACACCGCTCTCGATACCCGGCTAGACCGGATTGTGGCCGTCAAAGTGATGCATTCGCATTTGGCGCAAGATGAAGAGTTCGTCTCCCGATTTATTAGAGAAGCAAAAGCCGCAGCATCGCTGACCCACCCCAATGTCATTGCGGTGCACGATCAAGGCTGGCACCAAGGTGGACCACCGGCAGTCTTTCTAGTGATGGAGTACGTAGAAGGTCCCACATTGCGCGACATTTTGCGCGAGCAAGGAAAAATGTCAGTTGATGAGGCACTCAATATCCTTGAAGAGATTCTGGCGGGTATAGGAGCTGCACACCGTGCAGGAATTGTGCATCGCGATATCAAACCTGAAAACGTTATCTTGGCCGATGACGGACGCATTAAGGTTGCTGATTTTGGTCTGGCGCGTGAGTTGTCGAGCGGCTCTACGCTGACTGCTGATGCTGGGCTAGTCATCGGCACGATTTCTTATCTCTCTCCCGAACAAGTGGAACGCGGTGTCGCAGATGCGCGAAGTGACGTTTACGCAAGCGGAATAATTCTCTTCGAATTGCTGACCGGCAAGAAACCCTTTGAAGGTGAGTCAGCAATTCAAGTTGCCTACAAGCATGTGCATGACGATGTACCGCTCCCCTCAACCTTAAGCGGCAACGTGCCACCCGCTGTTGATGCCCTCGTTCGCCGTGCCACGGCGCGTGACGCAGACTTGCGACCCCGGGATGCAAACGTTTTCTTACGAGAAGTGCAGGCCACCCGCGAACCTGCGCCTACTAGCCCCTCTGAAAATTTCACAACGTCAATCCCCGCGCAGGTACCACACACCGCCGCCTCTCCCCCACCTCCAGTAAGTGAGATAGCCATGAGCGAACCGGTCGCCAAGAAGTCCGCCGCCTCTACCGCTTCACAATCTCCGCGGGGCAAGAGAGCGCGGAAGCGTCGTACTACGCGCAATAGGAGTATCGCCGCCTTACTTGCAATCGCACTGGGCGGTTGGCTCTGGTACGTCACCGTGGGGCCCGGAGCGAGCGTGGCTGCACCTTCGCTTCTTGGACTTTCCATTGACGAAGCCACCCAAGAAGCAACTACGGCCGGGTTGAAAATCGATATCAAATCACGTGCTTACGATGAGCAGATTCCAGAAGATCACGTCATTTCAAGCTCTCCAGCTGGTGGAGCTCAAGTTGATAGTGGTTCTACGATTTCTATTGTGGTTTCTAAGGGAGCCGAGCGGTTCGTGGTACCGACGCTTACGGGATTGAGTCTTGCAGAAGCCACGAATGCTCTCAGCGATCTCAGCTTGAAGATCTCAACGCTCGCGGAAGAGTACGACTCTGCTATCCCGCTGGGATACATCGTTTCCTCAACACCCACAGCCGGCCAAAAAGTTAAGCGCGCTACCACGATCAAGGTCGTTGTAAGCAAGGGCGTTGAACAGATGTCCATTATTTCTTACGTTAATAAGAGTAGCGATCAAGCATTAAGCGAACTAACAGACGCCGGAGCCAAAGTCATCAGCAAGAATGTATATAGCAACACCGTCGCCCCCGGAATGGTTGTCTCGCAAAATCCCGACGGCCCAGCAAATATCGAAAAGGGCGCCAAAGTCACCATCTCGATTTCTCAAGGTCCAGCACTTATTAAGGTCCCTAATCTCGCGAAGATGACGAGTGCGCTCGCAACAAAAACATTGGAAGACGCTGGCTTTAACAATTACAAGATCAACATCTTGAAAGCTAAGGGACCAGGGAAAGTCGTGGGGCAAACCCCTAAAGCTGGATCCATGGTGAAGCCCGGAACTTTGATCGTCGTCGATATCTACTAACAACCACTAGGCTCAATGAATGTCATCTCGACTCATTGGTGCTCACGTACCTGCTTCTGGCGGCCTCGCTAAGCGCGCTCTCGGATACGCCGAAACGATCAAGGCTGAAGCCATCCAAGTATTCGTTTCAAATCCGCGGGGTTGGGCAACGCCAGCAGGCGATCCCGAGGCGGATCGAAAATTCCGTGAACTTGCACAAGAGCGATCAATCTCTACCTGGGTGCACGCCCCTTTCCTCATCAATCTCGGTTCGCCCACAGAGGCCACCTACCTCAATTCCCTTACCGCGACATCGCACGCGTTAAAACGGAGCGCAGAAATCGGCGCCCACGGAGCAGTGATTCATACCGGTTCAGCCGTTGATGCATCACACCTCGAGAAAGCGTGGAAGCAGATTCATGACGGCATGATGCCCATCCTTAGCGCGCTCGACGATGATGCTCCATACCTACTTTTGGAACCCACTGCAGGGCAAGGTCAATCGCTCTGTCGCACCCTTGAAGATCTCACCCACTATCTCGAAGCGCTTGAATATCACCCGAAAGTTGGAATCTGCCTCGACACGTGTCACGTATTTGCCGCCGGCTATGACCTTGCGGCGGAAGGTGGAGTCAAGACCACGCTAGATCTCCTTGTGGAAGTAGCTGGCGATCGCCTCAAGTTGATACATGCAAACGATTCGATGGATGTGTGCGGATCCCTGAAAGACCGTCATGCAAATATCGGTGAGGGCCATATCGGAAGTACCCCTTTTCGCGACTTACTCACGCATGGCGCCACCGAAGGGGTTCCCTTCATTCTTGAAACTCCCGGCAACGAGCCTGAACACGAACGCGAAGTAGCACTACTCAAGGAATTGCGAAACTCATGAAGAGACTCTCCCAAGCCCGGATCGCCACTTTTGCTCTCCTCGGCGTCACCGTCGTGTGGGGTTCCACTTTTATCGTGATCAAGGATTCCATCGTTCGTCAACCCGAGGCTGACTTCTTAGCAACGCGTTTCTCTATCGCCGCACTTCTCCTCATTCTTGCGCGGCCTAAAGCGCTACGTGCAATTTCAAAGCAGACATTGGTACGAGGCATCCTCTTAGGTTGCGCTCTTGGTGGCGGCTATCTTGCACAAACATTTGGATTGCGCACCGCATCGGCCGCGGTGAGCGGATTTATCACTGGGCTCTTCGTAGTTTTCACTCCCATTATCGGGGGCTGGATACTCAAGCGCCCCGTTGGTCGATGGCCATGGATCGCCGTCGTTTTTGCCACGATTGGACTCGCACTTCTTTCACTCAAAGGTTGGAGTATCGGTGGCGGCGAAGGACTCACCATCCTTTGTGCACTCGGCTTTGCCCTTCACATCGTGGGTCTCGGGGAATGGAGCATGCACGAAAACGCATATTCCTTCGCGATCGTGCAGCTCTCGGTCGTATCGATCATGTGTTGGATAGCCGCACTCGCCGATGGATATCAAGCCCCACCTGACCGGGGCGTCTGGGGTGCGCTTTTGCTGACCTCAGTGGCCGGCACGGCGGTCGCGTTCGTCGTACAAACCTGGACACAAGCGTTGGTGGCCCCTACCCGCGCTGCGGTCATTATGACCATGGAGCCGGTCTTCTCTGGGGTCTTCGCGGTCTACGTCGGCCACGAACATATGACTTTCAAGATGCTCACCGGAGGAGCCCTCGTGCTCTTCGCTATGTATCTAGTTGAGCTCGGACCAAAGAAAGCATGGCAAGATGTCACCCGTGCCAACCACTAATCAGGTCATCGATCTCCGCTCAGACACCGTCACCAAGCCTTCACAGGCGATGCGCCAAGCCATGGCTGAAGCCGAGGTAGGCGACGATGTGTACGCAGAAGATCCCACCGTCAACGCTCTCGAAGAGAAAGTGGCCGCACTCTTTGGTCACGAAGCAGGCCTCTTCTGCCCCACCGGATCGTTAGCAAATCAACTGGGCATGCGCATGTTGGTAAAGCCTGGTGAAGAGTTGGCTTGCGACAGCATGGCTCACGTTGCGCGCGCAGAATTAGGCGCCGCGGCAACTTTTAGTGGAATTACATTTCGCACATGGAGTTCTCCTCGCGGGCTGATCAACGCAGATCAAATCCTCAACTTCATGACTCCAGACGCTGGTCCCCACTTAGTTTCCACGACGGCGATCGCGGTCGAGAACACCCATAACTTTGGTGGCGGAACAATTCAACCCATCGAAGAAATCAAGAAATTGCGCGCAGCCCTCCAAGGATCAACCGTTGCTATGCATCTTGATGGAGCGCGCCTCTGGAATGCACATGTAGCAACGGGAACTTCCCTCAAAGAATTTGGCTCCTACTTCGACACCGTCAGCGTCTGTCTTTCGAAGGGGCTGGGGGCACCGATCGGCTCCGTACTGGTCTCGACCCACGATCACATCAAGAGCGCTCGTATTTGGCGCAAGCGATACGGCGGCGGTATGCGCCAAGTAGGCATCCTGGCAGCTGCTGGTATTTACGCTCTTGATCACAACCTTGAGCGGATGAAGGATGACCATCGCCGAGCAAAAGCAATTGCTGATGTCGTAAACAAGGTTGCCCCGCAGGTGATCAGTGCGGACTTGGTCGATACCAACATCATGGTTTTCGATCTTTCCAACCACCGACTCAACGCATCGGAATTTAGTGCGCAGGCAAGCGCGGCTGGTATTCGTATCGGTGCGCTAGGTCCAAATATGGCTCGAGCAATTACGCATCTTGATGTCAACGATGCGCAATGCGAAGAGGCTGGCGCCACCCTCGCTCGTTTACTTGCTTAGAGTGCTCCTTCAAATTCCAGAAGCGCGATCTTGGTAGGTAATCCATATCCGTAGCCGCCCAGCGCCCCACCGGTGCGCACGATGCGGTGGCAAGGTATGAAGGGCGCAATTAAGTTTGAAGAACATGCGCTTCCGGCGGCGCGCACTGCCGCTGGTGAGCCTGACTGAGTTGCCAACTCGGCATAAGAGATCGTTTTACCCACCGGAATCTTGGTCATGGCCTTCCATGCCTTCTGCGTAAAGTTGCCTCCTGCTTGCGACCAACGCACCTTTGTAAGTCCGCGTATGTCGCCATCGCAATAAGCGCTCCATACTTCACTCACCGTGGCGATCGAAGAGGCACGTTTAAAACCGCGCTCGGCCACATCTTCTGGAAGCCGCTGGATTAAGTCTTCAAGAGAGCGAAAACCTGCTGCGAGAAGCACATCATCATCAGCAATGAGATAGAGCTTGCCAAACGGTGACGGATGGATGGCGGTAGCCAACTTCTTCATTAGCGATCGCGAAGCATTTCCGCTACGAGGAAAGAGACTTCAAGAGATTGGGTGTGGTTCAAACGAGGGTCGCAGGCGCTTTCATAACGCATTGCGAGATCGTCATGCGAGATGTGCTCGCCACCTCCCACACATTCCGTGACATCATCGCCCGTGAGCTCAACGTGGATGCCTCCTGGATGGGTACCAAGTCCCTTATGCACTTCAAAGAAACCGGCAATCTCATCCATGACGTCGTCGAACTTGCGAGTCTTATACCCGCTTGGTGCTTCGTAGGTGTTGCCATGCATCGGGTCGCAGACCCAGAGGACTTGAGCCCCAGACGCAGTTACCTTCTCTACTAAATTCGGTAGCGCTTCGCGAATCTTGCTGGCACCCATACGAGTGATGAAGGTAAGTCGACCTGGCTCGCGATCTGGATCGAGCTTGTCGATAAGTGCGAGTGCGTCATCAACTGAAGAGGAAGGTCCGAGTTTTACACCGATGGGGTTGCGAATGCGTGACATGAAATCAACATGCGCACCATCGAGCTGTCGGGTGCGTTCGCCGATCCACACAAAGTGTCCAGAGACGTTGTAAGGCAGTTGAGTGCGGGAATCGATCCGAGTCAACGCACGCTCGTACTCCAAGATGAGTGCTTCGTGGCTGCTGTAGAGATCTACCGTGCGAAATTCTGCGGGATCAGCCCCTGCAGAGCGAAGGAATGCGAGCGCTCGACCAATTTCACGCGCCATTTGTTCGTAACGTTCGCCGGCGGAGGAATCACGCACAAAACCTTGATTCCATGAGTGCACTTGGCGCAAATCGGCAAAGCCACCATTGGTGAATGCGCGCACTAAGTTCAAAGTTGCTGCTGAAGTGTTGTACACCTTGACCAAACGACTCGGGTCTGGAGTTCGTGCGGCTTGGGTAAATTCCAAATCATTAACGGCATCCCCGCGGTAGGCAGGCAGAGTGACGCCATCACGAGTTTCCGTGTCTTTCGATCTCGGCTTGGCATACTGCCCCGCCATCCGTCCGACTTTGATAACTGGGAGCCCTGATCCGTATTGCAGCACAGCAGCCATCTGAAGGATGGTCTTGATTCGATTACGGATCGAGTCAGCACTTGCCGCGACGAAAGTTTCGGCGCAATCTCCTCCTTGCAGCCAGAAAGCCTCCCCCTTGGCAGCCGAAGCGACTTTTGCTTTGAGGGAGTCACATTCACCGGCGAAGACCAACGGCGGAAAGGAGCGCAATTCGCGCACTGCGGACTCGAGGGCAGCAGCATCGGGCCACTGTGGTTGTTGGGCAGCCGTGAGCGTGCGCCAGTGGTCTAAGTCAGATCCAAGGTCGGTCTGCGGGCCGGTTCCAGTCATGACCCTAAGCCTACGCTGATCCCAACCTCACAGGAGACGGGTTTTATGCGCTAGCCAAAGAAGACTTCAGCCTCCGCGTAACGCTCAGAATCGACAAGTTTCAGAGTCGAGGTCGCCTCTCCCAGCGGGACGCGGACAATTTTGGTCCCCTGGAGCGCGACCATCGTGCCCCAATCCCCCTCATGGACCGCAGTGATGGCATGAAGACCGAGGCGAGTGGCCAAGACTCGATCGAAGGCCGTGGGAGTACCTCCGCGCTGAATATGACCCAGCACGGAAGTGCGCGCCTCTTTACCCGTGCGCTTCTCGATCTCTTGGGCTACCCATTCGCCAATACCCGAGAGGCGAACGTGACCGAACGCATCCAGGCTCTGATCCTTGACCACCATGTCGCCCTCTTGAGGAATGGCTCCTTCAGAAACCACGATGATCGGGGCGTAATTGGTGCGGAATCGTGATTCCACGTAATCGCAGACCTTGGCAATGGAGAAGGGAACTTCGGGAATTAAGATGACACTGGCCCCGCCTGCTAGACCCGAGTGCAATGCAATCCATCCTGCATGGCGCCCCATCACTTCAACAACTAAAGCTCGATGATGCGATTCAGCAGTGGTGTGTAGTCGATCGATTGCTTCTGTTGCAATATTTACTGCAGTATCAAAACCGAATGTGTAATCGGTGCTATTCAAATCGTTGTCGATGGTCTTTGGCACACCCACCACGTGCACGCCGGACTCGGCCAACTTATTTGCAACACCTAGAGTGTCTTCTCCGCCGATTGCGATGAGGGCATCGACTCCGAGAGCGGCTAAATTCTCTTCGATGCGCGCTACGCCATTTTCGACCTTGAATGGATTCGTGCGCGAGGAACCCAAAATGGTGCCGCCGCGAGTGAGGATGCCGCGTACCGCTTGTATGTCGAGTGGCATAGTGACGTTGTCGAGTGGACCACGCCAACCATCACGAAAGCCAATGAACTCGTGGCCATAAGCCGGCACACCTTTGCGCACAATGGCTCTAATGACAGCATTTAAACCTGGACAATCTCCGCCGCCAGTAAGAATGCCGATCTTCATCGAGAGTTACTCATTGCTCTTGGTTTCGTCGGCTTCAATTTGCTTGGCGCGTGTGGCATACATATCGACGTACTCTTGCCCGCCCAAGTCCATCAACGCATACATAATTTCGTCAGTCACCGAGCGAAGAATGAAACGATCACCAGACATTCCCTCGTACCGAGAAAAATCCAATGGCTCGCCAAAGCGAATACCCACTTGCATAATCTTTGGAAGCGCCTTTCCCGGCGGTTGAATCTTGTCGGTATCAATCATTGCTACCGGAATAACAGGAACTCCCGACTCCAGCGCCATGCGCGCGATTCCAGTGCGTCCGCGATAAAGGCGACCGTCAGGTGAGCGTGTGCCCTCGGGATAAATTCCTAAGAGATTTCCTTCGCGCAATATTCGCAAGCCAGTTTCTAGCGCCGCTTCGCTTGCTCGCCCGCCCGATCGATCGACTGGTACCTGTCCCAACGCCCGAAAGAAAGCAGCAATCAATCTGCCTTTGATTCCTTTGCCGGTGAAATATTCGCTCTTAGCCAGAAATGTGACGCGTCTGGGGATCACCAGCGGCATGAAGATTGAATCCGAGAAGGAGAGGTGATTGCTGGCAATAATTGCCGCTCCTTGGGTGGGCACATGAGAGAGGCCCTCGACCTTGGGCCGGAAGATCAGGCTCAGGAGAGGTAGCAGGATCGCTTTCAATAGTGCATACGCCACAGGGGAACCCTAGCGAACCCGCTCCGCCCATGGGGAGCGCTCGCAAAAGTCACCCAGAAAACTGGCGAAGCGAGCGAACCCTAGACTGGGCCTATGCCAGATGCGGAGCAGGGATACCGACTTCCGCCCTTCACCATTGCGGGCTCTCGAAATGTGGGCGTGCTCTTTGTACATGGCTTTACCGGTTCACCTGCCTCTGTAGCTCCGTGGGCACGAGCGGTTGCTGCAGCCGGTTACACGGTCTCAGTGATCCGCCTTCCTGGGCATGGCGATGATTGGCGAGCAATGAATGCCACCTCGTGGCGAGAGTGGTACTACGAAGTTGACCGTGGCGTACGCGAACTCCTCCAAGAGGTAGATGAGATAGCGCTCGCCGGTTTCTCGATGGGCGGCGCGCTTGTCCTGCGGTACGCGGCGATCCATCCGGAACACGTGAAAGCCCTGTTACTTCTCAACCCCGCGGTTTATGACCCGAGGCCAGCGCTGAAACTTACCTCCATCACTCGATTCTTCATGAAAACCTTGCCACCCAGTGGAAGCGATATTGCCAAGCCAAATCCACCTATTCACGGTTATCGCGAAACGCCAGTAAACGCCCTGCACTCGTTACGAAAGTTATGGCGCGACCTCGCAACGCACCTTAAAGATGTTTCTGCGCCCACGATGCTCTTCAGGTCTATACAGGATCATGTGGTACCAGCAGCGAGTTGCGACATGGTGCTGAGATCAATTTCTTCTTCGACAAAGCGCGAAGTGCTCCTAGAGAAGAGTTACCATGTAGCCGCCCTTGATTATGACGCACCATTTTTGGAGAGTAAGTCCATTGAATTCTTACGCGAGTTCGCCCCGGTGAAACTATGAGTCAAGACTTTCCGGCCGCCGTTCCGCTGGGCGCAAAGAGCAATGGATTGACCGCCTTCGACTGGACGCACGCCTACTATGCACCAGCCCCGATGGCGGGCGCGATGCTGCTCGAACTATTTTCCGCGAAAATTCCTGCATACGCCGTCACCACCGAGGACAACTCCCCTTACCGAGGCATATCCCACGTTGCGCCACTGACCGAGAGCATCTTCGTGGAACGAAGCGAAAAGAAACGCGCGATCGAGATCATGTCTCACGTAGAAAATACTCAAATAGAGAACGAGTTTGCCGACATCGTGGGAGGACTCACGCTCGACGCTCCGACAGAGATTTCCACGCACGACGAGCTGGAGAATTTTCCAGAATTAGACGAGCACTTTGTGCCACCCATCCCAGAAGCGAGGCCCGCGGGCGACACTATTTCGCGCGCCGCGAAAAGTGGAGTAGTGGGTGGCGTGGCTCTGATTTTGATTTCACAGATAACGAGTTGGAATCTTGACGGCATGGCGCCCTGGATTGGCGCGCTGGCGTTGGTGACCGGAGGCCTCACACTTTGGGCACGGATGATCCCGACTGAAGAAAGCGGCGACGATGGAGCCGTCGTCTAACCCAAATTCCTTACTGCTCTTCGACGAACTTCTTGAGTTGCTTGAGAGCCGAGTCAACAACATCCTTTTCGGCTTTGCGCTTGATCATTGAGAGCATGGGCATCGATAGATCTACTGTCAGTCGGTAGGAAACTTCGGAGCCTTCCGGGTGCTCGCGGACTTCATAGGCGCCATCCATGGCGGTGAGCATCTTGGCGTCCTCCAATGACCAGCTGACCACGTCGGGGCTGCCGCTCCAGTCATATACCAGTGAGACCGTATCGCGCATCGCTCCGGCATCGATCGAGATAGTGACTCGAAGCGGACGTCCGCTCTTATCGGTCTCTTCAATGTCCACCCGTTTGATAGCGCTCGCCCAGGACGGGTAATTCTTGAGGTCAGCGACCACTGCCATGACTTCGGCAGGAGCGGCTTCGATGATGATTGAGGACTCTGTTTGATCGGCCATGACAGGAAGAGTATCGATTCCTCTCCCCAATGCGCACTCGGCACACTAATGTGGCGCCTACGAAGTGGAATCCGATACCCCTGACAATCCAACGACGCCGACCAGGAGACGAAACTCGTGCAAGAGATCACAGTTCCCGCGCTTGTTTCATTGCCCACTTCTGGCAATCTCTCAGACCTCATCGCCCACAGGGCGCAGAACGAGCCCGCACGAGTTCTCTTCAATCGAGCTGCCGGCGCTGGCTGGGAATCGGTCACAGCTGCGCAATTTGATGCGGAGGCAAGAGCAGTCGCGAAAGGATTGATCAGCGCCGGCGTACAACCCGGAGACCGCGTTGCGATCATGTCTCGCACGAACTACTCCTGGTCGCTCCTCGACTTCGGTATCTGGTTTGCCGGCGCCTCCGTAGTACCCATCTATGAAACTTCTTCCTCGGAACAAGTTGATTGGATTTTGAATGATTCGGGCGCGGTTGCCCTCTTTGTCGAATCCACTGATCATCTAGCTCTAGCAAGTTCTGTGCGACCAGCATCTCTGAAGAATCTCTGGTGCATTGATGCCGGAGATGTAGCGAAGGTCAAAGAACTTGGAACGGGAGTTTCTAACGAGGCTGTTGAAAGCGCACGCGCAACTTTGCAACTGGATTCTCTGGCCACATTGATCTACACATCCGGCACCACTGGGCGACCCAAGGGATGCGAACTCACACATGCAAACTTCTTTGCAGAAGTTCAAAATGTCACGCAATCAACCGCTGATCTCTTCTTCCGACCCGACGCCTCCACCTTGCTCTTCATTCCATTGGCGCATGTCTTTGGTCGCCTCATTGAAGTAGGTTCAGCTTTCTCCGGCCTTACACTCGCCCACTGTTCTGATGCAGTGAAGGATCTCCCACGAGACCTCGCATCATTTAAACCTCGCTTTCTCCTCACCGTGCCTCGCGTCTTCGAGAAGGTGTACAACGGAGCCGAAGCACGAGCCGAAGCAGGTGGCAAGGGCGATATTTTCCGCAAGGCAGCGGCGGCGGCGATCGAATACAGCGAAGGCATCTCGGCGGGGAAAATTTCTCTGGGCGTGAAAATCAAACACGCAATATTCGACAGACTCGTCTACTCCAAGATTCGCACCGGGCTCGGCGGAAATGTCACGCACGCAATCTCTGGCGGCGCACCGTTAGGGGCTCGTCTTGGGCACTTCTATCGTGGCATTGGTGTCACCGTGCTCGAAGGCTACGGACTTACCGAGACCACTGCTGGCGCCACTTTGAACACCACTAAGAATATTCGCGTGGGATCTGTGGGGCGCCCCATCCCCGGCACTTCGATCCGCATCGCTGACGATGGCGAAGTTCTTATCAAAGGACCGATCGTCTTCCGCGGATATTGGAAGAATCCAGATGCCACCAAGGAAACCTTTACCGAAGATGGCTGGTTTAAGAGCGGTGATTTAGGACGCCTTGATGACGATGGTTACCTCTACATCGTGGGCCGCAAAAAAGAAATCATCGTTACCGCAGGTGGAAAGAATGTAGCCCCCGCCGTTCTCGAAGATCGCTTACGCGCCCATCCGCTTGTCAGCCAATGTGTGGTGGTGGGAGATGCCAAGCCATTCATCGGCGCCTTGGTCACCATTGATCAGGACGCTCTTCCCGCTTGGGCCGCCGCGCATGGAAAGAGCGGTGCCACTTTGGAAAGGCTGCGCACGGATCCTGCACTGATCGCAGCCATTCAGGGCGCAGTGGACGATGCCAACAAAGCGGTGAGCAAAGCCGAAGCGATTCGAAAGTTCTCTATTTTGCCCGTAGACCTCACGATCGCTTCGGGACACCTGACTCCAAAGATGAGTATCAAGCGCAGTGTTGTTGTTCAAGATTTTGCAGCGGAGATCGAAGCCATTTATTCAGGAGAGTAAGCGATGGAGCAAGACATCATGGCCGAACGCGTTCGTGTAGCGCGCGAAATTCATGATGGTCTTGCGCAGCAAATTGCCGCCCTCGGGTATGAACTCGACGCACTTTCGACTCACCCTGGGGTCAACCCAGCGGCCCGGGTAGAAACTCGCCGCATTCGTACCGAACTTTCGGGAACACTCGTAGATTTGCGCCAGCAGATGCACCATCTCGCACACGATCCCATTACATTGCGCGATGAGATCGAATCGCTCTTTGCACACTTGAATATACGTACACACCTCGACATTCACGAAGAACAACTGCCCGACGGCACCGGATGGCAGGTGCGCGCCATCGTCCACGAAGCGGTACGAAATATTGCACAACACTCTCACGCAACAGAGGCCTGGTGTCACTACACAGCGACTCCACATTCACTCCACCTTGTCATTGAAGATAATGGCATCGGAATTTCTGATCATCGCAATAGCGAGCGTCGAGGGCTCACCGGCATGCAAGAACGCGCCAACTTGATCGGGGCAGAGCTCAAGATACAAAACAGAATCGGAGAGCCGGGCTGCCGGTTAACCCTGACTCTCACCACAGAGGCTGCGGGCGATCGATAATGGCCACGTCGGTTCTCTTGGTCGATGATCATGAACTTATCCGTGCTGGCTTGCGAAATGGTCTGCAAGCCACCGGGGATATCACCGTAGTCGGCGAAGCGGCCAGTGGCGCCGAAGCACTCGCCGTGGCCACCAGAGTGCGCCCAGATGTAATCACGCTAGATATACAACTTCCAGACATCTCAGGGCTAGAGCTCATTGCCCAGCTGAAAGAAGCACTTCCCGATGTCGCTTTACTCATGCTCACCATGTTTCCGGAGAGCGAATATGTATTTCGAGCACTTGATGCCGGTGCGAGCGCATTCTTAGGCAAAGAGAGCACCGTTCTGGAAATCGCCAGCACCATTAGAACTATCGCTGTTAATCCGCGATCATTCTCCTCTCCATACCTCGCTAAATCCTCCCAAGAGCGCAGCCACGAGCTACTCACACAACAAGAACGGCGCATACTCTCGCTTCTTGTCGAAGGCGCGACGATTAAAGAGATCAGCGACCTACTCTTCATCTCCCAAGCAACCACCAAAACCCACATCAATCACATCTATGCGAAGTTAAAAGTGAAGAATCGAGCACAAGCGGTCGCGTCCGCATTGCGCCTCGGTCTGGTCGCTCCGTAGTAACGTGCGCATGTGAAGTTTTTAGAGCGGCCAAGAATTCGAACAACTCTGCTCTCGATTTGGTTAATCAGTTCTGCCTTCTACATTAATCGCCGCGGAGTGGGCGATTTAGATTCGTGGTGGCACACGCTTATTGGAGATCAAATCCGGCAAGGTGTGCCACTCCCCCGACTTGGTGACTCCTGGAGCCTCTATCACGATGGCCACCTCTGGCGAACATCGCAGTGGATTACTGAACTTCTCTTCTCCTATTTGCACTCACTCTTCGGGTGGCACGGGCTTATTCTTTATCGAAATATTTTTGGGTTACTTTTGTTCATCTGGATAAGTCGGGAAATTCTTCGGGGAAGAAAATTTCGCATTGCATTTCCGCTGCTTGTACTTACAACGTTCATGGTCGCCCCGTTAGTTCAAGAACGACCGGCTCTCATTGGACTCCTTTTCACCTTCGCACTTGGTCGCAGTGCGGCCATCGTTCTGGAAAAGGGCGTCATCTTAAAAAATGACTGGTGGTGGATACCCGTCACCGTGCTCTGGGCCAACCTCCACGGTTCGTGGGTGTTAGTTCCGATCGCGCTCACTTTGACCGCGCTAGCACGCATCATCTCTGCAATCGCAGAGCGTTCTCGAATTCGAATACCTTGGCAACTCTTGGCGCTCTCGGCTGGCACGTTGATAGCGGGTTGTCTCACGCCACTTGGCATTCGGGGAATTCTCCTGCCTTTCCAGATGGCAGATAGGGCTTCCGCCTTCATTGTGGAGTGGCACCGAACTCGAATTCTTGATGCCCTCACCGTGCCCTTTGTACTGCTCCTCCTCCTTGCAATCGCAATGTTCATTAAGCGTCGCACTTGGGCGGACTTAGATCTTCTCTTCTTAGTGGTTGCGTGGACAATCTTTGCCTTTCTTGCTTTTCGAAATCTTGGCCCAGCCTTTCTCATCGTTTTGCCTCTAGTGCTTCGGAGATTCTTTCCCGCGCACTCTGCGCATGTGTCAAAAATACATTGGACCATTCCTCCGACTCTCGGACTGATCGCGGTACTCGTCGTCAATCCGCTATCCCACGTCCCTACCCAGTCCATCGGGAAGTACCTTGCAAGCACAGGAGCCTCGTACCGAGTAATGAATAGTTACAACTCAAGCGGGCCACTTCTCGTCTTTGGAGGTGCCGGGATTTCAACGATGGTTGATGGACGAGCAGATCGCTTCCCTAAAATGTGGATGGCGGAATATCTTCTTGCTGCCCGAGACGGTGTCCACGTAGAACGCTATATCGATGAATACAAGTTAAATGCTGCCGTCGTTGAAAAGGCTTCCATGGCTGCCAACGTTTTTCGCTACCGATTGAAGTGGAAAGAATCGATAGTCGAAGAGAAATACGTGCTCTTCTTGAAACCTTAAAGATCACCGGCGAGCAGGGCTTGATGTCGCGCGGCAACTTGGTCCCAGCGCCACTTCTCTTCCACCCATAAACGACCACGTGCACCCATTCGAGCCCGTAACGCAGGATCTTGTAGCAACTGGATTGCCCTTCGCGAAATTTCGACGGCCGAAGTACCGTCCACTACAAAACCGCTCTCACCTTCGAGTACTGCATCTGGAGCTCCCCCGGAATCGCCCGCAATGACCGGCAATCCGCACGCACTCGCTTCAAGGTAAACAATTCCTAAACCTTCAACCTCAAGACCACCGAGACGATTGCGCGATGGCATCGCAAAGAGATCACCGGCAGAGATATAGAGCGGCAACTCCTCCCAGGAGACGCGACCTGCGAAGAACACGTCGCTTTCTAGATTGAGTTGGGCAACCTGCTTCTTAAGATCATCTCGCAGCGGGCCTTCGCCGCAAATCAATAGAGCTGCTCGCGGAACTTCTTGATGAATAAGCGGGAGTGCGTCGATCAACCGATCCTGCCCTTTTCGATGCACCAACCGCCCTACGACAACGATGACCGGACGATCACCGATCCCCAGTTTCTCTTTTAAGCCGGAGGCATCGATTCCAGGATGAAAGTGTTTTTCATCTACTCCCGGAGTGAGTTGGCGCATGGAAGCGATCGCGCGATCAGAGAGCGCCTGCGCAATGCGAGAGCGCGTGTACTCACCAAGGTAAGTGACCGAGTCGACCTGCTCGCCGATTCTGTGCAGGAGCTGACGACTTCCAGGCGCCTTTGCCCACCAAAGTTCATGGCCGTGTGTGGTGGCTAAAGTTCGCTTAATTCCGGCCCTTTTGAGCGCTGGTGCCATCAGACCCAAGGGCGCCGCCGCGCCAAACCACACTTGCGTACATCCATACTTTTTGGCGGTGGCCACCACGCGTTTGGTTGCATTGCGGGTTGGCACCAACATCTTCATGGGATCGCGCACAACTTCGATGTCAAACTCCCGAAGCAAATGTTCGTCATACTCACGAGCGCCTTCTTGATCGCTCGTATGAACGACAACGCTTCCGCGAGGTAGACGCTCTACCAGCGCATTAACGAAAGATTCGATTCCTCCGGCCCGCGGACCAAAATCGTTAGTAACAACCAGAGTGGGGCGCATCTGATTAGAGACGCACTCCGCCACGAAATGGCATGCTGGAAATGGAAGCGACCTGCACTCGTTTGCCTGGGCGTGGGGCGTGCACCATCAATCCGTTACCCAAGTAAATGCCGACGTGGCTAATGCGACTATAGAAGAAGACAAGGTCCCCAGGCTTGAGTGATGCTCGAGAGATACGACGACCATAACCAAACTGCGCCGATGAAGAGTGCGGTAGTGAAATACCTGCCTGCGAAAAGGCAACCATGGTTAAGCCAGAGCAATCCCATTGAGTGGGACCCGCGGCGCCGAAATAGTATCGATCACCGATTTGCTTCAGCGCGAAACGTAAGGCAGTACCCGCGCGTCCAGAGACTTTGCTAGCCAACTTGGCCGATGCAAGTGAACTCTTCTGCGATGACACATCGTCTGCAGCTTCCAGCGCAGCCAAACGGGCGCGCTCTTCGCTCTTGAGCGAGGAGAGCAAACTTTCGGCCTTACGTAATTTTCCTTGCGCGGCCGCCGCCTGCGCACTCAATTCCTTTTGTGCCACTTGAATCTGCTTCAACTGATCGTTGACCAAAAGTGATGTCTGCTGAAGGCGTTGGGCTGCCACTGAATATCTGCGCAATTCGATGCTTTGCGTTCGAGTTAAGACTTCAAGTGATCCGGCACTCGCCAAATAGGCAGCCGGATCCTTTGCAAAGAGCAATTGCATGCCTTGGCCCATGCCGCCATCCATGTAGGCCCGGAGAGCGATCTTGCCAAGATTCTTCTTCAGCGCATCCACATTCTGGCTCTGCGTGGCTTGTTGTCCTTTGACCCCAGAGAGCTTCTGTTGCAATTTAGAAAGCTTCACCTTCGCAGCATTTGCATTTTCAGCAGCGTCCGCTGCTTCGCTCTGCAGCTGGGCCACTTGCCGAGCCACCGCAGTGATCGATGATGGCGTGGCTATGGCACCCTGAGGCAGAGTCAAAGTGAGCAGGGTGATGCCCACGATTGCAGACCGATAGGCCTGACGCCGGTACTTTCCAAGACCCGCCATTTAGGCAGGCTAACCACCCGCTTCGCCTCACATCAACTTCTCACCTGGGCGCAGCGCGTGTTTTACGCTCACAAGGGCGGAAATTAGCCTGTTGCGCTCAGATGTTTGGAAGGAGGCACGAGGCCAGAATCGACCAGCACCTCGAGCGCGGCCAGATGCTCTGGGCTGGGAGTGGGCAATGAGCCGGAGGCGCCGGAGGCCACGGGCACCCCAGTGATGGATAAGAGGTGGGTGACGACGCACTCAGCGCATTCGTGAGCCCGACCCAAAGTGGGAATGACACAGGTATCGCAATCGATGATCATGGCTCCAGGGTAGAACCGACCACTGACATGCCTTCGCGAGCCCATCCATAAGAGCCGCTCTACATAGAGCGACTAGAGAATGGAAACCCCGAAAACCTTCCGCCGGGAAAACCAGGTTCGCCAGACCACAATGAAGAGTAGGTAGAGCGGGGTCAGGGTGAGCATCCAATAGGCCCACTGAGGTCCGTTCAGTAGATCTGCGCTCTCATAGGTGGCCGAAAGAACCGTGAGCGCCAGCAAGTAGAGCAACATCATCGGGATGGTGAATGCGCGCATCGCCTTAACCCGCATCAAGTGTGGGAACTTTACGCTGGTTAATTGCAATATGCAGAGGGCAACAGAAATGATCGTCGCCCACGTGCGCCCCGTGTGCAAGATGAGGAAAGTGGGAACAACGACATTCCACGCTGCCGGAAAACCGTTAAACCACGCATCTTCCGTTTCCAAATCAGTGCGGGCAAACCAGAGCGCCGAACTGAAAACTATCAACGCGGCTACTGCCATCTGCCAGCCGCTGGGTAAGAGATCCATGCGCACCATAAAGGCAACAGGAACCACCACACACGTTACGTAATCCACGACGAGATCAAGAATATGTCCATCAAATTGCGGGGCATGATCGGTCACCGCCAATTTGCGGGCGATCGGACCGTCGATGCCATCGAGCACCTGACACACAATCAGCCAGAGCAGCGCTGCGCGAATATGCCCGTCGATCGTGGCTTGCAAGGCAAGCAACCCAGCCGCCGCACCACTCGCAGTGAGTGCATGAACAGCTAACCCCGCCCTGCGGAGGTGGTGACTCTTGGATAACGCCATGGGGGTCACCTTATCCCGGAGAGTCGGTGGGTCACCGTAGGCTCGGGTTATGACGCCCGCCCCATCAAGAGCCGCCAAACGCCGCCTCCTTGAACGCCTCTGGGTAATGGTGGTCATCCTCTATGGGGCAGGACGGGCCTTCGTGGTCTGGAAAGCCCTCGGTAAATACGGAGTCAACCCGTGGCTCTATCTAGCGCTCGATATCACTTCCTCGTGGCCATACGGCGTAGCAACGGCTCGTTTAGTCACCTCGGTGATCGATCGCGAGTTTTCTCGGGCACGTACTTGGGGCGTCATCGCCGCGATCGCCTTCTTACTCCCCGACCTATACATCTTGGTGTCCGCCCGTCACGTACCGACAGAGGTATACGTAATTTTCATTTCCATTATTTCTCTACTCGCGCTGCTGGCAATCATTTCGCTCTTCAGTAAAATTCGAAATGGGCGTAAGGCTCCACATGAGTGATCAACTCTCGCTTCAAGATCTTGGTCGACCCCTCCATGAAACCACGTTCATTGTTGTCGATTTAGAAACCACCGGTGGATCACCAGCCACTTCTGCCATCACCGAAATCGGCGCAGTCAAAGTACGAGCGGGTGAAGTGCTCGGAGAATTTCGCACTTTTGTTAATCCCGGAGGGCCGATCCCCGTCTTCATTACTGTTCTTACCGGCATCACAGATTCGATGGTAGCGCTGGCGCCAGGGATCGAAAGTGCACTTCCAGCTTTCCTTGAATTCTGTGACAACGCCGACAACGCAGTGCTCGTCGCACATAATGCGCCTTTCGATATTGGGTTTCTCAAAGCGGCAAGTGCCCAGTTGAAAATTGAGTGGCCCAATTACGAAACCTTAGATACTGCGAAGTTAGCCCGAACCATTCTAAGCAAGGACGAAGTGAAGGATTGCAAACTCGGCACTCTCGCGCCTTTCTTCGGTGCTGCAACCACGCCAAACCACCGCGCACTCGACGACGCTCGCGCCACCGTAGATGTATTGCACGGCCTGATTTCAAGATTAGGAAATCTCGGAGTTTCTACCTTGTCTGACCTGCGCGAATTTTCTCACCGCGTCACACCTGCGCAAAAGAAAAAGAAATACCTTGCAGAAGACATTCCGGCAACGTGTGGTGTATATATCTTTAAAGACAACAAGGGCGTACCGCTTTATGTCGGAGTATCAAATAATTTGCGAAATAGAGTGCGCTCTTATTTCACTGCATCTGAGCAACGCCGACGCATCATCGACATGATTGCAATTGCTGAAAGTGTCGAAACAATCATCTGCCGCACGCCGCTTGAAGCAAGTGTTTTAGAGCTTCGCCTCATTGAAGAATTCCAACCGCGTATCAACCGCCGATCGAAGCAACAGAGTAAATCCCATTGGGTTCATTTAACCCGCGAGCGCTTTCCCCGGCTTACAGTTGCACGCGGTATTGAAAAGATAGACGACCAGTGGATTGGCCCCTTCGCCTCTCGAAGCGATGCTCAACTCGCCATCGAATGTGTCTATGAAGTGCTCCCCCTGCGCCAATGCACCCCCCGCATCACCATTGCTAGTCAGAAGAAGTCGAGTGCTTGCGCCTTAGCCGGGATGGGAAAGTGTGGAGCCCCGTGCATCGGCGATCAATCCACTGATGATTACGAAGCAATCGTCGATGTTGCTCGCCATCTCTTTACGCTCGACGCATCTCTAGTGGTGGACCGCGCCAATATTCGAATGCGCGAACTTGCTAGTGAAGAGCGTTTTGAAGAAGCGATCGAAGTACGTAACCGACTTACCTCGTTTCTGCGCGCATCCTCACGAGCTGAACGACTTAGAGCTTTTGTCAGGTTGCCGCAAATCATCACCGCATTGCCTACCCCTGAAGGTGGTTGGGAGTTCACCTGTATTAGGTATGGACGTTTTGCCGGCGCTCTCATGAGCGATCCTGGGTATGCACCACAACTGACCATCGATTCGCTCCTCTTGCTCAGCGATCCAGTAACGCCCTCAAGTCGCATCTTGCCGGCCTCATCACACGAGGAGGTGGAGAGAATCCTGCGCTATGTGGAGACTCCTGGGCTCCGACTCGTGGAAGTCCAAGAGGAGTGGAGCGCTCCAGTGCGTGGCTCCCAGGCGCATCGACATGCTTTGGAAGCTCTCGAGATCGCGATTCCCACCATTAAGCCGACAGGTGGGGGCCATGATGGGCGCCCACTTCTTCGCAAGAGCCGGATAGCCCTCACTGATTAGTGGGCCCAGTAACAGGCCCAGTAACGGGCTGAGAAATGGGCTGAGTTAACGGGCTGAGTGACTGGAAGTACTTAGCGCAGGATCTTGGCAGCCAGGGAGACGAGCGCAAAAGGGTCCACTGGGTGGGCGAGGTACCCCTCAGCCCGCGACCAGGTGGCTAGCCAAGCGTCATCGGGGCGTCCCACAAGCAGGAGGACGGGTGGGGAATTGAAGAATTCGTCTTTGATTTGACGGGCGAGGCCCATACCGCCTTCGGGGACCGCTTCGCCATCTAAAACGAGCAGGTCAAAGCCTTTTTTGCCCTTGAGGGTGGCCTTGGTGGACTCTTCCATGGCAGCTAGCAGGGCTGGACCGGTGGCCACCTCGATCGCTTCAACGGGGGGTAGATCGAGCGCTATGCGTCTTCCCAAACCGGCGATGACCTGGGCGCGAACCGTGGAATCGTCGCTATAAACCAATACTCGAGTACTCCCGGCAGGTACCTTCGAAGCGGGGCCGGAGAGCACATCTGTTTGAGTGTGAGACACGGGAATATCTTATCCCCCATCAAGGCGGAATTCGGGCTGACAAAGAGTGACCTGGTTCACCTCGCCGGGAACGCTCCCGAAGCGGGCTTTTTAGCACTTTATCCACCATAATTCACGTGTGACTAGCACCCTTGAACACTCAGAGTCCGGCACTGCTCCGGCCAACCGTCCCAACCTTGTTGCCGTCGGGACCATTGTCTGGCTCTCTAGTGAGTTGATGTTCTTCGCCGCGCTCTTCGCGATGTACTTCACCGCGCGCTCGGTACAAGGTCCCAAGGTCTGGCTTGAATCGACCGGGATGCTCAACATCCCCTTCTCGACACTCAACACCACGGTTCTGGTGCTCTCCTCAGTTACCTGTCAATTCGGCGTCTTCGCGGCCGAACGTTTCCAATTACGTCGCACAGGTAGCGCATTAGATTTTCGCAAGTGGGGTATGACCGAGTGGTTTGCGCTCACCTTCCTCATGGGCGCATTCTTCGTCGGCGGACAGATTTTCGAGTACGCAAACCTGGTCTCCGAGGGTCTCTCTTTCTCTACAAACGCATACAGCTCAGTCTTCTATTTGACGACCGGCTTCCACGGACTACACGTCACTGGTGGCCTCGTCGCCTTCCTCATTCTCCTCGCGCGTACTTTCAAGGCTCGACGTTTTGGCCATTCTCAAGCGACCTCAGCGATCGTGGTCTCTTACTACTGGCACTTCGTTGACATTGTCTGGATCGGATTGTTCGCCACTATCTACCTCATCAAGTAAGGCTACGAGTGAAAAAGATTCTGCGTCATCGCCGCCATCCAATAGCGCACTTCCTTGTATTGGGCATCGCGCTCCTTGCTATCGGTTTTGGATACACCCTCCTCTCGCCTTCAAACGCTGCGGTTGCCACAAACGCCCGCAGTCAAGCGGTAGAAGAAGGTCGTCAAATATTTCTCAAAGGTTGTTCTTCCTGCCACGGTCTCAACGCGGAAGGTTCCACCAAAGCTCCCACTCTTCTTGGTGTAGGTGCAGCAGCGGTCGACTTCCAAGTAGGAACCGGTCGCATGCCGATGGCCGATGCCGGCGTACAAGCAATGCGCAAGAAGCCGGTCTACAACGCTGAAGAGACCGCGGCTTTGGCTGCCTACGTGGCTAGCCTTTCTCCCGGTCCGGCGATTCCTAATGCTGCTCAACTCAATTACGAACGCGATGGAAATATCGCCCAAGGCGGCCAACTCTTCCGTACCAACTGCGCCATGTGCCACAACTACGCCGGTCAAGGTGGAGCGCTCACTGAAGGAAAGTACGCGCCCACGTTGATGGGTGTTGAAGTGAAGCAAATGTATGAAGCCATGCTCACCGGCCCGCAATCAATGCCAGTCTTTGGTGATCGCGCGCTTACCCCAGAGCAAAAACTTTCAATCATCAAATTCCTCAAGGGTGTAGATGCAGAGAAGGGCCAAGGCGGTTTCTCACTCGGCAAAGTTGGTCCCGTCACTGAAGGTCTTGTCGGTTGGGTCTTAGGACTTGGCTTACTTATTGGAGTTGCCGTCTGGCTAGGAGCGAAATCTAAATGAGCAATTCACATGGCGGACATGAGAGTTCTACAGAGCTCTCGCCACTCTCTGATCCAGGCCTTCCTCCCCACGTTTATCGCCGTGCCGATACCGAGCCTGCGATGGCAAAGAAGGCAGAACGCCAAGTTGCCATCCTTTTTGGCCTCTCTGCGATTAGCACCATCGCCTTTATTGCATCTTTCGTAGGTATCCAAAAAGACGTCTTCATTTTTATCCCGCTCTTTGGTTCAACACAAGCACAACAACTCGCTCTTGGATTTACTCTCGCGCTCTCACTCTTTCTCATCGGCGCAGGTGCGGTTCACTGGGCTAAGACCTTGATGCCCGATCACGAAGTCATTCAGGAGCGCCATGAACTCCGTTCCAGCGATGAAGATCGCCAAGGTGTCATCGAGGTCTTCCATGAAGGGGCAGAAGCTGCTGGCCTTGGCCGCCGATCGCTGATCAAGCGCACCCTTCTCGGGTCGATGGGTCTAGTCACGCTCACGCCTATCCTCTTCTTGCGCGACATGGGGCCACTACCTCGCAAACAATTAGAGACCACCAACTGGGCTGCAGGCCGTCGCCTCATTACAGACCCCGGTGGGATCGTTCTCAAAGCCGCCGACCTTCAAGTAGGTGCGGTCGCACACGTACTTCCAGAGTTGCCGAAGGGTAGCGAGATCACACTGAACGATTTGGTCAAAGACGCAGTGATCGTCGTTCGTCTTCGACCTGAAGATCTCAATCTTCCAGCCGATCGCAAAGATTGGGTACACGATGGCATCATCGCGTTCTCCAAGATTTGTTCCCATATGGGCTGCGCTGTGGGCCTCTATGAACAACAGACCCACCACTTGCTCTGCCCCTGTCACCAATCAACTTTCGATGTTGAAACCGGTGCGCAAGTAATCTTCGGACCAGCCGCTCGCCCACTTCCGCAGTTGGCAATCACGGTTGACTCCGAAGGTTATCTCGTCGCCAAACAAGGCTTTACTGAGCCAGTCGGACCTAGCTTCTGGGAGCGTTCATAATGTCAGCAGGCAAGCGCATCGGTGGAAACATCGCGAACTTCGTAGACGAACGCACTGGCGCAGGACGCGCCCTCAAGAAGAACTTGGGCAAGGTATTCCCTGACCATTGGTCTTTCATGCTCGGCGAAGTCGCGATGTACTCATTCATCATCTTGCTTCTCTCCGGAACATTCCTCACCTTCTTCTTCGTCCCTTCACAGGAAGAGATCATCTACCAAGGAAATTACGCACCACTGAGTGGTCTTTCTATGTCTCAGGCGTATGCCTCGACCGTAGATATGTCTTTCGATGTACGCGGCGGCATGTTGATGCGTCAAATTCATCACTGGGCAGCACTTATTTTCCTAGCCGCCATGGTTGTTCACATGATGCGCGTCTTCTTCACTGGCGCTTATCGCAAGCCACGTGAATTTAACTGGATCATTGGCGTGGGTCTGCTTACCCTCGGCATCGTCGAAGGCTTCTTGGGTTACTCACTCCCTGACGATCTGCTCTCAGGCACTGGCATTCGTATCGCCGAAGCAATTATTCAAGCTATCCCGCTGGTGGGCACCTATCTTGCCTTCTTCCTTTTCGGTGGTGGTTTCCCGGGAACTATTTTCATCTCCCGCATTTACACCATTCACGTACTCCTCGTGCCAGGAATTATTCTTGCGCTGATCACTGCGCACGTGCTCCTCGTCTGGTTCCAGAAGCACACCCAATTCCCAGGACCTGGTCGCACCAATAAGAACGTGGTGGGTTTCCCACTTCTGCCGGTTTACATGGCTAAAGCGGGCGGCTTCTTCTTCATTGTTTTTGGAATTACCACTTTCTTAGGAGCGGTCGCTTCCATCAACCCGATCTGGCTCTACGGCCCTTACAATCCTTCACAAATCTCGGCAGGATCGCAGCCTGACTGGTACATGGGATGGCTCGACGGTCTCGTACGTATGGCTCCGAATTGGGAGACGCACGCGTTTGGACACACCATCTCCTGGAACATTCTGATCCCTGGGCTCATCGCCCCTGGAATCATGTTCACTGGTTTAGCTCTCTGGCCATTTATCGAAACCTGGGTTACTGGCGATAAGCGCGAACACCACCTTCTTGAGCGTCCACGCAACGCACCTACGCGCACAGCAGTCGGTGCGATGGCACTCACCTTCACGATGGTCACCTTGATCAACGGTGGAAACGATCTCCTCGCCACACACTTTGGACTCTCCATCAACCAAATTATGTGGTTCTCTCGTATTGGTATCTTCGTGCTCCCACCGATCGCATACTTTGTCACCAAGCGCATCTGCCTCGGCTTGCAGCACAAGGATCGCGACACGGTTCTCCACGGTCGTGAGAGCGGTCGCCTGGTCATGCTTCCCAGCGGTGAATTCATCGAGGTGCACGAGCCCATCGATCAATACTCCCGTTACTCACTCACTAACCACGAACAACCTGAAGTTGTTGAACTGCAACTCGAGGATGCTCATGGTGTGGTTCGTCCCGGATCTCTCAAAGAGAAACTCCGCGCACGCCTCTCGCGCGGCATGTACGGGGAGCAAGTTCAGAAGCCCACCGAGAAAGAGCTTCTCGAACTCGAAGATGGCCATGGTCACCACTAAGGTCACCACTAAGGTCACCACTAA
>CAIPAI010000019.1 GCA_903863015.1 uncultured Actinomycetes bacterium
ACTGCTTTTACTGCTCTGTACTCGTAACACCAGGTGGTTGCCCACCCTTCTACGTGCCCCCAACGGGATTCGAACCCGTGTTACCGCCGTGAAAGGGCGATGTCCTAGGCCCCTAGACGATGGGGACGTAGCCCGTGAGGGCCGGTACCGCTTGGAGCCGTCACAGCATACGGGCTGGGAGGAGAGGCGACCAAACGCGCGTGGCGCTGGGCGCGAGCGCGACCGCCAGTGCGACCGCCAGTGGGAGCGCTCAGGATTGGGGAGGGGCTAAGCGGCGGGTACGCAAGATAAAGGTGCTGGCACCAAGCAGGACGAGCCCGGCACCCAAGAGACCGATGGAGACGCCGAGGGCCCCGCCCAAGGTGGCGGTGATGAATTGCCCGACCCCGAAGGTAGAGGCGGCGACCGCAGCTACCAAGAAGGGCCAACGGCGGTTTCGCGAGTAGAGGAGGTAGCCCGCAACTCCGGTGGCGAGGAAGAGGAGGTAGCCGATGATGTGCGAGCTGCCGATGAAGGCGATCTCGGCGCTGACGAATGCCGTGCCACTTGCGATGGTGAAGCCAAGCATCTCTTCGTGGAAGATGCCCCGTTGTGAGTAGAAGTACCACGCAACGGCGATAGCCGCGACGACGAGTGCCGCAACTGCGCCTCCAAAGATATTCACGGCATCGAGAAATGCCATGGTGGCAAAAATTTTGAAGACGAAGAGCGAAACGTGTCCGACCGATGTGCGGTTACGGAAGTAGGCGATGTCGACGATGATGCTTCCGACAATGCTCGCCACGAGCGCCTTCTGCCAAGGCGTGGCAACGCCGGCAGTTGCGGCACCGGAAATGCCGGCGAATGAAAAGAGTGTCGCGACCAAGCGAGCGCGCACTGGAGATTTTTCGCCGCGGTGCAAGAGAAGTGCCACCGCGGCGAAGATCAAGGTGAGCGCAAGCAAAGTGATGATTCGCCCAATATTAGAAAGTTGTGACCAGGTACTTCCCAAAATGATGAGCGTGGCTACCAGTGTGAAAGCACCGCCAACGTAACCGCCGATCTCTCCGAGAAGTGATCGCCGATTTCTTTCTTCGTTCGCTACATGCGCTGGTGCTATTGAATCTTCTGGACGCGCAAGCTCAACCATGTAGCGCTCGCGGACCTGCTCTGCTTGCTCGCGCGTGAGCTCACCAGATGCGGCGAGTTCTATGAGTGCGCGTTCCAGAGCATCGAAACTCACTTCAGGTTCCACCGCACTTCAACTGAGATGGATACATCTTGTTGGCCGACATCTATTTGCGTGGGCGCAGCATCTGCTGAGACCTTTGCAGCGTAGGCGACCGGCATCGGATTATAGGAAGCCGTGTTCTCGTTGAGGTATTGCACCGTTCCCAATTTTACTGCGAGCAGTTTCGCGTAAGTGGTGGCCTTTGCCTTGGCGGCTTTCACAGCGAGCGCGCGAGCACTTGCCATGGCCTTCTCGGTATCAAGGAGGAAGGGAGTAGCACCGTCGATGGTGGCGTTATCTCCGGCGGCATCAACGAGTTGATCGAGGATGGTGCCAGCTATCGCAGTTTTGCGAACCACGATGGAGAAGTTTTGGGTAGCGCGGTATCCGCTGATAGCCGGCGCCTTATCTTGTGAGTAGATGTACTCGGGGTTCACATTGATGCGCGCTGTAGTGATGTCTTTGGTAGCGATGGCATTGGCGGTGAGCACCTTACGGATAGCCGCGGCCACTCCCGATGATTGCGCCAGAGCTTCTTTGCTACTGGCTAAGAAGACATTTGTGGTGACAGAGATACGGACTGCATCGGGCACCATTTTGACCGTTCCGGTTCCTTGCACGGTGATGCCTCGGGTCGTGGTGTCGACCGCGGCGGCAGGCAGCGCGCTCCAAAGCGTGAATCCGACCCCAAGGGCGGCTAGAGCGGCAATAGTGCGGCGAGTACGGCTGGCTGGGCTGGTCATGTGAACTCCTTTAGTCATGAGGATACCTTCTCAATCGTTTCAAAGCCTTGAATGCGTAATTCATAGGAGAACTCTGCGAGAGAATAGCGAGGTGATCACCACCTCCCTCGAGCGAGCGGCGCGCGCTCTTCAAGGCGGAGCGTTAGTAGCGATCCCCACCGAGACGGTTTATGGACTAGCGGCGGATGCACGTAACGAAGCAGCGGTGCTCAGTATTTATGCAGTGAAGGGCCGCCCAAGCAACCACCCGGTGATTGTGCACATTGCAGAGGTAGATCAGTTAGACGAGTGGGCGATCAATATTCCGACATGGGCACGAGCGCTCGCAGAAACGTTTTGGCCAGGGCCACTCACTCTTATCTTGCCGCGCGCTGCACATGTGGGGGATTGGATTACTGGCGGGCAAGAGAGTGTCGGTGTGCGCGCTCCTGATCATGCGCTCACTCTCGCACTTCTTCGCGAATCGGGATTAGGAGTAGCTGCGCCGAGTGCAAATCGATTTGGTTCGCTCTCACCCACTTCGGCAGCCGCGGTACTTGAAGAGTTAGGTGAGTATCTCGATCCTGCAGAAGATTTAATTCTTGATGGTGGCGAGTGCGAGATCGGCGTGGAGTCCACCATCGTCTCGTGTTTAGGAAGTGCACCGAGCATCTTGCGATTAGGTGCCATTACTGCAGAGCAAGTTGCGGTCGTGAGTGGGCTTAATGTGGTGGCTGTTGATCCATCGGTGCGGGCACCAGGAACGCTGGCACAGCATTACTCACCACGTGCGCATGTATGTATGGAAGTAAATGAGAAGTGCGAAGCGATCATTGCACTCGCCGATGTTGATACTCCACTTGGAATGGTGCGCCTCGCGTCGCCAGATACTGCCGCGCAATATGCACACGAGCTCTATGCCGCGATGCGCGAAGCCGATCACCGTGGATATACCTGCATTGCAGTCATTCCACCCTCAGGAGAAGGTATTGCGGCGGCCGTACGCGATCGAATTACTCGCGCCAGCGCTTAATTACTTGTACTTGCGCATCTCTCGACGGGCTAACGAGGAGATGTGTACTTCATCGGGACCATCAGCGATTCTCAGTGTGCGTGCACCAGCCCACAGATGAGCAAGTGGTGTCACTTGGCTCACGCCCGCGCCACCGTGTGCTTGAATCGCACGATCGATCACGCGCAGCGCCATCTCGGGGGCAGCAACTTTGATCGCTTGAATCTCTGTGTGCGCTTCCCGATTTCCGGCGGTATCCATGAGCCATGCGGCTTTAAGAGTGAGTAGGCGGACGGATTCGATTTCCACGCGTGAACGCCCGATCCAATCGTGTATCACTCCTTGATCTGCGAGTGGTTTTCCGAAAGCGGTGCGCGCCAGTGCGCGCTTACACATCAGCTCAAGAGCGCGTTCTGCCATACCGATAGCACGCATGCAATGGTGGATACGGCCAGGCCCAAGACGAGCTTGTGCAATAGCGAAGCCGCTTCCTTCAGTGCTGATCAGATTCGATACAGGTACACGGACGTTGTTAAAACTCATCTCAGCATGGCCGCCGTGAGCACCATCGTCGTATCCATAAACAGTAAGCGCGCGTTCAATCTTCACTCCAGGGGTCTTCATGGGGACCAGAATCATGCTCTGTTGTTTATGTTTCTCACCATTGGGGTCGGTCTTTCCCATGACTATGAGGATTTCGCAGAGCGGGCTCATGGCACCGGTGGACCACCATTTGCGGCCATTGATGACGTACTCATCGCCTTCACGCTTCATGGTCATTTCGATGTTGTTGGCATCAGAAGATGCAACATCAGGTTCGGTCATGACGAATGCTGAACGGATCTCTCCGGCCAGGAGTGGCGTGAGCCAACGGTCTTGTTGTTCCTTGTTACCAAATTGCGCCAGCACTTCCATGTTGCCAGTGTCGGGTGCGGAACAGTTGAGCGCTTCTGGAGCCAACATAGGACTGCGACCGGTGATCTCTGCTAATTGCGCATATTGCACGTTCGTTAACCCGGCGCCGCGTGCGTCATGTGGAAGGAAGAGATTCCAGAGGCCTCTTTTACGCGCCTCAGCTTTGAGGGCTTCCATCGAAGGTGGCCGATTGAAATTGCCAGGTGCATGCGCGTCGAGTTCGGCCTCAGCGGGATATATGCACTCAGCCATAAAGGTGTTGAGCTTGCCGATTAACTCTTCTGTGGTGGCATCAATTGAAAATTCCATACTCTTACTCTCCTCGCAGTGCGCGATGTCCGCAAGAAACCAGCGGCTCAACTAAAGGACCAATCTCAGCAAAACCAGGGCCAACCGTCTGTCCTTGCGAGAAACGTAAGTAAATTCCTTCGAGGATGACAGCGAGTTTGAAGTATCCGAAGGCGATGTACCACTCGATATGACTTAACTCGCTTCCACTCTTGAGTGCATATCTTTGGAGAAGATCGGATGCCGACGGAAAGCCGTATTCAGGTTTGATGCCATTGGCCACCGGGTTACCCACTATTTGTGAGAGACCATCCCAGTAGACGACGAAGAGACCTAAGTCAGTAAATGAATCCCCCAGTGTGGCCATCTCCCAATCGACCACAGCGGCTACTTCATTGTTGGCACCGATAATGCAATTGTCGAGTCGAAAATCTCCGTGCACGATGGAGTTACGTTGCGTGCCGGGAATGCTGTTGGCAAGTTTGTGGAGCAAATCATCTATTCCAGCAATATCTCGAGAGCGCGAACCTTCAAGTTGTTTACTCCATCGCGAAACTTGGCGTTCTAGGAATCCTTCGGTGCGTCCAAAATCTCCGAGACCTATCTGATCGGGTTCACAAGCATGGAGGGCAACAAGAGTGTCTATCACGTGATGGCTAATAGCCTTTGCGCGGTCAATTCCCAGCGCTGCAGTTTGTTTCTCACTTTGAATCACGTCACCAATAACGCGTTCCATCAAATAGAAAGGGGCACCCAGAACTTCTACGTCAGTACAGAGATGGAAAGTTTGTGGCACGGGTACTGCAGTGGGAGCGAGCGCTGACATGATGCGATATTCGCGAGCCATATCGTGGGCAGTTGCTTGCACGTGGCCAAGTGGCGGACGGCGTAAGACAAATTCCTGGCCATTCGCGGCAGTGACGAAGTAGGTGAGGTTGGATCTCCCGCCGCGCGCTAACTCGGCGGTGAAAGAATCCGCAGCGAGTGTGGGCTCCGCGCGGCGCAGATAGTCACCTAGTCGATCTAGATCGAGACCAGGTAGATTCGCTTCCATCATGGCGAAACGGTATCGCCTGAAGGATGCGAGGGCGAGATGGCAGCGATTGAGTCACGATTTAGGGTGGATGGCAAAGTTGCAGTGGTGACTGGTGCTTCCTCTGGGCTTGGTGCTGGGTTCGCGAAGGCGCTTGCTGAAGCTGGGGCAGATTTAGTGCTGGGTGCTCGCCGCGTTGATCGGTTAGAAGAGACACGTGCTGCGATTGCAGCGATGGGGCGTCGGGTTATTGCGATTGCTACCGATGTTTCGAAACCTGAATCGTGTCAAGCATTAATTGATGGTGCGATGGCGGAGTTCGGCAGGGTAGATATCTTGGTGAACAATGCGGGCGTCGGAACCGCGATACCTGCATTGAAGGAAACACCAGAAGAATTTTCCGAAGTAATTGATATCAATCTCAAGGGTTCCTACTGGATGGCGCAATCTTTCGCGCGTGTAGCTCTCCCGGGTTCGTCGATTGTGAACGTGTCGAGCATCTTGGGATTTCGTCCACTCATGCTTCCGCAAGCCGCATATGTATCAAGTAAGGCCGCAGTTA
Organism: uncultured Actinomycetes bacterium; assembly: GCA_903863015.1. GTDB lineage: Bacteria > Actinomycetota > Actinomycetes > Nanopelagicales > Nanopelagicaceae. The sequence continues at coordinate 5,743 of CAIPAI010000019.1, forward strand.
TTGGACTCACCCGTGATCTCTCGCTGCAATGGGCTGGACGCAAAGGTATCCGGGTAAATGCGTTAGCGCCTGGATACTTTGCTTCCGAGATGACAGATCAAATGGGCGATCACATGGTGGAGCAGGTCGCGCAATATGCCCCTATAGGTCGAATCGGTGAGCAATCAGAGCTCGATAACGCAATGCTCTTCCTGGCCAGTGGCGCCTCCTCGTACATCTCCGGGGTGGTGCTGCCGGTCGACGGTGGCCTCACCATGTCCTAGGGCGGCCTTCACGGGGGATTACGTTCACAGGGCATTCATAGAAAGATCTCTGGAATCGACCCTTGCTTACACAGGGTCACCCTCTACTTTTAAATCAGCCGAGAGGGGTCTCGGTAGTAGGGAATAGGGGCAGATATGTCATACCGCTTAGCGAGAACAACGCTCGCTGTCGCACTCTCAAGTTCA
>CAIPAI010000020.1 GCA_903863015.1 uncultured Actinomycetes bacterium
ACACATCGGTAGCGCCAAACTTTTTCTGTGAAGAGTTAGCTCGCCTTCTTAAAACCCACCGGACACTTCGGGGCGGCGCCCTTCACCACAATCTTGGTCTTGCCCTTCGAACAGGTAATCGACTTAGTGACGACCTTGCTCTTTGGGGCCGGAGCAATCACCGGCGCTGCTGTGGTGATAGGAGCCGGCACTACTGCGGGTGCAGGCTTCTCTTGGGTCATCTTTACCTTGACGGTCGGCGAAGAGAAAGTAAAGCCTCCCGCCGAGAGCTTGATCCACCCGTCACTCTCGTTAATGCGCGTGGTGGCAATTTGATTTTCACCATTTGCACTTACGACTTGAATTGATGCCTGAACGGGTGCTTTCGAAAAACCATAGATACAGCGAGCAATGTCGGAGCGGATCAACAAGTCGTAAGTTCCCGTCGCCGTTTGACTATCCGACGTGTAGTGAGGAGAGAGAAGTTTGTAATCAAGCGTCTCACTCTCTTTGTTGAACGAAGGTGGCCCGGCGCTATAGACCAAGGAGTTCGTGGTAACTACTCCTAGCAGGCCGGAGCTTCCGCTTGTGCACTTGTCTAGATCGGTAGATCCAGTGCTATCTAAGGTGCGAAATTCCCAATATCCCTGCGACGTTGTTGCTTTGTCTTTGATCAAGGGAAGCCAAAGCTTTGTTAAGTCAAAGGCATCATTACCCGTGGAGCCAGGCATGAGATATCCCCCACCCATAGCAAACTGCATGGGAGAGGAAAGATAGGCCTTGAGCTCTGGAGAGAGTGCGCTGGTCGCAAGTCGTTCATAGATGGAAGGGACGGTAACTGGCAATGCATCAATGGTGATGATCTGCCCAGATTGGCTATCCGATGTCACGGTCATGTCAGGGCGATAGATCCGACCGTGGAACCAACCAGAGCGCAGAGGTGATCCGAGTTTGATCGTCATGCCGAAGCGATAATCGGCCGGAAATGCTTGTGGAATTTCACAAAAACCGTCACCGAAAATGACACAAGATTCTTTATCAGGCTCTTGAGAGAGGTTGCCGGTACCAAATCCTCCGTTGACTGACCCATCCGTACTCTTGTTGGTCGCATCTGATCCGAACTGCGGCGAGTATTTACCGCGTTTCTCGTTGACTGGCACAATGCCAGCATCAATGCGATCCATCGTGGCTTGCTCAGTTGTCACCTTCGCATCTACCTTCTTATTGATATCACCAATAAGTAATGCAGTGACGTAGAAATTCTCGTTTCCGCCGCCGTGGGTGACACCTGGAATCTTCCAGATACCACCTTGCCCTCGACCTTGTGGAATGTTATTAGTTGGCATCGCTGAAAAATCCAAGGCGCTCGAGTCGGGGATACGAAGTTGGAAAGTTCCTTCAAATTTCTTGCCACTGGGATCGATGGCATACACACTAGAAATGCAATTGGTCTTTATCGTTAAATCACAAGTGGGCAAATGACTCGTGATCCGAATATTTTTTGTTGCCACGCACTTTGGGTCATCCATGCTGGCGCAGAAGTACATCCCTTGTGTATTGCGGTCTTCAGGAATGGCAACAAGTGAAGGCACAGATGCCTTGAAATTCCAGTTCTCACTCAAATTTAACCCTTGCGTGGCCTGGGTGAGATCCACTCGCACTGAAGAGGAGGCCGAATTAATCGAGGTGAGCGCGATGCCTGCCGTGAGAAGTGAGGCTACA
>CAIPAI010000021.1 GCA_903863015.1 uncultured Actinomycetes bacterium
ACAACTCCCCCATCGCTCTTATGAACACGTTCCGTAGGGATACCGGTGGTGATGGTGCCATCTTCGGCGATTGCCGAAAAGGAATTCACGCAGATTGATTCTGGCGCGACCGCGCAATTACCCACGGATGAATCCGCACCAAAACGTGTCCACTTACTCGTGAGAGTTGGTGCGCACTTGGAATCGGTGGATTCAGTGCAGAGAACTTGCTCCCCCGACTCGTTAGAAGCAGAAGTAAAGGAGCGAAAGTTCACTTGATTTTCAGAGAAGTAAATCATCACGTGATTCGGAGTTGTAGGTGCCACCAACTTCAACATCGCACGTGGCTCAAGCATCTGAGTATCTGCGCTACTGGGTGAGATGGTGGCACCAGCAAAAGCCAAAGCCACAACTAGCCCCGCCAACTTAGATCGAGTACGCACCTACACACCTCCCCCTTTGCGCGACTCTAGCGCCTCCACACATCGGTAGCGCCAAACTTTTTCTGTGAAGAGTTAGCTCGCCTTCTTAAAACCCACCGGACACTTCGGGGCGGCGCCCTTCACCACAATCTTGGTCTTGCCCTTCGAACAGGTGATCGACTTAGTGACGACCTTGCTCTTTGGGGCCGGGGCAATCACCGGCGCTGCTGTGGTGATGGGAGCCGACACTACTGCGGGAGCCGGCTTTTCCTGTGACAATTTAACCCGGATTGTCGGGGAAGAGTAAGAGAAACCTCCTGCGGAAAGATTGATCCACCCGCCAACCTCGTTGATGCGAGTGGTGGCTACTTGGTTCTCACCATTGGCGCTTACTACTTGAATCGAGGCTTGTACCGGAGCGTTTGAGAAGCCATACACGCACCGAGCAATATCAGAACGCATGAGCAAGTCATAGGTTCCCGTAGCGGTCTTGCTATCCGAGGTGTAGTGCGGTGAGAGAAGTTTGTAATCTAGTGATTCACTTGTCTTATTAAAAGTGGGCGGACCACCGCTATAGACCAACGCATTTGTCGTTACGACTCCGATGAGACCGGAAGCACTCTGAGTACAACGATTCAAATCACTCTCGCCGTCCCACGCTAGTGTGCGAAGCGCCCAGTAAGTGCGAGAGGTGGTGGCTTTATCTTTAATTAGCGGCAGCCATAACTTAGTCAGCTCAAAAGCATTCTCTCCGGTAGATCCAGGCATCAAATAGGCCCCGCCGACCCCTTGGGGCACATCCCTTGCAAGAAAAGCTCGCAATTCAGGAGAGAGGTTGCTCGTCGCGATTTGCTCGTAAATGGAAGGCACAATGACTGGCAATGCATCAATCGTGATGATCTGCTCAGAATCACTGCTCGAGGTGAGCGACATCTCTGGACGGTAAATGCGACCGTGGAACCAACCTCGCAGTGCGGACTGCAGCTTGATGCTCATTCCAAATCGATAATCAGCCGGAAATTCCTGTGGCATTTCACAGAAGCCATCTCCATAAATAACGCATGCCTCTTTATCAGCCTCTTGCGAAGCGTTCCCGCTTCCTACGCCTCCATTGACAGATCCATCGGCGCCCTTGGAAGTAGCGTCTTGGCCGTACTGAGGTGAATAACGGCCGCGCTTCTCATTTACCGGCACTATTGCTGCTTCCAGCGAACCCATATATGCCTGCTCGGTAGTGACCTTGGTATCGGCGCTTTTCTGGAGGGCTCCACTGAGCAATGCAGTTACGTAGTAATTCTCATTACCTCCCTGGTGCGTAACCCCAGGAATCTTCCACACGCCACCTTGGCCGCGGCCTTGTGGGATGTTGTTTTTCGGCGAGGCCGGGAAATCTAACGGACTGGAATCCGGAACACGCAACTGGAAGGTTCCTTCATACTTCTTCCCGCTGGTATCGACGGCATAAACACTGGACACACAATTCGTGAGAATTACCTGATCACACGGAGGCAAATGGCTCTGCAGCGCAAACTGGGTTGCTGCCACACACTTGGGATCATCAATTCCTAGGCAAAAGAATTTTCCTTGAGTCGCGAGATCTTTCGGAACCGTAATGATGTTCGGGACGGAACCTTTGAAGTTCACATTCTCGACAATGCTCAAACCTTGAGTGGATTGCGTGAGATCCACTCGCACTGAAGAGGAGGCCGAATTAATCGAGGTGAGCGCGATGCCTGCCGTGAGAAGTGAGGCTACAAGAAGACGTCTAGAAATCCGCATAGGGGCAGATTAGAGCCTGTACTGAAATCTGGACACTTTCAAAACGAGTTAAAGCAGGACTAGGTCGTCTCGATGAACGAGTTCACGCTCAAATTCAGCACCGAAAGCCAGAGCCAACTCCTTAGTGCTCTTCCCGAGCATCTTAGGAATCTCCTCCGCGTCGAAGGCCACCAGACCACGGGCGACCGCAACCCCAGTGGGGCTAACGAGGTCTACCGGATCCCCTGCAGAGAACTCCCCCTCCACCGCAGTGACACCAGCAGGCAGGAGTGAGAGGCGCCGTTCCACAACTGCAGCTACTGCGCCTTCATCGAGCATGAGGCGGCCACGCGGTGAAGAAGCGTGCGCCAACCAGAGCAAACGTGATGGGGTCTTAGCTGGAGACGCTGCAAAGTGCGTACCAATCTCCACACCTTGAAGCAGCGCAAGCGCATTGGCGGCTGAAGTGAGTCGCACATGGACACCGGCAGACGTAGCAATGCGAGCAGCTTCAATCTTGGTAGCCATGCCGCCCGTGCCCACTCCTGCTTTGCTCTTGCCGGACACATCGATGCTCTCGAGTTCGCTCATCGACGCCACGTGTGCCACACGCTTCGACGAAGGATCGCTCGGATCACCGGTGTAAAGCGCGTCGACGTCAGAGAGCAGAATGAGTTCGTCCGCATGAACCAGATGTGCCACGAGCGCGGCAAGGCGATCGTTATCGCCAAAACGAATCTCGTGAGTTGCGACCGTGTCGTTCTCGTTGATGATCGGCACAATACCGAGCGCCAAGAGGCGATTGATGGTGCGCTGTGCGTTTTGATAATGGCTACGGCGAATTACATCTTCAGCCGTGAGGAGCACTTGTGCGCCGTTGAGGTGATGTCGCGCGAGTGATTCTGTATACCGATGTACGAGTAGACCCTGCCCCACTGCGGCAGCAGCTTGCTGAGTGGCGAGATCACGCGGGCGGCTCTTGAGTTCCAATGGGGCTAAACCGGCCGCGATAGCGCCGGAGGAAACCAATAACACTTCGTCTCCGCGAGCGCGCACAAACGCCAACGCATCGACAAGTGCATCTACTTTATCGGGATCGAGATGTGAACCAGCAGAACCAGTGAGCGATGATGAACCAACTTTGACGACGATTCTCTTACTCATCGTCTTCTTCCGATTCCTCCGCAATCTCTGACTCAACGCGAACTGAAAGACTGCGAATGTAATCAGCATCATCGATGCGTGCATCAGCACCACGAGGGCCGAGCAATTCAGCGCCGGCTTCGATCGACGGCTCCCAATCGAAGGCCACGGCATCTTCACCGATGCCGATCTGAACTTCATCGCCCGGCTTTGCGCCCTTAGCAAAGAGCGCCTTTTCTACGCCGATAGTCGCGAGACGATCTGCGAGGTATCCAATAGCTTCGGCATTGTTGAAGTCCGTTTGGCGCATCCAACGCTCCGGCTTTTCACCGCGCACAATGAAGATCTCATCGCCATCTTCGTTGCGGCCATTTTCGAGCGTGAAGCCAGAGTTATTGAAGGCGCGAGGACGAATAACAATGCGAGTGGCTTCTTCTACCGGAGCGGCTGCGCGAGCTTGCTCGACCAACCGCGACATTGCATAGGTAAGTTCGCGCAAGCCTTCACGAGATGCGGCCGAGATTGGATACACCTCGTAGCCGGCTTCTTGCAATTGCTCGATCACCATGTCAGACATGGCCCGACCATCGGGAAGATCTATCTTGTTCAGGGCAATGATGCGCGGACGATCATTGAGCCCACCGTAT
>CAIPAI010000022.1 GCA_903863015.1 uncultured Actinomycetes bacterium
GCGGCAGAGATCACACCAGGAAGATCTTCGCCTGGGATACCGAGCAAACGTCCGACATCGGCGCCACTGGCAAAGACAACTGCGTCGTATGCCTCTCGTAATTGGGCAACGGAGAGGTCTCTTCCGACCTCCACATTGGCCATCAGGCGGAAACGGGGGTCCTCGCTGATCTTTTCAAAGACTTTAGAAACGGTCCGGATCTTTGGATGATCGGGCGCGACGCCACTGCGAACCAGGCCCCAGGGCGTAGGGAGTTTCTCGATCATGTCTACTAAGACCGGTTTGTCCTCTTGATTCAGCAGTGCCTGGGCGGCGAAGTAGCCTGCTGGACCTGCACCAACGATCGCAATTCGTAAAGCTTGGTTATCGCTCACATACTTGAACCTACTCTTGAATGGGGCATAAGTAACAGTAAAAATGTTGTGAGTCGTTTCACCCGGCGCCCCCTCGCAATAGGGGCCTTGGGAGGGATATTGTCGAATTCCCTGGAAGGAGGGTCAACTTATGACCCCTAGTACAAACGCTCGCCTCAATGCTTGGGTCGAGGAAGTAGCTGCACTCACCACACCGGAGAACATCTATTGGTGTGATGGATCTGAAAATGAATGGCAAAAACTCACTACTGAATTGGTCGACGCCGGCACCTTCGTGCGCCTCACCAAGAAACCAAACTCTTTCTGGTGCGCATCTGACCCCACAGACGTTGCTCGCGTGGAAGATCGCACCTATATCTGTTCAGTAGATAAGGCAGACGCTGGTCCCACCAACAACTGGATGGATCCAGGCGAGATGAAGGTCCTTATGAGCGACCTTTACCGCGGCAGCATGCGCGGGCGCACCATGTACGTCATTCCTTTCTGCATGGGCCCACTCAATGCAAAGTTCCCGATGTACGGCGTGCAAATCACTGACAGCGCTTACGTTGTGGTTTCGATGCACATCATGGCTCGCGTTGGTTCCGGAGTTCTTAAGGCGATGGGAAGCGATGCGCCATTCGTTCCTGCACTTCACTCGGTCGGCGCACCACTTGCACCAGGGCAAGCTGATGTCGCTTGGCCATGCAGTCCCACCAAATACATTGTGCAATTCCCTGAAGAGCGCACTATCTGGTCCTTCGGTTCCGGATACGGCGGCAACGCACTCCTCGGAAAGAAGTGCTACTCACTTCGTATCGCATCTGTGATGGGACGCGATGAGGGTTGGCTCGCAGAGCACATGCTCATTCTTAAGCTCACTCCACCTAATGGTCAGTCGAAGTACATCGCGGCTGCATTCCCTTCAGCGTGCGGTAAGACAAACCTAGCCATGCTTGAACCAACCATTCCTGGTTGGAAAGTAGAGACTCTCGGCGACGACATCGCATGGATGCGTTTCGGAGAAGACGGTCGTCTCTACGCACTTAATCCTGAGTACGGATTCTTCGGTGTAGCACCGGGTACTGGTTGGAACACCAACGCCAACGCGATGCGCACCATCGAACACGGCAATGCAATCTTCACCAACGTTGCACTCACCGATGATGGTGACATCTGGTGGGAAGGTATGACCGACGAACCACCAGCACACCTCACCGATTGGAAGCGTCGCGACTGGACACCAGAGAGCGGTGAAGTTTCCTCACATGCAAACTCACGTTTCTGCACTCCTGCATCGCAATGCCCCATCATTGCTCCCGAGTGGGAAGATCCCAACGGCGTGCCAATTTCGGCGATCTTCTTCGGTGGTCGTCGCAAGACCACCATTCCGTTAGTTGTTGAAGCACGCGATTGGAACCATGGTGTATTCATGGGCGCCACGCTCTCTTCAGAAACTACGGCAGCAGCGGTTGGCGAACTCGGCGTTGTACGCCGCGATCCATTCGCCATGCTCCCCTTCATTGGTTACCACGTCGGTGATTACTTCAATCACTGGATCAACGTCGGTAAGGCTCACGATGCATCCAAGTTGCCGAAGATCTTCTACGTGAACTGGTTCCGTCGCGGTCGCGATGGTGGCTTCCTCTGGCCAGGATTCGGTGAGAACTCACGCGTTCTCAAGTGGGCTATCGAGCGCATCGAAGGCACCGCGGCCGCTATCGAGACACCCATTGGCCACGCTCCCACCATCGAATCACTCGATGTTGAAGGTCTTGGCCTCACCCGTGACGAACTTGAGCAAGCGCTCAATGTCGACCACGACGAGTGGGCCGCTGAGCTTCCTTTGATCGAAGAGTGGTTTAACAAGGTGGGCGACAAGATGCCCACCGTGCTCTGGACTGAACTCGATGGGCTCAAGTCTCGCCTCAGTAAGTAACTCAGTCAGTAACTCAGCAAGTAACTCAGTAAAGAGAAGTAGCAAGAGAGCCGCTGAGCACCCGCTCGGCGGCTCTCTTGCTGCCTGGCGATAAAGAGTGGCTCCCGATAAGTTTTACTCACCGACTTAAGGAGTCCCATGCGCCGCTTGGATGAAATCACCTCCCCTGAGGTGATGCAACAAGAGTTAAGCGCGCACGGGTATATCGCGGACCAAGGCTTAGCCACGGCGCTCTATATCGCCATGAAACTCCCACAACCCTTACTTCTTGAAGGCGAAGCGGGTGTAGGCAAAACACAAGCGGCGAAAACCCTGGCTGATATTTTGCAAACGCCGCTACTACGTTTGCAATGTTACGAAGGCATTGACGCCTCCGAAGCTTTGTATGAATGGAACTACCCGCGCCAACTTTTGGGAATTCGCGTAGCGGAAGCCGAAAAGAAGCCACTCACCGAAGAGTCACTCTTCACGCGCGATTATTTACTTGAGCGCCCACTCCTTCGCGCTATCGAACACGAAGGGCCAGCACCGGCTGTCTTACTTATCGACGAAGTCGATCGCGCGGATGAAGAATTTGAAGCATTCCTGCTAGAACTGCTCGCTGAAGGGTCAGTTACCATTCCGGAACTCGGAACTATTCACGCAAAGATTCCGCCGATTGTCATTCTCACTTCTAATCGCACCCGGGATCTGCACGATGCATTGAAACGTCGCTGCGTTTATCACTGGATTGATTATCCCAACGTTGAACAAGCAACAGAGATTGTGCGTTCACGAGTTCCCGGAGCAAGTGCGCACCTGACCGCGCAAGTCGCTGAAGCAGTCGCGCGTTTACGAACCCTCGACGTTCAAAAGCCACCGGGCATAGCAGAAGCGATCGACTGGGTGAAGGCTGCTGCGATCCTCGGTTTAGAAGAGTTAACGAGTGAGACGTTGGAACGTACTCTCGGGAGCGTGCTCAAATATCGCGAAGATTATGAAGTGGCCCAGGAGAAGGGCTTTAAGTGGGTCGTAGGTGGCTGATTTAGCCGCTATTGCCGCCTCGCTTGGTGAGGTGCTGCACCGATCTGGAATCCCCGCTACACCTGAGCGTCAGGCGCGTTTTGCGGCTTCGGTAGTAGATATCGCACCCGGAACACTTGATGAGCTCTACTGGATCGGCCGCGTCACCTTGGTCAGCGAGCGCGGCCAGATAGAGATCTACGACAAGGTCTTTGATCAAGTATTCCGCGGCATCATCGACTTCGATCAGTATTTACGTCAGAGCCAGAAGCCCATGCCGATGAATTCCAAACATGCTGATGAAAGTAAACCCGCTTCGCCAAGTACGGGCGATCGAAAGGACGGTAATGATTCTGCGGGCAGCGCGGCCACCCCAGGAGATGTCGCTGATGAAAGCGAATCGAGTGATGAACCCGCAATTCTTGCCGCAGTCAGTGAAACAGAATTGCTTCGTGATCGTAGTTTTGCAGAATGTTCTCAAGATGAATTGAACCTCATCGCGGCACTTGTTGCGAAACTTCCACTCGTCCCACCACGGCGTGCGAGTCGTCGGAGCGCGCGCAATAATCACGGAAACGAGTTGGATATGCGAGCCACGATTCGTACATCTCGATCTACTGGTGGTGATCCGATTCGTTTGGAGATGAAAAAGAAGAAGGAGCGTCCTCGTCGTGTGGTGCTCATTGCGGATGTTTCCGGGTCGATGGAACCGTATGCGCGCGTGTATATGCACTTAATGCGCGGAGCTGTACAAGCTTTGCATGCTGAAGCGTTTGTTTTTGCAACACGTTTAACTAGGCTCACGCGTTTCATCGGACAAGGTAAACCCGATCAGGCATATGCGAAAGTGGCGGAGAATACGCCCGACTGGTCAGGTGGCACGCGAATCGGGAAAGCATTGCTTGCATTCGTGCGCGATCACGGACAACGAGGAGTGGCGCGAGGTGCGGTGGTGGTGATCGTCTCCGATGGTTGGGAGATCGATGATCCGCTCTACATCGAGCAGGCCATGTCACGTCTCTCACGACTAGCTCATCACATCATTTGGGTGAATCCGCGCAAAGCCTCAGTAGATTACGAACCATTGGTACGAGGGATGTCTGCGGCACTTCCTTACGTAGATACTTTTGTGAGCGGTCATTCGTTGCGTGCTATCCAAGATGTCCTCAAGGCAATCCATCGGGCCACTGATTCCACTCAGATTCGTAGGCGCGCGGCATAAGCCTTCGATACTCTCTCGTTATGCGTCGTGTGCTGCTGGGTCTCCCACTTACTCTGGCACTTATCGCGGGTATTTCAGGCGCCGAGGCCGCAGTGAAACCCGGAGCTATCTGCACCAAGGCTGGGCAGGTTGCGGTCAGTGGCGGATTCAAGTTCACCTGTGTGAAGAGCGGTAAGAAACTCATCTGGAATAAGGGATCCGCGCTCCCTCGTCCCACCTCAGCACCCACCTCAGCACCCACCTCAGCACCCACCTCAGCACCTACCTCCGCACCCGCTCCGAGCCCTTCTCCTTCGCCCACAGCGACGCCAGCAGTATTTGAGTGGGTCGATGTCTGCGCGGCAGATCCCGAGGTACCGAGTGAGTGGAAAGCGACGCAAGACTTCCTACTGCAGAACAGACAGTGCGCAACCCCCTTTCGCTACGAGCGGCTCGTAGTTACCAAAGATTTCCCATTGGTCGATTTGACCCCGCGCACTGATCTGCTCCCCATTAATACGTGCAAGATCGAGCAATTCAATAGTTATCCCATTCTCGGTTTTCCTAATCCGTATAACGCGCAAGCCGTGCGCGACTTCGAAGCGCGCCGTCATCCCGGACCAAATACCAAATATCAAGTAGTAGCGATCGAAGCTCCTGATGCGGTGGCATCGAGTACGCCGGCAAAGGATTACGCCAAGTACTTCGATTTCATTAAAGAGTGGACGAAGAATAATTCCGATAATGGATCAAGTGTGGAAGTGCGAGTTCCAGATAGGTACTTCAAAATTTCACGGAATCTCTCGAGCTATGAGGGAATCAATTTGCATGGCAAGCCGGTAGCTGGGGGATATCAGTTCTTTGTGGATGCTATTGCTGCGGCTGATCCGCAAGTGGATTTCACTGGTACCGACATGGTGATCATCGTGGTCCCACCCACCACACCCGAAAGCCTTCTCGGGTCGCAACCTTGGGGTGGGCCAGTAAGAAGTAATGAAGGTGTACTCAATCGTTTCTTTACCTCCGCGCCTAATAACCTCAGTGGCACCTGGCACGTTAATCACTCAATCCTGACGCCCACGATGTGGTTACACGAAATGCATCATGGCTCACTCGATCTGGGAGATCACCCCGACAGGATGGGTCTCTGGGGAATGATGTCGGGCGGAGCGCGGACCGACTTACTCGGTTGGGATAAGTACCTCTCCGGTTTCTTTAGCGACAACCAAGTGCGTTGCGTGTCGCCCAACATCACTTCGACGCATTACCTCACACCATCGGTTGCTAAAGGTGCTGTAGAAAAACTTGTAGTCATCCCACTCTCTAAAACAAAGGTTATTGTGGTGGAATCTATGAGACGCGGTGGCTATAACTACAAGTTAGCCAAAAATCTGCAAGGTGCTCTCGTCTATACAGTTGACCTGACTCAAACCGAGCATGGCGAAGGGCAATATGTGCAACCACCTACCAGGGGTCTCTACAGCGTCAATTTTGGTGATGCTCCGTTAAAGAATGGTGAATTTGTCGTTGTTGAAGGCGTGCGGATTAGCGTGACCAACAGTGGAGATTTTGGAGATATTGTGAAGGTCGAGAAGGTCACTTCTTAGTTATGCTCTAGTAATGACGCACTTTCTGATTGCCTTGGGCGTCATTCTGCTCGCAAACATAATGCCGGCCTTCGCTCCTCCTACCTGGTCGATTCTGGTTTTCTTCGCTCTCTCTTTTCAAATCAATGCGCTCGCCCTTGTTATCGGCGGAGTAGCCATGGCGACGTTGGGGCGCGTCTTGCTCGCACTCTTCTTCCGCCGGTTTGCACGCTTCGTGCCCCAACGATTCGTGGAGAACTTGGAATCTGTCGGTGAGTATTTCTCTGCGGGGAAGAAGCGACAAGCGTCGGCTTTCCTACTTTTCTTCATCTCCCCGGTCTCTTCAGCACAACTCTTTGAAGCGATTGGCATGATGAAGAACGTCCGCCTACTTCCTATCGCTGGCTTCTTCGCTGGCGGGCGACTCGTCAGCTACTCTTTTTATGTAGCTGGAAGTTCTGCTTTGAAAACAACGTCTTATGGAGAACTCTTCAAGAAGGAAATTTCTTCACCCACATCAATTGTCATTCAAGTTCTGATGATCTTCGTCTTAGTCGGTATTGGATTTATTCCGTGGAAACGCGTTCTACATATGAATAACGGTGAAGATAAATAACATTCTCTTAGAGGGCGAAGGTGGGGTACTCGTCGGTCACCAGCAGGATCGCGTACCCATAGACACGGTTCCAATACTGAGAGACGCGCACGATGGTATCTGCGTAACTAGCGGGCAAGCTTCCGGTCAGCACAATGCTGAACCAACCAAGGATCATCATGACAAGACCTACCACTGCATAGGCGATTCCAACGATGTAGAGCGGTATCGCCAAGAACCACTTGATGAGAGCCAATCCCCGACTGAGTTGCTGGCCATCCCCCACCTCTGGATATGTAATCGAGACTACGTTGCTCTCTTCAATGGAGGGGTACTCGTCGGTAAGGAGAGTGAAGTAAGCCCAGATCCGATTAGCTAAGCCAAAGAGCGCCTTGTTAAAGGCGAGAACATAACTGGGGTACTTGCCACGAAAGAGCAGCGCCACCATCACGGGGAGAATAAAGAGGCCGTACGTAGAACTGTTGTTGTTATCCCAGGCGTCGACCGTGAAGGTAGCAAGGAAGAAGGCGACGGGAGCGACCAAGATAGCCCGATAGGCCACGGTGACACGGTTCCGATTAGTTAATTGAACTTGAAATGTTGTTTCGATTTGGTTGCTCATATTTCAAGTATAGGTGCGAATATCTTTATGATTACTCCATGACTTTGCTTCATCTCCTCGATCTCCTCTCTACTTTTGTTTTTGCACTCGTAGGCGCGCGAGTGGCGGCAGATAAGGGACTCGATTACGGCGGTATCGCGTTCATCGCCGCCATTGCTTCTGTCTCCGGAGGCACGCTTCGAAATCTCTTTCTTGGTCTCAAACCCATTTGGGTGGTTGATCCGTGGATTCTGGTCGCAGTTATCGCAGCTGCCATCATTACGTTGGTCTTTAGGCGGGTCACACATATTGGTAAAACGTTGCTGATCATGGACACGTTGGGATTAGCGGTGGCCACTGTGTCGGGCACGCAATTGGCATTTGAACAACATGTGGGTTGGTACGCAGCGATTGTGCTCGGAGTAATCACGGCTGTAACAGGTGGTTTGCTGCGCGATGTGCTCTGTCAGTTAGAGCCCGTCTTGCTCCACCGCGAAACTATTGGAACATCCTCACTCGTTGGCGCAGTGGTCTTCGTGGTGCTGCATCAAGCACACGTACTCAATACGGTCGCCGCATTAGTTGGTGGGGCGGTAGTTATTGCCACTCGGGTTATTTCGATTCAGTTCAATCTCAATCTGCCTAAATTCAAAAAGTAGATCTATAAATCAAAAAGGAGCACCTAGAAAATTCCCAGGGCCCCTATTTGATATTTCTTGAAATTGCGAGACATTGACTACGCCGAGGTGGCAAGTTCGAAGCCAATATGGCGGAGGCGGCGAGATTTGAACTCGCGATGGGCTTGAGGCCCAAACCGCATTAGCAGTGCGGCGCCATAGACCGGACTAGGCGACGCCTCCACGCGGTCCGCCCCAAAACGCGAAGGCTCTAGGGAAGAACGCTCTGTGAGGGTACCGTCTGGGGTAAAAGTAGAGCAAAGCGAAAGGTTTACCCGTGTCCTTCCATCCTGACCAGATCCGCTCCCAGTACCCCGCCCTCCAAGATGGCGTGGCTTGGCTCGACGGCGCAGCCGGCACCCAAGTCCCTACGAGCGTGATTGAGGCCATCTCGGGCGCCTATCGCCATGGAATCGGTAATACCGGAGGAGTCTTCCCGGCTTCGCACTACAGCGAGCAGATCCAATGGGGAGCCCGCGAAGCCGTTGCTGACCTGGTCGGCGGAGTGGCTGAGGGCGTCTTCTTCGCCCAGAGTGCGACCACTATTACGTATCACATCAGTCGCACCTTGGCTCAAGGCTGGGTAGCTGGCGATGAAGTGATCGTCTCTCGTCTTGATCACGATTCGAATGTGCGTCCATGGATTCACGCTGCGGAGAGCGCCGGCGCCACTGTGCGTTGGGCCGAGATTGATTTAGAGACCGGAGATCTGCCAGCAGATCAATACAAAGAATTAGTAAACGGTCGCACCAAGGTGATTGCTGTTACCGCTGCATCCAATGTGCTCGGAACGAAACCTGATATTTCGCGTATCGCGGAAATCGCACACTCTGCAGGCGCTCTCATTTATGTAGATGGCGTGCACGCCACTCCGCACTTCCCTATCGACATCGATGCGATGTCGGCAGATTTCTACGTCACCAGTGCGTACAAGTGGCAGGGTCCACACATTGCAGCACTTGCCGCGGACCCGAAACTTCTGCAATCACTCACTCCTCGTAAACTCGCTTCTTCAACACCAGAATCACCAAACAAGTACGAACTGGGCACTCCACCATTTGCAGACCTTGCCGGTGTGAGCGCAGCCGTTGACCACATGGCAGGTTTGGTAGCAGGCAACGGAACTCGACGCGAGCGCATCATCACTTCTATGACTGCCGTCGCGGCGTACCAAAAGGCACTTGCTGGACACATGCTTGATTCGCTGCGGGCGATGCCTAAAGTTCATGTCTTTGGAAAGCTCAAAGATAAGACGCCCACTGCATACTTCACGGTTGCCGGTTACGAACCACTTCAAATAACACAGAAGCTTACTGAAGGTGGAGTAAACGCCTGGAATGGGCATAACTACGCGTGGGAAGTAACTGGCGCGCTTGGTATTCGAGACAAGGGAAGCGCTGTGCGCGTCGGCCTGAGCCTTTATAACAACGAAGATGATGTCGAGCGCTTACTGAAAATTGTGGGCGCTCTCTAACGCCATTCATGGCGTACATGGCCGAGGTGATCGCGCATAATCTTTTCGGCTAACGGGGCGTTTCTATTTTCAATGGCATGAAGCAACGAGTTATGTTCTTCGCTACTCTGCGCGAGTTCGCCTTTCTCGGCAATCTGACGCAAGCCAAAGAGTCTCGCTTGGCTGCGTAATTGCGCCACCGTTTCTACTAATCGCTTATTACCAGTCGCCTCAATGACGGCGAGATGAAACTGGCGATCGGCCTCGAGGTACTCCTCGATCTTTCCGGCCGCGGCAAACTGCGAGATGGTGCTTGCTAACTCACGAAGGTGCGCGAGTTGATCAGGAGTTGCGGAGATAGCGACCATGGCAACTGCGGGTGGTTCCAAGAGATCGCGCATACTGGCGATTTCGTCGAGATCTTGGACGGAAGGCTCCACCACGCGGAAACCCTTATTCTTCACCGGTTTAAGTAGGCCTTCTTTTACTAAATCGAGGAGCGCTTCACGCACAGGAGTGACCGATACTGCGTATCGCTCTGCGAGCGCGGGAGCGGAGTGCACCTCGCCGGGGGCCATATGGCCCGCGATGATCGATGCGCGCACTCCTGCCGCGACCTGTTCCTTGAGCGTGGGCTCAACGGTTAACTTCATCATCGAACTCTTTAGAGCCCTTGATGTGGGTGTAGGTGGTTCTTCGGTGGAACGAAGGTCTCCTTGATAGAGCGAGCGCTGACCCAACGAAGCAAGTTCTGCGCAGAACCCGCTTTGTCATTCGTTCCCGAAGCGCGCGCCCCACCGAATGGCTGTTGACCCACAACTGCGCCCGTGGGCTTGTCGTTAATGTAGAAGTTACCCGCAGCAAAACGGAGCGCTTCAGACGCGTGGTTGATCGCTTCTCGATCTTGCGCAATGAAGGCACCAGTAAGTGCGTATGGCGCGATTGACTCCATCTGCGTGAGAACCTTGTCGCAATCCGCATCTGGATACACATAGATTGCTAGGAATGGTCCGAAGTACTCGTCGGTAAAGACTTCATGTGCTGGATCGCTGCACGTGACAAGTGTGGGCTCAACGAAGTAGCCAATGCTGTCATCGCACGTTCCACCCGCAAGTACTTCTACCTTGGGATCATTGGCCACTCGCTCGAGCACACCCTTGAGGCGAGCAAAGGCGCGGTGATCGATCACAGCGCTCAGGAAGTTGTCGAAATCTGCCGGATCTCCCATGGAGAGGTGATTGACCGCACCCACAAGCGAATCTTTCAACTTTGGCCAGATTGAGGCGGGTACATATGCGCGTGAGGCCGCGGAACATTTCTGTCCTTGGTATTCAAAAGCGCCGCGAATAAGCGCAGTACGTAGCACATCAACATCAGCACTTGGATGAGCGAAGACAAAGTCCTTGCCACCGGTCTCACCGACGAGACGCGGATAAGTTTTGTAATTTGCGATGTTCTCCCCCACTGTCTTCCAAAGATGTTGGAAAACACCTGTAGATCCGGTGAAGTGGATACCTGCAAGATCTGGATGGGCGAGTGCCACGTTGGAAATCTCAGCGGCATCGCCAGGAACCAAGTTGATAACGCCAGCTGGAAGACCAGCTTCGATGAGAAGTTCCATAGTGAGCGAGGCAGCGAGCATTTGTGTATGTGCCGGCTTCCAAATAACCACGTTACCCATGAGCGCAGGCGCGGTAGGGAGGTTTCCAGCAATCGCAGTGAAGTTAAACGGTGTGATTGCGTAAACGAAACCTTCTAGTGGGCGGTAATCGCTGCGATTCCACACACCAGGGCTAGAAATGGGTTGATCTGCCAAGATCTGACGGGCGAAGTGCACGTTAAAACGCCAGAAATCAATGAGTTCACAGGCAGCATCAATTTCAGCTTGGAAACAAGTCTTCGATTGACCAAGCATGGTGGCCGCAAGGATGCGATCGCGCCATGGTCCGGAGAGAAGATCGGCAGCTTTGAGGAAGATGGCGGCGCGATCATCAAAGTCGAGTTCACGCCATGCTGGTGCGGCCTTCATCGCCGCTTCGATAGCTTCTTTCGTGTCAGCGCCGTTTGCGCCCTTTACCTTGCCGATGAGGTGATGGCGGTTTTGCGGTGAACGCACGTCGAACTCAGCACCTTTACCTGGTCTTGCGACATTGTTAATCACCAGCGACATTGGATGCGTGATCGCGGTCATTTCCGCGAGCGCCGTTTGTAACGACTCGCGCCACTTACTTCCTGGCTCGAAGAGGTGAATAGGTTCGTTTATTGGTGTGGGGACATTGCTTATTGCATCCATTAATCAATCGCCTTCGTTCCTGATCCTAGAGTGATAGTGCGAGTTACGGAGTAGAAGCGCATGGCATCTTTGCCTTGTTCACGCTGGCCGTATGAAGAATCTTTCGTACCACCGAATGGTGCATGAAAATCAACGCCCGCTGTAGGGGAGTTCACCTTCACCATTCCCGTGCGCAGCGATGTGGCGGCGCGAATAATTGCTTCAATATCGCGACCGTGAATACTTGCGGTGAGTCCGTAGCGCACACCGTTGGCCATGGTGATCGCATCATCCACACTCTTTACACGAGTGATCGATGCAAACGGTGCGAAAACTTCCTCTTGCATAAGTTCGTCATCAAGGCTGAGGCCGGTAACGATCGCTGGCTTAGCAAACCAACCGTTATCACCAAAGTTGCCGCCACCAGTCAGGATGCGTCCACCACGTGCAGCAGCAGCCGCAGCCGCATCAGTAAATTCGGTGCGAGCCACCTCTGTAATAAGTGGTCCAACGAGTACGCCTTCTTGTGCAGGATCAGCCGGCGCCATCGCTTCGACCGCGGCAACGATGGCATCACTCACTTCGGTGAATCGCTTCTCATCACCCACCACAATAAAACGTGAGGTGGCCGTGCACTTTTGACCAGCAAAGCCCATCGATGCTTGCGAGAGATGCGTGGCGGTCAATGCCAGGTCAGCATCGGGTAAAACGATGCCGGGATTCTGCCCACCCATTTCCGCTTGCACTGGCTTTCCGGCGCCGGCCGCGGTGGCCACCACACTCTGCCCCACCGCAACAGAACCAGTGAAGGAGATGACGTCTGCTTGCGTGATGAGCGCCGTCGCAGTTCCGCGATGGCCAGGTGTGATGAGGAAGAGATCCTTGGGCAAGGTCTTTTCGAAGAGTTCAGCGACGCGTAGAGCGCAACCAAGGGCTTCAGTGCTCGGCTTGAGAACGACTGAGTTTCCCGCCGCGAGCGCGGGTGCAGCCTTCCAGAGCGGAATCGCGATCGGAAAGTTCCATGGGGTGATGAGGCCAGCCACACCATGAGGAACGCGTTGGGTAATGAGAAAACCTGGAGTCGTAGGAGGAATTGTTTCGCCGTTGGGATCCAGAGCTGCTTGTGCGTAGTAATCGAGGATGGCAATCGCGCGCCCCACTTCGCCGCGGGCTTCAACAATCGGCTTACCCACTTCGCGCACGATCAAGTCAGCGAGCTCTTGTGAGTGTGTGCGCAATGCGTTAGCGCTTTCACGAAGTGCATTTGAACGCGCCATAGCATTGGCGCCCCACTCCTTCTGTGCCGCTCGCGAGCGCGCGATGATGTTAACCATCTCCTCCGCACTTACTTCGGGGGCAGATGCCACTACATCACTGGGATTTTGTGGGCTAGTACTTGTTATCACGTGCGCTCCTAAACGAGGAAACCAGCAGGAAATGGATCTTGAGGATCAAGACGCCATTGAGCAGTACCCATCACCCATGCACGACCCGTGATGGTGGGAATAATTGCATCGAAGTTGCCGACCTTTGCGCGGCCAGCAATACGACCTTGGAATTGCGAACCGATCCACGATTCGTTAATCAAAGTATCTGAATCCTTCATTAAGCCACGTGTCACCATCTGTGCCATACGCGCACTCGTGCCGGTGCCGCATGGTGAGCGATCGAACCAACCAGGATGAATCGCCATGGCGTTCTTCCAATGGAGCGCATTACTTCCTGGTGCGATGAAATCTACGTGGTGACAGAGTTTGATCTCTGGGTTCTCTGGATGCACTGGCGGATTCTGAGCATTGATCGCATCAGAGATCGCTAAGCCTGCATCAAGAAAACGTTGGCCGTTCTCGCGCTTAAATTCAATACCTACTTGTGTGGCATCAATGATCGCGTAGAAGTTTCCGCCGTATGCCATGTCGTAGGTAACTTCGCCATATCCGGGCACGGCGACCTTCTGATCAAGTCCTAGAGTGAACGAAGCGACGTTAGTGATGGTGACATTCTCAGCTTTTCCATTTGCCACCTTTACATCAACCGTAACGAGCCCGGCTGGAGTATCGAGGCGCACCGTAGTTACTGGTTCAACGACCTCCACCATTCCGGTCTCTACTAAAACAGTAGCTACGCCGATCGTTCCATGCCCACACATCGGCAGGCAGCCGCTGACCTCGATATAGAGCACTCCCCAGTCGGCGTCAGGGCGCGTTGATGGCTGCAAGATTGCCCCACTCATCGCTGAATGCCCACGTGGTTCATACATTAAGAGGGTGCGGAGATCATCCATGTGTTCCAAGAAGTAGGCACGGCGCTCGAACATCGAATTACCAGGAATCGGTGCGACACCACCAACTACGACGCGAGTCGGCATTCCTTCCGTATGTGATTCAACGGTATGAATAACTCGATTGACCGGCCGCATAATTACTTACGATTCTTAAAGAAGGCAGCGGCGCGTTCGATATCTTTACGGCACTTTGCGTCATCGACTGCTGGAAGCGGGAGACGTGGCAAGCGGGTAGGTCCGCCGTAACGTCCCAGAACATCCATCGCAAGTTTGATTGCCTGAATGAATTCCTTCTTGGAATCCCAGTGGAAGAGATCATGTACTTCTGCATACATCTTGCTAGCTTCAGCGAAGTTCCCATCAATGA
This sequence comes from uncultured Actinomycetes bacterium, assembly GCA_903863015.1. Classification (GTDB taxonomy): domain Bacteria; phylum Actinomycetota; class Actinomycetes; order Nanopelagicales; family Nanopelagicaceae. Next base: position 14,331 of record CAIPAI010000022.1, read on the forward strand.
CTAATTGGTATAGCTCGGCAGATTCGCGTGGCATGGCGTTGGGGAAACCAGCAATCCAACCCACAATGCCAGCGGTTCCCAGCTCTAAGAGCACATCGTCAGCACCGACAAGTACTTCGATACGCGGTGCTAAGGAATGCAACTGCCAGATCCGACGCACATCGCCAGAGAATTCTTTAATTGCAACAACGTTAGGAACTTCATCAGCGATACGGGCAACGAGGGTTGGCGTCAGATCTACTTTGGTGTCAAAAGGATTGTTGTAAGCCACGATCGGAATACCAACTCGACCCACTTCTTTGTAGTGCGCGATAACTTCATCATCATTGGCTTTATACGCATTAGGTGGAAGAAGCATGACGGCATGTGCGCCGGCCTTCGCTGCTTGTTCTGCCCACTTGCGCGACTCACCCGCACCGTATGCACCCACACCAGGAACGACGGAAAATCCGGCTGGTGCGGCAGCTACAGCCGTCGTCACCATCGCTGCGCGTTCGGTCTCGGTAAGTACTTGGTACTCACCAAGTGATCCGTTAGGAACTACGCCGTGAGTGTTATTAGCAGCGAGCCAAGCCACGTGCTCGGCGTACTTATCAAGATCTACCGAGAGATCAGCGCGGTAGGGGGTCGCAGTCGCGGTGAGGATTCCATGCCAAGGCTTTGATTGAGTCATGGCTCTAGAGTAATATATTACTAGGGGTCCCCGTCAAGGTAGGCTTCTTTTATCTTTTCTCACCACCTCGTTAGGACCATGATGAACCAACCTCCGAAGCTCAATATTGGCTCCCACGACTTGCCGGTGAGCGCACAGTTGGCCGACTTCATGATGACGGGTTGGGCCAACACTGAGCGCACCGATGTGCGCCCGCTCCCTTGCGTGCCCTTCACCGCCCCGAGGCGCGAGAAGCTCTCCGCGCTCTACCCCGGGCATCGCTTGGTGATTCCAGCTGGCACTTTCAAAGTGCGCGCCAACGACACTGATTACCGATTCCGGCCCCACTCGGCTTTCGCTTGGTTAACAGGAATTCCGGGCGGAGAGGTGGTGCCTGACACGGTGCTCGTCTTTGAGCCAAACGGTGATGGTCATGATGTATTCCTTTACTTACACCCACGCAGCTCACGAGAGAGCGCAGAATTTTTCCGCGATCGTCGACATGGCGAGCTTTGGGTTGGTCGCCGCCCTTCGGCTGCCGAGGCCGAAGTTGCCTACGGAATTAAAGTGCGCCATATCAACGACTTAGCAAAAGATATTGCGCATGGTGATCACACCATTTTGGTGCGTGGTGAAGATCAGAAAGTTGATTCACTCGTAGCTGCGCATGCACGTGAAGGTGAACTCCTCCAGATACTTGCTGAGCTTCGCCTCATCAAAGATGATTTTGAATTAGAAGAAATGCGCAAGGCAGTCGAAGCCACCATTCGAGGATTTGAAGATGTCGTGCGCGCGCTTCCCTATGCCATGAAGAGTGAGCGCGGCGAACGCATTATTGAAGGTGCTTTTTACACACGCGCCCGCACTGAAGGAAATGATGTAGGTTACGACACCATCGCAGCATCTGGCGCACACGCCTGCATCCTTCATTGGATGCGTAACGATGGAGAAGTTAATGATGGCGATCTCTTACTTCTCGATGCGGGAGTAGAAGTAGAGTCGCTCTACACCACCGATGTGACTCGCACCCTTCCAGTGAATGGAAAATTTACTGACGCGCAACGCAAGATCTACCAATTGGTTTACGACGCACAAGAAGCAGCACTCGCCACCATCAAGCCTGGCGCAAAGTTCCGTGATTTTCACCGCGCCTCACAACGAGTTATCGCCAAGGGCCTGGAGGAGTGGGGGATCCTTCCTATCTCGGCTGAGGAATCACTCGACCCTGAGGTTGGGCTCCACCGTCGCTGGACGCTCTGCTCTACCGGCCACATGCTCGGTATCGATGTTCATGATTGTGCGAAGGCACGTGCTGATCAGTACCTAGATGGCGTGCTAGAGGTAGGACACGTACTCACCGTGGAACCCGGTCTCTACTTGCAACCCGATGACCTCTTGCTCCCGGAGGAGTTGCGTGGCATCGGCATCCGCATTGAAGACGACATCGTGGTCACTGAAGATGGTTATGAGCTACTTACTAAAGATTTGCCTCGCCATCCTGACGATATCGAAAAGTGGATGGGTCGTTTACTCGGCAAAAATTGACCGTTAGTGCTACGGCCAGATAAGTGCGATTCCAGCTTTGGCCACTTCTGAGGCGCGTTTGATGCGAGAAGCCACGATCGCCGCGTCCTTCTTGCTTTGCGCTGCCGACATTTCGCTCTTGAAGGTGGCATTGAAGACCATCACGAGCTTCGGGTTAGCCGCAAGTGCGGCCTTCTGCTTGGCAATAGCCGCGTTTACATCTCTCTGATAGGTCGCTTCAATGGAGTTGAGTTCTTTTGTTTGCTGAGCTCGCAACGAGATAGCCAATGGCGAATCGGTGGATTCAGATGTCAGCGGAGTAAGTCCACCTTGATTAGCCACTACCCGACATGTGAGCGCCGTCCCTGAGCGCACCGTTGCAAGATCGGTCTTAAGCCAGGAGACAGTAGAGCTTGCCACCGCAGGCTTAGCGGATGCAAAAACAGTTCCACCGACCAAGAGAAATACATTTGCGATTGTGGGAGAGGCTAGAACTGGTGTTACTCCCTTATCCATATATGCAAAGGTGCCGCGACTGCAGGTAATCGAATTAGCGTTTTGTGAAATCTTGGGTGGTGAAACGATTCGCAAGTATGAGCGCTGCGCGTATATGGCAAAGAGAGTGGTATTTCCTGAGAGCGCGAAGGTAGCGCCACTTCCGTAATTGTCTGCGCTGCCATCATCCGTAAGACTCCAGTGGTCAAAAATGAGGGTGCTTTTGGTGAGATTAGATGGATTAGCATCGAGCCGCACGTTTCCATCCACTCCGCGTTGCGCGGTCGGAACATCTCCTGTTCCACCATTGGCATCATAAGTAATCGTAGAAATCCAACGCGCATAGAGCGTGACGTTTCCCGTGAGTGGGAACGTGTCAACACCGGGCATGTAATTTGTGCCAGTTCCTTGTTGATTCGTATTCCACCCACCAAAGGAGTGATCGGCCTTTTCCAACGGACCAGTTTTTATGGTGCCCGTATTTGCAGGGAGCGCCACATTGGAGTCCACCGCGGGGGTAGATCCAGGTGGAACATAGCCAGCCGATTCACCATTTCCAGAAAATGTAATTACAGAAGTCCACTTTGCATAGAGCGTTACATCGCCGGAAACCGTGAAGTCGGCACTCACTGCGTAAGAGGTACCCAAGCCTGTGGCCAAGGTATTCCAACCGGCGAATGTATGACTGCTCTTTCGAAGAGTGCCGCTATTTAATGCCAGCGTATTAATTCCGGGAACCACTGCTTGCACAGCAGGAACATCTCCGGAAGTTGCGCCATTTGCATCGTAAGTAATAGAGGCCGACCATTTTGCGTAGAGCGCTAGATCTGCAGTAGGAGTAATGGCATCACCAGGTTGATAGGTAACGCTGCCTTTTCCGTCGGCTTGAGTATTCCAACCCGCGAAGCTATACCCCGTGAGTTGTAAGTTTCCTGAGTTTGTAGGTGCATTTACGCTCAGCAATTTAGTCACTTCAGATACTGGCGGCACTGTTCCCGATGATGCCCGATTCTTATTAAAGGTAATAGTCCACGAGGGGAGAATCACATCAAAATTATGTTTGATAGTAGTCGCCGACGCATACGTCGCATTTCCTTCTTGTTTTGCCCATACTTCACATGGTCCAGCAGCAATTAGATTGATATTAAGACTATCCACGGTACACACGCCCAGTGTTTGCGAGACGAGTTGTACCGTGAGGTTTGAATCAGCCGTCGCGTTTGAGGCAATAGTTTTTGGGTTTGGATCAAGGATTTGTCGCCCCGGATCTGCAAAAGTAACAGCTTGCGCTAAACGCCCAGATACGTGCACCGTTCGTTCCACACTTGTGGCCTTGGAATACGTGTCGTTGCCTCTTTGTGAAGCCGTAACCACGCATTCGCCTTCTGCTTCAGTACGGATCTGAACGCCATTTACGATCGTACAGACACCCGTCTGGGTAGTTACTAATTCAACATCTAATCCGGAATCCGAGGAGACTCCAGAATCAAATGTCACACCCACCGCACGTGTCCCAGGCTCTGGGAATGTGATGGTCTGGGATCGATTCGTAATCGTGATGCCAAGGTCGTATTCATCAGTACTGTAAACGAGACCATCATGGACGCGGAATTTGATATGTACCGCATCTGAACCAGTGAACCGTAGATTCTCTAAGTCAATATCTGAAGTCAGGATCTCCTCGTTTGAAGTCACATTCTGCCATGTGCCCGCAATCCGATGCTGAAAAGATCCGCTTGCAGGCAGCCCCGTGATCTTCACTTTGTAAAACGGATTGGAATCACCATCAACAAAAGATGCCGCGCCTAAATCATTCTTAGTGATTACTGTCGCGGTACCTGCGGTGAGAATGGCCGTTGTGTTAGATGTGGTCGGTGCGACGTTCGCTGGGTTATCGACGTTACTGACGCCGATGGCAGGAGTCACCACACCAGGAATAGTGACGGTAGCTGATCCCGCGGGACAACTACCACCTGTCTGGGCTTTTGTAACTGCAAATTTCTTGGTGCTTGCTACCGTTGTAATAGTCATTGAAGAGCCGTTATAACCCGAAGTGGAGCAACCTGTGACCGTCACGCTTTGGCCTACAGAAAAGCCATGATTCGCTGAGGTTGTGTAGGTAACAGTTCCTCCGGATGTAGTAATTCCAGTAATCGCTCTTGGTCCGATGGTAGTTGGCGATCCGACTACCGGATCAGTGATGGATGCGCCCCAAGGAAGTGCGCTAAACGAAATACCAAAATACCCAATCGCTCCGGAGGAGCCCACCAAGCCCACAGCAACATCAATGCTGCTGAGCGTCAAGTAAGTGACCTGAACCATGTCTTGTGGCACATCAGCTAAATTCGCGGTTTCCCTGGTAGTAAGTCTCTCGAGCCGAGTGCCAGTGACCACCGCGGGAGTTAACATGGTGTTATTCGTCAGTGTGTACTGCTGAAAACCACCGAACTCTGTAAATTGATATCCGCTTCCGCCGTTATCTAAATCTACCGATGAAATTGTGACGTTATTGAGAACCACAGGAGTACCTGTGTTACTTCCGGTATATGTTCCGTGCTCATAAAAAGCAAAATGGAAAACTGCCTTGCCGTTGGTCCCGCTGAGAGTGAGGTTAGGTTGGAAATACCCTGGTTTTCCGGGAACTGCAGATTCGCCGTCGAAAGCTGAAACGGTTGTATTACTTGTAGTGGTGGTCACTACCGCGTCAACAGTATTTCCAGCAGAGATAGTTGCTACGTTGTAGTAGAGAACTTGATCACCATCAGCAACACCAGTGCCGACGACGTTTCGGTAATCATTGAGTTGAGTAGCGGTACCACCTGAAGTGTAAGTACCTGTCGCTGCGTTAAGCACAGTGAAGGTTGTACTACTTGCCGTATTGATAATTACGTTTGCCAAATTAAAGCGATTGACGGGATTTGAAGTAACACCGCTAATAGTCACTAACTGTCCAGCAGTGAATGAATTGGCTGCGGTATAAGTTATAACGCCGTTAGACGTTGCCACCCTTGTGATGGTTGCCGTGAGGTTGGTGTGATTAAACGCGAGGGTATTCCCGGTCATGTCGAACGTAGTAGCGCTTGCGGCAACAAGGGGGCCGACGATCACTGTAATAAGTGAGAGGAGGAGTGCCGCTAAGGTGCCAAGCGATATTGGCCGCCAAGTGCGCTTATTCATGGTCACCCCTCTCTGCAGTAAGTAATTCTTTTTAGCACCATACATACCGTAGAGAAATCTTGCACCAATGCCTTATTTTCGGGCGTAAAAGGCGTACTTTTGCCCCCGGCATAGCGGGTTTACCCCAGATCTGGCCTGGCCTTTACTGCCCTTGATCGGCCAACGTCTGAAGTGAGATGGGGTTGGCGATCGGGCGATTGTGAATCCCTCGCAGTTCATCATCTGTAGCTGGTGTGCCGATTTCGGCGCCAATTACATCGGCGACCATGCGACCACAGACCCTTCCTTGGCACATTCCCATGCCACAGCGAGAGAGCAGCTTTGCTGTGCGTACGTCACTCGCCCCTAAGTCGTGCACCACATTTCGCACCTGCTTGAAAGTAACTTCTTCACAGCGACAGAGGATCGTTTCGGGGTTAAGCCACGAGCGCCATCCTTCGCGAATTTTGTAAACGCTCAATAACGCATCGGCGAACTTGCGAATCTTGGTGCGCTCTGACGCTAGGCCGACGCTGCGATTCTTAGCTTCAACTGTTGAAATCAATCCCCGTTGCACTGCTATAGCTATACCTGCAACGCGTCCTTCAGTTAATGCGAGATCGACACCGCCCACTCCAGTTGATTCACCGGCAGCAAAAATTCCATGTTGTGAACTCTCTTGAAAAGCGTCTACATGTACGACGACAGATCTATCTATTGGATGCACGTCGGTACTCACACCTAATGAATGCGCAATCGTGAGATCAGGAGTAAAGCCCCAGCCGGTAGCAATCGCATCGCATTTATGCACCTCAACGGTGCCAGGTTTCACGGTGAAATTGCGATCCACTTTTGCAATAACAACTTCTTCGATTCGACCATCACCGCGTGCTTCGATAATTGCGTACCCCATACGAATGGGAACTTTGGCAGCAGAGAGAATCTTGAAATAACGGGCCGCGTCCTTCATCTTGCGTAGATCTATCGCGCCAAGATGGTTAACCCATCCATTAACGCGGTTAGCCTCCAATACTCCAAGGACTTTCACGCCCGCCTCAACCAGTGATGCAGCCACTGGCAATAAGAAGGGGCCGGTGCCTGCTACAAAGACCGCGCGACCAAGGAGGGCGCCCGAGGCTTTTAAAATTGCTTGTGCGCCGCCGGCGGTCATCGAGCCCGGAAGATCCCAACCAGGGAATGGAAGTGAGCGATCATATGCACCCGTGGCTACGAGGAGCGTCTCACTTGTGAGGGATGTGCCATCGTTGAGCCAGACGGTCGCCACCCCTTCTTGGTAAGAAGCCCGCCAGACTTGCGTTCCGGCGCGCACTTCAATGCCTGGGTGACGATTGATCTCCTCTTGTAGGGCAAAGAAGCGTTCACCGTCATGTGAAAACTTGGCCACGGGAGCATGGCGCCAATATTGCCCCCCGAGGCGAGGGTTTGAATCGATGATGATGGCATCACCGCCGGCGCGGGCGATCTCGACGGCCGCGCTCATGCCTGATGGCCCACCACCCACAATAATTGTGCGGCTCATGAGGTGACCTCAATTCGCATGCCACTTCTTAATTGCGTGATGCACGCTCGTTGATTGGCGATGTCATCGATGGTGACGATGCAGTCGAAGCACACTCCGATGCCGCAGAACATGCCACGGGGCTGGTCGTTAAAGCGTGTTTTGCGAAGAACCTGTTGACGTCTCTTCAGAAGGAAGGTGCCTACACTTTCGTTTTCGGTCGCTTCTACTTCTACGCCATTGAGATAGATCTTCATGCGACACCTTGAAATCTCTTCGGAAGAAATGGAGTGGCATCCATAAAGGTCGGTTTACCTAGAATCATGGCCGTAAGTAATTCACCCGATCCAGGAGCGGTACCAATGCCAGCGCCCTCATGACCTGCGCAGTGGAAGAGTCCCTTCACTTTTGCATCTTCACCGATAACCGGCAAATGATCCGGTGAGTAGGGACGAAAACCTCGATAGACCCGGAGTAACTCCAATTTTGAAAGTACCGGAAATACTGAAATAGCCTGCTTCGCTAACCGCTCGAGAGCTGCCATATTGATACGTGAATCAAAGCCGATACGTTCACGAGAGGCACCAATAAGAATGGTTCCACTTTCGGTACCTTCAACAACTGCACTCGATTGCAGCTCTGGTGAATCACTCGCCACGTTAGCCACATAATCTGCGTCGTACACCTTGTGATGAATTAATTTTGGAGCTGGTGTGGTAACCAGAATAAATCCACGACGCGGCATGATGGAGAGTTCACTTCCCGCTAGGCGCGCAATATCCCCGGCCCACGTACCGGTGGCATTTACCACGTACCGCGTGGAGATCTCTTCTTTAGAAGTGCGCACCCCGGTGATCGATCCGTCTTTATCTTTAGAGAAACCCAATACCTCGGTGCGCTGCCATACCTCACCCTTCAGATGGCGCACCGTTCGCAGGAAGTACGCAGCTGAGAGCATTGGTTGGCATTGACCATCGCCAGGGTAGTGAATTGCGGTTTCAATGTCAGGATTCATATGCGGCTCGAGCTCACGTAATCTTGCGCCATCAACTTCAATCGTTTCGATGCCATGAGCGTTTTGATGTGATGCAAGTTTACGAAGGCCGGCCATGCCAGCATCTGTTCGTGAAAGCGCAATGCCACCTTTGGCTTGTAATTCAAAGTTATTTCCAATGCGATCTGCAATTTCAAACCAGGCATTTCGTGAGCGCACTGCAAGTTCTATCTCTGGAACGATCTCCTTGTCGGAAACCATGATGTTTCCTTCGCCGGCGCCGGTGGTGCCGCCCGCGATAGGTCCGCGATCCACCACAATCACTTTGAGGCCAGCTTCGGCCATGATCAGTGCGCAACTACTTCCGACCACGCCGGCGCCAATGACTACAACATCTGCGGTCTTCATGCGCTTTGCTCATTTTTCGACGCAACTGGAATATCGCAGGGAGCACCATCACAACAATTTGTCTTCATATGGCAATGAGGGCAGAGCCAACGAGTAGAGACTGGATCGTAAGGTTGACCGCAGAAATCGCAGGGCATCTGATTATTTGCGCTCATCTTCTTATCGTGCCTGATTCGCCCGTGAGTTACAACGCGCGCGCAAGCGCGGCGGCGGCAATTCCAAGGACCAAGGTAGCTATGAGATTGAGCCAGGCCACTCCATGTTTCTTCGCAACAAAGAGAGTATGCGTTTCCATTGCGAAGGTAGACCAGGTGGTGAACGCACCAGCAAAACCTGTACCAATGATCAAAAGAGTCGTTCCTCCCCCATTGATTACTAAACCGAGAATGAAACTACCTAGAACATTTATCACCAGAGTGCCAAGAGGCCATGGCGAGCCATGAAGACGGCGAATTCCTAAGTCCACGAGGTAGCGCGTGGGCGCGCCCACTCCAGCACCTAGCATGACCCAGAGCGCCCTCATTTACTCACCTGCTTACGCGCGAATCTCACGGTAAGAAGTACTAAAAGGTATGTGCCAATCAGCGAAGCCAGAATATATGCGATGGCGCGACCACTCTGACCTGCATTGAGAAAGCCATCTACTTGAACCGCAAAAGCCGAATAGGTGGTAAACCCGCCACAGAAACCGGTGCCAAGCAGCGGGCGCCACCACCACTTCGGTGCGGCATGTTCTTCAGCGTAAATAATGATGAGCGCGAGCAAGACGGCACCGATGTAATTCACTAAGAGCGTCGCCCATGGAAAAGAACTTTCGTCCATCGCGCTTGCAATTGCCCAACGGGCGAGTGATCCCGCCATACCGCCAACGGCAATAACCCCTAGGGGCTTCACTAACTTCACTTGGAAACTGTCCGTCTGAGCACCTGTCGCAAGAGTGAACCGACCACACTGATAAGAAGAGAGCCAAAGAGCGCTGACCAGAACGAGGTGATGGTGAGGGCATCTGTCCATGCTGCAGTGATGGCAAACATGCCAGTGTTGATCACAAGCATGAAGAGGCCAAAGGTTATTAGTGTGATGGGAATCGTGAGGACCTTCACGATGGAACCGATAAAAGCGTTTACTAATCCAAAGACGAGTGCAATCCAGAGGTATGACCAGAGCCCACCCGTGACATTAATTCCGGGAATCAGTGCAGCGGCTACCCAAATTACAAAAGCTGAAATCGCCCAGCGAAGAAGTAACTTCATAGGGAGATTCTTACTTATCTTTCGGGTAGGGGCAGTGACGACACCCGCGACTGCAACACCGTTCCCGGTGCGCAAGGTAAACCTCGGTCATGACGAATAGACCCGTTAACGGATCTATATATCCCGCATCTCCCCGCTCACACGCTTCTCGATGAGCGGTGATGATCCGCGCATCGAGCTCCATAAGGTTTAGAGACCTTCGCGGCGGCGAATCTTGCTACCCAACCAACGGGCAGGGTCGTACTTCACATCAACAACACGTTCCTTCATAGGAATGATGGCGTTGTCAGTGATACGAATGTGCTCGGGGCAGACCTCGGTGCAGCACTTGGTGATGTTGCACATGCCAAGGCCGTGCTTCTCTTGCGCTGCGCGCTTGCGATCGAGGGTGTCGAGTGGGTGCATGTCGAGTTCAGCAAGCCGAATGAAGAAGCGTGGACCAGCAAAAGCTTCTTTATTCTCTTCGTGATCACGAATTACATGGCAGGTGTCCTGGCAGAGGAAGCACTCGATGCACTTACGGAACTCTTGGCTCCGCTCCACATCGATCTGCTCCATGCGGTACTCGCCAGGCTTGAGATTTGCAGGACCAGAAAATGCGGGAACTTCCAACGCCTTCTTGTAATTGAAGGAGACGTCAGTTACCAAGTCGCGAATGACCGGGAATGCACGAAGTGGAGTGACTGTGATGGTTTCTTCATCCGTGAAAGTGTTCATTCGAGTCATACACATCAAACGTGGACGACCGTTGATTTCTGCGCTACAGGAACCACACTTACCTGCCTTGCAATTCCAACGTACGGCGAGATCAGGAGTTTGTGTCGCTTGTAGACGGTGAATGACGTCGAGTACTACTTCGCCTTCGTTGACCTCAATGTTGTAATCCTTTAGCGCGCCATCGTTGGCATCGCCACGCCATACTCGGAATTTAGCTGTCCGGGTCATGCGTTAGCTCCCTTCGAGTGGCGGGTTAATTCTTCTGAGGTCATGTATTTCGCCAACTCCTCAACATCGAAGAGATTAAGAAGTTCTTCGCGCATTTCTGGAAGAGCTTGTTTTTCAACAACCACTTCGCCATTTTCTACATGCGCCACCAAGTTGACCTTGCGCCATTCGGCACTCATCTTCGGGAAGTCCTCACGGGTGTGTCCACCACGTGATTCTTCACGGATAAGAGCGGCGTGTGCAATGCAATCAGAGACGAGCAACATGTTCTCAAGATCGAGAGCCAAGTGCCAGCCTGAGTTAAAGGCCGAGCCACCTGGGCAAGTGATATTTGCAAGACGAGCACGGAAGCCCTTGAGTTTGCCAAGTGATTCTTCAAGCTCTGACTTAGTGCGGATGATTCCGACCAAGTCATTGGTGACCTGTTGTAGGTCGGCTTGAATTGTGTATGGATTCTCGCCGCCAGGATTACGTAGCGGAGCAAGTGCATGGTCGCTTGCTGTAGTGATCGACGCATCTGTCACCTTGGGAACGTTGCCACCAAGGCTCTGGAAGTAGGCGACTGCGCCAGCGCCAGCACGACGTCCGAAGACGAGGAGATCCGAAAGTGAGTTTCCACCGAGGCGGTTAGAACCGTGCATACCGCCAGCAGATTCACCGGCAGCGAAGAGTCCAGGAACGCCTGCAGCAGCACCAGTATCTGGATCAACCAGAATGCCACCCATTACATAGTGGCAAGTAGGACCCACTTCCATCGCCTGTGTGGTGATGTCGACGTCAGCGAGTTCCTTAAATTGATGCCACATGGAAGGAAGCTTCTTCTTAATGACATCGGGCGCAAGACGCGTCGACACATCGAGGAAGACACCACCGTGTGGTGATCCACGGCCAGCTTTTACTTCGGAGTTGATAGCGCGAGCGACCTCATCGCGTGGAAGAAGTTCGGGTGGACGGCGATTGTTATCTGGATCGGCGTACCAACGATCGCCCTCTTCTTCACTCTGTGCATACTTCTCTTTGAAAACTTCGGGAATGTAATCAAACATGAAACGGCGACCTTCTGAGTTACGAAGCACGCCACCATCACCACGGACTGATTCAGTCACCAAGATGCCTCGCACCGACGGGGGCCAGACCATGCCGGTTGGGTGGAATTGCACGAATTCCATGTCGACCAACTTGCTACCGGCTTTTAATGCGAGCGCGTGACCGTCGCCGGTACCTTCCCAAGAATTACTTGTTACCTTGAAGGACTTTCCGATGCCACCAGCGGCTATAACAATGGCTGGTGCTTCGAAGAGAATGAGATTTCCAGTTTCGCGCACGTAACCGAATGCACCCGCTGCCCGATCTCCATCCTTAATGATTTCTGTAATGGTTGTTTCGGCGAAAACTTTAATGCGCGCCTCTGCGTCACCAAACTCTGCAGCATCTTTCTGTTGCAGAGAAACAATTGCTTGTTGCATAGTGCGAATAAGTTCGAGTCCAGTGCGATCGCCAACGTGGGCAAGACGTGGGTATTCGTGTCCACCGAAGTTACGTTGGCTAATTTTGCCTTCTTTGGTGCGATCAAAGAGCGCACCCCACGTTTCTAACTCCCACACACGATCTGGTGCTTCTTTTGCATGCAATTCAGCCATGCGGAAGTTATTGAGGAACTTGCCACCACGCATGGTGTCGCGGAAGTGAACTTGCCAGTTGTCCTTACTGTTGACGTTACCCATGGCCGCGGCGATTCCGCCTTCAGCCATAACGGTATGCGCTTTTCCGAAGAGAGACTTGCAGATGATGGCGGTACGAAGGCCAGCTGCACGTGCTTCAACTGCAGCACGCAAACCAGCGCCACCGGCGCCAATAACTACAACGTCGAATGAATGACGTTCAATCGCGGTCATAGTTACTCCTAGAAAATCGTAAGATCGGTGATGAAGCCAGTGGATACGGAACGAATATAGAAATCTGCGAGCGCCACACCAATCAATGAGATCCAAGCAAACTTGGGATGGTGGTGATTGAGCTCTGAGATCTTGGTCCACAGCTTGTAACGCACTGGATGCTTGGAGAAGTGCTTCAAGCGACCACCAATAGTGTGGCGGCAAGTGTGACAAGAGAGTGAGTAGAGCCAAAGGAAGGTGGCGTTTGCCAGGAGCACGAGAGTGCCGACCTGCATGTGACCCCACTGCCCTTCGGCATTCTTAAATGCAAGGATCGCATCGTAAGAGAGAATCACGTTGAAGATGAGACCGGCGTAGAAGAACCAACGGTGTGCATTCTGCAGAATCAATGGCTGGCGGGTTTCGCCGGTGTAAGTCTTGTGTGGTTCGGCAACGGCGCATGCGGGTGGTGATTGCCAGAAAGCGCGGTAGTACGCCTTGCGGTAGTAGTAGCACGTCATGCGAAAACCGAGCGGGAAGACCAAAATGAGTAATGAAGGAGAGAGCACCCACCACGATCCAAATGGTTGACCGAACCCTGAGGCACCTTCCACACACGAGGTGGCTAAGCAGGGTGAGTAGAACGGTGAAATGTATGGCTCAACGAAGTAGTGCGCGTTCTCGAAAGCGCGCCACGTTGAGTAAATAATGAAGGAGACCAGCACCGCCACAGTGATGAGTGGTTGTACCCACCACTTGTCGGTACGGAGGTGGCGCGCAGCAATCTTGGCGCGGCCAGGGGTCGTTATCGTCCCACTCATAAGCATTCCCATCGCTCTCGCCTCTGCCTGAGAGCAGAGGTGATACAAGTGTGGAGGAGGGGGTTGCCAATCGCTACCCGTGCGGAAGTGGGGTTAGCCACATGCCGCCGGCGAGCCCCGTTTTTCAGGCGGCTCAGGGTCATACTCAGGGTTTTACTCAGGGTCATACTCAGCGTCTTACTCAGAGCGGAGGACGTGGGATTCGAACCCACGATAGGTTTCCCTATATCGGTTTTCAAGACCGACGCCATCGGCCACTAGGCGAGTCCTCCGCGGGAGAACTTACCCGATACCCCTCCCTCCACCTATTTGCCACCTATTTGCCACCTATTTGGCGGCCCTCTTTGGCGGGCGCGTAGGCTCTCCCCATGCGTGCCATAGCCCTCTCTGGCTTCGGCGGGGTCGAGTGCCTCACCGAAGCTGAACTCCCAACCCCAGTTATTGCCCCCCACGAAGTCCTCGTCGAGGTAGCAGCGACCGCGGTGAACCGCGCCGACCTGCTTCAACGCCAGGGCTTCTATCCCGCGCCCCAGGGAGCTAGCGAGATTCTTGGCTTGGAATGTTCCGGTCGAATTGCACAGGTAGGCAGCGAAGTCTCCGGTTGGAAAATTGATGATCTCGTCTGCGCAGTCGTCACCGGTGGCGGGTACGCCGAATATGTAGCAGTACCTGCCGGACAGTTAATGCCGATTCCCGAGGGAATCGATCTTGTTGCTGCTGCCGCACTCCCAGAAGTGGCCTGCACTGTGTGGTCGAACCTCTACATGCTTGCCGGATTACGTGAAGGCGAAAAAATTCTCATTCACGGTGGCGCGAGTGGAATCGGCACTATGGCGATTCAGTTAGCTAAGTGGACAGGCGCAGAGATTTACACAACAGCCAGCGCTGGAAAGCACGACGTGTGTAAATTCTTAGGCGCCGATCATTGCATCGATTACAAGACCGAAGATTTCTCTGAAATTGCAAAGGGAATCAATGTGGTGCTTGATGTAATGGGAGCTTCCTACCTCGAGAAGAACATGAAGGTACTTGCGCCAAATGGTCGCATCGTCGTCATTGGTCTGCAAGGCGGTCGAAAAACTGAAATAGATCTAGGTGTGCTCTTAAGTAAGCGCATCTCTCTCATTGCTACGACTCTTCGTGGACGCACTGATGAGGAGCGTGCAGCAATCACTGCAAGCACCGTTGCGCACGTATGGCCACTCATTGCCGCTGGTACCGTCAAGCCAGTAATCGATTCATATCTGCCGCTTACTGAAATAGCCGCAGCACATGAGAAAGTCGGCGCCAACGCGCACATCGGAAAAGTAGTTTTGGTAGTTAACGCCGATCTGGCATAAGTGCCATAATGAAATCATGAGCGAAGAAGAGACAGTTCTTATTCCTGGAGCATCCGCGGAATCTCCTGAAGAAATGCCAACGGATCTCATCGAGCAACCGGCAAAAGTGTTGCGTATCGGTTCTATGGTCAAGCAATTACTTGATGAGGTGAAGAGCGCACCTCTCGATGAAGCATCCCGCCGTCGCCTACGCGACATACATCGACAATCCATTAAGGAACTTGAAAGTGGATTAGCACCTGAACTCGTTGAGGAGTTAGAGCGCCTCTCTTTACCATTTATGGATAACGAGGTTCCGAGCGAAGCTGAACTTCGTATTTCTCAAGCCCAACTCGTAGGTTGGCTTGAAGGACTCTTTCATGGAATTCAAACTGCGCTCTTTGCTCAACAAATGGCAGCTCGTGCGCAATTCGAAGAGATGAAGCGTCGTTCTATCACTACTGGGGAGAGCGATAAATCTTCCGGCCCTTATTTGTAAGGTTCGATTATTTACCAGGAAGGTATTTAGCGTGAAAGTTGTGCAATCTCTCGGTACACATTTATGTCGCCAGCAAAAGGTTGGCTACTGCGTGGGCGATGAATGACAAGATCAGTAAAACCAATCTCCTGATACATATCTCTTAATCTTTGGAATTCGCTCACTGATTTCATCCACGCTTCATTCCGAGAGCTCGCTAAGAAGAATCGGTTGATTGAGTTGAAGTCACGTCCTATGCGGGCGCACTCTTCGCGAAGAAGCGAGATTTGTTTCGCCACGCTTGCGAAGTGCTCCTCTTCGGTTGCTTCCAAAGGGTTGCTTGAATCTCCATTTGAAACCCAACCACTCCCTAGTTTCGCTGCGAGTGCGATACCGCGCTTTCCGGTACCCGCAATAACAAAAGGTATTCGAGGTTGTTGGGTGCACCCTGGAATGCTTCGGGCTTCATGAGCTGAATAGAACTGCCCACGGAATTCTGAGGTGACTGGATTGATTAACACCTGATCAAGGAGGGTGACAAACTCTTCGAAACGATCAGCTCGCTCACGCACGCTCCACGCTTCTTGTCCAAGTGCCGTGGAATCAAACCCGGCGCCTCCGGCACCAATGCCAAGGGTGAGTCGCCCTTCGCTTATTTCATCGAGAGTCATGAGTTCTTTTGCGAAGGAGACTGGATGACGAAAATTCGCGCTGGCAACCAAGGTGCCTACTCGGAGCGTTGTGGTTTCTAGCGCCGCGGCAGTTAATACCGGAATTGCACTAAACCAAGATTTCTCACGTAGATCGCGCCAGGTGAGATGGTCATACGTCCAAGCATGTTCGAAGCCGAGATCTTCGGCCTCCCGCCAATGGTTTCGACTTACCTTCCATGATTCATCAGGAAGGATGACGGTTCCAAGTCGGATTGCTTCTGACATTAGAGAGCAAAGACTTTCTCGATGATTTGTGCAACACCATCTTCATTACATGCAGGTGCAAGATTCTTAGCTGCCGCGTGCGCACCGCGATGCCCACTCGCCACCGCGTACGAGTGCGTCGCCCACTCCAACATCGGGATGTCATTGGGGTTATCTCCAAAGACCAAAATTTCCTCGCGATCGATGCCCCATTGCTCGGCTACGTAGGCAAGCGCTGACGCTTTGCTGACGCCGTGCGCAGAGATCTCAAGGAGCGAGTCTTCAGGATTTGAATGCGTGACAGTAGCTAATCCAGCAAGAACTGGGGTTGCTATTCCCAACATTTCGTCAGAGTCAAGATCGCTCTCCGTGCAACGGGCAATGAGTTTAAGGAAGGGACGATCGATCTGCTCCTCAATTGTTTCGGTGCCAATGATGTCCATTCCCACATCCCATCGCGGGATGTATCTACGTTCACGAACATAGTGATCATTGCGTTCCATTGCGAAAGTGACACCAGGCAGATTCTTACGCAAGCGTGCCACAATTTCGAAAGCATCTGGAATGGAGATCTCCCACTCTTTAATAACCTTGTCGGCATGCAAATCAAAGAGCAATGCCCCGTTACAACAAATCACCCAAGGAAACTTTTCGGTTCCGAAAGC
>CAIPAI010000023.1 GCA_903863015.1 uncultured Actinomycetes bacterium
AGGTATCCAGGGTGAAACTGGAACTGCAGGCGCGACTGGTGCGGCAGGTGCGGTAGGACTCAAAGGTGAAACGGGTACCGCAGGCGCGACGGGATCCACTGGCCCGCAGGGTGTTCAAGGTCCAGTTGGACCTTCTTCGGTGGCGCGAGTTCTGATTACTTCATTCACGCTTAACTCATCGGGGGGAGTCGATTCTGCAACGTCGTCTACTTTTGGTTCGATCGCTGCAAACAAGTCTTATCAATTCAGTGTGATACTTCACGGAATAACGACTTCGACCTCAAAATACTTTGGCGCATCTGTGCAAGGAACTGGCACGGTAAGTGTGTTGAGTGACTGGGCTATGTTTGACGGGAAATCGGTGCACACTGGAGTTTCACCGTTAGGCGAGGTCGTATTCATATTTCAAGGAGTTCTGACCGGTGGTGCATCTGGCGGCGGAGTTCGTTTCACAGTGAATGATTTCCAAGGTGCAACTGTTGGCGCTGCGCTTATGACGCTCTCGGGTCAGATGTTGATTCAGGAAGTTGGGGCGATTATTTAGGAAGGACCCAACTACTTGGGTTGCTGTCTCCGGCTAAGGCAAGGGCGAATCCATCGCTCTTGCCTGGAAGGAGATTGGTTCTCCCCAGTTTGATACGGATACGATCACCAAAGTCTGTAACGATGACCGCTCGCTCCTCAACTTGCTGACCGGTGAAAGCTATTTGGCGAATATTCTTCAGGAGATCTGCGCGGGAGACGCCGGGCCACATGCAATCGATCTCTCGCTGTTGAAGGACGAATTCAAGAGTGCTCGCCATAGGTGCGCCATCGAGTCCCGTGATAACGGGGAAGTGCATACCTACAAGTCGTGGCATTCCCTTGATGGCGAATTCACCACCGTTCTTACTTCCGGCTTCACTTCCACCTATTGCATAGAACCCGCTACGGCAGGCAGGTGAAGTGTTTGGGTCAGCAGCGAAGCCCCATGTTGTGGTCACGGCCGTAGCAGTGATCGTGCCGGAGTTCGTACCACCGCCGGCGAAGTAGTCACTTCTGAACGCACCTTTGGCGGGACGAGCGGTGATGGAAACTGTGGCACCGGATTTGGTTGAAGTTCCCATAGCGTCAATATCGTTTCCTGCAATTTGGTATGCCTTCGCAGTCCACTTCGAGAGACGTAGATTGAGTTTGATGCGGACTTGGTCGCCAAGGGGAGCAGGGTAGCCGCCACAGAAGCCCATGGAGCTTCCACTACAAGTTGTCTGCAAATTCGGCATAGCCTTATCTGTTTTTGCTGTCACCGGGAGCATCTCCGCGGAGAGACTCGGGGGATTGCTCGAGAGCGGTAGGCCTGCTCCGAAGGAAGTCCATGGATCAGCGGCGAAGAAGACGCGAAGTTCCACCACACCAGCGCCATCGGAATTTACTAAGCCGGGAATACGAAGGTGTGGCTGAGGTGAAGGAATCTGCACTGAAGTAAGCCGACTTCCATCACCAATGATGGTAAATCCCAACGTGGGAGTACTCACGAGCGTTGCTTTCTGTTCAACGCTTGCATCATTCACGGAATAAACAGAATCGATGCAATTAGTTTGTGAAGCTGTCTTACACATGTCGAGGATGACGGGAAGTGAGAGCGTGCGCGCTTGCGCGGAATTGAATCCAACAAGAACGCTGGCAAGAAGCGCGATGGCCACAACGAGGGAACGAGTTCTCACTTCTTCACCACCTTTGCGGGTGCCTTCTTTGCGGGGACGACTTTCTTTGCGGGCGCCTTGGCCACTGGTTTCACTGGAGTTTTCACGGGTGCCTTTGTGACCGGCTTACTTGCGGTGGTCGATGTGGGCGGTTTCGCAGCGGGAGTGGTAGCGGCTGGAGAGTTGAGTTTCAACTTCAGCTTTGGTGCACTGTAGTGAAAACCACCACCCGAGACCGTGAGGATGTTGTTCTTGAGGCTCGTAGAGAGTGTGGCTGTCTGCTTCTCGTTGCTATCCCCATCAGTAATGGAAATAACAGCTTGGCCGGCAAGCTTTGCCGCTGTATCTACTTGCCATAAGCACTTTGCTTCTTGATCACCAATGTTTGCTTGGTAGAAGCCGGTGTTCACTTCGCCTGTGGAAGTGAGATGTGGCGCAGAGGTTGCCAGTTCAACTTCGCGACTCACTGGATCGAATACAGGAAGTTCCAGAGTGCGAGAGTTTGTAAAAATCGCGAGATTTCCCGAGAAGCATGTCGTCAAAGTGTTCAGCGGCGCGAAAGCGTCGATTGACCAAGAGTCTTGCAGCGCTTTATCCGGATCGACGTACGCATTTTGGGTAGATGAGTAGACGAGAGGCCCGTTAGAGATTTGCACGGCCTTCAAATCCAAGGTGATGCGTGAGATATCGCCACTCTTGGAGACGGACGCAGAAGAGCCTTGCCCTGCATGACCGATCCAACCGAGCACATCGAAATCTGTCACTTTGAAAGTGACCTTTACATGCATTTTTGAATCGAGAGTTCTCGGCAAGAATGTGGTGGAATTCGAGACCTTTACCATGCCAATAAATTCCGGAGAAATAGTGTTGTTCTGCGTATTTGTTTCACAAGGGAACGGAACGTTGGATGGTGTGGTGATCCCCGGGGTTTGAATGAGTAAGTCCTCCGTGTAGGCACTCACCGGTCCATTGACGACTGCGCAGCGCGTATCGATATATGCAGGAGTAAGCCGGATGCGTAGAACGGGTGCCATCGCGCGCTCATCTGTACCCAACGTGCTGATCGTGGAGGAACCCCAGGTATCGCGTGCGAGTTGCACGTCGACAAAGGTTTTGGAACCACTGTCCGGGTTATTAACTCCG
>CAIPAI010000024.1 GCA_903863015.1 uncultured Actinomycetes bacterium
ATCATTCATCGCTTTGATCTTCATCCATGCGGAGTTTCTGTTGTAAGTATTTGGGAAGACGGCTTCGCGCTCGTACGAGCCATGAACGATACCTCCCACCTCGCTAATCACTCTGAGTGAGTCGGTCTACTAGCGAATGATGATGTCTAAGTAGTGCGGTTTCTTCGCATTACTTGGCAACACATGTTCCACTTCAAACTGCTTGCTTAAAACTTTGGCGACTCCAGTGATACTTGTCGGCACTTTAGTTTGTAGCAAAAGTTCACGGGCTACTTCGCCGCGCGTCAACTTCGCCATATGCGACACAACACTTCGCTTCCCATTCTTCTCAAGGAATACGCGCACCTGTGCGGTGTTGGTGGGATTCGGAACCCACGCGATTGCATATGTTTGTGAACGCATATCGATAACGGGCGCAGAATCTAAACCGGCAAGTGCAACTGACAAGTGCTTCTTCCAGAAGGCACTCAATCCACCAACACGGGGGAGCGTCACGTCCATGCTCAAGCGATAGGCAGGAATTGCATCACTCGGTCGAAGCGCACCGAAGAGTGCAGATATCACCAACAGCTGATCCTCGGCTCGCTTGCGAACAGGGGTCGGTAGCGAACTCCAGCCGAGTGCTTCATAAAGGACCCCCGAGTAGACCTCGAGAGCAGGCGCACACGGTGCGCTCATCAACTCGCTATCCACTTTGATCTCTCCGGCCAGTCCGGGGGTGAGTCCCAGGGTGTCACTCGCCTTCTTCTGCGGACCTCGGGCCAGCTTCACTAAGGATTCCAGGACCCGCGAGCGTGGATCGGAGAGCCCTGGTGCAAAAGCGAGCGTAGATAGTGCCAACCTCTTTCCCTTGGCAGGCGCACTCTTGCCCTCACTCGGGGGGAGAAGAATCAGCACAACACGAGAGGCTATCGGGCGGGTAGGCTCACTGCTTGAAGAAGAGTCGTCTGGGTTACCGCGTCGGAGTTAGCTCGCTAATTGCGCCGAGGAAAGTCCGGACTCCACAGGGCAAGGTGGTGGGTAACGCCCACTCGGGGTGACCCGCAGGAAAGTGCAACAGAGAGTAGACCGCCAAGCAATTGGTAAGGGTGAAAGGGTGGTGTAAGAGACCACCAGCGATGATGGCGACATTGTCGGCTAGGTAAACCCCACCTGGAGCAAGGTCATATAGAGAGCGTTTGAGATCGGCCCGGTCGAGCTCTCGGGTAGACCGCACGACTTCGTTGGCAACAACGAGGCTAGATAGATGGTGACCCATCCGATACTCGCGAGAGTGCGGTGGACAGGATCCGGCTTATAGGGCGACTCTTCTTTTTATCGCTTGAACTGTAAGGCGGTCGTGATGCCTGCAATGATGAAGATTCCAAGCGCAGCAACGAAATCTGCCACCTTATGCTTGCGTGAGAGATGTGTGTACACCGCACCTGCGAAATAGAGACCTAAACACACAGAAGACAGTACTCCGAGAGGTTTGATCCATATGCCGGCGGTGATTCCAATTCCACCAGCGATTTCTAAATATGCAAGTACTGGAATCTGATTTGGCTTGACGCCAACTTTAGCCATGGCTTCCATTACATCTGGAACCTTCTTAAGCTTTGAGATAGCTGATCCAACAGCGGCGAATACGAGAAGTGCTCCGAATATGTCAAGTGCGATTGTCATTTACTTATCTACCTTCTTGTTAAGGGGGTGGTGTTCTTTCATGTGATTGGAGATCGCCTCAGATATTTCGATCAAGGACTTCATCTGAGTCTGTGTTAGCACCTCGCTAAAGCAATGATTGATCTCTCTGGACTGCAAAGGAATTGCTACTTCGGCGATTTTTCTTCCCTTAACTGTGATGGAGACGTCGAAGCAGCGAGAATCTTCAAGGTTCTTTGTCTTTTTAACTAAGCCAGCATCTTCCATTCGGGAAACCTGATGGGACATGCGACTAATTTCCCAGCCAAGGCCGGTTGCCAGCCGATTGAGGTTTACTGAAGGCGCTGGAAGCTCCGAAAGTGCAACCAGGACAACATACTCAGCGCCAGATATCCCCGAGTGATTGGTTATTTGACGTCCGAGGTGCGGCAGAAGGCTAGTACCAATTTTGTGGAATGCACGCCACGCCTTGGAATCTAGATCATTCATACCTATTTGTGCCACAGGTGAAGTAAATCAGATATACTTGATATGTCAAGTAATCATCACTCACAGAATTTTGGGATCCAATGAATAGTTATATAGTCGTTGCTACTTTCAAAGATGGCGTTACCCCAGAAGACATTCGGGCCCTCATCCCTGCCGAGCAAGCTCAAGCTAAGTTATTAGTCGAGCAAGGACTCCTTGGTTTCATTAAAGTAGCGATGCCTAAGCGCACCGTCTTTATTGAAGCATTTGGCGAGGACGATGCAAGCGTTTTAGCAACAATCGAGACGCTTCCATTTATTGCCATTTGGAATATCGAGATCTTTCCCACCACTCCACCGGCAGGTGTGAACTTCTAATCGGCCCGCTTTGATTCCGGAATATTGAGCGACTCTTCCTTCATCGAAAGGTAAACTTCGCGTGTGCCTAAATACATGATTTCGTTTAACGACGGCGATATGACCTTTCCAGAAGAGGATTTTCCAGCTGTAGCAAAGGCGGCTCACGAAGTAATGCGGGAAGGTGTCGAGGCTGGGATCTGGCTTGAAGGTGGCGGGGGATTCATGGGCTACTCTCCGCGCGTTGTCGGGTTGGATGGATGGGTGAGCGACGGTCCCTTAACGGCGAGCCCAGTTCACATCGGCGGTTTTGCAGTCATTCAGGTAGCCAGTGATGAAGAGGCCCACCGCTGGGCGCACAAGATTGCCGTTGCTTGCCGGTGCCCACAGGAGGTCCGGAAAATTATGGATGATCCTGAAGGTGACAGGATCTTTTTAGGCAATGCCTCTCTATAGTGAGCGTCGTGCACAAGATATTCCTTATGCCCTTCTCGCGTGTATACCCGCTATACGTGAAGAAGATCGAGCGCAAAGGTCGTTCCGTTACAGAGCTCCACGAAGTGATTTGTTGGTTGACCGGCTTCGACGAAAAGGCGCTTGCCAAACATATTAAGAGCGAGACGACTTTTACAGATTTCTTTAAAGCAGCCAAGATGAATAAGAAGGCTTCACTGATCACAGGAACGATCTGTGGTGTGAAGATTCAGGAGATTGAAGATCCATTGATGCTCAAGATTCGATATATGGATAAGTTGGTCGATGAACTAGCTCAAGGCCGTCCCATGGAAAAAATCCTCAGATCTGGTGTCTAGATAAAGCCTATTCCTCATCTATTTGAGACTTCATGTGGTCGGTGAGTTTCTCGATGATCCGTACTAACTCGATCTGCTCCTTCTTAGTCAAGACATCGAAGAGCGATGTGAATGCCTTGGAGGCCTCCGGTTTGGCTACTTTTAAGAAAGTTCTTCCCCGAGTGCTGAGTTGAACCCAGGTGATCCGGTGGTCCTTCTGATCTTTCCGCCTTGCAATGTAATCCTGTTTCTCCAAGCCCACCATTATTCCTGTAATAGCTCGTGGGGTGAGGTCGAGCATCTGGGATATCTGCCCCATAGTCATTTCTCCTGATTGAGAGAGGAGGAAGATCACCATTAATTGGGATGATGTGATCTGATGTTTCGACTCGATCCTTACACTCATCCAGCGCGGAAAGAGATGACTCAACCTGCCTACGCTCGCTGCGATGAAGAGCGATGCCAGGCCGCGGGGCATAAGCCTTATCGCCGAAGGCGGTGGCTTCCGCGGCGTATTTCTCGGCGTCTTCTCAGCCTTTTCCATGCAATAAATGTACCGTATCGACTTGTAAAACTATTTACCTAGGTAAATACTTACTGCCTAGGCGCTGGCCGAGAAATCTGAGCGGAAGAGGGATATTCAAGTGCAGAACTCCAAGAAGAGAATGATCGGGCTTACTGCAATCGCGGTCATTGCGCTCAATAGTGCGGTCTACTACGTGGCGCACGCGGCCAGTACTCCCGCTACGGTCTCAACCACTTCGGCTTTGAAAGCCGCGAAGTGGAACCCCACGGTAAAAATCACCTATTCCAAGAGCTCAATCATTCTCCAACCCACCGGAATCCCGAATCACGCACGAGATACGTACTACGCAGTGCCTAATGCCGGAGTGGTCGTACCAGATTCCACAACGGCGAGGATCATCAAGGATCCGACGAAGGCGCAAACCTACAAATTCACTATTCCTAGCACCCCCAAATACACCTCGACGGTTACGACCACCTCGCTTGGGTCAATCGGTGTCATGATTTCTGGAGCAGTTCTGTACAACCCATTCGAAGGCGACGGAAAAACTGTCGCCATGGCGAACAACTTCACCATCACTGATGCAAGTGGCATCACCGCATCTTTTGTAGATAAATGTTCGGGCCACCCCACTCCTGATGTGGGTGCCTACCATTACCACGGGCTTCCTAATTGTGTGACGGCAAAGGTGGATAAGGCTTCGAAGCCTTCGCACATCATTGGCTTTGCCCTCGACGGTTTTCCGATCTATGGAGACCGCGACAATAACGGGAAGCAACTTACGGCTGCCGCTCTCGACAAGTGCAACGGAATCAATAGCGCTACACCTGAATTCCCTAAAGGTATCTACCACTACGTTTTGCTCAGCACTGCTGATGCGCGCTCATCTATCGCCTGCTTTCATGGCGTAGTTGATCGCACACAATTCCAAGCCATGCCGCCGATGGGTGGTGGCCCCAATGCTGGTGGCCCCAATGCTGGTGGCCCCAACGGTGGAGGAATGCCAGATATTGCTAGCGCTGCCAAGAAGCTTGGCATTACTGAAGATCAACTCCTGGCGGCATTCGCTTACAAGATGCCTCCGGACTTTGCTCTCGCCGCTAAGAACTTGGGCCTGACTGAGTCGGCGTTAAGGGCAGCCTTAGGAGTCACTGGCTGAGTTGTCTCACGATGTGACGAGGCTAAGTCTGTGTTTTACACTTCTCCTATGACTGAGAAGAAGGTAACTGGCCCCGCCTCATATTTCCCATCCATTGAGAAGAAATACGGGAAGCCGATAGCTCACTGGATGAAGGAACTGAAGAAGGTTTCCAAGTTGGCTCACATGGAGCAGGTAGCCCACCTCAAGGATAATTTTGAAATGGGGCATGGTCATGCAAATGCCATTGTTCATGTCTTCCGCAAAGAGAATGGGCTCTAATCATGGAGAAGCGATTTATGATTTTTGTCATCGACGATCTTTCTGGTTCTGGTACTCCAGAGGAGATGAATGCGATCAATGCCTTTAATGATGAGTTGCGTGCAAATGGTCAGTGGCTCTTTGCAGGTGGTCTCTCTTCTCCTGAAAATGGAAATGTCATAGATAACCGTGACGATGCACATATCGCTACAGGTAAACCACTCTTTGAGGCTCAGGAAAATTACAGTGGCTTCTGGTTGATCGAGAGTGCCGACTTGGAGACAGCGCAGCGGCTCGCATTTGAAGGGTCCAAGGCCTGTAATCGTAAAGTTGAGTTGCGTCCACTCCTCTGATAATTAGAAAACGCTAAGGGGAGAAATTTTTTATCCGTCTAGAAAATATGGCGTCATGAATTTCTCAGGTAAGAGATCGTTCCCAAAATCCATACCCAGGGCTACATTCGAACCACGGGTAATATCAATTTTCAATTGAATGGAGTTGCGGAATGACCGATTACGCTGCACCCGGTACTGCGGGTAGCAAAGTCACTTTCAAACCACGTTACGACCACTGGATTAACGGTGGATATGTCAAACCTACGTCGGGACAATACTTTGAAAACATCACACCGGTAACAGGGAAAGTCTTCTGTGAAATCGCACGAGGCAATGCAGCCGATATCGATCTCGCACTCGATGCTGCGCACGCTGCGGCTCGCGCGTGGGGCAAGACTTCAGCCACGGCTCGCGCCATCATCTTGAACAAGATTGCTGATCGTATGGAAGCAAACTTGGAAATGTTGGCAGTTGCAGAGACGTGGGATAACGGTAAGCCGATCCGCGAAACCATTCACGCGGATATGCCCCTTGCGATCGATCACTTCCGCTACTTTGCCGGTGCGATTCGTGCGCAAGAGGGTTCGCTTGGCGAACTCGATGACGACACCATCGCCTATCACTTCCATGAGCCACTCGGCGTTGTGGGCCAAATCATCCCTTGGAACTTCCCTATTCTGATGGCGGTGTGGAAGCTCGCTCCTGCACTTGCCGCGGGTAACTGTGTTGTACTCAAGCCAGCCGAGCAAACACCAGCTTCCATCATGGTTCTGATGGAACTCATCGCTGATCTGCTCCCTGCAGGTGTACTTAACGTCGTCAATGGCTTCGGCGTAGAGGCAGGCAAGCCGCTTGCTTCCTCTCCTCGCATTGC
The DNA here is from genome assembly GCA_903863015.1 of uncultured Actinomycetes bacterium. GTDB lineage: Bacteria > Actinomycetota > Actinomycetes > Nanopelagicales > Nanopelagicaceae. The sequence goes on from CAIPAI010000024.1 coordinate 6,394, forward strand.
CAAGATTGCGTTCACGGGTGAAACCACTACAGGTCGCCTCATCATGCAATACGCATCTGAGAACATCATTCCGGTAACACTTGAACTCGGCGGCAAGAGCCCCAACATCTTCTTCGCAGATGTGGCCGCAGAGAATGATGCGTTCTACGACAAGGCGCTTGAAGGCTTCACGCTCTTTGCCTTGAACCAAGGTGAAGTATGTACCTGCCCTTCGCGTGGTTTGATCGACACCAAGATCTATGACAAGTTCCTCGGCGATGTCACCAAGCGCACGCAGGCCATTGTTCAGGGTCACCCACTCGATCTCTCCACGATGATCGGTGCGCAAGCGTCGAATGATCAGTTAGAGAAAATCCTTTCCTACCTCGAGATTGGTAAGAAGGAAGGTGCCAAGGTAATCACCGGTGGCGAGCGCGCAGATCTCGGCGGCGAGCTCTCGGGCGGTTACTACGTCACTCCAACGATCTTCGAAGGCAATAACTCCATGCGTATCTTCCAAGAAGAAATCTTCGGACCGGTTGTTTCGGTAACTAAGTTCGATGGTTTTGACAACGCCATGGAGATTGCCAATGACACCCTTTATGGCCTCGGTGCCGGCGTGTGGAGCCGCGATATGAACACTGCTTACCGAGCGGGACGTGAGATCCAGGCTGGTCGTGTGTGGACCAACTGCTACCACGCATACCCAGCCGGTGCGGCATTTGGTGGTTACAAGGCCTCCGGTATCGGCCGCGAAACCCATAAGATGATGCTCGATCATTATCAACAGACGAAGAACCTGCTTGTTTCGTACTCACCTAACAAGTTGGGCTTCTTCTAAATCGAAGGGCCACGTATGGAGGAGATGCCATCACGAGTTGAATTGACGAGCGCCGCCGAAGAGTTACTTCGAAAGCTCTACGCAATTCACGGTCCGCTGATGTTTCATCAATCAGGCGGATGCTGCGATGGCTCTTCCCCCATGTGTTATCCGGCTGGCGAATTCCGGGTGGGCGGAGCGGACGTCAAGCTTTCAGAATTGAAGGTGGCTGACATTCCAGAATCGATTGGGTTCTGGATGTCAGCCACTCAATTCGAGTACTGGAAACACACGCACCTCACGGTCGATGTCGTGGATGGCAGGGGAGGGGGGTTCTCTCTCGAATCTCCCGAAGGTAAGCGATTCCTCATCCGCTCCCGGCTCTTCTCTGATGAAGAGTGGGCAATCCTGGAATCTGAGGTACTCCCCACGGGGGCGTATTGATTACCACTGGCCCCGAATCGGGCAAGTAGGATTCGGGCATGAAATCGCACTCAACGGTCGTGATCATCCCGACCTTTAATGAGGCGCAAAATCTTGAAAATCTGCTCCCGCAATTACTCGAACTTGAACTCGATATTTTGATCGTGGATGACTCTTCAAGTGATGGCACGATTTCGGTTGCTGAACGAATAGATGGTGGCGCTAGTCGCATCTCGATACTTTCACGGCCGTCAAAGATGGGCCTGGGTAGCGCCTACATTCAAGGTTTCCGCCGTTCTCTTGGCGAGGGATACGAATCTCTGATTCAAATGGATGCTGATGGATCTCACCGAGTGACCGACTTAAAGAAGATGATGGCAGTAGAAGCGAACGAGCCAAGCCAAGATCTATTCATTGGTGCGCGTTGGATACCAGGTGGGCGTGTAGAAAATTGGTCAAAGCATCGCGAAATTCTTTCCAGAGGAGCCAACCGCTATTCAAAGTTCGTCCTCGGAACGCAAGTCAACGATATGACGGCCGGATTTCGCATCTATCGCGCAAATTTATTAAGAAGGATGAATCTCGACGGCATTAGTTCGCAAGGTTATAGCTTTCAGATAGAAATGACTCGCGAAGCTTTGCGTGTAGGTGCTCAGATTCGCGAAGTTCCGATCACCTTCATTGAACGCACGTTAGGTAAAAGCAAAATGAGTTCGGAGATCGTTCTCGAAGCGATGGTGAAAGTCACCCAATGGGGAATATCCCGAGCGTTCACGCGTTCGCGTTAGAGTTTTAAGCGGCAATGAGATTAAGCGGCAATGAGATTAAGTGTCAATGAGTTTAAGCGTCAATGAGCTGGAGCGGGGCACCTTCTACGCACCACATCATGAAGGAGCGCTTGCCAACGAATGGCCCTGAGTTCATGATGTGAATTTCGGTGCACTCAAAGCCGCCGTCAGCGGTAATTCGTGAGTGCACCGCATCAAGTTCATTGCAAGTAAAAGTGACCAACGCGGTGCCGCCAGGCGTACTTCCGCGAGTGGTGCCTACGCTCGGATGAAGTTTCTCTTCTGGGTGTCCTTGCAACTCGATCGCTCCGCCGCCGGTACCTAACCCACCGCTCTTGCAGAAGACCATGCGGATGAGGTGATCATCGCTTAATCCCCAACCGACATGAAAGGGTCCCGAAGTAAGTTCGACATCCATGAGGCGTGGCATTTGCAGAATGTCGAGAAGCAAGTGACGGCCCCGTTCGTACTCCGTAGTGCGAAGGTGCATCTCAAATGTGCGACCAACACTCGCTGCAGTACTTGGAAAATCCCGACCGTCCGGTTGTGAAACTGCTTGTGTCAACATCACATGGTTACCCCACGGCATGAGCCAGCAGGCAGACCGATGCACATTGCTATTCTGTTCGGAGAAGTCCGCATTGAAAGGTGCGATTACTTCGACCACTCCAGGGAATGCCTTGATGCGGCGCGCAGCTTCATCTAATTCCGAGGTAACTACCTCGATGGAATCCCATCCTCGCGGAAACCCTGGGTGTTTCGCTCTTGCGTTACCCGCGAAGATCACCACTTGACCGGTTCTTTCACCTGGACCAGAGAGTAGCGCCCAGGGTCGGGACGCCTCATGGCCGAAGAGTTCTGAGAATTCGCTCGCTTGGTCACCTTGATCGAGTAAGTCGTACTCCATTGCATGCAAAAAGAAGTCAAGAGCGCTGTCGATATCGCCTACTTCGATCCAGGTGGCCTTGAGCGCTTGCAGATAAGGACTGATCTCGTTAACGCCTGCTCTGCTCATAGATCTCCCTCGCTAAATTACTTGCTGGATTCCTTCTCAAACCTTTCGAATGCCCAAAAATCGATGTCATCTAAGTTGATGGGGGCAAAGCCCTTTGATTCCAACGCATCAATCAGTTGAGCGCGATGTTCGGTCGCGTGATGAACCGCTTGCGCCAACAGCGTGGAGCGTAAGTTCTGCCAGCTCTTCTCCTCTTCCTTGATTGTGAGATATTCATCCGGCAAACCGGATTGTGACAAAATCGCCGCGTCAAAATCAGCAAGCATCTTTGCCAGCGCCGGCACGTCTGCAACGACTGAAGGCGTAGGGACCTCGCTCCACATCCCGCCAGTAAGGCAATACACATACCAATCGGCTCCCGAAACGATGTGCTGAATGATGCGCTTAGCGCTCCACTCAGGATTGACGATGAACGACTCGAGCGCTTCGTCCGGAAGAGTGCCCAGCGAGGCGTAGACCCGCTGGTTGGCCCACGCCATATGGCGCAGCGCGCGGCTAAAGGTCGCTGACATGGGTTAAAGATAGAGCATGAGTATCGCTCGGCTCTTGGAAAGGAGCCTGTTTTGACCATCCTCTACGCTAGGAAGATGGCAAAGAAGCAGCCGGCTCAATTCCCCAGCGGTGGTAACTCCGGAGGCGAGGCGAACTTCGACAAATACGCCGCTCTCGATGGCGAGTGGCGCGCGATAGGACTCTCCGCTTCGGCCCGTCGCGCACTTGTAGATGCGAAACTTTTGAAGGTCTCCGATTTGCGAAAAATATCGCTTGAGGATCTGCAAGATTTACATGGAATGGGCAAGAGCGCCATCGCCAGAATCAAAGTTGTCATGGCCGGAAAGAAGATCACTTTCAAGCCCTAGAAAGCGAGTCCTTACAGGTCAAGAACGCACATAAATTTATTACTCCTTCGGATATTTTTATTATCTTTTTTATGTGACGAAGGGAATAGCCATTACCTATGTGACCTCTCAAACAAAACGATTTTTCTTCTGAGCTAAGTGGAAGACTTTCATTAGAAAGTAGTTCTACAGGGAGAGGGAGAGAAATGAACACAACAGGAATCTTCAAAGGAATCACTAAAACCGTAGTAGTTATCGCCGCGTTTGCATTGGTGGCAGGAAACACCACTGCAGCGCAAGCAGCGAATAAAACCATCACCTGCTACAAGGGAACGCTCACCAAAAAGGTGACTGCAGTATTTCCTAAATGTGCAGCAGGGTGGTCAACCACTAAGCCAAAGGCTGGAACAACCGCTACAGCAGGTGTCGCGTTTTCCGGTACTTACAAAGGCAAAATGACCATGGTGTGGAGCGACAGTGGCGTTAAGGTCACGAACCTCACCGCAACGGGCACAGGAACCACGCTAGGTATGACCGACATGACGGGTACAGGCGCCGCAGCTCCACAGAATCAATGCGATTCATTTATCGGCACCGGTACTTTCGGTGGCGGCGGCAACACCATCACGGTAAAGGTCGACACAGGCGCTAAGGCGTGTGCGGACAGCGACGCTGCACCTACTGGAGTTACTGTCACGGGCAACGCAGTGATCACTGGTGGAACTGGCAAATATGCAGGCGCCAAGGGCACGCTGAAAGCCAACGGATCTTTCAATATCAAATCAACCGATGCGGGTTCTACCGAGAGCGCTTCATTCACTCTCACCATCGCAGGAAATATCGGTAAGTGATGTTAAGTCACACAACTTTTACAAATAGACGCAGTATTAGCAAAGGAGATACACAATGAAGAAGTCCATCTCCGGCCTCGTCGTCGGAACTCTTGCACTAGCGCTCGGCGTTATTGTCGGGGCCGCACCAGCGCAAGCCGCTGATGCCACCAAACTCACCATCTCAGGTGGTAGCGGTGTCTTTGGTCTTGATCCAGCAACGATCACCGGAACCGCAACTGCTCCCGGCGTCGTGAAGTTCACGGTAGGCGGCGACGTCATTAAGGGTTGTGAGGCAGTTGCGACCACGACCGAGACTCCTTTCACTGCTAAGTGCGCCTGGGTTCCAGCGGCACCTGGTGCTGCCGTGCTCGGTGGTTTGTTGACTCCAAGTGACGCTGCAAAATATGCACCTGCAGAAGCAGTTCCATTTAACGTCAAGGTAGGTACACCCGTGCAAGGTGTGGTTTCTCCTATCCACATCTACGTTGACACGGTTCTTGGGAGCGGTACCTCAGGAGCTCTTGCTCCTCGGTTCGGCGTCAGTTGCGCTGTAAGCAGCGAGTTCATCGTGGGACAAACGATTGTCTTCCGTATCTACGCAAATAACGAAGACCTCGGCGGAGCAGTAATGGACTCGAAGAATACTGCTAAGGCTTACATCGAGATTGCAGGCGTCAAGGATCCAGTCCAAATGTCATACGGCAATCACTCCGGTGCTGCTTTCTGGACCGGAGTTCTCAAAACTGGCACCGCAACTGGTCTCTACAACACACTCGGAGTCATCAGCTTTAAGGTCACCATGATCGCTAAAGACACCACGACCATCAAGGTGTTGTCGACCAAGTTGGTACCCAAGGTTGTCGATGGCGTAGTGCAACGTAGCAACGGCAAGATCGTCTACGAGAGCATGCGGGTCTACAAGGATGCCAAGGTCACCCCAGCACTCAAGGGCGCAACCGGAACGTGGCAGTCCAACTTCATGCCAACCTCGCAGTTGACGCTCTATGCAGTTCCCACACCTAAGGCGTAAGTAAAGCCTGCAACTGATCTTTATTTCCAAAGCAGAGCGAGAAGGCAGGGAGAGCTATGAAAGCCATGTCATTTACAGGTCGAAAGAGAACGGTAGTTCTTGGGGCGGCGGTGATCGCACTCTTCACGGGAGCGATGATCACCCCCGCGCAGGGAGCTGATACCAACCCGGTAGTACCGATTGCGCTAACTCCACCCACGGGCTTGCCAGATATTCCAGCGATTCCCTACACCGGAGTGAAGTCAGCAACCTTTACTACACCCGAGAAGATGGTGACCCTTGATGTCACACCAAATCAAGGAACCATCGGCACGCCATTTACCGTTTCCGGAAAGGGATTGCCGGCAAACGTCACACTTCCTCTCACATGGGGAACGTTTGATGGCACTTGGGTGACAGATATCCAACCCAATAGCGTGAACTACTTGGGTACTAAGTACACCAAGTACAACGTTGACATGGTTAAGGTCACCACAGATGCCTCCGGCGCCTTCACCTTTAAGAGCACGGTGCCGTCAGATTTCGGTGGCGTGCACGATATCTATCTCGTACAAGATGGTGTGGCGATCGCCCATGGTGGATATCAGATCACTCGTTCACTCAGCATCTCTCCTAAGAGCGGTCCCATCGGCACTCCGATCACGATCACCTACACAGGTCTAGGAGCATCGCTCTATACCGCGGGCGCAGCTGTCCACTGGGATAGCAGTTATGCAGGCGAAGTTCAGGCGCTCTGGACTCGCGGAACTGGCAAGGTGGTCATCCGCGCAGCCGGGCCAGTGGGCACGCACTATGTTGAAGTAAAGGATGCAATTACCTTCGCATACCTCAACATCTTGCAATCACCCGTTCCGTATGCAAATGGCGGCATCGCCTCCTTCAAGGTGACCAAGGATGCGGGAGCTCCCGCGGCATCAATGACGTGGCCAGCAAAAGTGGAGCCCACCGTTACGCAACGCACCACACTTTCAACAGCGGGATTAGATCCTGCAACTGATGGTGCCGCGAAACTTTCGGTGAGCAGTGGCCAGATTCTGACCAAGACCACCATCTCGGCAACCGGGATTCCAACTACTGGTACGCACCAGATTGTGTGGGCCTCTGTCGTGGGTAACCGCGTGAACTGCACAGGTACTTGCTGGGCCTACAGTTCCGTTCCGCTCGGTACCGTCGATATTACAAATGGCACTGTCAGCAAGGAAGTAACAGTTCCAGACAACTTAGGTGGATGGCACGTCATTCAAATCAAGAAGGGCGATGTTATCGAGGCGCAAGCTCCGTTCTATGTGAAGCCAAGCATCATGCCCTTCTACGATGCAGCCGGAAAAGTGATTGGCATGGGTCTTGCGAAGGCAGACAATTCAGGATCAGTTGAAGCCTTTGCAAAAGGTGGCGCAGGTACGCCTACGACTAAGTTCAAAGCTGGCGAAGAGATAACCATCAGCATCAAGGGCGTGGGTTGGACCCAACTCGACAACACAATGGCCGTTACATACGACAATAGTTACGTCGGCTATGGATGCGGTTTCAACTCCAACGGCTACATGGTGATCCACATCCGTGCCACTGGTGCGCCAGGAACGCACATCATCGATCTGCACCCATTGCTTTACACGCAACAACCTTCATTCGCTAATACAGCGTATGGAATGGTGCCGGTGCTCTCTTCAGATCGCGACTTCGCAGGATTGGCATTGGGTTATCAATTGCCAGTCATCCACTTCGGGTTGACGATCGTCAAGTAATAAGTAAGTAAGGCTTAAAGCCTCGTCCCTCGCGATCCGAGGGGCGAGGCTTTAACTTTGAGTGCTCGTGCAAGGGATGCGGGCAGCCACCAATTCCAACGGTCAAGAAGCACCATGGTGGCCGGCAGGAGTAACCCACGGATGATGGTGGCATCTATCAAGATACCGAAAGCTAATCCAACGCCCACCTCTTGAAGTCCAGCAAAGTGTCCAAGGATCAGACCAGTTGAAGCGGCGATCAAGATGAGTGCAGCCCCGCTCACGACGCCACCGGTCTGCGCCATGCCCTCCACAATCGCCTCGCTATTGGATGCTCCGCGATCTTTCGCCTCTCTCATTCGGGAGACGATAAAGACTTCGTAATCCATGGAGAGCCCAAAGAGAAGTGCAAAGAGAAAGAGCAGCACCCAAGCTTCAATCTGTGGGAGATGATAGGTACCAAAAAGGGTGGCGCCTATACCACTCTTGAAAATGAGAACGAGAATTCCAAAAGAACTTGCGATGGAGAGGAGATCCATGGCAATTGCCTTGAGAGGGAGGAAGAGTGATCTAAAAGCGCGCAGGAGTAGGAGGTAGGTGATCGCGAGTACGAGCAGGACAATCTTTGGCGCCGAAGATCTAAGTGCTGAGATGAGATCAAAACCTTGCGCTGGCCCACCACTCACGTAAAAGCGGGTGGCGGGCGGAAAATTTGTGTCGTGCAGATAGCTAGCCCGCAAACGCTTCACCAAATCGACAGTTTGCGGCGCACCAATGTCGTGATGGCTCACAAGAAAAATTCGGAGATACCGTCCGGAGGGATCCACAAAGGGCGCCTTAACGCCGGAGGCGGTGATGAATACTTCTTTATCTGTCGAGAGCGCATCTACCAACTTCATTCTTGCGCTCTCTACTGGAAAAGCGCTCGCGAGTGCTGGAGATCCGAGGTCAATCACAATTTCATGTGGAGTGATAATTCCGGCGCCTGCTTTATGTGTAAACGTATCTATGGCGCGCGAGGATTCCAGATTCTTAGGAAGCGCGGTGATCGAGCTTGGCGTCACGTGGAGCGAGAGGATTGATCCGGTAATTGAAAAGAGAAGTACGAGCGAGATGGCAAGCACGCGAAGCGGATGGCGTACCGACATCCTCGCCATCTTTGCAATGACCCCCTGCATGGGGTCGCGCCACGCCATGGCACCGGTAAACCCACGCGGTGTTACTCCACGCTTGCCAAAGTAGGAGAGCAGGGCGGGTTGAAGTGTGAGGGCCGCTATGACTGAAACGAGCGGAACCACAATGCCTGCGGCGCCCAGGGAACGAACGAATGGAATGGGTACAAGGAGAAGAGTCGCTAGCGCAATCGCCACGCTGACACCGGAAATAATCACTGTCTTACCGGCGGTACGCATCGTCGCAGCGAGCGCGTCCGTCTCATTGCCCTCTTGATTCTCTTTTCTGAATCGATGAACTATCAAAAGTGAGTAATCAATTGCCAGGCCTAGCCCAATGAGCTCGACGATGTTGGGAATGTAGAGCACCATCAACATCTTTTGAGCAAGTAAGAAGATGACCCCCAAAGAAGTTGCGATAGTGGCTAGCGCAAAGAGGAACGGGATGAGCACTGCGCGGCAAGTTCCCAGCATCAAGATGAGTAGTAGGAGTGCCATCACGAGCGCAATTACTTGACCTCTTTGTAGATCAGAGGAAAGTACTGGACTCACGTCAGCATCGATCGCTGGGGGACCAGTTACTAGCGCACCAGCGAGGCCCTCAGTGCGCAGAGCCGCTCGGAAGTCATCGGTGTAGGTAGCCGCTTCGTAGAGACCCATTTGGCTACCGATGTTTGCGAAGAGCAGGCCGCCAATTGCTCGTTGTTGCGTCACCTTGGATGTAGGGATCACCTTCGAGGCCCGAGTTATGCGTTCCTTGAAACCGGCGATCTCAGCATCAGTAGCGTTCTTGAAATTGAGGACAACGGTAAATGTGCCTTCGATATTTTCTTGGAAGGCGGTTGCGAGGATGTGGTCCGCGTGGGCAGATTCACTTCCAGGTACCGCGATAGAGGTCGTGAGGTATTGGTTGAGGCGAGATCCTGCAAAAATTCCGGCGAGAGTGAGCGCGATCCAGGTGATGATGACAGCACGCCGGTGGCGGGTAATCCACTGTGACCATCGTTCGAGCATTCCTGGACTACTGACTCATCTCGAAGTCGTGCTGAGCGGGTGCGTGGATACACGTTCTATTGCGATCTTCGAGTGAACAAGTGTCACAGAGCAGAACAAGTTGATGGCACGTAGGCGTATGGCAGTTGTAGAACTCCTTGGTAGGAGCAGCGCACTTTTCGCACTCGCCAATCACTTTTGCATCCGCCGTGAAATCTAGCGCCATGCGTGCATCGAAGGTGTAGAGCGAGCCTTCCCAAAGCCCAGCATCACCGCGGTCTTTGCCGTACCGAACGATTCCACCCTTCACTTGGTAGACCTCGTTAAAGCCACGGTTCTTCATGACTGACGTGAGGATTTCACAGCGAATGCCACCGGTGCAGTAAGTAACGATCGGTTTATCCTTCAGATGGTCGTACTTGCCACTTTCGATCTCTGCTACAAAGTCTCGGCTCGTGGTGACATCGGGAATGATGGCGTTCTTAAATTTACCGATCTTGGCTTCGAATGCATTGCGGCCATCGAAGAAGACCACTTCATCGCCGCGCTCTTCGACCAACTTATCGACTTGCTTAGGCTTGAGGTGCACGCCGCCACCTACGACGCCATTTTCATCAACCTTTAATTCGTCAGGATTTCCAAAAGCTACAAGTTCATCGCGAATTCGAATTGCCAGGCGTGGGAATTGATCACCTTGGGCTTCGGACCATTTGAAATCAGTCTTCTTGAAACCCGGATACTCCTTGGTGCGCCGCACGTACTTTTTGAGCGCTGACATGTCTCCGCCAAGCGTGCCGTTAATGCCATGGGGGGAGATGATGATGCGGCCCTTAAGCCCAAGAGATTCGCAGAGGGTCAATTGAAAGAGTCGGATTGCCTCTGGATCACTGATAGGAGTGAAGCAGTAATAGAGGATGACCTTCTGAAGTTCCACCCACCTATCGTAACGCTAGAATCGAGACATGAACGAGACGCCTCCTTGCCCCAAATGTGCCTGCGAATACACCTATGAGATGGGCGCCCTCTTGGTCTGTCCGGAATGTGCTCATGAGTGGGTCCCGCAAGCCGCGGCTGAAGAGAGCGACGATGCTCGACCGGTCATCAAGGACTCGGTAGGCAACATTCTTGCCGACGGAGATTCCGTCACCATCGTGAAAGGTCTCAAAGTTAAAGGCAGTCCCACGGATATCAAGGTCGGTACCAAGGTGCGCGATATTCGACTGGTCTACGGGTCAGGGGATCACGATATTGATTGCAAGGTAGATGGTTTCGGGCCGATGATGCTGAAGTCGAGCGTTGTTAAGAAGGCCTAAGAGCTAAAGTTCAACATACTCAATCTCGAAACCACCTGAGAGGTGGTAATCGCCGAATTGAGAGTGTAAAAGTGGAAGCCTTCGGCTCCCACTTCGAATACCTCTTCACAGATACGTGCGGCGACTTCGACGCCAAGTTCTTTGATGGATGCCGGATCATTCTGGTATCTCGCAAATTTAAGACGAGTAGCAGATGGCATAGTTCCCCCGCTCAATTCCAACATTCGCACGATTTGCATGTAATTCGTCACCGGCATGATTCCCGGGTAGAGCGTGAGTTTGGATCCACGGTCGCGAAGTGTGAAGAGCAGCTGGGCGTAGCGCTCGCTGTCGAAAACAAATTGTGTGATGGCAAAAGTTGCGCCAAGTTCTTCTTTGCGAAGCAGC
>CAIPAI010000025.1 GCA_903863015.1 uncultured Actinomycetes bacterium
AGAGTGCGCGGCCATCACAGCAGCTGATTCATCATCGAGTAAGTTCGCGTGCTCGATACTGCGCACACCATTCGTTACTGCATGCACAATCGCCTCTGGTGAGTATGCGTGTGCGGCGACATAACTTCCACGACGCCCTGCCTCTTCGGTAACGGCACGAATCTCTTCGGCGGAGTACTGCGGAATGCGAATCGGATCGGTGAGTGAAACAACGCCACCAGATGCCATGATTTTGATGGCGTGGGCGCCCTTGCGTAAGCGATCGCGCACTGCCACCCGCAACGGATCAACGCCATCTACAACTTCCACACCAATGCCACCAGCACAACACGTGTCATAAACCGGATGACGTGCATCCCCATGTCCACCTGTTTGGCTCAGCGCAGGTCCCGTGTAGTAATAGTTAGGAGATGCAATTAACCCTTCGCGGACCGCAAGCGCGAGTCCGCTATCGCCACCAGCCACATCGCGCACCGTAGTAAATCCACGTCGCAAAGCTGCTTCCAATCGAAGGTGGCCCTTCAACGCCACATAACTGCGCGGCGTCGACTCCAACCGCATCATGTCGAGATCAATGCCATAGGCATGGAAGTGACAATCAATAAATCCAGGAGTGACTACTCGCCCACCCGCATCAAGAACGGGAACATCGTTTGAACTCTTTTCATCGAGTGCAACGATCTCACCATTTCGAATAAGGATGGAGCCTTCGCGCAGATCGGGGCTATGGCCATCAAAGATCAATGCGTTCTTAATGAGTAGGTTGTGCGACATGGCTTCTCACATCTCTCGGTGGGTAATATTGCATATATTACTGACTCTGCGATCTTTGACTAGGGCCCGATCTCAAGCGGCCATCGCCGCCATATATCAACGTCGTTTTCGCTCCGACGCACTAATCGCTACCGCAAGCAAAATGATCACACCTGTGACTAAGTCCTTGAAAAGCGGGTTCACATTCATCAGGTTAAAGCCATTGCCAATCAGCGCAATGAGATAGACGCCTCCAAGGGAGCGCCAAATTGCTCCCATTCCACCATAAATACTCGTTCCTCCAAGAATAATCGCGGCAATCGCCTGAAGTTCAATGCCTGTACCTGCAAGAGGTTGACCGCTGGCTACACGAGAGACCGCGATGGCGGAGGCTAGCCCTGCAGCGAGCCCACTAAACCCAAAGACCATGACGCGAACACGGTCAACCGCGATACCAGAGAGCTCGGCAGCTTCAGGATTGCCTCCAATGGCAAACACATGCCTTCCATAGGTTGTTCGGTTGAGCAAGAAACCCGCCACCAATACAAAGCCGGCCAAGACGTAGATCGCCCAAAATACTCCAAGAAATTTTTCACGCCCGAGGGTCGCAAAGTGCGGATCCGATACTGAGATGAGCGCGCCACCAGTAATCAAAACTGCAATGGCACGATATGCCAAGCTAGATGCCAGCGTGGCAAGAAAAGAATGAATCTTCAAACGGGTGACAATGAGGCCATTAATCGATCCGAGGATGAGACCAATCAGCGGAGTCAGGGCCAACCCGAGAGTGACCGATCCAAAGTGCACAGCCATCCAAGCTGCCAAAACGTTTGCGACTGCAAATATGGCACCTGTCGAAAGATCGAAGCCACCAGCAATGATTACCATCGTGCCAGCAACGGCGATAATAGCTAGTGGAGTTTGCTGGTTAAGAATGTTCAGAATGTTCGCTAAGGAAAAGAATGAATCTGAAGCGAACGAGAGCGCTATGAAGAGAGCAACAAGGAGAATCAAGACCGCATACTCGCGAAGGAGGGTGATGACCTTATCTCCCCGCGTGAGATCTCTCTCATTCGAATAAGCGCCAACGCTTTCGCTCTGATTCATATCGGCCATTATCTTCCCTCCGCTATTTCATTTTCGAGACCAAAGAGTCTAAAAAGTAGATCG
>CAIPAI010000026.1 GCA_903863015.1 uncultured Actinomycetes bacterium
CAAATGGATCGGGACGGTGCGCCTTTGCGCAGAGAGTTTTGATCTTGCCCGCGGTGTCCATGCCTTCAAGAGTCGTGAGGTCGATCATGCGGATCGCACGATCGATCCCTTCAGCCTTTGCAGAGGTCTTGATCGAGCGGGTGGAGAGCATGGCTGCGCGTTCATCAGCTCCAACTTGGTCAACCCCTGGAAGGCCATGAAGAAATTTGGTCAGAGAGGCGTTCGTCCGAGTCTCATCGGAGAATGTAGAGAGGGGGTGGGGCGCCGCGATGCTCATCTCTTCGCTTCCTGATCGCCTGGGGGAGGCTCGATAATTGAAGACTGGGTAGGAGAAGAATAGTCGCTCTGGCGAGGTCAATTGCCCGGTATATCCCATTCGGGGGTAACTGCCCTCCAAAAGAGGGGATTTGGTCCGCTTTTGTGGTGGCTTTTTAAGGGTAGGAAGTTGAGAATCAAGTTACCGCGCTGGGAACCAGATGCCCCTTTGAGGCGTCTTATATCTAGGCGGAGAGAGGTGGCGAGCGTGTTTAAGGGAGCAAAGCGAGTGCTGGTTGCCAGCACGATTCTCTTTGCCTTTCTCCTGAGCTCTGCACCCGCACAAGCAGTGACCGATCTCGGCACTACGGGCACTTACATCGTTCGTGTTGACCCGCAAGCGCGAGATTCAGTCGCGCTCGCAATTGTCGATGCTGGTGGCGCTATTGATGATTCTTTTGAATATGCACTCGATGGTTACCTCGTCAAAATGTCGAAGGCGTTAGCTCCACTCCTCTGGAACATTCCACACATTATTTCGGTGGAGGAAGATGCACCGGTCACTATAGAAGCCGAACAAGGGTATGAAACCCCTACACCTTCTTGGGGAATGGATCGAATTGATCAAACAAACATCATCGGCTTTACCAGTGATGGTTACGTCAGTTCTTACGGATATAAGAGCGCCGGCGAAGGTTCCACGATCTATATCGGCGATACCGGCGTTTATCCGCATAATGATTTAGGCACGCGGCTTGCGAAATCTGGTTACTCCGGCTTTGCTGACGGAATTGGAACGGCCGACTGCAATGGTCACGGAACGCATGTTGCTACGACGGCAGCAGGTACCGTATATGGATTAGCTAAAAATGCACGCGTTGTTCCTGTCCGTATTCTTAACTGCGCCGGAACTGGTTCTTATGCTGGCGTGATTGCAGGTCTTGATTGGATTTTGAGCCCACTCAATCCCAATCCAAAGACCCAAGCAGTTCTTAATCTCAGTATTGGCGGCACAGTCTCTGCGGCACTTAACTCGGCGATCTTGCGCCTTACTAATGCTGGTATCACGGTTGTGGTTGCGGCAGGTAACAATAATCTTAACGCATGTAATTACTCACCTTCTTCGGCTCCGAGCGCCATAACGGTTGGCGCAACAACTCTCTCGGATGCAAAATCTTCATATTCGAATTGGGGAAGTTGCGTTGATATTCAGGCACCCGGCTCATTAATTACTGCGGGTTGGTTCGGCTCGCCGACGGCAACCAATACGATCTCGGGCACTTCAATGGCTGCTCCACACGTTACCGGTGCTGTTGCGGTAGTTCGTGGACGTTTCCCAACGGCTTCTGTCTCCCAGGTAACGGATTACTTAACATCGACTGCCACGCCAAACGTGCTTACTGGGCTGTCAGGAACTGCAGCGGGAACCGTGAATAAGTTGCTCTATCTTTCACCAACCGATGGGGGAGCGGAAGTCGTCTCTCCTGCAGTCCAGATCAGTACGATTTCAACGATCACTCACCAAGCAGCTGATGTGAATATTGCAGTAAATCCGAATAACGCTACTACTTC
>CAIPAI010000027.1 GCA_903863015.1 uncultured Actinomycetes bacterium
GCAAGGCGGAATGCCAATGCAAGGCGGAATGCCAATGCAAGGCGGAATGCCACAAGGTGGTTTTAACCAAAACGCAGGCAATATGGGTATGGGTGGCGCCTTTGGAATGGTGGGGAATCTCGCGGCTAAGGCCGGAATCGAACACCTATCAGGGTCTGATCTTCTGACTCCGCCCACTGCACAGATTTTGCGTCTTCCTGATGGTCAGAAAGTCACGATTCCATTTCCTCCGTCACCACCGGACGCTCCACTAGAGATTGATGCGGGCGAAATTCGCGCGGCTGCAATCATCGATCACTCTGAAGATATTTTGGGAGTCCTGGGCAAGTTATCGGGAAATCGCTCGGCAGCAAAGACATTGCAATCTTTTGCTAAGTCGGAGCATCTAGATAAGAACTTCCTTGCCGCATGGCAGAAGGACCCCGAGAAGTTTGATCAATTCTTACAAGATCATGCGAATGATCCAGGGCTTGCAAAATTGATAACGCTTATTCAAAAGGATCACGAAGGTGGGCAAATCTTTAAGGAAATTGCCGCCGATATTGACGACAGCTTGCAGACATATAACGACGAAGTAACTCAGTACGAGTCGGAGTACGCTCAATACCAACAGGCGTTCACCGATCACCTTTCTCTCATGAAGAGTGAAATTCTTCCTCAGCTCAGCGCTTCGGGTCTGATTACAGGTGACCAGTTGGATCACTTGCTTTCGAACCTTGCAGATCAAGGTGGAGCGATTGATTTCTCTCAAGTAGCACCGCAAGCACTTTTCGTCGATGACGGTTCTGGTGATGACTCCACGGTTTCTCCTCCCGATCAAGGAGATAGCACCGGAGATAGCACCGGAGATAGCACCGGAGATAGCGCCAACTTGATAGCGAACGATCAAGGCGCCGGTACCGAGGAGGATTCAGTCGATGTCGTTGATGATGGCGCTGCTGATGACACGTGGGGCAGCGGAGATGCTGGCTCGGACTCGGTAGATTCAGGCGTGAGCGATTCAAGTTCTGATGACTTCCTCGCAAGCTTCATGGCATCTTTGGAAGAAGATCCAGCTACAGATGGATCTAGTGATCCAGCTACAGATGGATCTAGTGATCCAGCTTCGGATACCAGTGATAACGGATAGTGCTCAAAGTTAAGGGTGAGGGGTTGGGCTACGGCTCAGCCCCTCACTTATTTATGCAGGGAGAATGGTGATCTGTTCGCCCGTCACTCGGAAAATTGCTCTCTCGATGGCAGCGCGTTTTCGGATGCGCACATCGCGGTAATCGTGTCCATCGGCAAATTTCTCAGCATCGGAAAAATCAAGAAGTAGGTGGTTTGATTCGAGAGATACGAGACGGCCATCGAAGTAAGCGATCCAGGCGATGCGATCTTCTGTTTCTAGATCATCGAGAACTTGGTTCCAGAGCACTTTCAGTTCCGCTAGAAGCATGCGATGACTCTAGTGGAACTGAAAGCAGTATGTCTCTGGGCTCTACTTCAATCCGATATCAGCGCGACGGTTCGCCGCATTTGCATCGGCAGTGGTGCCACTAACAAGTGGCGTGGTATCTCCGAAGGCTGCCTTGATGAACTTGATATTCGGAAGCGCCGCCTTGAGGTAGGCGACGGTGGCAGAGGTGCGCGCCGTGGAGAGAGGAAGGCTATTGGACTTAGGCCCCGTGAGGTCAGTGTGTCCAGCCACCGCGATGGTGGTGAAGCCCTCCTTCTTGACGATTGCGATGATGGCATTGAGTTCCTTCTTCGCAGCGGACGTAAGAACCGGTGAGTTGATGTTGAAATTGATGTTCTTGATAGTTACCGGATCCTTCATTGAGTACTCAGCAGACTTAACCGCTGCGGTGGCGTCATTACCGATTGCGGTAACTATGACCTCTGACTTAGGTCCTACCAGAGTAGGAACTTGGCAAGTTGCGACGCCAGCTGGTGTTGTGCACCCTGGGCGGCCGTTAACACTCACTGAGTAGCCGATGGCATTAGGAGATGCTTCCCAACTCACCGTCGAAGATGTGGGAGAAGAGAGGCCACGGTTGGCGTTTGTCACTTCGTCGGGGTTAACCACCACGTTGAGAGTCGAGGTCGCCGTTCCGGATTCCGAATCTTGGCCGAATGGAATTTGGATAACTCCAGTGAATTTTTTGGGAGCGTCTACCTTTACTCCACTCTCTTCAGCGTGGACGGTGACGGTCTCCATCTTGCCATCGTTCGTTCTAACTTGCAGAACAAACGTGGTGTTATCGGTCTGCTCGACTTTATCCACCTTGGTCTTGATTTCCTGCGGCGCAATCAACGACGGACCGTTCTTCACCGGATCGCCCACGGGGGTTGCTCCAACAACTGGAGTAGGTGTGGTCTTGCTTATGCTCGGGATTGCCGGTGGTGGCGTGTAAGTCGGCGGAATGATTACTCGCCCGGTGGTAGGGCTGATGTAAGGGTACTTAGTGACCTTTGGCGTTGTGATGGGTGCAGTTACCGTTTCGGTCTCTTCGGCATCCTTCTTTGGGGGAATGATGACCGGCGGTGGGATGACCGGCGGTGGTGGGGTCGGCGGATTCAATGTTGCTACCGGATCAGAGAGCGCGCTGGCATCTGAATCCGAGTAAGCGACACCATCTCCACGCGCGGTGACAGTGAAACGATATTGAGTAGATGCCGTTAATCCGGTGACGCTGTTAGGCGTTGTTGTAACGCCGTTGATGGTGTTGAGCAGCGTCGTTCCGGCAACGTCGTATACCTTCACACGGTAAGCACTCGCATGAGGAATGATTTCAAAAGAGACATTCATCGTCGTTGTGCCGGTGGCTCCTGCGGTTGGCTTTGCAGGCGTCGGAAGCTTCGTGATAGGCGGATCCGTCAAAGTCACTGTGTGCGTATCTGTGGCGCTGCCGTATGCGTTCGTAGCCGTGAGGCTGAAGGTGTACGAACCTGCCGTTGCAGTGGGGGAGCCTGAGAGTCGCGCCGTAGCCGTCTCGAAAACTAAGCCAGTAGGTAGGTTGAATGAGGTGATCGAAGGAGCGGGTGCTCCAGCAATCGTTACGGGGATCCAGTCGATTTCATAATTACGAGCCATATTCGTTGGCGTTGTGAAGGAGATGGTGGGCGCAGTTCCCGTAACACTTTCAACAGTAGAAACGGTGAGAGTCTCAATTCCAGCCGCGTTGCTTGTGAGCGTGAGGGCGCAGAGGAACTTGCCAATGTCGGCTGAGGTGACGGTGTAAGTGTCTGAGGTGCCAAGCAGCGTTCCTGAACAAGCGCTGCTAGAGGTGGAAGCAGTCACTGCTGCGTTGACTCGGTACCAGGTGGTTGATGCCAACGGCACTGGCCAAGGAGTGTTCGGCGTATTCCGCAGTGATTTAATTACGACGCCGCTCTTGAGTGCACCGCTAGCAATTGCAGTGTTATCGCTCTTGCGAACGCTGAAGGAGGCAGATGTGCTGGAAGGGGCGAGGGCGTCGATAGTGATTGTGTAGCTCTTCTGAGTGGTGCCATCTTCTGCTGTAGTGGTGATCAGGTAAGCCTTTGAACCACTCACAACTGGGAAGAGTGCGAAGTCACCGGAGGCAACGGTTTGGGTGTCTGCGGTGGTGCCGTCAGCAAGCCAGCCTTGGATATCAATTTGTGTGACGCCACCCATGGTTGCGCCCGCGGTGATGGTGAAGGTATCGGACTTGTAAGTGGGATCTTCGGTGACCGCGAAGGAGCCACCAGCGGTATTGAACGAAACGATACTTCCCGCACTTGTAGTTAACGTGGCCAGCGTGGCGTCGCTGCTTGTGGAAGCGCGCTGGGTGATCACCGTATAGGTGAGCTTGGTACTGCCATCTTGCGCGGTGACCACAATCACGAAAGTGTCACCGGCGCTTGGGGTAAGCGCGAGTGATGGTGAGGCGATGCCGCTCACTACGGGGAGATCAACACCGTTAATCGTGACCGTTGCGTGTGCTTCTTTGAGTGTGAGATCCAGATCTAGGAAGTCAAGAGAGGCCGGCACGGTAATTGTCTCCGTGTAGGTCGTCTCAGTAAATGAAACAGATTTAGTCGTACCTGCTGGAGTTGCCATGGCGGTGATGTGCGCTTCCGTGGAGAGCGCCTTGGTGAAGTTCACGACGTAGATGTTGACGCTTCCATTTTGCGCAGTGACGACAACAGGAACAGAGGTAACGCCACCACTCAACGTGATGCTCGACGAGGTTCCGACTCCGAAGCCATTGATCGTCACGGCTTGATCATTGATGGAGAGCGTGGAATTAAGGTCACTCACCGTGGCCGTCACTGTAGTCGTCTCCACGGAGCTAACAACTGTTCCGACGTCATAGAAATTAGTTCCGCTCGCAAACGTTGGCGAGAGCCCAGTGGGAGATGAGAACGGCGCTACTTGAGCTGACGTCGAGAGAGCGCTCAGTGTGTTAACAGCAGAATCCGCCGAACGAGTCACGATGACGCTGTACTTCTTGACAGTGCCATCTTCAGCAATCACCAAGATGGTGAATGTATTGGCTCCCGAAACTAATGGGATGGATGCAGTGGCAACTCCCGAAGTGCTAGAGGCACCGTTAATTGAGAGGCGAGCCGTTCCGGTGTCGCTCAATGTTGCAGTGACAGTTGTCGTCGCAACGGCCACAGTACCCACCGTGTAGGAGAGCGTGGCGGTAGCAAAGGCAGGGCTGAGGGCGCCAGCGCTGAATGCCAAGTTAGTCAGATCGGCGTTGCTCGAGAGGGCGCGAGTGATGACAACTGAGTAGACGTTGACACTTCCATCTTGGGCAGTTACTTCAACCGGAATGGTGTTGATGCCATTTACCAGTGTGACCACGCGTGAACTCGAGCCGGCTGTAGCTGTTTCGCTATTGACCGCAACTAACGAAGTGGCTGACGTGGCCGTTCCCGTGATGGTGATTGAGCTTACCGAGGAGGCAACGCTGGCGGTGTAGGCGGCCGTGGCTTCATTGAATGCGGGCGAAAGGGTGGTGGTCGGTACCGTCGCAGTGAGCGAAGCGAGTGTGTTGAGCGAGAGATTTCCAGCACGCGGGATAACTACGACATAAGTAGTAGGTGTATCCATGCTCTGTGGAGTCACCACGATAGTTGCGGTGTTATCGCCCTCAGCAAGCGGTAATGCTTGTGAGGTTGTGACGCCAGTGGTGGCGTTCGGAGTTGCGCTCACACCATTGATGAGAACAGACGCAGCTGGATCTTGCAGCGTCAAAGTCACGGTCGCTGTTGCCGTAGTGGCCGTCGCGGTATCGGTGCGATAGGTGTTGCCGGCATCAGGGAAGGTTGGCGAAACGGCGCTTACTGATGTGGTGAGCGCTGTGATTGCTGCGCTCGTACCGTTTGGCGCGCGGTTTACTGTGACAGTGTAGGTCTTGGGTGTTCCGTTCTCTGAGGTAACCACTACTTCAATGATGTTCGCACCCGGATCAAGAGTGATGCTCTGGGTTGGGCTTCCCGAAGTAACTGACAACCCGCGCACCGTGATGGTGGCATTCGGATGGGTGGTAGTCGGCGTGAGAGTGATCGAAGTTTGCGTATTTGTCGCGCTCACTGTGCAGGAGTCGCCACAGGTGGGATACGTGGAGCTCCAGGTTCCGAGTGAAGATGTCAGCGCGCTCAGCGTATTTATATCTGAGAGCGGACGAGTGATCGTCAGGTTATAAACGGTGGAATCTGTGCCGTGTTCAACCGTAACCGTGACAATCGTTTCTCCTGCTGGCGTGGAGAGCCCAGTGATGGAGGATGAAGAGACGCCAGACGTGGTGTTGATGGTGACTGTGTCACCAGTGGTGGTTGCAGTAGCAGCCAGATTCACCGTCGCAGTGTTGGTATCAATCGTCGCGGTGAAGTCGAGCGGTGAGGCAGTATCTGCCACAAAACTTGTTACTGCCGTGCCGCCGAGTGTGAAGGCATGCAACGTTGGCGTTGTTGCTGGTATCGGGCCACGCGTAATCATTACCGTGTAGGTAGAAGTGGTTACGTCGTCATCCGCGGTGACCTTGACTTTGAAGGTATTGAGACCAGGGCTGAGGTTGTAGGTACGTGAAGCAACACCGGAAGTAGCGGTATCCGTGTTGATCGCCAGGGTTGCGTTCTCAGTGTCGCTAAGAGTTGGCGTCAGCGTGGTGGTGCTGTTGGTGGTGACCAAGCGATAAGTCTTCGTGCTCGAAGAGAACGCTCCGGTGAGGGCCCCGGCGCTCGCAACGAGATTAGTGAGGTTGGCATTCTTGGTAGGTGGATCCATGCACTCAACAACTTCGTAAGTAACTGAGGTCTTTTCGTCTTCAGCAGTTACCTTGATCTTGGTAGAGCGCTCCTTCTTATCTCCATGGGAATCGCGTTCCTCTTTCTCGCTCTTCTTCTCATGGGAGTCGTGGCCCTCTTCGACCTCTTCGTCGTCGACCTTCACCTTGGCATCGTGGCCACCGGCTTCATTGTGTCCCTCGGTGTGAGTGGTCACCTTGAAAGTCTTGGCATATGGCATCTTCGCGTAATACTTATGCGAAGTGGTGAGTGCGAATGTTTTTGTAGCCCCAGAACCAGTGCCGGTGATTTCGCCTGATGGCACATCACAGGTCCCGCCAGAGTAGAGGCGAACATTGGACTTGAGTTCAAGTGTCTTTAGATTGGCATTTGTTGACGGCGCTTGGCGGTTGATAGTAATCGTGTAAGTGTTCTTTACTTTCTTATCTTGCGAAGTCACGGTGATCTTGATGGTGCGTGCCTTGCCAGATTCTTCGCGCTCCATTTTGATCGCTTCGGAGATTGATCCAGAAGTCACATCTTTTTCACCGATGCGGATAGTGGCCCCGCTGCCCGCGGTCACGCTCGGTTGCACTCGAAGTGATGAAACCTTGTAAGGCAAGGTAAGTGTGTAATTCAAAGCAGTTGCGCTATCGGGCACGAAAGATGGAGAGAGCGTCGAGCCGGTTGAGGTATCTACAAATACAAGGGCTCCGAGCGTGGCTGTGTTGTTACCCTGGCGGACGATGTTGACGACATAAGAACGCTTCTCGTTCTCTTTCTCTGCACTTCCCATGATGACGATCTTGTTGTTGCCTGGGTTTAATGGAATAGCAGAAGAGCACGCGCCTGAGGCAGTGGCAACGCCATTGAAAAGGAGCGTGGTGCCCGAGCCACTACGCGTGTAGGCACCGAGCTGGACGCTTGTTTGATAGTTCGGCACGGTCGCGGTGAAGTTCATATGGTCTTCATCGTCGCTCGAGTTGCGCATGGTGAGCGAAGTGAGGCTGATAGCGCCGTTAGTGCAGACGCCAATCTTTGGCTTGTTATTCGCATCTACTTCGAGACGGTTCTCGGTGCGGGCCGCTTCGCGGGAAATAGTGAAGGTATATGTGGTGGTTGAACTCTTATCCGGTGACGTGACCTTCACAATGATGGTCTTTGCATCGGAATCTTCTTCAACTTCGTGCTCTTCGGATTGGTTACCCGACGTGGAGCTGCGCCCATCTACAAGAATGGTGGCGGCTGGATCAGTGGCCGTAGGCGTGACCCGAAGACTCTTCGTATACGTAGTCTTGATGCAATAAGTCGTTGCTGCACTGATCGCTACCGGAGTGGTCGATGAGCAGTTGGCGCTGATGTAACCGCTCGAAGGAACGATTGTTGAGAGGGTGCTGGTGCTCGATGCGCCCTTACGGACCACAACCGTGTAGGTCTTAGTGGTGCCGTTTCCTGAAGTAACGCGAACTGGAATGGAAGTAATCGTGGAGCTGAGAGTTTGTGAACTCGGGCTGCCGGAGACCACAGCAGAGCCATTAACGCTCACGCGTGCCTGTGATTGATTCACCGTTGGAGTAAAGGAAATTGAGGAAGTGTTAGTGGGCACCGTCGCCGTGTAAGTCTCGCTACTTGAGGAGAACGAGGGGCTTAATGTGCCCGTAGAGAGCGCGAGCGAGGCCAAGGTTGCGTCGCTGGAGAGAGTGCCATTGGTATACGCGATGCTGTAACTCTTCTTTGTGGTGCCGTTCTGGGCGGTGACCGCGATCGTGATGGTATTTGCTCCAGGAGATACCGAAATTGTCTTTGGAGATCCTGACGTTGCGGTGTCGCCATTAATCGTCATGGTGGCGGTGGTGGTTTCCAAAGTCGCGGTGACGCGAACGGTAGAAGACTCTGTCGCCACTGTTGCGCTGTAAGAGAGCGTGCCGGAGGCAAATGTCGGAGAGATCGCACTCGTTGGCGTGGGGTTTGTCAATGTGAGAGCGGAGAGATTTGCAATATTGGATTGCGTGACCACGGCGCCAGAAGCGGTGGATCGCAACACATAAATGACCGAGGTGCCAGATGGGCTCTTGGGCCAAATTTTTAATTGGAGAGCCGGGGAGAGGGAGCGCGAGTAATACGTACTCTTAATCGAGCTGCCTGTGCTCAGATCGCTCCAAGTCGATCCGCTATCTGTAGAGACTTGTACTTTGTTAATGGTGGAAGAGTTCCAACTGGGGTAGTACCTGATATATCCCTTGCTGGAATTAGCAGCACCAGGATCCACCGTGTACGTGTTAGGTGTCGTCGTTGCATCGAGTGTGAGCGTTGCGGTAAATGATGAACTGCTCGCAGAAGAACCGCTGGAATTTGTCGCTACTTTGACCTTCATGCTGGAGAGCACGGCGTCTGCGGTGGCGGCGGCGCTAGGTAGCGCCAGCACGCCGGTGAGAAGGGCGAGCCCCAAGGGCGCAGCAAGGAGGTTTCTACGGGTGCTAAAGAGTGCGCGCAAGAATGTGGAGTTCACAGAAGATCCCTCTAAACAGGGGACGATTTCCCAGTTCATGAATCATTATGAAGGAGGCGGTGTCCCTCAACAAACCTGAGGGGAGTCATCTAAATAGGGGGCATCCCCTCAATTGGGATGGATCAGCCGCATAAGTAAATTATGGGGCGATCAAAGACCGGATACGGTGTCAAAGAGGGCGAAGGCCCGCGCCCGATGGCCACCCTCGTCCACCTTCATAGTCGCCACAGCATCAGCCCAGGTAGCGGCCGAAATCCCGATCGCGGAGAGCATCCTCCCGAGCCCGTCACCATCTACTTCCGGATGGAATTGCACCCCCCAGGCGCTGCCTTGCCGGAAGGCAATGACGGCACCAGCGTCACTCGCCACTACTTCCGCTTCTGGGAGCCGGTTGAGAGAGGTCGGTTCCACCATGTCCTCATGCCAGAGTGCCCAACCGCCGGCGTCGATGGAATCTTCATGCAATGTGATCTTCTTGAAGCCGGTGTTTGCACTCTGCCTTCGAGTCACTTCTCCGCCAAGAGCAACGGCCAATGCTTGTGCTCCGTAACAGATTCCGAAAAGTGATTCTGCTTGTGCAATTCGTTTTTGCATCAAGGCGATCTCACGGTCAGCCGATTCATGCACAAAACCGGTTGCAACGGAATTTGGAGACCCCATAGCAATCACAAGATCTGCCGAAAGTATTACTTCTTCATTCCACTCATCTTCGCGAAAGAAGCGATTGATGGAGTGTCCCCGGGCGTCAGCCCACTCTTGAAGTAGCCCCAATTCGTGCGCAACAGATTTGTGCGAGATCACCGCTATGGAAGACACAACACTCCTTTCGAAAATCTTGGTGGGGCGGGTCGGGCTCGAACCGACGACGACCGGATTATGAGTTCGGTAGCGACGACTGGGAGTAGCTCGACCTATGCCTGTTTACGCTGGCAACTATAAACAACTTCAGTAGTGATGATGCCCTAAATCGGGGTGTA
>CAIPAI010000028.1 GCA_903863015.1 uncultured Actinomycetes bacterium
GGCGCGGTTGGCTTATGAACGGTTACCACAACCGTCTGCACCAATTTACGCGTCAAAATTTTCGATGCGATGCGTTCAGCCAGCGCTTCGATGAGATTCACTGGATCGCCCACGATTTCAGCATGCACGTCATTGGCAACTTCGCCGTAATGAACGCTCTTTGTCAGGTCATCACTCAAACCCGCCGGCGCTGGTGCGAATTGCAGGGTTACATCGACGATGAATTCTTGGCCATTCTGACGCTCCGTTGGCAATACCCCGTGATACCCAAAACCCTTAATCCCAGTGATTGATATGGAGTCGGTCATTTCTTGCCCCAGCGCGTGACTACTTCGATGGCATCTCGGCTATCGCGCACGTTATGTACGCGAACTCCCCAAACTTTGCGCTCTGCCAACATGGTGGTGACTGCAATCGTGGCGGCTTCGCGCTCCTTCACATCGCGATCGCCTTCGCCATCGTTGAGAAGCGTTCCTAGGAAGCGTTTGCGGGACGCGCCAACAAGCAGTGGCCGCTTCAATTTCTCAAAGCTTTCAATGGCTTGCAGCACATCCCAATTATGGTCAGGCTCTTTGGCAAACCCAAGGCCTGGATCGAGAATTAATTGATCGATCTCCACCCCAGCCTTGGTAAGTTTTTCAATTCGCTCGGCCAATTCATGCCGTACTTCCTTTGCGGTGACTTCATAAACCGCGAGTTTCTGCATGGAATCCGAGAATCCGCGCCAATGCATCACCACGTACGGCACTCGCACATCTGCAATGAGTCGAGGCATGTCGCTGTCGGCCAAACCACCACTTACATCGTTAACGATGGAGGCCCCCGCTGCGATTGCCTCCTCGGCAACTTCAGCACGCATCGTGTCGATACTGAGCACGGTGTCGTAATCCGAGAGAGCTCGCAGCACTGGTAGTACCCGCGCCTTCTCTTCCTCGGCAGAAATACGAGGAGCTCCGGGGCGGGTGGATTCACCACCGATATCGATGATGTCCACACCTTCGCGAATCATTTGAATTCCGCGCATCACGGCGCTTTCCGTGGCGGCGTTTTCTCCGCCATCAGAGAAAGAATCGGGTGTGACGTTGATGATGCCCATCACCAACGTGCGCTTGGGTTTGTGGAGAAACTCTGGCAACCCAAGGACGCGCATGGTTACTTCCCGAGCGCCAATTGCATAGCCTCGGCACGGGTCGCAGGGTCGCGAAGCTGCCCACGCACCGCACTTGTTACGGTACGGGCTGTGGACTTACGTACTCCACGCATCGACATGCAGAGATGCTCACAATCAATAATCACAATGACGCCAAGTGGTTCTAGTATGCGCACAAGCGCGTCAGCAATCTGACTAGTGAGACGCTCCTGGACTTGTGGACGCTTTGCATACACATCAACGAGACGAGCGAGTTTTGAAAGACCAGTAATGCGACCGCTCTCCCCTGGGATATAGCCAATGTGTGCTCTACCGTGGAAGGGAACTAAGTGATGCTCGCATTGCGAAAAGACTTCAATATCTTTCACGATAATCAGCTCGTGATGATTCATGTCGAAAGTAGTAGTGAGAACTTCATCCGGCGACATCCAGAGTCCCGCGTAACTCTCTTTCAGTGACCGAGCCACTCGTGCAGGCGTCTGCGCCAACCCGTCGCGATCAGGATCTTCACCAATGGCCAGCAACAACTCTCTCACGGCCTTCTCTGCACGTGCTTCATCGAATGAGCCCGTTACTTGGCCATCATTAGGAATCGAAACTGGACCGATGTCACTCACTTGCAGGAGTCTCCGGAGTTCCCTCTTCGACGGTGACTGCCGGCTTCACAAAATCGATGGCTGGTCGATCAGAGGGGATGCGGTTAGTAGACCCCGTCCATGCTGGTCGCGCAGCGCGCTTGGCAACAGGTGCAAAGATCTCTGCGATCTCTTCCTTGTCCAAGGTTTCGCGATCTAGCAGCGCCACTACCAAGGCATCGAGTACGTCGCGGTACTGGGTCAAAATGCCCCACGCTTCTTGATGTGCACGTTCGATAAGAGCGCGCACCTCTTCGTCTACGACTGCGGCAACATCTTCGCTGTAATCGCGTTGATGTCCGTAGTCTCGACCCATAAATGGCTCGCCTGCGGAGGTTCCCAACTTGATCGCACCGAGGCGCTCGGTCATGCCGTATTGGGTCACCATTGCACGAGCGAGAGCGGTTGCCTTCTCGATGTCGTTAGATGCGCCAGTAGTGGGATCGTGAAAGACCATCTCTTCAGCAGCGCGACCACCCAAGGCGTAGGCAAGTTGATCCAACATTTCGTTGCGAGTGGTGGAATATCGATCTTCATCAGGCAAGACCATTGTGTAACCGAGCGCACGTCCACGCGGCAAAATTGTCACCTTATGAACGGGATCAGTATTTGGTAGCGCATGGGCAACAAGCGCGTGACCACCTTCGTGATAAGCAGTTACTTTTCGCTCGTGCTCATTCATAAGTCGAGAACGTTTCTGAGGGCCAGCCATCACACGATCAATCGCTTCATCAAGTGATTCTTTATCGATCAACTTTTTGCCAGCGCGGGCAGTGAGAAGTGCAGCTTCATTGAGAACGTTTGCTAAATCGGCACCTGTGAAACCGGGCGTCCGGCGCGCGAGGGTAACCAGATCGATATCTTCCTCGAGTGGCTTGCCTTTCGCGTGCACCTCAAGAATCTGTTGACGGCCCTTGAGATCTGGGCGCTCCACAGCAATCTGTCGATCGAAGCGACCAGGACGAAGAAGTGCAGGGTCCAAAATATCTGGGCGGTTAGTAGCCGCGATCAGAATGACAGAACCGTTAGCTTCGAACCCATCCATCTCCACAAGTAATTGATTGAGTGTTTGTTCACGTTCATCGTGACCACCACCCATACCAGCTCCGCGATGGCGACCAACCGCATCGATTTCATCGACGAAGACGATGGCCGGTGCGTTTGCCTTAGCTTGTGTAAAGAGATCCCGAACGCGAGCAGCTCCAACGCCGACAAACATTTCTACGAAATCAGAGCCAGAGATTGAGTAGAAAGGTACGTTTGCTTCGCCAGCAACTGCGCGAGCAAGCAGAGTCTTTCCAGTTCCGGGCGGACCATATAGGAGAACACCCTTGGGAATCTTGGCGCCGATCGCCTGAAACTTTGCAGGCTCGGCCAGAAACTCTTTGATCTCTTGCAGTTCTTCTACCGCTTCGTCGACACCAGCGACATCGGCGAAGGTGGTCTTAGGCGTGTCTTTCGCCATCAGTTTGGCCTTCGAGCGTCCGAATTGCATGACGCGACCGCCGCCGCCTTGCATTTGATTCATAAAGAAGAGGAATACGAATGCGATCAAGATGATAGGTCCGACGGTCATGATGAAGGACATCAGTGCAGAAGTTCGTGGAACTTTTACGTCCCATAATTGCGGAGGCTGGTGAGCTTTCAGCAAATCAATGACTTGAGTTTCTTGCCCAACGATATAACTCGCCTCTACGCGTGTGGCATCTGAAATCTTTACGCCGCTCTTCAAAGTAATTTGGATGAGCTGCTCGCGATCCACAACTACTGCGGACTTCACTTGCTCATCTGCGATTGCCTTCAGCACTACCGAAGTATCAACTTTCTTAAAAGTTGCATTGGCAGATGCGAATTGACCGTAGAGGAAGAAAGCCAAGACGGCGATCAAAATCCAAAAGGCAGGAGTTTTGTGTAAACGACGCTTCTTCATAACCAACCTTTAGGAGTAAACGTGGGGGGCTAAGGTGCCAATGATGCGAAGGTTGCGATAGCGCTCGGCGTAATCCAAGCCATAACCCACAACAAACTCGTTAGGAATATCAAAGCCAACGTACTTAACGGCTACTTCAACTTGGGCAGCATCGGGCTTACGAAGCAAGACGAGCACTTCAACACTTGCCGCTCCACGAGACATCAAGTTTGAAACGAGCCATGAGAGTGTGAGCCCGGAATCAACGATGTCTTCCACGATGAGAACGTGGCGACCAGTAATGTCTTGATCAAGATCTTTAAGAATGCGAACTACACCGCTCGACTTCGTACCCTTGCCGTATGAAGAGACTGCCATCCAATCCATGGTGGCGTGACGTGATAGCGAGCGCGAGAAATCTGACATCACCATGATCGCGCCCTTGAGGACACCTACCAAGAGAACTTCGCGCTCTGCATAGTCATGTTCGACTTCAGCGGCGAGTTCTTTCAGTCGATTTTGAATCTGCTCCTCGGTAAAGAGAACTTTCTCCAAGTCGCCTTCAATATCTCGGTGATCCACGGTGACCTCTCATTAGTTGCGGTTACGGCTTACCCTCGCCCTGGGGCGAGAGGATAAGTCTGCCCGACTTCCGGGCTAGCGAAAGACCACCGGGCAGGGCGATCTCCCCTTGCCCGCGCCAATCAACAAGAAGTTGATCACCCCGCTCCAGGTGCTCAAAGGTAAGCAGGCCGCCATCGAGTCCGGCTGAGAGGAGCGCCAGGCGGAGCACCCGGGTCCGGATCGCCTTGGGCAGGCAGGAGAGCGGGTCCACTTCTAATCCCGGATTGCCCGCAAAGTGCTCGCTCGCAAGGGTGTCTAAGGCGGCCAAATCATCCTGGATGAGGAGCGCGGTTCGAGCTAATGCCTCGGAGACTCCCCCGCCGAGAACTTCCTCCATGGCGGGAATGAGTTGGTTGCGTAGCTTCACCCGCAAGAAGTGCAGATCTGCATTCATCGGGTCATCAAAGAAATGGCCGAGCGATTCCGCGACGGCTCGTAGGGCAGCACGACGAATACCTAGCGCCGGACGTCGGTAGATGCCGCTCGCTGCGGACATTCCTGCAATAGAGCGTGGACCAGATCCGCGAGCCAGACCTAGGAGCACGCTCTCTGCTTGATCATCAAGCGAGTGGGCTAGATAAACGCCTACTGCACCCACACGGCGTGCATGCTCGGCGAGCGCGCCATATCGCGCATCTCTCGCCGCTGCTTCTAACCCGCCTTCTCTGCCGACTTCAACGCTGATGATTTCGGTGGGGATATTTAACGTTGCAAGAAATGCAGCGCACTCACGTGCCACTTCGGCCGAGCCATCTTGTAAACCGTGATCGATGGTGACGGCAGAGAGCGATAGCGCCATTTTTGGCGCCTCTAAAGAGAGTGCGTATGCGAGCGCAATGGAATCTGCTCCGCCTGAGCAAGCAATCACAATTCGATCGCCGGCTTCAAGAAGTGCGAGATCAGTGCGGACGGCAGCACGCAACTCCATCAGCTCTTCTGAATGTGCGACCACTAGTAAAGGTTAGTTGGCGTTTACCAGTGCTGTCGCTATCTGGTCGATCGCCTTACGCGCCTTGTCGGTCCCGCCGGGCTCAATCGGTACCGCATCGGCCAAGATGGCAAATGCCACCGCCCTGCCTGCCGAGGTTTGGAAGATGCCGGCCAGCGCATTGACTCCACTGAGCGTGCCAGTTTTGGCAAGCAATGAACCCGGTTCGTTTGCTGCTCGCTTCTTCATCGTCCCGCTCTCCCCCGAGACCGGTAACCCAGCCACCAACGCGGCCAGTCGAGGGTTATTCCATGCCAATGCCAAGAGGGAGGCAAGGGCGCGAGGTGAGGTCTTATTCTTTCGCGAAAGACCGGCAGGATCCTCTAACACAGTTTCACTGAGATCTAATTCCGGTAATTCAAAAATCAACATGTCAGTGGCCGGCTTAGGAAGAAGTTTGGCTAATGCCTTCGCACCTTCGTTATCACTCTCGGCAAGCACGCGTCCTAATTCCGTGCCGAGGTCTACCGACTTACCCTCTTTTGTGGTGACTGGTATGTGCGAATCGAATGTAAGCAAGAGAGCAGCGCCAGTAAATAACTTCGCAGTCGATGCAGGGATAAACGTGCCGCCGGTGTCGTAGAGCAGCTGACCAGTCGCCACATCCACTACAGCTAGACCCACTGACTTTCCAAGCTGTGGATTACTCAGCAATGGATCAATGATTTTTGAGAGTTGGTCAGGCGAGATTGCAGGTGGTGGAGGGGGCTCAACACTTGCCTTGACTTGCGGCAGGCTTTCAGTCGCCGAATCAGTAGCCGAGCAAGCAACTAACAGCAGCAGAGAAACAGCTGCGGCAATTGCCCGCTTAAACGCGTCCACCGGAAGGCATTAACCCGTCCATGCCATAAATAGAGGAGTATTTGAGCCCTGCTCGCGTATTGCGTGCTTCCCAGACCATATTGTTTCCAGCATAAATGGCGATGTGGTGAATGGCTTGCACGGTTCCGTTATATGACCAGAAAACTAAATCGCCAGGTTGCAAATCTGCCAACGGAACTCGCTTAGATGCCACAAAGAAGAGCGCGGCATTCAACCTGGACCATGATGGCGAAGTTAGACCGGCTTTTTTGTAGGCCGCGTAAACCAATCCAGAACAGTCATAACTGTTGGGTCCTTGAGCGCCCCATACATAAGGCTTACCCGACTTCACTTCTTTGATTGCAAAGTCGAGGGCAACTTGGCGTTGTTCAGCAGTAGTGCGAATTGTTTGACGCCCAGTGAAGCCACGATCAGGCCAGATACGTGCCTGCCCAGAAGTGCTTGCAGCGGTGTTTGATGATTGCTCTTCAAGAATGGCAAGTTGACGTTGTTGTTCTAGAGTAACCCGCACGTTGCGCGCACTTGCTAATTGCTTGGCCAATGCGTTCTGCATAGCCATTAACGAATCAACTTCCTTCTTTTGATTCGCCTTCACAACATCTGCCGCTACTTTGGCAACACGCACTTTCTCTGTTGCCGCGGCTTGTGCAGCGCGCGCAGCATCAGCCTCGGCTTTTGCCTTAGTTGCTGCATCGCGTGCACTCTCTAGCCGAGCAAGTGCCAAATTAGTGTTATTAGAAACCACCCCAAGGGTGTTAAGGCGATCAATCAAATCTGCCGGACCGTCAGATTGCAGGAGCGAATTCAGTGAAGTAAAGCCGCCACCCATTTTGTATGCGCCGGCAGCTATCGAACCAATTTGTTGTTTTGCGCCTTCGACTTGAGCTAGTGCCAGGTTGGCTTTCCTCGCAGCAATCGTAGAGATCGCTGTCGCCGCACTCAGTTCTGACTTCTCGCGATCTAATATGGCCTTTGCAGCAGCAGCTTTTGCAGCCAAGATTTTCAATCGCGCTGCAGCGGCATCTAATTTTGCTTTGGCTACCGAAGCAGCTTTTGCTTTGGTCACCTCTTTCGCCTTTGCGGCCGCAATCTCTTGCAGAGTGGGTTTTCGAGTCTTGGCTTCAGCCCCATCGGTGATCAGCACCGGGGCAAGGACCACCGAGAGCGCAAGGAAGACGCGGAAAATCGGCAATTTAGCAGACACCTAAACAACTCCTGAGGGGAAGAGAGAACCCCTTAAGGATAAAGGGGTTCTCGCCTACACCCTTGGATTTACTCGCCAGGTTGCCTGTGAATTAGGAGGAGACGTCTCGCTTCTTGAAGAGGAAGGCCGCGAGGGCTCCCGCAGCTATCAAAATTAAGAGAGAGGTGGTCAACGCCCATTTATAGGTGATCGTGGTCGATCCACCGCTGCCCACTGCCGTCAGCAGCAACCCTGGCAGGTACTTCTGTGTGCTCTCCCAGACGGCCCCAACGATTCCTTCAACGATCATGACCCAAGAGATACCGATCGCGATCGAAGAAATAGGCGAGCGAAGGATCAAGCCCAGGAGCATTCCAATAATTCCAAAGCCAACGGTTGCTAGTGAGACATTTGCCAAGGTGGTGAAGAGATTAGAAATGCCTTCGCCACCAACTCCGCCGGCGGTCCAAGCATCGGTAGAAATATCTTTCGAATTCGCCCAGAAGAAGCTGGTAACCACCGAAATCAGAGATGTTTCTACGACGATTAAGAGGCCAAAGAGCGCCATTGCAAGCGCCTTACCGCCGAGTAGAACCATACGACGCGGCTGACGCACTAAGAGATTGCGAAGCGTTCCGTGCGAATACTCTTGGGCAGTTTGTGATGCAAAAACCGAAAGCGCAACAATGCCGAGCAAGGTAGATGCAAAGGCCAAGCCAAGTGAGAGGCCCGTATAACTCTCAATCGAGGCGCGAGTGAAACCAGGTTCACGGCCTCGGCGTGGAGTATCCATTGCAATATAGGGAATGGAAGCGGTGAGTACAGCGATTGCTCCAACTGCACCCAAGGTTCCAAAGAAGAGTGTGGGGCGACGGAGTTTGCGCCACTCGGCGCGAATTACGCGGATCACTTGGTATCTCCTGTCATTTCAAAGAAAGTCTCTTCGAGCGTGGGACGTACTGCAGCAAGCGAAGCAAGTGTGAGGCCGGCCGCAAAAGCAAGTTTGTTGAATTCACTAGCCCAATCATCATTCGCAATGACATGAACAGACCCGTCAAGAATGATTCCTTCGTGACCAGCCGATTTTGCAATTGCAATGAGCTTGGGAAGATCCGCCTCTTCGAGCGTACGTGCAATAACTGTGGGCTGCTGAGCCGCAAGCAGAGACTCGGTGGATCCGCTGAAAATCATTTTGCCTTCACGAAGCATTACTAAGTGATCACTGATCTGTTCGAGTTCACTCAACAGGTGGCTAGATACGAAAACTGTGATGCCGCCGTCGGCAAGCGAACGCAACAACGTACGTACTTCATGAATACCGGCTGGATCTAAACCGTTCGTTGGCTCATCGAGGATGAGAAGTTCCGGTTGGGGAAGAAGAGCCGCAGCAATACCGAGCCGTTGCTTCATACCGAGCGAGTACTGCTTGTACTTGGATTTGGCGCGATCGCTGAGACCCACCAATTCCAGCAACTCCCCCACGCGTTCGTGCGGGAAACCGCCGAGGGTGGCAAGCATCTTGAGATTCTCGGCACCAGAGAGCCCGGGATAGAAAGCGGGGCCCTCGATCATGGCGCCCACGCGC
Source organism: uncultured Actinomycetes bacterium (assembly GCA_903863015.1). Taxonomy (GTDB): domain Bacteria; phylum Actinomycetota; class Actinomycetes; order Nanopelagicales; family Nanopelagicaceae. The sequence continues at coordinate 8,897 of CAIPAI010000028.1, forward strand.
TTGAGGTACCTCTCTGGATGAGTGATCTTTTCGCCGAGCACAGTGCCACTGCCGTCAGTGGGAGTGATGAGCGAAAGGAGCATGCGAATAGTGGTGGTTTTGCCGGAGCCGTTGGGGCCTACGAAGCCGCAGACGCTTCCCATGGGAACATCGAAGGTGGCGTGATCGAGCGCAAGACGCTCGCCGTAACGCTTGGTCAGTCCGGTGACTGATATTGCAGAAGAAGTTGACATGAGGACACCTTGCCATGAAAAGCCGGGTGGCTTATCCGAGTTACCCACAGATGTAGCGAGAGTTTGCTGTGAATACGTTAAAGACCGAGGAGGCGCGCTTGATGGTCAAAGTCCGGAACTTGCGCACGCACTTCATCAAAAGTACCCATCGCGAGTGCGCGGCCTTGGTCGAGGTACACCACTAAGTCGGCAGTTCGCACCGTGGCCAATCGGTGCGCAATCATCACCACCGTGGTGCTTCCACGGAGCGCCTGAATCGCAGCGGCTACATTTGCTTCAGTCTCCGCATCGAGTGCACTCGTTGCTTCATCGAGCACGAGGAGTTTTGGTTTCGTAAAGAGCGCGCGTGCGATACCAAGACGTTGCCTTTGACCGCCGCTCACTCGTGCGCCACGTTCGCCCACTTCGGTATCGATACCCTTTTCTAATTCGCGTACAAAATCATCGAGATGAGCAACGCGCAGTGTCTCCCAAATAGATTCATCGGTAGCGAAGGCACGTGGGAAACCAAGAGCAATGTTCTCTCGGAATGTTCCGCTGGCAATCGCGACATCTTGCGGTACATATGCAACCGCGCCCGGCCACGTAGTGATTGCTTCCATAGGAGGCAGACCAGAAATCTTCACACTGCCTTGTGCGGGCGGCAGAATTCCTAACAAAATATCGACGATGGTGGTTTTCCCGGCTCCTGATGGTCCAACGAAAGCCACGAAAGCGCCATTTGCTATCTCAAGTGAAACATCGCGTACTGCGGGTTCTTCTTTGCCGGGATACGTAAAAGTGGCATCAGACAAAGTGATAGTGGCGTTGAATCCATGATGCTGTGTCTCAAGCGAATCTTCCTTGGCTAACTTCGGGGCTTCGATATGTTGCAGACTCTCTGCAAGATCAAGAGTGACTTTCGAAGCACCTGCGCTGGAACGAATCGCCAACATTCCCTGTTGGACACGCAAGATTGCCGGAGCAATACGAGTGCCGGCGGCCATGAAGATCGCGAGTGTTCCAACTGCGTGTCCAGCATCTTGCAAAAGGAATTGCGCAGCCGATAGCAGTAGTGCGCCAAGGACTACCGATGTTTCGAGCACGTACTTAGATACGTTCGGCATAAAAGATATTTCGGCTTGGGCATGAGCTAACTTATATCGAAGCTCGCCAATTTCTTTTGCATAGTAAGCCCGACGATTGCGGACGAGTGACTCGCGGTAGGAACTCAAAACCTCAACGATCTTTTCATTGCTCATGATGCTCAACTCAGATTGCTCCATGCCAAGACGTTGTGCTTTTCCACTGAGCAAACGCTGTAAGAGGAATCCAATGAGAGCAAAGAAGATAAAACTTGAAAGTGCAACGGTGGGATCGACCACTACGAGACCAACGGCCATCACCGCAAGGAGCGATGCATCAGAAGCCATAGTTACTACCGTGCCGAGCAAACCGAGCGTGACGCTACTTACTCCAGAGGTGAGTGCATAGAGCGTCTCTTGCGAAGTGCGCTCCTGCACGGCGAGTAATGATTGCGAGAGTACGCGCGAGGTGAGATCGGCCGAGATGGCCGCGCCACGACGGCCTAAGAAGAAGAGCGCCTTCCGTGTGAAGAAGACCGAGAGAACGGTTCTACCCACCAGGATCACACCAGCGGCTAACCCGAGAAGTGCAGTCTGGGTCTGAAAGTCAAAGCTTGAAAGTCCTACAAAGTTCAAGACCGAACTGACCCGATCGCCAGGAACGCGAGATTGCACACCTGAAACTGCGAGCGCGCCGACGATACCGATAAGAGCTACACCTAAAAGATCTAGAGCTCCTAGAAAAACTTGAATCACAATAACGATGAAGACTTTGCGACGATCGCTCTTGGAAAGTAAACGAGCTGCTCGACCAATGATGGTGTTGCGATACTTCGCGTTAAAGGCTCGTTTCACCATATTCACCTGCTCAGCCTAAGACCAGAATGTGAAAGACCACTATTGAGTGACGGTAATCGTGAAGATGATTTTCTGCATTCCGTCAGATGCCGTGACTTTGGCAACTCCAGGCTTGAGTGGTTTCGCAGATGGATTAGTGGTGTACGTGCCTTGATCCCCACCGGGAGTGAATTCCAAGAGATCTCCAGGTTCCGCAGCGAAGCTCCACGCTCCCGGGTTCGTAAGGTTGAAGACCAGAGTATTTGTCATCGGAAGTGAGGCCGTAGTGCTGACCTCATCGACCATGATCGGCGGTAGCGCTTGAGTTGAACCAGCCTGATCTGCCTTAGGAGCATTCGGCGTGAGTGGTGCGCTCGGTACCCCATCATCATCGCCACCGCCGCTCTCTTCGCCACCCTCAAAGCCTTCGCCACATGCCGCCAGGGTCAATGAGGTCAAAAGCGCGGCTAGCACGAGAATGGACTTTCGCGATCGACTCATTGCTCTCCTTCAACTTGATGGAACCTGACTTCTTGCTAGGGTCGCCGTATGGCTAGCCAAATGTCTGAGTACCAAATTACCCGATGGCGCGAGATCCCATCGATGGTTGTCGCCCGAAGCGGCGAAGAAGTTTCTAAGATTTCTTTACCCAACAGATTCCAAGAGGCGATCGACGAAGCAGCCATGCGCCTCGGGGAGATCGATGCCGACGCTTATATGAATGGCTGGAACCGCGACCCTTGGATTGAAAGGGCTGGCGCTCCAGCAGAAGTAGCGGAGGCTATTGCCACCGAATTAGAAAGTGAATTTAGCGAAGAAAACATCACGACCATCCTCGATCAACTAGGAGCTCACTAATGTCTGCGATCTACGACGCCCTTGCCTTAGGAACTTTGGTTTCTGATGGAGCCATGGGAACCATGCTTCAAGAGAGCGGACTCGACGATGGAGGTGCGCCCGAACTCTGGAATGTCGAACATCCTGATCGTATCGAGGCAGTACTCGAGGCTTATGCGTCAGCTGGTGCAAACCTCATCACCACTAATACTTTTGGTGGCACCGCAGGACGTTTAGCCATGCACGATTTAGAAGATCGCCTCTATGAATTGAATAAGGCGGGCGCCGAGGTTGCACGCAAAGTGGCTGATCGCCATCCAGGTTGTTTTGTAATGGGTGATGTCGGACCATCAGGAGAACTGATGGAACCGATGGGAACGCTCACACTCGAGAGTGCCAAAGAAATTTTCGCTGCACAAATTAAGGCGCTTGCAGATGGTGGCGTAGATGCGATTCTGATTGAAACCATGAGTGATCTAGCCGAGGTAGAGGCTGCGGTTAACGCTGCTAAGGAAGTCGCTCCCCACCTTCCGATCATTGCCACGATGAGTTTCGATACGAATTTGCGAACAATGATGGGCGTCAAGCCAACTCTTGCAGTTACTTATCTCGCCTCACTCGGCGTAAAAATCATCGGCGCAAATTGCGGTCGTGGGATTGATGAAATGCGTCTCATCGCCAAAGAATTAATTGACGCCCGCCCAGAAGGTGTCTTCATCATTACGCAATCCAACTCTGGCCTTCCTAAACTTGTTGGTGACACCTTCATTTACGAAGGCACACCCGATGAAATGGCTAAGTACGCCATTGAGATGAAGGCAATCGGCGTCAACATAATAGGTTCCTGCTGCGGTTCTACTCCAGCTCATACCGCCGCTATCGCTGCTGCCGTTAAGTAAATATGGACTCCCGCAACAATGATGCAATAGGACCAGGCGAATTCTTTCCCGTAGTTGGCGTAGGCCCGCACGCGGAACCTTGGCCGATAGGTGATCAATACGATCCCGAATTATTGGCAAACGGTGATCGACGCAATGTCCTTGATAAATATAGGTATTGGACGGTTTCTGCCATCGTGGCGGAATTAGATACCCGCCGCCACGCATTACACATTGCGATCGAGAATTGGCAACACGACTTAAATATTGGCTCCATCGTGAGAACAGCAAATGCATTTAACGTTGCCGGGATTCACATTGTCGGAAAGCGCGATTGGAATCGACGCGGGGCTATGGTCACCGATAAATATCTCACCGTGCACCATCATCCAACGGTGGCAGACTTTAAGACGTGGTGTGATGAACATGCGATTCCCATCATCGGCATCGACAATGTTCCAGGATCAACTTCACTCGAAGTTGCTGCACTTCCAAAATCTTGCGTGATGTTCTTTGGACAAGAAGGTAGTGGAATGTCGGATGAAGGTATTGCGGCTTGCGAAAAGATCTATGAGATTTCCCAATTTGGTTCTACTCGTTCAATGAACGCCTCGGCTGCAGGGGCGATTGCGATGTACGCGTGGGGAATGCAACACATTCCACATAATTCTTAACGTTTACTCTTCTTCTGACTCTTCTATTCCATCGAAGTTAGTCGGATGCGTTAATTTCCAATACATGTAGCCGATGAAGATCGCAAAGAATGGCCATTCAAAGACATACACCCAGCTCCGTCGATTACCAGAGAATGCACGGCCAAGTTCAACAATTGCAAGCACGATACAAAGAGGTATTCCAAGCAAGAGCCACTTACGTTTGGGATCGTTTTTCAAACTTGTTCGAGGAGCACGTTCGGGTTCATCTGAAATCCATAACTCGTCAGCCATTACTCCTCCTCTTCAGAATCGCGTTCGTGTACAAACCAATCTCTTGCGGTTAGCGCTAGCCAACCGGCATCGATGAGCATTCCCATGCTCCACATTAATGATCCACCAATGCGCTGATCGTTGAGCGCGCTCGCGCTATGCGCCATGTTCATTCCTGCCATCGCCGGTACATCGTGCAAAAGACGACTGCTGGAATATAAGAAGAAGCCAGTCATGGTCTCAGGCACCATCATGCCGAAGAGCGAGGCAAGCCGGATCGGATGTGCAACGTAGAACGGCATCGGGTTACCGCTCATGAGTGGGTAGTAGTAGATCAAACCAGCTACAAGAAAGATTATTAATTCCAGGGAGTGAACGTTTCCGTTCTTCATGCCTGCGTTAGCCAGAGGCGAGAAGTGGGTAGCAAAGAGCGCCACCGAGAAGATCCCGAAGCCAATCTGCGGCTTGATGATTAAGCGCACCAGCCAAGAACGGTAAGCGCCCCTCAAGAAATCTTTACTGCGAGATGCGGGTGCGCTCGCCGCTACCGCCATGGGTGCACCCAAGATGATCATCGGAGAGATCAGCATCATTAAGGAGATGTGCTGCACCATGTGCACCCAGAAAATGCGGATCGCGTAATGCGGCACTGGGCCTACCAAGACAATGAAGGCAAATGAGAGGCCGGAGTAGAAGAGCGCCTGGCGCCAGCGCGGGATTTCCGAGGTGACCGTGCGGTGGTACCAAAATCCAGCGGCGAGAATGGGGAGCCCAAAGAGGAGATCCCAGGCGATATTTAATGACATATCCGACATATCCCCCCCATCTATAACTTAATTATCGTAATCCACCGGAAAAACCGGCCTCTAACCGTTCTCAAAGGTATCTCTCATCCGTACCCTAGTGACATTCGTCTCAAGAATTGAACTCGAATTAATCGGGCTCGAATTAATCGGGAAGGTGGAACTGTGACCACAACTACCACTGGAGCCAGTACTGGCGCCAAGAAGTTGTTTGGGGGTGTCCTCTTCGTCCTTGTAAGTGTCGCCGCTGTCGCAGGTGTCGGTCTCTTCCTCCACAGTGCCAGCGCTGACCCGCAACCCATTTTGGTGGCAACTCCCATGGGAAGTGTTGATTCTCCGCAAGGCAAGATGAATGGCGCTGCGATTGAACTCTCGGTCTTTGCAGATAGCGAGAGCTCGAACAACATTCAAAATAAAGAGGGTAGTCGCCCGGGTTACGTGACATACGGTCCCTCCACCCACCTTCAACTTCCAGCCCACTCCTTGATCACCATGACGATCAAGGGTTATGACGGTGGCGAGAAATTGAACAACACCTTCTTCAGCCGCGTTGTCGGCACAGTCGACGGCACGATGACAGTCGACGGTAAGCAAGTGAAATCTCTCGGTGAAGATCAAGTTCAGCACACCTTCACGATTCACAGCTTGCCCACAAGTACGCAACCGAATCTCTTCGTCAATATTCCAGTTCACATTCAATCCGAAGAGACCATGGGTAAGTTTGATGAGGATGGCGTACTTCCTACTCCCATCATCACCACCTTCCAGTTCTACACACAGGGCCCAGGCGAATACGTCTGGAATTGTGAATACCCCTGCGGTGACGGCACCTACGCGAAGTTCGGCGCCGCGATGAGCCGCTACGGATTCATGTCCGGAAAGGTGAGTGTCAAGTGAGCGATCAACACGACGTCACTGAGCTCGAGCCAACTCCGGGTGAGCGATTCAGAAAAGCAATCAACTCGCGCGATGTAAAGATCACCATGGTTTTCGGCGTGATCATTACCGCGGTTTTCGTAATTATCGGTCTCTGGTTCTACCCGAAGTACATGCCGGAGATTATGAGCGAAAATATGAAGCGCGGCAAAGATGTCATCGTTTACTTCACGGTGATTTCGGCTCCGATTGCAGGTCTAGTGATCGCGGTTGCGCTGTACACCCTCCTGGATCGTCACCATGGTGAAAATCCACCAGAGGAAGCGGCTTCATTTCGTACTCATACACCGATTGTCTTTGCTTGGACCGTGGTTTCGGCAATCTTTTGTATCGTGGCCATCGTTTGGGGCCTCACCGAAATGAACGTCAACAGTGAAGATGCCACCGAGAATGCCAAATCCGCGCTCGTCGTCGAAGTAACTGGCTCGCAATGGGTCTGGACCTTCAACTACCCAGAACTCGGCGTGCAGTCGGAGCAACTCAATCTCCCACTTGATCGACCCGTGGAATTCCGAGTGCACTCTGTCGATGTAAACCACTCTTTCTGGCCCGTGCAATTGGGCGTGAAGGTGGATGCCAACGATCGTGTCACCACGCTGGCACACACCACTCCCGACGTATTGGGAACTATCGATATCAAGTGCGCTGAACTCTGCGGGCTCTACCACGCCTACATGGAGACTCAGGGCAAAGTCATGAAAGAGGCCGACTTCAATAGTTGGGTCACCGCACAAGGAGGACACGCCGCATGACAACTCTCGATCACGCAAAAGTTTCTGAGTCGCGTCCAAACCCACCGAAGAGCCTCATCACAAAGCTGAACATGGGTACCGGCATGATTGTCGGCATCGTCTTCGCGGAAGCGATGTACTTCTGGGGCAAGAGCATGTGGGATCGCCAAGAAGCGGTTATGGAGAATCGAATTCTGACTCTCTCCATGTTCGCTTGGTGTATCGGTTTCCTCATTGGAATCGGCGCCTTTATCGGACCATTCCGCTGGCTTATTGGAAAAGACCTTACGGATGAAGAACAACTCTTCCTTGCAGGTAAAGGCCAAGGCGTCTCGCGCTACTTCCGCTACTGCACTGATCACAAAGTCGTAGGTATCCAATACCTCGTCGGCGTGATGGTGATGCTTGGTGCCGGTGGAACTATGGCAATGATGATTCGCACAAACCTCATCACTCCAGGTTCCAAGTGGGTCAACGCCGAGATTTACAACTCTCTCGTCGGACTTCACGGCATCACGATGATCGTTGCGATGATCATTGTGTCCACGGGTCCATTCGGTAACTTCATTCTTCCGATCATGATCGGTGCGCGCGATATGGCGTTCCCTCGCCTTAACGCGCTCAGCTGGTGGTTGCTCTTTACCGCAATCCCAGTGCTTTGCTCGGCTTGGTTCTTCGGTGGTATCCCTACCGGCTGGACTGCATACGCTCCTTTGAGCGTTCAGGCGGGCGCAGGCATGAATGCCTTCATCGTCACCATCATCATCTTTGCAATCTCCTCTGCGATCGCCGGTGCGAATATCACCACGACCGTTGTAGCGATGCGCGCAAAGGGTATGAAGTGGAATCGAGTTCCTATCTTCGTTATCGGAGCAACGATGAGCGTGGCGCTGGCAATCCCAGCTTTCCCTTCGTTCATGGCTTCGCAAATGATGGCCGGCTTCGATCGTACGATCGGAACACATTTCTACGATGCAGAGTTCGGTGGCAGCGGTTGGCTCTACGCGCACCTCTTCTGGATCATGGGCCACCCAGAGGTATACGTCATCTTGATTCCAGGCGTTGCCATCCTGATGGAAATCGCACCGGTCTTTGCTCGCTCACCACTCTTCTCGTACACCACCGCAGTGGTGGGCTTCGCGGGAATCGTGGGACTCAGCGTGCTGGTCTGGGCGCACCATATGTACATCTCAGGATGGATGCCTAGCTTGAACGGTCCATTCATGGTGACTACCGAAATGATTTCGATACCGACAGGTCTGCTCTTCCTAGTCTTACTGGGCACCATCTGGCGAGGTAGACCGTGGATGAAACTTCCGATGCTTGGCGTTTACGCCCTCATCTGGAACTTCCTCATCGGTGGCATCACCGGTATCTACCTTTCAGATGTGCCAGCTGACGATTACTTGCACGGTTCTATGTTCGTGACGGCACACTTCCATTACACGTTGATGGGTGCTGCACTTACCGGAGCTATCGCCGGTCTTGCTTACTGGTTCCCGAAGATGACCGGTCGCATGCTCGATGAGCGTTCTGGCTACATCTCCTTCTGGACGGTGCAGATTGGTTTCCAAGTGCTCTTCCTCGGCATGTTCGCCGCGGGTTCACAAGGACAACCTCGTCGCGTAGCTGATTACGAGCAAGCCTTCGCTACCTCGGATCTCATTAGCACCATTGGTGCGTACTTAGTGGGAATCGGCATGATCGTGCTTCTCTACTCTGTGGTTCATTCATGGCGTAAGGGCAAGATTGCTCCGATGAATCCATGGGGTGCAAAGACGCTCGAATGGACGGTCCCTTATCCGATCTACTTGGAAAACTTCCATGAGGCACCTGTCGTCACAAGCGATCCATACGGCTACGGAAGGAGTGAGAAATGAGCACATCAACCGAACACGTAATGCATCATGATGCACCTGAAGTTGTAGGTCGTCGCGAGCGCCTTGGCGTTCGTCTGATTATCCTGGCAGACGGTGCCTTCGTCTTCTCGATGATCTTCTCCTACTTCTACCTACGTAACTTGAACGTGAACAATGGATGGCTTCCTGCCGATGGCCACACGTTCACTGTTTCATCTGGTTGGTTGTTGGCATTGCCATTTATCATCGCGGCCATCACTCATAACCTCGGGCAGAAGCGACGCGAGAGCATGGGGATTCTTTCCATCATCTCTTTCGTGGTTCTAGCAATTGGCCTTGTGATGCAATGGAATCAACTTTCCCATATGCCATTCATGCTCGCTGAGGAAGGTGGCTTTGAAGGTGCATACGCATCGATGGCCTTCTTCCTGGGCGGCGCCAACCTGCTCCACTACGTGCTCGGTACTTTCGTAGCTCTCGGTATCGCGATCCGCACAAAGCGCGGATCTTCTACCGGCATTCACGAGACCTGGCGTTTACGTACCGCAGGTTCATGGTTTACCTGGCTGGCGATTTCGGCGGTTGCTTGTGCAATCACCACTTCATTCGCTGCTGTATAAATCTAAAAGAAAAAGAGAGGGCGCCCCTGAAGCGCCCTCTCTTTTTTTGTTCCGGATGTATGTGCCGGATGTATGTTCCGGATGTATTAAGCCGCTAATTCGTAAGAATCTGGACGCTTAGCCAGTCGGTGAATGCCTGCGTAAAGCACGGTAGAGAGGATGGCAACCGGAACGATCGCGATTGCTGCGGCTTGAAGAATGCTCATGGTTGCTCCTTTGATAGGAAACCCTGTCGGTTTCTCTGTTGGTTGATATGCCTTAAGGAAAACATCCCAAACTCTGAGAACTATGAGCAGACTCTGTCTTGTCGCTCAGGGCACCCTGTGAACTTTCGCAGAGTGAACTTTCGCAGAGTGAAATCTCTAAAAAACTACTTAACTGGGTTCAGGGTGAGTTGTGTAATGGCGGCGAGTACCGCTCCTACACTCCAGGTGGGCTCTTCGGGAGCTGCCAGGTTCTTCTGCCCATCCTCAGTTAAATACGCCTTGAGGGCCGCCGGGATATCACCCTGGGACGTCTTTGGAGATCCAAGATCGAGCCAACGCCACGTGGAATCTGGACCGAGGATGATGACCAGATCTGAGTGCATCATGTCGTAGGTATCACTCTTGCCGGTCTGCCAATCCTTCGGCAGTGTTGCCATGTCTGCTGCGCTAAATACTTCTTTCTTGGCTGGTGCACCAAAGTACTTCCACAGCGCTGCTAACGATTGGGTGCTCCCGCCGGCCATAATCCAACTCTTCTCATTGAAGAGCGCTTGGTAAGCCGCAAGACGGGGGGCGGTGTCGCGCTCGCCATCTACGGATACTTCCATCACCGCAACTTTGCTGGCGAGACCAACGGCAGATAGGGCGCGGGCAATATCGCGCATATTGACCGTAGTCATCGGACAAATCTCGTGGCACGAGGTGAGGAAATTGGTAATCACCACATACTTTCCAGCGAAGTCAGCCAATGTGAATGCTTCACCAGTGGAATCAAAGAGCGGGAGGGCGAGCACATCAGCCGGCAACTTCTCATTGAGAAAAGAACCGCCACCAGGGGCCGCCGTTGCCATCCCCGGCGCCAACGAAGGGGCTGGCATGCTGCTGTGATCCATCTTGGGATCCATACTGGAATCCATACTGGAGCCAACAGCCGCGCTATCGGTGCTCGAAGAAGTTGAGGATGAGCAACCAGCGAGCAGAGCGAGCGAGGTTATTACGGCGATTGTGAGACGAGTTCTTTTCATGCTGGAATTTTAGGTGCATGGGTGCCAATTCCCTAGGCAATCGAGGCGTTAATCCGACATGATGACCGAATGAAGAATTCAGCCATTCCAGGAGCTTGGAACTCACCGCTCTCTGCCGCCATGCTCGCCGGAGCCGCCACCAGTATTGGATACACGCAAGTCGCTGATGGGGAGCTTTATTGGGATGAAATAAGGCCACATGAGGGTGGGCGACGAGTTGTAGTCAGTCGCAAGGGAGATTTTCTACCCGCACCGTGGGATGCCAAGACTTCTATTCTGGAATACGGCGGTTTGAGTTGGCTCGTGATCGAAAGAGGCGGCTCTCCTGCATTGGTCTTCTGCAATAAGAGCGACCAGCGGCTCTACGTTTTAGAAGCTGGCAGCGATCCCATCGCTCTCACGCCAGAACCAAAGGAAGCTCGTTCGCATCGTTACGCCGGGATGCTTCAAGTGGGGAATGAAATTTGGTGCATTCGCGAAATTGTTGAAGGACATGATTGTCGGCGGGATCTAGTCGCCATCAATTTCTACGGAAAACTCCGGGTAATTGAATCGTCATCACACTTTTACATGCATCCACGACTCTCACCTGACGGTAAGCACCTCTCGTGGATGGCATGGGAACACCCACAAATGCCTTGGGACGGAACCGAATTTCGCATTGGCGACATCACGAATGGCGAATTAACCAATGTGCGAACTCTTACTGGTTCTACCGAGGAATCGATTCTGACTCCCGAGTGGGTAAGTAACAACGAGCTCTATTACATTTCAGATTCTTCAGGTTGGTGGAATCTCTGGAAGATCTCACTCGACGGTACGAAGGAACACATCGTTTCGGAGAGTGCCGAGTGGGGTATGCCCATGTGGCAAATCGGCCAACGCTTCATCTCGCTACTAGATGACGGCCGCGTGCTCTCCATTCATGGAACTCCAGATAACCAACGCGTGGTGATCGTGGATCCAAAGAGCAAGTCGTGCGCCGACATAGTTTCGTCATTCACAGCCTTCACTGCAACGCAATCAATTAATGGAGATCGCGCATACGTCATCGCCGGCGGCGCCAAGTCGCCTACAGCATTGGTTGAAATCGATCTTGCAACCGCAAAGGTGGTCGACACCATTTGGGAGACCACACTCCCTGTTTCAGCCGATTACCTCACCACCCCGCGCGCAATCACTGTGCCGGGCAAGCACGGTCGTTCGGTACATGCGATCTTGCATCCACCGCAAAATCCCGATTACACAGCTAGCGGTCCCGTTCCACTACTTGTTACCGCGCATGGTGGACCTACTGCGCAAGTTTCGGCGACCGCGAAATTGAGTTTCGCTTATTACACCTCTCGCGGAATCGCAGTGGTAGATGTGAACTACGGTGGATCGACTGGTTATGGACGTGAGTATCGCAATGCGTTGCGCGGTCAGTGGGGCATCATGGATTACGAAGATGTCCTTTCAGTCGTCGATGCGCTGGTAGCCGATGGCACTGCAGATAAATCAAAAGTAGTGATCAAGGGTGGCAGCGCTGGTGGTTTCACCGTGCTCAATGCTCTTGTGATGGGCGATGTCTTTGCGGCGGGAGCCTCGTATTACGGTGTCGCAGATTGCGAAACGCTCGCTACCGATACCCACGACTTTGAATCGCGTTACCTCGATTCGATGATTGGGCCGTATCCCGAGCGAAAAGATCTCTACGTAGAACGTTCACCGATCACTCATGCAGAGAATCTCTCTGCGCCACTGATCATCTTCCAAGGACTCGATGACAAAGTAGTGCCGCCGGCGCAATCAGAAGCCTTCCGCGATGTCTGCGTCCGAAAAGGAATCAAGCATCGCTATATCGCTTACGAGGGAGAAGGCCACGGATTCATCAAGGCCACTTCGATTATCGATAGCCTGGAGAGCGAACTCACCTTCTTTGGCGAAGTGCTCGGTTTTACTCCAGCTCTTTAATCTGGTCGCTCCCAGTGGTACTCGCGCTCCACGCGGGTAACTCTCGTGCGATATTCGCTATAGAACTTTTCACGGCCAAGATTCTGGGCTTGTTGATGCTCACTCACCTCGCGCCACATCTTCACGGCTTCGTCGTCTTCGAAATAGGAGATCGTGACGCCTTCCCTACTCTCGGGGTCGCGGAAAGAATCTGAGCCGAGAAAACCTGGAACCTCGCGCACCATTTCCGACATGAGATGGCTCCACTTTGCGTACTCCTCGTGATCACTATCCCGACGGGTAGAAGTGAAGATGACTGCTATATAACTCATCTCGAAGTGAACCCTTACTGGAGCAGGAGAGTATCTAAGCCGCGGATAAGGCCCTTTTGCTTGATGACCGCACGTGCTGCAAGGAGAGTGCCATCCACATATGGTGCCGGCGAACTACCTGCGTCAAAGCGGATAGAAAGTCGTTGCTCTGGTAGCCCGAAGATCACTTCGGTAGAGACTACGAAACTTGGTTGGCGAATCGAGTGGACTCGAGTGCCATCGATATCTGCACCGCGGGCTTCCTTTGGTCCAGCGATATCAGCAACTTCGACGCCGATTGCTGGGCGATGCACTGCGCTGAGTTTCTCTGCGAGCTCGCGCGCGGTGCCGCTGGGAACATCTGGCTTGGTGAAACTTGCGTAGTCGATGACCTCCCATTGCGGAAGATGTTTAGCCACCATCACGGCGGCGGCTTGTGCAAGTGCGGCCGTGATTGCAAAGTTTCCAGAGCCAACAACGCCAACTCCAGCTTTCTTTGCTGCTGCATCAACTTCATCGTAATCTGCACCGGTAAGTCCTGAAGAACCCACAATCACGTGCACACCGTGAGCAATAGCAGCCAACGTATTTGCTTTAACAGTTGCATGGCTGGTGTATTCGATCATTACATCGACGCCCGCGAGCGCATCATTTATGTCAGCAAAGACCGGAACTCCCCACTTTCCAGCACCGAGTGCTTCACCTAAATCTCCACCTGCACTTTTGCGAGCAACGGCGGAAACGAGTTTGAGATCGGAACTTTCGTGAATAGCGTGGGCCAGGGCCACTCCGGTCCAACCGGTAGCTCCTGCAAGGCAGATGTTGATCATGCGGGCAGTCTGCCATGAGCGTAAATCGAGCGCGGAGAACACGCTGGTAAGAACGGGGGCAAAGCCACGGTAGACTTGGGTCAGTTGGAGCAACCGCTTCAAAAGAACTTCCCTGAACGCTTCGTGCGTTTACTTGCGAGTCTTGGCAACATCTTGGTCGAAGTTGGGCCATTTCGGGACGCGCTTGTCGTCCCGTTAGGTGTATTTGTCCATGTCATTCTTTAAACTCGGTGTTAATCCTGCGCTCGTAAAGGTCCTCAAGGCCGGCGGGATCCTCGAACCGTTCCCTATTCAAACCGCCACCCTTCCCGATGCTATCGCTGGCCGGGACGTCTTGGGCCGCGGTCAGACCGGTTCCGGTAAGACCCTCGCCTTCGGCCTAGCAATGCTCACCCGCCTCGCTGGACGCCAAGCTAAGGCACACCAACCACTCGCGCTGATCCTGGCTCCTACTCGCGAACTCGCGATGCAGATCAACGACACCTTGCGCCCACTCAACCAATCACTTGGTCTTGATTCACGCCTCATCGCTGGCGGCATGCCTTACGGACAACAAATCCAGGCGCTGCGTAAAGCGGTCCCGATTCTGGTTGCCACCCCTGGTCGTCTCATGGACTTGATCAAGCAACGCGAAGTACGTCTTTCAGATGTTGAAATCGTGATTCTTGATGAAGCCGATCAGATGGTCGATATGGGCTTCCTTCCAGTCGTGAAGGAAATCCTTGATCAAACGAAGCCAAACGGCCAACGTCTTCTCTTCAGTGCAACTCTTGATGGTCCGGTTGAACAACTTGTTCGCAAGTACCTTCGAAACCCAGTCGTGCACTCAGTAGATTCCGATAAGGCATCCGTTGACACCATGGATCACCATGTTCTTGTTATCGATCCGCTCGACAAAGACAAGATCACGACTCAACTTGCTGCGCGCGATGGTCGCACCATTCTTTTCGTACGTACCCAACACGGTGCTGACAAGCTTGCGAAGAAACTTGCAGATCGCGGTGTACCCGTCGGCTCACTTCACGGTGGTAAGTCACAAGCAGTACGTACTCGTACTCTTGCGGCCTTCAAGTCCGGGGAAACAAATGCACTTGTTGCAACAGACGTAGCCGCTCGTGGTATTCACGTTGATGGCATTTCACTTGTAGTGCACGTTGATGCACCTACCGATCCCAAGGATTACTTGCACCGTGCCGGTCGTACCGCACGTGCAGGTGAGTCCGGAACAGTAGTAACGCTTACGACTTCGAATCAACAGAAAACGATTCGTGGGCTCACCACTCGTGCGGGCGTTAACGCAGCATTCGTTCGCGTGAAGCCACATGCACCTGAGCTCAACTCACTCTTCGGTGCACAAGAGCCAAGTGGCACCCCATGGGTGGCTCCGGTCTTTGCAGATAAGAGCGAAGGACGCCGTTCAGGTGGCGCTCGCCCCGCTGGTCGTTCGAATTCAAGTGGTCGTCCCGGTGCTTCTGGTGGTCGTCCCGGCGGACGCCCTGGTCAATCCAGCGGTAAGTCACGCCCACGTCCCGAGAGCCGTCGCCAGCGCCCTCGCTAGATCTAAGCCTCTTTCGGAGCTGCAACTTTTGCGGCATCTACAAACATTTTGGCAGCTCGCAAGAGCGTCATCTCATCAAAGTGTTTGGCTGCAAACATTGCGCCGACCGGTAAGCCATCAATCGTTCCGGCAGGTACCGAAATCGAAGGATGACCAGTGAGATCGGTAACGCAACAATTTTGATAAAAAGAAAAAGTTTCGCGTCCAATATTCTTCGAATCTCCAGACATCTCCAATGCAATGCCCGCAGGTGCCGTTGTAGGGCAGAGTAAGACGTCATAATTTTCAAAAACTTTGTTGTACGCGTCAGAGATTTGCTTCCGCAGGATATTTGCCAGGCGATAGAAATCTCCGTGCGTCTCCTTGAAGAAGATATTCCCCATAATTGCGATTAATTTCGTGAGTGGAGATGCGGCACTTCCATTACTCGAAAGTCCGCGGACGATTTCGCTCTCTACATCGCCTGTAGCACTATAGCCCTGCCCAAAGAGCGTCGATTTCAAAGAGGTCAGTGAGAGAGCACCACCTTCTAGCAAAATAGGAAGGTAAACATGTTCAGCAAACCGATGCTCTGGAATCGAAATCAGATCAACGGTTGCACCCAGCCCGATCAATTTCTGCGCCTGCATCATGACGAGATCCGCAGATGCAGCTGAACCAGGAAATTCTCCCTCTCCCTCGCTCGTCAGTTCAAAGCCTTCACTAATCAATGCAACTCTTAAATTAGCGAGAGGCGTGAGCTGGGTTTCACTGAGTACCTTCTTTAGCCCTTGAATCTCGTTTACGAATGGACGCTGGCGGGGATCACTCTCCTGGAATGTCACCAACGCTTGCAGAGATTGGTGAATGGTCTCAATGTCCCGAGCGATAGGGCCGACATGATCAATCGAAGGCTCAAGTCCAAGAACTCCTGTATAGGGAATCGCTCCAAAAGTAGCCTTCAATCCGATGACTCCGCAGAGTGATGCAGGGATACGAATTGAACCCCCTTGATCCGCCCCTAATGCGAGATCTACCTCCCCAGTGGCGACCAGAACAGCGCTCCCTGAAGAGGATCCGCCGGCGGAGTAATTCCTTCTTACTGGGTTATGCACCGGGAAGGGTTGTGCGGTGATTGAACCGCCACTGATACAGAGATCCTCGCATTGAGATTTGCCGACAATCTCAGCGCCATTTTCAAGTAGTGATGTCACCACGGTTGCGTCGCTTTCAGCAAGCCAGCCGTCGGTGACATTTGATCCCGCGCGCATGGGGAGACCAGCTACTGCAATGTTGTCTTTGACGGCCACTTTGATTCCGTCGAGAACACCTTTTGAGGTGGGAGGAATTGAACACTTCCACGTCCAGGCATGATGCGGATTCTCGATGGGTGGCATTCCAGTCTGAGCTCTCACCGGACTCGAAGTCGACGCAGCGTGCTGTAGAGAGATCTCTTCATAGGAATTGATCAGGCCGGGAATTAGGCCGATAACTATCTCTACTTCCTCCTCCGAAAGTGGCATTCCAAGTTCGAGACCCACTTGGAGGATGGAATCTTTAGAAGGCATCCGGGGAGGCATCATCGCCTCAGCGTACAGTTCTGTTCTCCAGCGCCTTGCCCCGATAGGCTCTAGTAAGTAAATGTCGTGACGAAGGAGCGCAGCGTGCTGGAGGCCAGTGAATTTCTCTACTTCGCTGATCGCGCCTTCGACGGAATGGCTGCAATCGTAGGAAGTCTCGGGGACGATCTCGCAAACCGTGTGCCTTCGTTACCGGGTGCCAACTCCCCCTACGCACTCCTGACTCACTGCATCGGCGTCAGCGACTTCTGGGGTGGGTACCTCGTCAATGGTCGCAAGATCGAGCGAGATCGAGCGGCCGAATTCACCTCTACCGGCCCCGTAGCGCCGCTTCTCCAGCGCGTCATCGACGCCAAAGCTCGGTTGGCTGAATATGTAGCCGGCGCCGACCCGCGCGCTCCCCTCCGCGACGAACCGCCCGCGGCTTTCCAGGGGCCAGATCAAGCTCTCACTCAGGCCGGCGCACTCCAACATATTTATGAAGAGCTGACCCAGCATCATGGCCAGATGGAAATTTTGCGAGATGTCATTCTCGCCGAAGCAAACGGATCACTGGAGGCGAAAAGATAATGGGAAAGTTCGCTGCGCAATTTAAATCGATCAATCTCGGTTCACTACGCAAACCTCGTCGTACCAAGTGGGGAAATAACGACGATGAGACTCTCTGTTCGTGGGTTGCCGATATGGATTTCGGTATTGCTCCCGCCATCAAAAGTGCTATGGAAGAAATGATTCGCGACGAAGAATTCGGCTATCCCTTCTGGGATCTTGATCCAGTTATTGTGGCTTTTGAGAGTCGCATGGAGCGCCTATACAACTGGACACCGATTCCCGAGCGCACAAAAGTTTTAAGCGACCTCATTCAAGTATTGCAAATTGTGTTGCATCACTCCACGAAGCCCGGTGACGGCATTGCCATTCATGTTCCGGCATATAACAACTTCTTAGTAAATATTGAAGAAATGAATCGACGTATCGTGCCACTTCAGATGGAATTTACTGAAGAGGGCTGGAAATGCGACAACACTAATCTTGCGGCTCGCCTTAAGGCCGAGCGCGTAACAATGATCATCGTCATTAACCCTCAGAACCCAACAGGTCGGGCATTTACGCATGTTGAATTGACGGAACTTGCTGAAGCAGCAAAAGAACTAGATATTCCTGTTCTCTCCGATGAGATCCACTCAGACTTGCTCTTTGATGACCACGTCCATATTCCTTTTGCTTCGTTGAGCGATGACGCCGCGCGCCGCACTATCACAACCACTTCGGCCACCAAGGGTTTCAATATTGCCGGTACGCGTACTGCAATCATGCACGTCGGTCCGGACGCATTATGGAACGAAATTTCATCCCTACCCATCGACTACTTTGGCGCCCCCAATACTCTCGGAAAAGTGGCGACTGCGGTGGCGTGGAGTGAATGCGAGGATTGGCTAGGTGAGCTCAATGAGCAACTCGCTAAGAACCGAGCGATCATCGATGAGTGGGTGGCCACTTTTGATGGCAAAGTGAAGTACCACGCCCCCGAAGCTACATATCTTGCTTGGCTCGATCTTTCGCGCACGAAAGCCGGTGCAGCACCCGAGGCCACGGAATATATTTTGGAAAACGCAAAGGTACGCCTAGCCACAGGCTCGGATTACACGCTACATACTGAGATAGATACGCACTCATGGGCGCGATTGAACTTCGCTACTAACGAAGAGAATCTGCGAGAAATTTTGAAGCGCGTAGGAGAAGTTCTTTAACTAACGGATACCCGAATTGGATAGACCACTGTCACAGGTTTGCTATTCGATACGTACACCCAATGAACTTCGTACAAGAAGCTTTGCGGTATAAGCGTGTTCGAAGAAATCATTGATCCGATGGTGATCCAAAGTGGTTTAGAGGCATCAGGACACATGGATGGTGAATCCAATCCGGAATCTTTGGCAACTTGAATCAAGGTGCCCGATATATATAGCGACCACGCGCCGCTTGTGCTTCGAGGAGCACAGAAACTCAAACCCCAGAATGGATAGGAATCTGTTTGGCATCCAGTTTCAAAAGGCACTCCCGCGCCGGCTGAAATACACACTTGAGTGAGGCGCCGGGAACCCGATGATGTCGTCGGCGCCGGAGTCGTTGGCGCGGGCGCACTCGCAGACGCAACAGAGGCAACAGCGGTCGCACTTCCTGACTTCGCGCAACTCACCGCGTAGATCAACGTCCCTGTCCGAGATCCGAGCGTCACAGAAGCTGAAATCCCCCCGCTTGAGGAAATGGTTACGGTTTGAGTTGAAGGCGTCTGCCCTGGAAAAGTGGTGGAGATATCACACGTATCTCCTGGTGTTGCTCGAAGTGTCCACGAGAACTTCTCACCAGGCGCCATAGTTGTGGGAATTCCAGAGATGTTCGCCGAAACGGTCGCGTATGCAACCTGCGCACTCACACTCTTGCTTCCGGAGAGTTTGCAGATAACACCTACTTGCCAGAGACCAGTGGTATTCCCAATCGTGATGGTTGCTTCGATCGCTCCAGTTTTTCCTAATGTGATCGTTTTAGTCGTCTTCGCACTTCCAGGAAAAGTGTTCTCTTGGGTGCACTGATCATCCACTGTTCCAGTTATTTGATACTTCACAACCTGACCTGGCGTAGGAGCCGTTGGGAAGTTATTAATACTCACCGTTTTAACAACGGTTTTAGGCGCTTCATAAACAGCAAGTGCCTCGCCAGACTTGGTGCACTTTGCCTGCACAGTTGCGCTTGTTCCCAGTCCATTCTTCGTTAAAGTGAATTGATACTTACCAAAATCATCGAGTGTTACTGCTTGCTTTACGCCACTTCCATTCGTTTGAGTAGTTGCTATCTGACAGATGTCATTAGGTGTACCGACAACTGTGAAAAGTGGTTCTCCAAGAACGTTTTCTAGGTACGAGAGCTCCGCCGGAGTCTTAGGCGTTGTCGGGGCTTGCGTTTCAATGGCAATTGGCGTGGGTGTAACCACGGGAGTTGGGTCTGGAATCGCAACAGGGGCTGCAGGTTTAGCCACTGCTGGCGTCGAAATTAATATCCAAGCAAGTTTCGCGCCTTTCTTGGCGCACACAAGACTCTTGCCAGCACTCTTCTGGATCAAACCAGCTTTAGTGCAGGCGCCTCCGACTTTGATCACCGTCGCAGCTTCAGCGGCATCAGTGCCGCTGAAGAGTACGAGCAGCGCAACTATAAAGGCGAGGTGTCGGCGCATTGACCCATTTTAGCAAAGGTGTCGGGACCTCGCCTGCCAATCGGCTAGGGGACCCATTCCCCGCTAAATCCCTTCTCCAAAGGACTCAATTCACCATAGAATGGCGATGTGCAAAGGAATTTCCCCACCATTAACCACTTTCGAAGTTTTTTGCACCTACCCAAGATCTCATTTAATCGGCGTGCTAAACGTCTCAAGAAAGCGCTCACTATTTGGGATTTGAGATCTCTAGCTAAAAGGCGGACTCCTAGGGGCCCGTTTGATTATGTAGACGGCTCAGCAGAGAGCGAGGCTTCGCTCTCGCGTGCGCGTTATGGTTTTTCAAGTATCGAATTCCATCCATCAGTCCTTCGCGATGTGTCAACCGCCTCCACCGTGACTACTTCATTGGACCATACTTTCGATCTGCCATTCGGCTTTGCACCTACTGGGTTCACGCGAATGATGCATTCAGCCGGAGAGGTTGCAGTCGCCCAAGTAGCTGCCCAATTCAATATTCCTTACGTACTTTCAACACTGGGAACTACGTCGATCGAGGACGTAGTCTCTGGAGCCCCAAAGGGGACTAACTGGTTTCAGCTTTATATGCTCAAAGATATGGCGAGAAATCTCGAGACAATTGACCGGGCTAAGGCTGTCGGAGTCGATACTTTGGTGTTAACCGTTGATGTACCCGTCTCTGGACTTCGCTTACGAGATGCTCGCAACGGGCTAACCATTCCTCCCTCATTAACATTCCGCTCACTAATCGATTTCGCCAAGAAGCCGAGATGGTTGGCCGACTATTTGACTACCCCTCCGCTTGAGTTCGCCGCTATGTCTTCTTGGAATGGCACTGTTGCCGAGATGCTCGATACGCTCTTTAATCCTTCAGTCACGTTTGAAGATCTTGAGTGGATTCGCGAGCGTTGGGGCGGCTCACTTGTCATCAAGGGAATACAGAATGCCCAAGATGCACGACGATGTGTAGATCAAGGTGTTGACGCTGTCATCCTCTCTAACCACGGTGGACGGCAGTTGGATAGAGCAGTCACCCCATTAAGCCAACTTCGATCCGTCGTGGAAGAGATCGATGGAAAAGCCGAGGTGCATATCGACACCGGCATTACCCACGGCGGAGATATAGCGGCTGCGCTGGCTCTCGGGGCCGACTTCGTCTGGGTGGGTCGCTCGTACCTCTATGGCCTCATGGCTGGTGGCCAAGATGGAGTAACCCGGGCGGTCGAGATTCTCACTCAAGAATTAGTACGCACCATGAAGCTCTTAGGCGTCACTTCGATTGCCGAGTTGGATACTCGACATATCAAAATGCTCCACTCTGATTAATCTAAGCTGATTAATCTAAGCTGATTAAGTCGTAGTTCTAATTAACTAAAACGAACAAGAACCTTACTCACATCTAATTCTTGGCGAGCCAATGCAGTGAATATCCCAGGTGCTTCTTCCGGGGTAGAAATCTGGTCGATGAGCGCATCGCCGATCTCCGGATTCTCTGCGATCCACTTTGCGGTACTTGAGAAATCATCTTTGTTGTAGCAGAAACTGCCCACTAGCGTTCTTTCGGCTACCGAGAATTCGTAAGACTTGATAGACATCACGGGCTCGGCCATACCGAGGAAAACAATGGTGCTGCCGCGCTTACTCACTTCGTGCGAGGAAGCGATTGTGGCTTCAGAGCCCACTGCATCAATAACAGTGTCTGCCTTGCGCCCGAAGGTAGATTCAACTTCTGTTAAGAGATCCTTCGGATGCACAACCGTAAAACCAAGGCGCATCAAAAGGGCACTTCGAGTTGGGCTGATCTCACTGACAATTACGTTGTTAACGCCGATGCGACGGCAAGCAATCGTCACAGCTTGTCCGATTGGCCCGCCTCCGATAACGACAACGTTCTGATCAGCGGACACATGACCACGACGCAGTGCGTGGTAGCCAACTGCCAACGGCTCAATCAAGGCACCGTGTACAGGATTCATATTGGGGTCTAGCGGAATGATGTTCTCGCTCGGCACCGTGACGAATTCCGCAAAGGCGGCATCAATTTCAGGTACTACACCCAGAACGCGCAAGCGATCACAGAGCTCGTGGTCGTTCTTCTTACAGTTACTGCACTCTCCGCAAGTCATAGCCGGATTGATGGAGACCAAATCCCCCACTTTGAGACCGGAAACCTTACTTCCCAACAGATCGATTCTGCCGACCGTCTCGTGACCCATGACCTGGTTGGGATGGCGACGGCCCGTATGCCCGGCAAACCCGTGGATATCAGAACCACAGATTCCAGTAGCAATCACCGCTACACGTACTTCATGATCGGAAGGATCGCGAGGTGCACGATCTTCTACGGTCATTTCCCAAGGACCTTGAAATACAAGTGCTTTCATAGCTACTCCGTTAGTTGTGTTGGATAAGTTGAGCGTGTTGGTTTGCGATGGCGGTGACGCCCTTCAAGATGCTTTCTTTAGTGTTTGCCAGAGAGACGCGCACGTAACCCTCGCCGAAGTTTCCGAAGGCTGATCCGTGTGCCGTAGCTATTGCATGCTCACGTACTAACTTAAGAACAAAATCTAGCGATGGCATTTTGGTCTCTTTGATGCCCAGCCAGAAATAGAAAGCTCCAGCTGGCATGATGAAGTCCAGATTTGCGGCTTTAGCAACCTCTGCTGCTGCATCGCGTCGCTCTCTATATGCATCTCTCATCTCCTGAATGCACTCCTGCGGACCTTGCAGGGCAGCGAGCGCCGCAAACTGCGCTGGCGAACTAACGCATGAGATCAGCGGCTCTTGCAATTTCGCGATGTCGCCTGAAATTCTCTTGGGAGTGATCGCATACCCCACGCGCCAGCCAGTCATGGCATAGCTCTTTGAGAAGCTATAGGTACTAATAACTCGTTCTTCCGGATCATTTGCACCGATGCTTGCCATTGGTTGCTCGAAAGTGATCTGGTCATAGCACTCATCTGAAACGATCCAAAGATTGTGCTTTGAGGCCATCTCGTAAATCTCTTGAAGTACTTTTGCAGGGATTACTGTTCCCAATGGATTTGAAGGAGTATTGATCAAGATTGCCTTCGTGCGCGGAGTCACAAGCGAAGCGATTTCCTTGGCGTCAGGTAGAAAACCGTTCTCAGCGCGCAGTGGGTAATAGATCGGCGTTGCCGAAAGGAGCGTGGCCATCATGCGGAAATTGGGCCAACCAGGATCGGGTAGCAAGATCTCATCGCCAGGAGCCATGAAGGAAATCATGGCCGCATAAATTGCCTGTACTGCCCCCGCTGAAACAGTTACCTGATCTGGATGGGCATTGATGCCATTAATGCGATGGACCTTGTCGGCCAGTGCCTCCCGCAGTGGGGCAACACCCGCGTTCGGCGTATAACGAGTCTCCCCAGCGCGAATAGCTTTGGCGGCCGCCTCGCAAATGTGTTCTGGCGTAGAGAAATTTGGCTCACCAACTTCGAGATGGATGACGTTGGGAGTTGCCCAGGCAATATCCATCACCTGACGGATACCAGATCGTTCCATAGCGACGACGTCAGGCCTTATCTCTGGTTTCATAGTGCTTTCCCATCTCTCGCTTTAACATTTTTTAGTGAAAATATTCGTGCTGCGTTCTCCCCCATAATCTTTTGTAGATCCTCAGAAGTCATATTAGGAAAGTGCAGAGCCGGAAGTTCTGAGAGAGACTTATATCCGGGTCGCTGATCTATCCATGGCCAATCCGAAGCCCACATGAGCCGCTCAACCCCATACCACTCAAGAAGATCTGCTGACATTCCCCTCATATCTTGATAGGGGAACTCATCATTACTAAACGCGTACTGCCCAGAGAAGAGCACGGAAACGTTGGGAGAAGCAGCCAGATCCTTCACATACTTCCAAGAGGGGGGTGGGATTGGTGTTTCGATACGTGGACGCCCCCAGGCATCGACATCCCAACCGCTCTGACAGAATCCAAGATGATTCAAAACAACTTTTAAGTCAGGAAGTTCTTGTAAAACTTTAGGTAAAAGTTCTTGTTGCTCTGATGTGGAGTAAAACCATGCAATCACTCCGGCTTCGCTCATGGACTTCAGCATCTCGAAGCTCTTTAGTTTCCGAATGGGGCTCGTTAGATCTCCTAGCTCCCATACACGGAAACCAAGATAATTACTCTTTTCATTTCTACTCTCAAAATCCTTAGCCAGGTCATGAGCATCGCTATTCATCACGCCGACCAAGGAGAAGCGTTCTGGAAACTCTTCTCGCGCGGCCGCTGCATAATCGTCATGATCGTCTAAAGAGACGAGAACGGCGTGATCTATGGAATTCTCATCCATCACTGTGATGAAGTTACCGATAAGGGCTTCACGTTCCTCGGGATAAAGGGGATGAACTCCACGACGATACTCACTCTTGGTACTGGCAAAGAGGTGTAGGTGCGAATCAATTCTGATGGTCACTGGGCAGCCTTTGAAGGGCTCGCAATGTGTGACTTCAGCGCCGCAACTCTCGCTCTAATTTCTTCCGTACTGCCACGTGTCAGATCGCTACCTAGGCCTACGGCAGTTGCTCCCGCCTTCAACCACTCCCCTGCCTGTTCGGTTGAGATTCCTCCGGTCGGCACAAATTTCACAGTATTAAGTGGGCCAAGCAAAGCTTTGAGATAATTGATCCCAAGTTGGCCGGCGGGAAATATCTTGATGAATTCAGCCCCGGCCTCAACGCCAAGCAATACCTCGGTGGGGGTAAGGGCGCCCGGGAAGGGCAGCATTCCGAGTTCGAGAGAACGCTTAATTACTTCTTCTCGAGTTCCAGGAGAAACAGTAAAAATCGCTCCCGCTTCGTGAGCTTCATTTACATGTGCAATCGTATTTACGGTACCCACACCCATACTTACTTGAGATGAATATTCACGAACGATTTTCTGCCATGCGGTGGAGTTCGTAGTGACTTCGAGAGCGAGTACCCCAGCTTCGATGAGCGTTTCCACCTTGCTGCGCACCACTTCTTCAGGTCCACTTTCGCGAACGATGGCAATAATTGGAAATTCTTTGAGGGCGACAATGAGCTTCGCGGTTTGAGCACTCATCATTTACCGCTTAACCCTGTAGATGCCAGCTTCGCTTAACTCATGCCGTGAAAATTGTGCAGCATCGCCATAATGTGTCTGCTTAAAGGCCGATGCGTGTACTGATGCTTCCGTAGCCAGAGCAACATCTCCGGTAACCAGATATTCCCCAAGGAAGGCACCGGTTCCAGCATCGCCAGCACCAATCGGGTCAAGAACAAAACCGTCTGCTGAAGATTCGCACTTCGATCCAGAAGAGTAAGTGATTGCTGAGTTGGTCCCTACCTCACCAATATTCCCCGTTCTTGAAGGTACTGAAATGAGTTTCACGCCCAACTCGTCCATGAGGTGTTGAGTTGCTTCATGAACGGACTTACCCAAGTGCAGAAGGTCAGTGAGATCCTGAGGCGAGGCGAAAAGCACATCCACTTTTCCTAAAACTCGCTTGATAGCTGCAGCAGCACTCTCTCTATCCCAGAGTTTACTTCGGTAATTCACTTCAAAGCAGCGAAGTGCGCCTGGTGATGAGTCGAGAAAATCTTCAACTAACTCCGGAGAATCCTTTCCAACAGCCATCGATATGCCAGAGGAAAAGAGCGCTGCGGGCGAACCAACATGGTGAGAGAAATCAACTTCTGTTTTTGAAAGCTCTGCAAATGCCGATCCCGCACGATCGTAATGAACCGTGCTACCGCGAGGCGCTGGGCCAAGTTCTGCAAAATATAGTCCGACTCTCGCTCGAGACGGGATGATGCTCGGTTTTACTTCAAATTCACGACAGTGGCGCAGGATACGCGCGCCGTGTTCATCATCTGGAAGGGAAGAAATCCAAGTTGAATCAATGCCCATCGCCTTGGCAGAGATGGCTACGTTCAGTTCAGCACCACCGATAGACACATTAAATGAATCGGTGCGAGAAGTTCGTTCGCCCATCGGAGGTGAAAAACGAATCATGGCCTCGCCGAAGGTGGTGAGCGAGGGCTTGCTCATGTCGACTGCTGGCGTTTGGAGACGAAGACCGCGATGGCGGCAACAATGACTGCTCCTCGGAGTAAACCTTGGCTGTACTGAGAGACGCCGATCATGTTGAGGGAGTTATCGATCAGAGTTATTAGGATTGCTCCACCGATAGCGCCCACTAGCCGACCACGACCACCCATAAGCGAGACACCGCCCAGAACAACAGCGGTGATTGCAGCGAGTTCCAATCCATTTCCGGTCGTGGGGGTACCCACGCCGGCACGACATACCTGAATGATGCCTGCCGAAACCGCAAAGAGCGAGCAGAGCACCATCGACGCGGTAATCACTGGTCCACTTGCTACTCCAGACCTTCTCGCTACCTCAGGGTCGCCGCCGACAGCAAAGAGTCGAAGTGCCAATCTAGATTTCTTAAGCCAAAGTCCGAGTAATGCCAAAATAACAATTACGACAATGAAGGAGACCGGGAAGGGCCCGACGCCGTCGTAGAACTTCACAATTACGTTGCCGGGGATACTGCCAATTCCTCTATTTGTATAGGCAAGTACTAATCCTTCGAGAATCGAGTACGTTCCCAAGGTTGCAACGAATGCGGGAACTTTAAGTTTGACAATAAGGAATGAATTAAAGAGGCCAACCCCAATACCAATGGCATAACAGAGCAGCACTGCTAACCAAAACTTATTTTCATCTCCATTGCCGATTCCAGAGACTAAGACGGACGTTATTTTCGCTAATGCGGCTATCGAGAGATCGATTTGCCCTGCAATAACTGCAAGGAACATGCCACAAGTACCCATGATAAGAAATGGCGTCTGACCCAAATAGTTGTTGACGTTGCCTAATGTAGCGAAGTCTTTAGAAGTCAAAGAAGCAGTAATGGTGAGCAGCGCGATGATGATCCATACCGCAAGACCATTCGAAAAAGACTTAATGATTTTCGTTTTTAGATCATTCATGTGTCACGCCTACAGTCGCACGGAGGACTTCAGCCTCGTTGGCGTGATCCCCAGTAAGTTCTTGTGTCATTTCTCCATCGCGCATCACAAATAGGCGGTCGGTAAGGGCCAAAATGTCTTCAATTTCCGAGCTCACAACGATGACTGCC
Source organism: uncultured Actinomycetes bacterium (assembly GCA_903863015.1). Lineage (GTDB taxonomy): Bacteria > Actinomycetota > Actinomycetes > Nanopelagicales > Nanopelagicaceae. The sequence continues at coordinate 36,413 of CAIPAI010000028.1, forward strand.
GTTCCGTTCCGCGCAATCTCGGAAACAATCTCAACAATTTCAGATTTCGCACCGATATCTACTCCTCGTAAAGGCTCATCAAGTAAGAGGAGTCGGGGCTTGGTTGTGAGGCATCGACCAATGACTACTTTCTGTTGATTACCTCCGGAGAGAAAGCGAACTATCTGACTAGGACCCGTAGATTTCACACTCAGGCGCTGAAGCATGTCATTAGAGAGCTTCTTCACCACGCTGTCGGGAATCCAAGTGATTCGGCTCAACCTGGTGACAATTGATAACACAATGTTCGATCCAATCGGCTGATCAAGCACCAAGCCCATCCGCTTACGGTCTTCAGGCACAAGAACAATTCCAGCGGCGATGGAGGTGCGAGGATTTTTAATCCGAAGTGGTTTCCCATCGATACTTACTTGCCCCGAGGTTGGAAACGCTAAACCAGCAAGGGTACGAAGAAGCCTTGAGCGACCCGAGCCAGTCATTCCCACTAAGCCCAGAATTTCACCAGGGAATAAATCGAAATCCATTGCCTTACCCTTCATGCCAGGCAAAATTAGATTCGAAACTTTTAAGATCGGCTCTCCGCTCACTGGACGATTCTCATTAATCCATTTAGGGGCAGACTTAGTTGCGATCTTTCGGCCAACAAGGGCCTCGATCATGCTCTCAGTATCCAGATTTGCCCGATCAGTGGTAATCACTTTACGACCATCACGCATGATCGTTACCTCATCAGCAATTTGCATTACTTCGTCTAAACGGTGAGTGATGTAGACGATTGCGATTCCAGTCGCCTTTAGTTTGGCTATGAGGTTGTAAAGAAGTTCAAGTTCGTCGTCACCGAGAACCGCACTTGGTTCATCAAGGATAAGGACTTTGGCATTTCGAATTAATGCTTTGGCTATCTCGACAATCTGCTGTGATGTGAGTGAAAGCGTTCCAACCAACGCGTTCGGATCGATACCCTCTGCGCCAAGGCTTCGAAGCATCTCGGTCGATTGGTCAGACATAGATTTACGATCGAGAACTGAGAGTTTGCCTGGTTCGATTCCAAGGAAGAGGTTTTCTGAAACGGTCATATGTGGAAGGAGGCTTAACTCTTGATACACAGCAACAATCCCTGCATCAAGAGCCTCACGCGGGGTTGAAAAATTGCGCGACTCTCCGCTCAGCACAATTTCTCCCGAGTCGGCTTGAAGTACACCGGAAAGAATTGAAATGAGCGTCGATTTTCCTGCGCCGTTCTGCCCTAAAAGTGCGTGGACTCTACCTGGGTACAGGTCAAAGTCGACGTCAATGAGAGCCGGAACACCGGAGAATGATTTGCTAACACCCCTAGTGCTGAGGAGAGGAGATGAACTCCCCTCCTCAGCACCTACCGGGTGATTAGCAGAGCTTGAGCTTCTTGAGGACATCAGCAGGAATTCCATCCGCTGGTAGCCATAGATCGTCAGAACACGCTGGTTGTACCCACTTGTCAATATCCATGTTGGTAAACAGCGGAACTGCAACGTTCACGAAGCTAGTCACTGGCTCGCCCTTGAGAGCTGCAACTGCAGCATCAAGGCAGAAAGCCGAGTGGCTTGGTGGGTAACCAATTGCAGCGAATTCAACATTGTTAGCCTTAGCCAACTTGAGGAATGCGTTAACTGGTTCTCCGGTCATTGGAGGAATTGGAAGCTTGGCGGCCAAGAATGCTTGGATAACGCCAATATCTTGAATTCCACTATCAGACCAAACTGCTTGGATCTTCGATCCGAACTTGGTGATCATCTGCTCGGCAACCTTCTTGCCGTCAGTTGGTGACCAGTTTGCGTATTGGCTATCCAGGATCTTGATATCTGGGTACTTAGCAAATACTTCTTCAGCAGCAGTCTTACGAGTTTCGGCAGTTGGGACGCCTGCGATACCGCTAAGCATCACAATATTGCCCTTCTTGCCGATCTTTTCGGCGATCCACTCAGCAGAGAGAGCACCGTTAAGGCGGTTATCGCGGTCAACAGTTGCGATTGGTGCTGTTGAATCAACAACGCCGGTGCAAATGATGACTGGAATGCCCATTGCTGCCGCGCGCTCAATTGGAGCCTTCACAGAAGGTCCCATTGGAGTGACGATAAGAGCATCAGGCTTCTTGGCGAGCAAGTCGTTGATGTCAGCAACTTGCTTATCTTCCTTGCCCATGGCACCGGCATAGCTGATGGTTACGCCAAGCTTGGTTGCCTCGCCCTTGAGGGCTTCATCGTAGATTGTTGCCCAAGAGTTGGTTGGTCCTTGCGATGCGAATGCAATCGTGTACGGGCCATCCTTCTTGTACTTCGCGGTATCAACGGTTGTGATTCCCTTATCCGTTGGGGTGATCCCAGGATTCGTAATTCCTAGCGTTGCCCAGTCATCAGCCCAAGCAGTAGCAAGAGCATCTGGTGCGGCGTCAGCTGCAGCAGCTGCAGTCTCGGCTGGAGCAGCTGTTTCACTCGAGGTAGAACTCGAGCAAGCAGCCAATACGATCGAGAAAGTTGCAGCGGCTGCAAATTGCCAGGATCGCTTCATTTTCAACTTCGTAACTAATTGCATTTACTCTCCTTCATAGTGCGTTAGGTATACCTGTCCTGCACCTATCTTTTGAACTATCAGCTCAAGGGGCTGAGCCAACATCTGGGCAGACTTACTTACCGGCGGCGCCTCCAATTCCATCGGGCCGTCTGAATTGCAACCGCCAGAATGACTACGAACCCTTTGACGAAGAGTTGTAACCACTCGGATGCGCCTGCCAGAACTATCATGTTTAGCGCTGCAGTGATGATGAGTGAACCCACCAGTGTGCGCCAAACGCCTCCTTTGCCTCCGGCAAAAGATGTACCGCCAATAACTGCTGCAGCGATTGAATCTAAGTCGTAACCTGCACCTAGGTATGAATCCACGTACCCGGCATATCCGCCCAACAAAATTCCTCCAGCGAGTGCAAAAAGACTGCTCGCAATAAAACATCCTGCAACTACTCGGGAAACAGGTACACCTGAAACGCGAGCGGCTTCCGGGTTGCCACCTGAGGCGTAAATCCAGCGCCCGATGTAGGTGTAACGAAGCACGAAAGCAGTGGCTGCGATAACAAGTAGGCCGACGATGCTTGGCACTGGAATTCCATGCAAGTTCCCGGAACCGAGGCGGGTCAAAGCCTTCGGAATACTTCCGCTAGGGACACCTTGCGTGTACGCAGTTTGCACTCCGCCAATCAAAACAGCAGTCGCCAGCGTGGCTACGAAGGGTGGAACACGTCTCACAACGACAAGAAATGCATTTGCAGATCCTGCGATGAGCGCAACGATGAGCGCCACGATAAGTGCCATGAGAATTTTAGATTCATCTGTTTTACAAATCTTTGCGATCAAAACCATGCTGAGTGTAATGACGGCACCAACCGAGAGATCGATACCGGCAACTAGCAAAACAAGAGTTTGACCAGCAGCAACTACGGCCAAAATTCCGGCTTGGCGAGTCAAGTTTCCTAAATTGTCAGCTTGAAAGAATTTCGGCGCAAAGATGGCGGCCAGTAAAGCAACAAGCGCAAGACCTAGAAGCGGAGTCAGTTGACTTAAATCTACTGATGAGCGCCGCTTACTCTCTTGGGCGTCTGGAGCTACAACGGACGTGCTCATGCGACCTCGCAAAAATCACGAATCAGGGCTTCATAAATATCCACGCTCTGCTCAAGTGCGCGAATCGAGATTCGTTCGTTGGCAGCGTGCGCGCGCTCGAGCATTCCTGGTCCGAAAGCTGGCAACGTAGGTATGCCAAGCATGCCCTGGAGCCAGCAGGCATCGGTGGTTCCTGGAAATGCGCTGAGCGGACTCTCTTCACCACGGACCTGTAGTAAGGCTTTCTGGCACGAAGCCACAACTGGGTGCGTACTATCCACTGCCGTCGGTGGCAACCAATCCCTTGGCGCTTCTTCAAACCGGTAAGCGGCGCGCAGCCTTGGGTTTTGCTCCATCTCTTTCGCTAAGAATTTAGTTAAATCTGATTCAAAATCTGCTCGTTCCATTCCGGGAGTCAATCGGATATCAGAAGCGAATGTGGCCAGGCCTGGCACCACACCAAAGCCGACTCCACCCGATATCAACACACCAGCATTCACCGTTGGCGATACCCCAAGATCATTCTTTGGAAAGCTGGGAGTGAATGAGTTTGCAAAGGCGAGAAGCAACTTAGACATTTCCTGCGTCGCACTCACATTTCCACGTACTTGAGACAAACTTGAATGTCCCTGATCTCCCTCGACATCGAAGAACAAATTTGCGATTCCGCGACTGACGATGTTGAGTTGATCCCAATCAGTACGCACACCCCCTGGTTCACCGATCACAATTGCATCGGCCTGCACGAGTTTCTCTTCAGCAAGGTAACGAGAACCAAACCGACTCCCGTACTCCTCATCAGCAGTAAAGACCAAAGTGAGTCGACCATTTTTCAACCCTGCGGATGCAACTCGCGAAGCGGCAATCAACATTGCGGCGACGGCGCCTTTCATGTCGCAGGTTCCAAGCCCGTACATGAAATCGCCGTCGATGGTTGCAACAAATGGATCCGTGTCCCAGCGCGCATCCCCAACTGGCTTCGTATCGAGATGGCCGCTCAAGGCCAGATGGCGACCTCCGCCGCCAAAATCAAGATCGATGAGGACGTTTGGCCTGGTATCGAGTGCACCGACAACGATTCCGCCACCAATGCCAAGTGATTGACCAATTCCCTGGACTGCGCTGGCCATCGCTCGTTCATCTCCGGGCAAGTTGGGACTTGGAATGGCGATGAATTCCTTGGTCATTTCGACCACGTTCAGTGCGCTCATTGATCGTCCCATCCCTTGGAACACGGTTCCATTTCAAACAAATTTATTGGGATAGGGAGCGATCGTCAATGGTTTACACCCTTGGCTTTTCTACGTTCCAAGTGGTGGGACAGAAATTACTCTTTGTACTGCTTTGCCCAATCAACGCCCTGCCATGACCAGAGACGAATGGGTGTCAGTTTGAAGAGCCATCGCTTCTTATCGAGAGTTGGTTCCAAGTACTTTGGTCCGTTCGGTCCTAAGTATCTAACCGACATGCGCTCTGCGATTTCGACCCACTTGCCACCAAGGTTGGGGCGTTCAACTAATTCGACTTCGCATTGCGCGATAACTTTTCGGAGTGCACCTTCTTCATCGATGGTGATCGCACAACGAGGATCATTAGCTAGGTATTCAGCCCAGGCAGATTTCATGCGAGGAACAACCCAAAAGGCATCGCCATCCCACTCGTGCCAGCAAGGAACAACGTAAGGAAACCCTTCAAGATCGTTGCAGGCTAATCGAGCAATCTTTCCTTCAGCGAGGAAACCCTCAAACTCTTCGCGCTCTAAACCGCCAATCTTGCCGCGCCAACCTTCTTCGCTCACTTTTGCTCCTTCAATTCATGGGTGTTTATCTATCTTGCTACTAATGGGGGTGAGATGTGAAGCCCAATTGCCGAGAAATCTTTCTGGCCACTGATTTAACCTCTGTTGCAAGTTCCAACGTCCGCTCTGGCGTCATGCGCGTATCCGGTCCGGCGATTGAGATAGCGGCAATAGCCGTACCTTCATGGCCAAGAATGGGTGCGCCGACGCATCTGATGCCTAATTCGTTCTCAACATCGTCTATTGCGAAGCCTTGTTCTCTAATCTTCGACAATTCAATTCTTAAAGCTTTCTCGGTGGTAATCGTGTTCTTAGTGGCCCGCGGAAGCGGACCGGTTGCAATCCGCTCAATATGGTCGGCACTGCTAAAAGCAAGTAATGCTTTCCCTAATCCCGTGCAGTGCAAAGGGTTCATCGCGCCAACTTGGCTATGCATACGAACAGGGAGCGGGCTCTCCACCTTGTCGACATAGACGACCCAGGGAAATTGCAAGACACCCAGGTGCGAAGTTTCCTGAGTGCTCGCGGTCAATCCCTGCATCGCAGGTAACGCAAGGCTTCGCACATCAGCTTGGCGCAGGAAATTCATTCCCATTGCAAGCAGGAGGGGGCTTGGGCCATATCGCGCTTCGGAGTCGACGCGAAGGAAGCCCGCTTCGCAAAGCACACCTAGCAATCGATGAACTGTGGACTTGGGTAACGAGCTCAATCGTATGATTTCTGCCAACTTCAATGGTTCTTTTCCATGCAGAGCAACCACGGTTAGTAATTGGAGCGAGCGGTTTACCGCACGCGAGGGAATTACCTCGTCCACTCCAGACTTAGCAATTAAATCCTTTTTCGCTTTCGGCTTTGCAGGCATTAGCGACCTGCAGCGAGATTGTGCATGCCGCCATCAACATCTAGGACAACCCCGGTTGTGGAATCAGCACGCGGATCAGCCAAATAACAGATTGCAAGCGCGATTTCATCGGCACTAATCAGTCTGCCGATCGGCTGACGAGCCTCGAGGGCAACCTTGGCAGCCACCGGATCATCAGCTTTAGCCAACAAGCGCGCAACCCAAGGAGTATCTGCGGTACCTGGAGCGACTGCGTTTACCCGGATGTGCTCTTTGAGGAAATCTGCTGCCATGGCTAGTGTCATAGCCGAAACGGCACCTTTAGTGGCGCTATAGAGCACCCGGTCAATAATCCCCTTATGGCTTGCGATAGACGCGACGTTCACAATGACGGGGCAATCACTGTTGCGCAGGTGGGGTAGCGCATTGCGGACTACACGCGCAATGCCTGTGACGTTTACATTGAATGATTGCGCCCATTCCTCGTCAGAATTTTTGCTTACATCTCCCCCGCTCGAAATAGCGGCGCAGTTAACGACTAGATCAATCCCACCGTGCAATTCAATAAAGCCAGCCACGGCGCCGCTCACCGATTCCTGCGCAGAGACATCGCACTTAAAAAACGGAATACCTGGGTCAGCAGGTGGGTTCAAATCAAAACTCGCCGCGACATATCCTCGTGCGCTTAACATTTGAATGGTCGCTAAACCAATTCCGGAGGAGCCCCCAGTAACTATCGCACCAAGTGCGATGCGCTCATCTACCATGGCCCTCTCCCGTCATCGATTTGATCACACGATAGTCAAAACGATTCGAGGAGTCTATTGTTCACTTTATCTGCCCACAAAATCCAACCAGAGGCTCGAATGAAGATCGGCACAATTTCAACTCAATCAAATCCTTATTCACTGACCTTTGAAGACGAGAGTGGAAGATTTCAACTCTCTCAGTTTCCAACTCTTGCAGAATTTTTGGCAACATCACTGAGTGAACTGCGAGAATCTATAAATTCTGCCGAGCGCATCGCCATCGGTACCCAAGCATGGGGAGCGCCAATTGCAGCGGGGACGGAGATCTGGGGTGCAGGAGTCACTTACCTTCGATCCCGCGATGCCCGTATCGATGAAAGCTCGACTCCAGATGTGTACGCAAAAGTTTATGATGCCGAACGGCCAGAACTCTTTCTCAAGGGAACGGCAAGCCGCACAGTCGGCACGCTCGGTTCGATTGGTATCCGGTTTGATGCAGCATCTTCGATTCCTGAACCAGAACTTGCCCTCGTTATCAACTCGCATGGCGAGTGTGTGGGCCTGACGATTTGCAACGACGTCACGGCGCGGAGCATCGAAGGTGAGAACCCTCTTTATCTTTCTCAGGCAAAGATTTATCGAGGATCTACGGCATTGGGTCCCTACATCACGCCGATTTGGGAGATCGAAGACCATTCAAAGATTCAAATAGATGCCCGCATTGAGCGAGGCAAGGAAAATATTTGGGAAGCATCGACGAGCTTCGGGCAACTTCGCCGTACCTTTGATGAGTTGATAGGATTTCTCTTCCGTTGCCAAGATTTCCCAGAGGGAGTAATTCTCTCCACAGGTACTGGCATCATTCCGCCAGACCATGTTCACCTGCAGCAAGGTGATGTCGTCACCATGTCAGCAACTCACCTCGGAACGTTGGAAAACCGGGTTCAGTTGATGAAATAAGCTCGTCCGAGCTAGAGAGTAGTTTTACGAGTCATCGACTTGATAGTGCCGATTCCTTCGATACCCGAAGCGACTTCCTGATCTGCAACCAAATATTTGGGGGGCTTGAATCCAAGTCCGACGCCTTCAGGAGTTCCAGTGTTGATAATGTCGCCTGGCTGAAGTTCCATTACTTGGCTCACGTACCAAATCACATATGGAATATCGAAAATAAAGTCGCTACTGCGAGAGTCTTGGCGCATCTCTCCATCGATCGTCGTCCACACGTGCAAATCAGAGGCGTCTAGCGAATCAGCGGTGACGATGCAAGGGCCCATCGGGTTGAAAGTAGGAAAGGACTTTCCCTTCACCCATTGCCCACCGCGCTCCATCTGCCAATAACGCTCGCTCACATCCTGGCTTACGGAATACCCAAAGACGTGGTCAAGAGAATCCTCAGGGGACTTTAGGTACAACGCCCGCTTGCCAATAATCACTGCAAGTTCAACCTCGTAATCGGTTTTCTCGCTATTGGGTGGGATCAAAATGTCATCGTGTGGACCGACCAAGGTGTCGGGCGCTTTCATAAAGATCACTGGCTCAGATGGTGGTTCCATCCCACTCTCGCGAGCATGGCGAGCATAGTTAAGTCCGATACAAACGATCTTGCCCGGGGTAGCGATAGGAGCGCCTACTCGGTAATCCGAAATATTTACTGGAGTACGGCCGGCTAGATCACTCTCACGAATTCCCGATATCTTGCCGGAGCTGATCGTTCCTCGATCGAAATCAGCAACCAGATCATCAACAAAGACAGCGGTTTTATCATCGATCATAACGGCAGGCTTCTCTGCCCCTACGGGTCCAAGACGAACAATTTTCATGTCAGCTCTCTCTTTCTGCGACACTCTCAGCATAACCATGCTCACCCACGAAAGCGCAAGTGACCTCAACTCTCCGCATCGAGGCCCGTAAGCGGAGACCCATTTCCTCACTTTTGGAACTCGTGGCGTACAGTTGCCCTACAGATTCCGGAGGAGTCAGATTTGGAACTACGGCCACGAGTGGAGGTCACTCCATCTCAACAACAAGATATTGCCCGCCTCATTGCAGGCGAGACCTCCACTAACGATTCCATTTTAGATCAGCATGGCCGCGATGAGTCAGCTTTCCCACCCGTGAAGCCCTCCTTGGTTGTCACACCTTATTCAACCGAAGATGTGTCGAAAGTGCTTGCGTACTGCAACACACATCACATACCGGTCGTAGCCTTCGGTGCGGGTTCATCTCTCGAGGGTCACGTTCTCCCTATTCACGGCGGAGTGAGTCTCGACATGACTCATATGAACAAGATCCTCGAAGTGAGATCTGAAGATCTTTTAGTGAAAGTTCAACCTGGCGTACATCGGGTCGCACTCAACGAAAACCTCAATAAAATTGGGCTTTTCTTCTCCGTAGACCCCGGTGCTGATGCCACTCTGGGAGGTATGGCAGCTACCGGTGCAGCTGGCACCACCACAGTTCGTTACGGATCAATGAGAGAGAATGTTTTAGCACTCGAGGCCGTACTCGCAGACGGCACAATCATCCATGTCGGTCGAGAGACACGAAAGCTTTCCGCCGGATACGACCTCACTCGATTGATCGTGGGATCCGAGGGTACGTTAGCGGTCATCACAGAACTCACACTTCGAGTTCACGGAATTCCAGAGAAGATGGCAGCTGCCACCGTAATTTTTCCTAATCTTGCCGCGGGTGTTGAAGCGGCCACCACAATTGTGCGTTCAGGTGTGGCAATTGCCAGATGCGAATTCCTAGATGCTATTTGCATCAAGAATGTAAATGCGCGCGACGGCCTCAGCCTGTCCGAATCACCGACGCTCCTTTTTGAGTTTCACGGAAGCAAACAAGGTGTAGAAGAGGATGCACTTATTGTTGGCGAGATAGTAAAAGAATTCGGTGGATCAGAATTTAGTTGGAGCACCGAAGAGGGAGCGCGACGCAAATTGTGGCAAGCCCGACACAATGCATACTGGGCAAGCTTGGTAGCGCACCCAGGGCAGCGCATTGTCACAACAGATACCGCTGTTCCGTTATCTCGACTAGCAGAGGCAGTAGCCGTCGCTGAGGAAATTTTTGGAGCCTCACGCTTTCCCTACTCGATATTGGGCCACGTTGCAGATGGAAACTTCCATTGTTTCGTGATGCTCGACCCTAACGACCCTAAACAGCACGACGAGATTAGAGAACTGACGCATCAACTCACCAACCGTATTCTTGCCATGGGTGGTACGTGCACAGGTGAGCACGGAATCGGATTAGGAAAGATCGATGACCTCGTAAATGAGACTGGCCGGGCCGGTGTTTCGGTAATGCGGAGCATTAAGTCCACTTTGGATCCAAATAATATTTTGAATCCAGGAAAAATTTTCCATAAATAATCAACGTTTTATAGGGTATTGCTAATCCATTCCCCATAAACATTCACGGCATCACCGATGCCAAAACCCGCATCCCAAAGTCGATCGATATCGGCGTGCAACATACGCACGCATCCATGTGAAGCGGGATAAGGGAGTACCAGAGCGTCAGTGGCTGATCCATGGATCGCCATGCCACGGTGAAAGAACTTAGGGCGGTACATCATCGCTTCTGGATAGAGAATCGATTCGTACCAACGAGGGACCTGCCACTCCACCTTCCAGAGACCCACACTCGTCGAGAGATAACCCGGTTGGCCGCTGGATACTGGAAAGACGCCGATAACTACGTGCGCAGCGCTTACCCACGTTGCGGTTTGGCAGGCGATATTTACGTTGAGGCCCACTACTTGATTTGCTGCAGGAGCGAGTGCCTTCGTAGAGACAATCTGCATGGCTTCAAGATCGCTCGGTAAGGCGCGTGTGGGTTCACCGTAGGTAAGTTCGCGCCACGCACATAATGCGCGCTGGGTCTTCACGTCATAATCGCCATCTACTTTGCCCACCGGTAATCCCAAACCACTGAGTACATCCTCAACATACATTTTGCTAGGGAGCGGATTCGAAAGTGGGTATGAAATCTTCGGGTGCGAAGCCATGGATGACGTTGGCGTTGCGATTACCTTCGACGGAGAAACTTCGGTCGATCGTGCCGAAAAGAAGACGAGAGCAGCGCCAACAATGGCGATCACGAGTGTCGCTCCCGCCATCAGGGCTAACCCGACGTAAATTCTGCGAAGTGGTGTCATCAAGAATGCATTAATACAGTGCGATAAACATCGAGTGGGCTGCGATTTGTTTCAATGATCACTTCTTCAAGATCGGCGATCGGGCGACGGTGAGAAACCAATTCACCGACTGGAAGCACGCCTGAAGCTACTAATTCCACCGCTTCAACATAACGACCACCACCACCGTGAATGCCGATAAGCGATTGGTCTTTAAGTAGAAGATCTGCGACACGAAGCGAAAGTGATGAAGCGCCAATTGACGCAAAAACACCGCCGAAGCCCATCCATTCAATCGCTAGTTGCGCACCGGGAATCGAAGATGATGTTTCCACCGCTACGGCTCGAGCGCCAGTCGGTGAAGTTGAGGGTGTGATTTCTTCCGGCGAGATACAAGTAATTCCCCAAGAGCGAACTTTTTGGCGACGCGAATCAACCGTCTCCACGACAGTGACGTTATAACCCTCGAGTTGAAGCACCCGAGCAGCCACGATCCCGATCGGACCGCCACCCACCACGAGCACGGGTGAATCATGCTTGACAACACTCTTGAGCCGCTCTTTTAAATGAAGCGCTACGCAGACTGGCTCAAGAACGGTTCCGGCCTCATCGCTGAGTTCGTCCGGAATCGGGATGGCATTTACTTTCGGAATGGTGAGAAATGAAGCAAAAGTACCCGGAGCCGTCATCCCGAGAAATCTATATTCGGGGCACGCATTTCGTCTTCCTGCTAAACAGTAGGCACATCTACGGCAACTGATTGCCGGATCGAGCACCACGCGTTGACCACTGCCCACGATCTCGCCAACCGCATCATGCCCCAGAACTACCGGCATGAAGCCCCAGTCCGATTCGTAGAGGTGAAGGTCGGTGCCACAGACACCAGTCGCTCGCAATTTAATGAGGTACTGATCGCTTGCCGGGGTGGGGAGGGCAAGTTCAGTGATTTCAATCCGCCGGATAGCAGTAAGGGTCGGTATCTTCCCGCCTGCCACTACTTCCATACGGTGAGTCTACGGGTTAGTAGATGGGCCTGAGTTGCGCCACCATCGGGCAAACGAAGGGATCCGAATTCTTACTGAGCCCGACCTCATTGAGGTAACGCATCACGACCATGTAGCTGGAAATCAAGTTCATCTCCACCAAGGGTACGCCTCGCTCGGCGCAGAACTCCACCACGATCTTATGAGCTTTAGCCAGGTTGGGACGCGCCATCGATGGGAAGAGATGATGCTCCACCTGGCGATTTAATCCGCCCATGAGATTGTCAGTAAGCCAACTCCCACGGATATTGCGGCTAGTGAGTACCTGACGTTGGAAGAAATCAATCTTCGAACCTCTTTCAATCAGCGGCATTCCTTTGTGATTCGGTGCAAAGGCAGCACCCATAAAGAAACCAAACATCATCATCATGAAAACCCACAACGCCATTGCCCAGAGCCAACCAAACATCAGCGCCATCGCAATGTATGGGGCCGTTTGACGCACGAGCATCAGACCGAACTCGAGGAAACGAATGCCGACCTTGCGATCCTTGCGGCCGAGGCTCACAAAACTATCGAGGAGTAGGTCGAATCCAGTGAAGAGTAATAACAGGGGAAAAAGATAGCCCTGGCGATCGCTGAGCCAACGCTCCACGCCCTTCTTTTCATTGCGTGATTCCACTGTGAAACTCAAGACCCGAATATTGATATCCGGATCCTCGCCGATGAAGTTTGGTTTCTGGTGATGCTTGTTGTGCTTGCGTTGCCAAAATCCGTAACTCAAACCGGCAAAGAGATTTGCAAGCACGAGGCCCACCCAGTCATTTGCCTTGTTATTTCGGAAGATTTGTCGGTGCGCGGCCTCGTGTGCGATAAACCCATATTGTGCGCTCAGCACGCCGAGTAACCCGGCGATGAGAAACCCTAAGAGAATCCAACTTCCGTGATGATTCGTGAGGATGCTTACGAATCCCCCAGCCACCCAGAGGGCAGATGCCACAACCGAGAAGATAATAATTCGAATAACGTAAAAGGACGGTTTTTTCTTAAGTAATCCAGCGTCCATGACACGCGACAAAATCTCGCTGAAAAGCGTTGTTGGTGTTCGGGTAGCGAGGATTGTCATTTCATCAGTCTATGTGGCATTCACAATGCTGCACCTTTTTAGCCCAGACGTTGAATTAATCTTTAGCCACTACTGATCTGTCAATTTGCTGAGAGTTGTCAAACACAGTGAGTGTGGGGCCGCCTCGGGGATTTGAACCCCAGACCTATGCATTACGAGTCCGATCAAATCACGCTTAAGAAGGGTTGCTTTCTAGGATTTGAACTGCAGGGAGTCACTTTGATTGCCAGGTGGTAGGACCAGTTTTCAGGGATTTTGATCCCAAAAGTGTTCCCACTTTGAAATACCTTGAGAACCCGGTGGTGGTGTCAGAAACCATGTCAACATCTGACACCACCACCAGTTCGTACGATCACCTTATGTTGTCCCTGGCACAACTGGCGGTCGCATTTCCCCTGCTTAGAGGTTTATGGGTTCTTCTTGATACGACCGTCTATTGCAGGCACTGTGAGCGTTCCACGCGTCTGCAACTCGTCGGCGATCACCTGAGCGAGTAGATCACGAAGAGTCGATTTCAATGGATCAAATTGCGTGTATCCATCTCCACCCAAGATCATGTAATCAATCGTGGCCAAGGTATAGGTCTTCGATGTGTCATTGAGAATCGGCGTGCCATCCGCCATCGACACACTGGTTACCCGCCGACCAAGTGGTGCACTTGCGGTGAACTCGAATTTGAGCCCAGATACCACTGGGAACCTGCCCGCTCCTGATTCGACTTGTGAGACACCGTTCTCTAGGAACGCCCAAACGGTCTTACCGGTGACCTTGGTCGTAGATACGTAATTTCCGAATGGGAAGACGGTGTACACGTCACCAAGAGTGACATCGAATGTTCCGAGGTCTGTGGCCGTCTTTGGACGTCGGAGTGTCTTATCTTGTGGCGTGTATGTGAGCGCTGGAAGGTTAGCGCGAATTCCACCCCCGTTGAGGAGAGCGAAATCCGTGTTGTATTTCTTGCGCACGATATCCGAGAAGTAATCACCGATTGCCGTCTCTCCTACGCGCTGAATCTGTGGAGATCCACCATGAGGGAAGACGTTCGTAATCGTGGCGATCTTGGTATCGAACTTTGCTGCCATCTGATCTTCGTATGTCTTGACCATGGCTGCAACGTCGGCGTTTGGATCGACTTTGTTGCCATCTGGCACCACGAAGTCTTGCGAAGTTCCGATGAGAGCCTTTGTGACCTTGTCGAAGCAGATTTGAGTACGACTGTAAAGGACTCCTGCATTGGGTACTTCTTGGACGAGTGTGCCATTCACTAGGCCAGCCCACTTGAGGTGAGTGTGTCCGCCGTAAACGAGATCAGCACCCTTGAGAGCACCTGCAAAATCAATAAGGTCTCCGACCGCCTTATCGGCTGAATCATTCGAATAACCTATGTGATTGATACTGACAACAAAATCAGCCCCCGCCTTGCGGACATCATCGATTGCCTTCTGGGCTGCCGGTGCTGGATCGGTGATAGTCGCGCCAGCCAGGTTCACTGGAGGAGTGATCGCCATGGTCTCCAGGGTGGTCGTTCCAACGAAGCCGACCTTGACGCCACCTCTTTCGATGATGGTGTACGGCTTTAACTTCTTAAAGGCAGACGCATTTGAGTAATTCGAACCGACCCACTCAAAAGTGGAGAGATCCATCATTTTGTTAAGGTGGACGGAATCACGATCGTGCTCATGATTACCTACAGCTGTGACGTCCAATCCCATCATGTTCTCAGCCTTGACAGCTGGAATCTCTTCGAATTGAGACGAGATTGGGGGCGCAGCTCCAAAGTTATCTCCGCCAGCGGCAGTGATCACTGATGTTTGAGCCCTGTCGTTTCCAAAGTAAGTGGCAAGATTCGCTGCTCCGCCAATCTTGCTCGTCGGTACTTGAATCGCTCCGTGGAAATCGGAGAAATAGTCGACCGAAACGGACCCGGCTAAGTAATTAGGGACGGACGAGATAAGAACTCGTGCCTTCTTTCCCAAAGTCACGGATGTGACTTGTGGCGCATCCCCAAGTGCGGTGACCACACCGTCAGAATTTGCTACGTAAAGTCCAGCGTTCGAAGCATAGACGTTGAGGGCGACACCGTTTGCAACTTTGCCGGTGATTTGAGGCGCGCTACCGAAGGTGGCAACCGAACCGGTTGAAGTAAGCGCCCAACCGCCATTGCCGAGACGAGAACCAGTTGCCGCAACGAACGTTCCCTTGAGTGAAGCAATCTTTGGCGCACCTGCGAGGGCCTCAATTGTTCCGTTTTGGTGGACGAGATAAAGACCAGTTGAGGCAGCAACACCCGCTACTACCGGAGAGGTGACTTTGCTAGCGGCACTCTTGAGAGTTGCACTGCCAAATGAAGTGACTTGACCCTTCTTGTTAATGAGTGTGAAACCCTTGTCATCTGTGGAGGGCAGGATGCTCACCGTGGTGGCATCAGATTGCGCATCAATATTTAGCGCGTTGCCTATTGGCAATACTCGACCACTCTTGAGAACAGCCCAGTACCCACGACCATCTTTTGTCGAGGCCGCAGCCAAAACTGTGCCAGAGCCAGAAGGAAGTTGGAGATCTGCACCTGCACCCCACACATGGTTACTTCCATCGGCATCGAAGAGGCGAACGCCGCTCTCTACCTTGGGTGCGGCGAGAATGGCGGTCGAGGTAACATCGCCTGCCCCTAGAGAATTGAAAGCAGTAACCGTGACATTTCCGGAGGATGAACCCTGTCCCGCAACCGAGGGAATGAACGCCTGCGTGACGTTACCCGCAACAGTCATACCGCAACCGCCAGCCCCTGTGCTCACTTCATAGCCAGTGATGGCTGGCGATGCTGCGGGAGCTTTCCACGACACAAGGAGTCCACCAACTTGTGGCGTAATTGTCAGGCCCGATGGTGCACCTGGCCGTGCGTAGGCAGTTTCTGCATGTGACGGCTTAGCTAAGTTGAGTACTCCTGTGGCAGCGAGAGCTAATGCGAGCAGCGGTACAAGCCTCTTCTGAGTAATAGTCATGGGGACATATATGAGCATCTGAGAGAACTCAGTGTTGAAAAGAGGTTTCATAATACGAAACAGAAAGTGAACTCTGAGCAACTTCGTTAAAAGCGAAATTTGTTAAAGCGAGAGAAATCTGTTCCTATCCTCCGGAGCGCCAGCAGAGCGCAATAGATCAAACTCACCAGAGCGCCGTTGCCAATGGTTGGCTGAGAGCAAGCGTGAAATCCCGGCAAGATTTACAGTGCGCTTTAGATCTTCTGAGTCCAAGGATGGCTCAACGGGACCCAGATGGTCAAAGACTGAGGTAGCGATAACTAGCCGCTCTTCCTCCTCAAAGATCTCAACGAGACGTCCCTGCTGAGGCCAATCGATATTGGAGGAGGTCTGTACGTGCCAAAAACCACGCGCTCCATCGGTATTCCCCACGAGGTCCGCTTGGTGTTGATGATTATGTCCGGCAAGCCAGAGAATCACCGATGAATGCTTCGCGAGTAAGGAGACCAATTCATCCTCCCCGACTCGAGGCTCCATGCCATCGGGTGCGTAGAGGTTGAAGAGTGTCGGAGCTGGATGGTGGGAGAGAACCACCACATACTTCGGATCAAGTCCGTTCTCATTTTCTACAAGCATCGACTCCAGCCATCGGAGTTGTGCGCGATCAATTGATCCCTGCCATCCACCGTGAATATTTACAGTGTCGAGAGATACAAGTCGAATTTGTCCAACATCTCGAACCCAATACTTCTCTCCAGAAACGAGATTCTCCGCCCCGAGGCCGTGGTCATGATCGCACTTTGTATGAAGCTTTGCCCAGGTGAATTCATCATTAAAGGCCCTGGCAGCGTCTGGCTCTTGATCGATAAAGGTTCCGTTACTGAGGTCAGGGCTCACGATGGGGCCAACTGTGGCAGGAGTGCCGAAGGCCTCCATTAAGTCGAGATCCTTTGGTAACTCAACAAGTCTCTTACCCCCGATAGCGTAATTATTGAGCGTCTCTGAGGGTGGCACGCTTCCTTGGATCAGCGCGTCATGATTTCCATGAGTGGAGAACCAATGGTGACGCAGACCCGGGGCGGTAAATGATTGGCGGACGGCTTTGGTCAGGCCTGGAATTGTTGGGAAGCCATAAAGTGAGCGAGGGAAATCGTCTTCCTCCCCCGCAGGAGTACCTTCGGGATTCCAGTAACTCCTGTCGTAACGTTCGCCTTCTACCGCTGCAACGCCTTCCCATGTTGATTGGTCTCCAGATTCAGGGTGCAAGGTTCCACCATGGAGAAGCGTGAGATACCAATCAAGTTCGTTGCCCTGTGCGTTGTCGGTAACATCCCCAGTAATGACAACAGCATCAATTGGTCTTTTGCTGAAAGCAGAATTAAATAGATTAATTTTGCGAACCATTGCATCGACTGTTTGAGTAGAGAGAATCTCTTGTGCCCTGTACGCGCCCACTAACTTAACAAGAGCCGAAAATGGATGGTGTGGATCCGCAAAACGATCTAATAATTCCATTCTTGCAGGTGATTGCGCATCGCAGATATGAAGATCTGAGATGTGAACTAGGGAAACAAGTGACTTGGCTTTTGATGTAGGTGAACTCCCGATCATCGCCTCTCCCGGAGCCAAGGTCAGTTCTCTCCAACCCTTTTCATTTGCCGCACCGACTGACATACGGAGGTGTTGTGTATCAAATTCATGCATGCTCAGCCATCACCTCAGACGCTGCTACTTTGAAGGAGATGTGTTGCCCAATTTCGAGGTGTTTTACATCTGAGCTTGAGATATTGATGTGGATAAGTGGCGAGCCCTCGACGGCGATACCAAGTTTCGTCAATGGACCGAGGAAAGATTTAAGAGCAATAAGACCACGTGTCGCATCCGGGTCATTCTCCGACGTCAAGATCAAAGTTTCTGGACGAATAATTGCCGTGATCTTCGTACCCGGAGCAAAGGTAGATACCGCGCGGGAAAGTGAAATAGATTGATTGAGAATCCTTACCCCACCAGCAGCAGTGACCTCCCCTGGAATCCTGTTCGCTAGACCGACAAAGGAGGCAACAAAAGGTGAGGAAGGGTTTGTGTAGAGCTCAATTGGCGTATCGATTTGCTCTAGTTTTCCATGATTCATCACACCAACACGGTCAGCAATAGACATCGCCTCCTCCTGATCGTGCGTCACAAATAACGTTGTGATACCCAGTTCAATTTGGATTCGTCTGATCTCCTCCCGAATCTGGCTACGCACTTGAGCGTCTAGGGCCGAAAGTGGTTCATCGAGCAAGAGCACATTCGGCTCGATTGCAAGCGCGCGAGCAAGAGCGACACGTTGTTGCTGACCCCCAGAGAGCTGATGTGGAAAAGCTTTCGCTTTGCTGCCAAGTTCGACGAGGGCGAGCATCTCACTTACCCGCTTACTACGATCACGGGCAGGAATTTTCCGTGCGCGTAATCCGTACTCAATATTCTCGGTCACATCAAGGTTTGGAAAGAGGGAGTAAGACTGAAAGACCATGCCCATATCTCGCTGATGTGCTGGGGTCTCGTTATAACGCACACCATTAACCGTTAGATTCCCCGCGCTCGCGTGCTCCAACCCAGCGACAATGCGAAGTGCAGTGGTCTTGCCGCAACCGGAAGGACCCAAGAGTGCAACCAATTCACCAGGATTCACCTTGAGATCTAAACCGTCCAGGGCTCTCACTTGTCCGAAGAATCGACTCACTCCGCTCAGTTCTAGCGTGCTGCTCACGCGCCGAGTTATGCCTGTCATGAAAGGGCTCCTTCGTTTTCGCTCTCTAGTGATTCGCGCTTCGTACCTCTACGGGAAAGCAATGAAATGAGGGTGAGTAGTGCAATAGCACCAATAAAACTAAATACTGAGATAGCAATCGCCCCAAGAATGTTCTGTTGGGCGGCAACTACAGTCCACGTGGGGAATGTTTCCCAATGTAGGAGTGAGGTAATGGTGTATTCACCAATCCCAAGCGCGAACGCTAGAAATAGCGCGCCTAGGATTCCGCTACGAATCGCAGGAACTATTACACGTAGAATCGTCGCGAACCAGGACGCTCCCAAACTGCGGGAAGCTTCAACGAGAGTTTTAAGTTGAACAGTCTGCAAAGAAGTATCAATAGCTCGGTACGTGTAAGGAAGCGCGATGATTACAAAGAAAAAGACTAATTCATACTCAGAATTCTGAATTACCTCAGGCATAGCTACTTGCGCACCAATTGCTAAGGAAACTACTGGAATGATAAGCGGGAGTATGCAGAGAAAATCGATGAGTGGTTTGAACCGTTGAGCTTTCAAGTTTAAAAAGACCATCGTAGGAACCATAAGTAACAAAGTCAATATGCCAGCGATGGCAGCTAACTTGAGCGAGGCGAAGAGGTTCGGATAGAAACCATCTTGCTCAAGAAGCCAGCGATAATTTGCTAGAGAGCGACCTTTTCCAGCTTCTCCGCGAAAACTGTATGTGGCAGCGGCAAAGAGTGGAAAGACAAATATAAGTAGAGATAGAAAAGCGGAGGCGCCGATGAATATCCATTTGAATGGAGAGACCTTCATGATTGCCGCCATTTAGCAGCACTCTTTTGCGCCCAAACATAACCAATCATGGCGACTCCAGCCACGATGATCATTCCGACCGCGAGTGCATCACCTAGATTTTGTTGGTCTGAAACAACGTTTCCATCAACTAGCGTGCCGATGATGATCGGGACGAGCGGAACCGTGCCAACGGTTAGAGCGCGCGCCGTCGCGTATGCAGAAAATCCGCCTGCAAAGAGAAGAAAGAAGGCGCCAAAAAAGGATGGCAACAACATCGGAATGGCAACACGACGCCAATAAGTCACTTGCGTAGCACCAAGATTGGTACTTGCCTCCAGCCACTCTTTGCGTAGCCCGGAGATGGCTGGTTTAAATACTAGGAACATGAGAGGAATTTGAAAGAACGAGTAGACCATCACTACACCAGTAAAGGAGAATATGGTGAAGTGGCCGGCGTAAATATCCCAGCCCAAAGTTTTGAGAACTCTAGTTACTAATCCTTCAGTACCAAATGCAGCGATGAACATAAAGGCCAAAGGAACGCCACCCGAGTTAGCAAAAACTGCAGAGATGGAATCTAGAACAGCGCTGAATTTTCCAGACGCGTACCGTACAACAACGTAAGCAAAGAGCGCTCCTAATAATGAGCCAATGATCGAAGTGATGAGCGAGAGCTTGATGCTGGTGGTGAATGCATGAAGATACGAACCGTGGAGTAGGGGGGTGTAATTGGAGAAGGTCCATTCACCTTCGTTACCTCTGAGGGATCTCAGAGTTACCGCAAGAACTGGCCAAATTAAGAAGTAGCCGGTGAAAGCAAAGAAAGGGAGTAGCGGAAACACCTGAGAACCAAGTCGACCGCCTTGAGTCTTTCGAGGTGTTTCCACTACTCCACTTTTCATATGATTTTCGTTATTAGTTGCCGGCGATTGCTGGCCACTGCGCCTTAAGCAGTGTCTTCGCAGCATCTTGCTGTGCAACGGTTGGAGTAATTACCTTGACACCCTTGGGAATGCCGTAGCCTTCGGGCGCCGTGACATTGGTCTTCTTAGCGACCATGGCATCAAACGTGATAGGGAGTGCACCACCGAGGATCCAGATGTTCTGTCCACCCATGATGGATGAGAAGATCTTGGAGCCGGTCATGCCCTTGGTTGAGCCAACCGTCATTGAAGTCTTGCCATTGTTTTGTGAGTACAAGAACTCAGTCCAGAGACGAGCAGCCGCTGGGTGTGGTGCGTTGAATGGAATCGCCATCACGTACGGCGTTCCCTTGATGACTGCATCAGTAGGAATGATGTATTTTACGGTCTTTCCAGCCTTTGCAGCAGTGGCAACCGCTCCTGGACCGTTGAAGGACCAAGAGAACGAAACCTTGTATGCGCCGGCGAGGAAGTTTTGTCCGTTAGCCAATGCAGTCACGAAGTTGCCTGAAGTCTTGAGGGACTTGAAGTAGTCGATGCCGGGTTGCACGCTGTCAGCAGTACCACCGGAAGCTACAGTCGCCGCGAAGACAGACATTAAAGCCTCTTGGGCACCTGATGGATCCCCACCGATGGCTAGCATATTTTTGTAGGCAGGATCCTTGAGGTCAGAGAATGTCTTAGGCGCCTTAGGGATTGAGGTGTCATATGAGAGCGCCATGACGCCTGCATAGTCTCCAGCCCAGCGCCCGGATGGGTCTTTGTAGTCGGCAGTGATATCCGCCCAGTTCGCAACCTTGTAAGAAGTAAATAGGTTTGTGTTGTCAAGTGCATAGGTGATACCGACATCAACTGCGTCAGGAACCTTCGACGCCGGTGCGGTCTTCACTGTTTGAATTTCGTAGGCCGATGAACCGTCTGGGTTATCATCTGTAATCTTAATTCCGAATGCCTTGCTGAAAAGGTCCATTGCTTCACCGTAATTTGCCCAGTCGCGAGGAAGGGTGATCACGTTTAGCTTGCCTTCTTTTTGGGCAGCCTTCACGAGTGCGTCCATGCCACCGCACGCCTTAAGGTTTTGGCACTTTGAGAAGTCGGTGCCTGCTGCTGTAGAGACTGAAGATGTTGCCACCAATGAAGCGGCAGCCAGGGCGGCTGCAACAACTCCAATAATGAATTGCTTGCGCATATATCCTCCTTGTGGATTTGTAATAGCAGTCAAGACCCCAGAGTTAGCGCGCCAGGGATAGTTTGGGTACTTTTTAGTGAATGAAAAGTTAAAAGATGGTGCGAATAGACGTGGCAGAAGAAAGAACTTGCGTGGCTCCGGCACGTTCGAGTTGCTCCCGAGTGTGCTCACCTGTGGTTACTCCGATGGCGTGACGGGCCCCAGCAGCTACCGCGCTACGCATATCTGATTCGGTATCGCCCACTACACATACCTGATCTGCTCGAATAACAATATTTAGTGATTTTTCGGTAATTTCTATGCATCGCTTAATCATGTCTGGTGCTGGGCGACCTTCTGCCACCTCGGAGGCTGCTACAGAAATATCAATTTTATCGCGCCACTGCAAGGCATCGATGATGGGGTCAAGAATCTCCCGTGGGAATCCAGTAGTAATCGCAACTAATATTCCATCGGAGCTGAGTGAAGCAAAGAGTTGGCTTATCCCAGAAAACTCCTCGAGCCTGCCTTCACCTATTAACTCAATGTAGGCGGATACGAAATCATCATGAGCTTGTGCAGCCTTCCCAGCGTTCCCATGAAAAAGGTGCATGAAAACGTCAATCTTTCGTTGGCCCATCGTGGCACGAACGTACTCAACTTTCTCACCTAGTTCAGCTTCGGAATAAGCTTCATCTCGAGACTTGATTGCTCGCTCAAAGGCTTCGACAACGAGACCTTCGTCTTTGGCCGTCGTTCCGGCCACATCAAATACGACAAGCGCTACTTGCTCCATGACGCAATCGTCTCCTCGGCAATGCCTGGCGAAAGGGTATTTCCCCGACCCCCAGCGCCGGTGACGATAACAGCCCCAGGTGCAATTTCTTTCCTAAAGTAAATATCTGAGCTCGTCGATTGGCTATAGACACCGTCCCACCGCTTACCTAGAGGTGGGGCTTCACTTCCAAAAATTGAAGTGATAACTGATCTGAGATGATCATACGGAGCTTCGGAAAGTTCGTGATCGAATGGCTCGTCGTATTCATGCGTATCTCCGATTGTCATAGAGCCATCAGATCGCTGAACTAATAGCAGTTGCATATATCGCTCGGCCGCAATGCCGCTTTGTCGTGGGAGCGTGTCGATAGAAAGATTCTTAAATGCCGGGTAGTAACGAAGAGAATCACCATCTGCCAATGAATGGCTTAACTTCTCCTTCATCGGTACCGTTGCAGCCATCTGTAACCGCACCTTACGAACTGCGGCATCACTCATCTCTTCGCTTAAGAAGCCGCCGTGAGCTGCTCCAGCGCAGAATGCTACATAATCCGTTGAATAATCTTTTCCCGAAGTATCAACCACATGGTTTCCGGTTGAGTCGTGATAGAAATCAGTAATCTCACATCCAGGTTTCCATGAGTAGGTTGAGAATGTGCTCAAATAGTTACGCAATCCACCGAGCAATATTGGCGGCTCAACAGCTGCATCTTCCGTACATTGGAGAGCACCTAAATAGTTGCCGGCCAGCATTGGTTCTAAATCTCTCGTCTCGGCAGCGGTCAGTACTCGAAACCCGCGCAAATGGGCATCATCCATATTGGCGGCTTCGTATAGGACGTTCATTTCCGCTTCGTTAGATGCAATAGTGAGTGAGCCATTTGGTCGAAAACCGATTTCCGCTTTTCCGCCGATGGCGCCCCAAAGGGCACGTGCACGTAGCGCGAGCCGAAGCTCTGGGCCGACATCTCTTCCGCTCACCCAAACGAGTCCAAAATTTCTGACTGAAGCAGAAGTTGGTTTTAGATCTCGTTCTAAATGTAGAACTTCAAATCCCGCCTCGCACGCAAGAAGTGCATGCATAGTGCCAATGATTCCGCCGCCAACTACGACTACTCGCTCTTTCACATCACTATCCAATCGCAGGTGATCACGTAAGCCTAGAATCAGTTGGTAGATTTCACGTGAATTCTTTAATGTGATCCACCCAAGCCACTCTTTGACTTGACGGATACCGTGGCCAGGGTAATCTTCACCTGAATTATTTTTACTGACATTCCTTTTGACCGATGTTCATGCGAACCAATCAGCACCACTCAAATGCCAAAGGAGTTCGACCGACGATGGCTACACCAATACTGCACCCAGATAACGTCAAAGATGGAGCTGGCCCTGGCTTGACATACAGGATTGAAGGCACTCTTGTCCCGTCGCTTCATATACATTTAGACGGTCAGATGGGCGTTTTCTTCGAGCACCATGTGATTCTGTGGAAGCAACCCTCAATCGATATCGACGTGATGAAGTTAGGTAAATCGTTTACTCGGGCAATCAGTGGCCTCAACGTATTCATGACTCGTGCCGAAGGAACCGGAGATATCGCATTTTCTAGAGATACTCCCGGGCAGGTATTTGCACTACAACTCGCTCCAGGCGAAAAGACTTACGTCCGCGAACACCAATTTTTAGCAGCTACCGAAAATACCGAATATGGATTTGAGAGAGTCAAAGGCGTTGCCTCGATGATGGTGGGCAATCAAGGCTTCTTCATTGACCACTTCACCGGAGGTGCAGAAGGGTCAATTGTTTGGTTACACGCATACGGAAACGCCTATGACATTGTACTCGCCGATGGGGAAACGATCGATGTAGAGCCAGGTGCATGGATTTATCGTGACCCTACAGTGACTTACGAGCAGAAGCTCATCGGACTCAAGGCAGGAATCCTCGGCGGAGGCGGGAATCTTATATTCAATCGATTCCGTGGACCCGGCCGCGTTGGTTTACAGTCGGGCTTTTTTGCCGTGAGTGATGAGAAGAAATAGTTTCTGCCGACTCAGAATAAGACCTCAATTGACTTCTACTGTCAGTAGATAAGGATTCAAGATGCCGTTTGGATTTAGATTCTCTCCGATCAATAGAGCGGGAAACTTCAGCAAAAGGCGGGGTCCACTATCGATAGTGGTTGGCGTGATCTTTATATCTGTGATCGCTGGGCTCATGCTCTATCGCTTTACCGCATTCGGAAGCCCCTGCTCAGTGCCCGGCCAATCCAATCTTCTTGGTTCCAAGCCTGCTTGCGCGTTAGTTCATGCCCAAGCATCGATAGATTCAAAGCCAATTACCAGTGAGCAAGGTGACCCTAACTATCCGTTGATCGCCAGTGGAATTCGTTTCAATTACTTAACAATTACACCGCAGGGCGGCTCGTGGTACCGCAAAGATCTGGCAGTGAGCATTACCAACACATCCAAAGAGAGCAAGTGGGTAGGAGTTAACCTCGTCTTCCTCGACGCCGCTGGAAAAACAGAGAATAGTTCTCTTAATTGGACTCCCAGCTCCCTAGGAGCAGGGAAAACGCTAGTGCGAGTATTCAGAAATAGTTGGACACCAGCTGGAAAATTCAGTTACGCGTTTCAGGTGAAGTTCGCTATCTAACTTTTTATCTGTAGCAATCAAAATATGGGGCCGCCTCGGGGATTTGAACCCCGGACCTACGCATTACGAGTGCGTTGCTCTACCCCTGAGCTAAGGCGGCATGGAGAGGCTTGCCTCTCCGGATTAAAGTTTACTGGAGATTAATCGAGACGAATGGTGCCGCGTTCGGTGCGCAGATGTACTGCTACCAAACCTGCTTCACCATCGTTATCGGCTGGATCAATCCAAATCACTTCAATGTCATCGAGGGGGTGATCATCTGGTTCGCCGAGCCATGCGGAAATGACTGAAGGATCGCCAGCGATTTCCAACTTCTCAATAACTGGGTGTCCGTTTGCACCACTTGAAGGATGATGCGCTGCATCGGTGATCCATTGCACGAAGAAAGGAAGTTGTGGATCTTCCATCGTGGACTTCACACCGAGTTGCTTCCACTCCAAATCAAAACCATCTGGACGACGACGGTGACCCGTAACAGGTTCGCGACCTACACGTGCTTGTACTGAAGAAATATCATCAACAGCAACGACCCAAGTAAGCCAACCGCCACCTTCGCGAGCGCGCTGCGATACAGCTTGGCCAAATGCCGCGCTGTCGGCAGCAGGGTGATCAAGAGGGCAGACCACTTCGAGGTAAGTACCACCATGAAGCGGAAGGATGAAGTTACGAGTTCCGAAACGAGGGTGAATTCCACCGTCTTGGAAAGCTGCACCGAGGCTGGAACCGATTCGCTGAACGACGTCGACGAGGTGGTCGTGATCAGCAACATAAGAGACATGGTCTAAACGCACAACCAAATCCTGCCCTATCTGGAGGGGTGCTGATTACCACGTGTCTGGGCGCCCGTTCGGGGGGATGTTCAGCCGCCTTTTGGCGGACTTACCTACGAGCAGACCAACCCGGCTTTAGGGAGGGTTCCAGCCAGGAAATAGGCGTCAATGGCGTTATCCACGCATGAACTTCCTCGGGTATAGGCGGTGTGGCCATCCCCGTCGAAGACCAAGAGGTGCCCAGTCTTGAGCTGGCTCGAAAGCCCCTTGGCCCACTGGAGGGGGGTGGCCGGGTCTCTTGTGGTTCCCACGACCAGAATCGGGGCTGAGCCGATGGCGGTCAGCGGGGTCGGGATGGGCTTAGAAGGCACCGGCCAGTAATTGCAGGGGAAGGAACTCCAGGCGAGATACCCGCCGAAGGTCGGTGAGGCTTTGGCAAGCGTGACCGCTTCCTTACGCACCTCTTCGATGGTGACGCGTTGATCCTTATCCATGCAATTTACTGCGTAACCGATTTCGTTGGAATTGATGAGGTACTTACCGTCGGGTCCACGATCAACGTAGTAATCAGCCAAGTTAAGTAGATCAGTGCCATCACCTTGCACCGCAGTAGTAAGTGCGGCCGTGAGTGAAGTCCAACCACCATCGCTGTCGTAGAGCGAACTCAAAATTCCCAGAATGACTTCTGATTGCGTCACTGGTCGCTTTGATTTGCTCGGAAGCGGAGTGGTATCTGAGGTAGCGATCAATTCATCTATAGTGCCGTGCGCTTCGGCGCGTGTGACACCGAAGGGGCACTCACCGGTCGATGCACAATCGGCCGCATAAGTATCAAGGTATGAATTAAGTGCACCTTCGAAAGCTTTCGCTTGCTCAATGTTCATCTCTTGCAGCGAAACTGTGGGATCTACCGCGCCATCGAGCACTAGGCGCCCTACATTCTGCGGGAAGAGGTGCGCATAATTTGCCCCAAGCAGAGTTCCGTATGACTTGCCGAGCATGTTGAGTTTCTTATCCCCCAGCACGGCGCGTAACACATCGAGGTCTCGCGCAGCATCGATAGTTCCGATGAATGGCAGCAACGTGCCAGCACGCTCAACACATCGGCGGGCGAGCAATTTTGCTTGATCTACGAATTCGCGCTCTTGCGCGGGCGTCGTGGGAGAACCATCAACTGCAATAAACTTATCTGTCTCCGCACCATTCAAACACCAGAGTGGAGTAGATGCGCCCACCCCGCGGGGATCAAAGCCCACAATGTCGAACTTTTTCAACACTGCCGGCGTCACAATAAATTCTGCACTCTTGGCATACTCAACGCCGGAGCCACCCGGACCGCCCGGATTTACTAAGAGCGATCCCATGCGATGGGCTTTATCAGTTGCCTTATGACGGACAACTGAGAGTGTGATCGCTTTAGCGCCCGGATTTGCGTAATCAAGTGGTACGCGCACCATGGTGCACTCGAAACCAATGTCGCACTTCTCCCATGAGAGTGTTTGCGTCATGTAACCCTGAAGATTGAGGAAAGGTTTGGCCTCACCGCTAGGTGAAGTGGCGGGATTCGTTGTCCCGCGCGTGAGGAAGTAAGCCGAGAAGAGCGCCACGACGATCATAAAGAAGGCGATAGGCAGAATGCGTTGAGGCTTCACTCGCCACCTCGAGCAGGTAGACGAAGTGCGAGCATCATCGATTCCAGTGCGAGCAGTGGCGCGACGTTGAAGGCGAGAGCCTTGCGCGCACCCATAATCGCCTCCACTCGCTTCAACGCTCCTTCGGCTGGAATCTGCCCCGCCACATCGGTGACATTGGAACGTAAGTCCTCGTTGATCAATGGTGCCTCAGCACCGGCCTGCACAAGAAGCACATCGCGGTAAAAAGTAGCTAAATCTAAAAGTGCAATATCAAGGAAAGCGCGATTGCGTGCAGTGGTGCGCGACTTCTGTGCCTTCTCGAGTTCTTTGATGGCTTTCGAAGCCCCCGACGGCATGCCTTTGCCAGTCGCTCCGTGCCCCCATGCAGTTGAGAGCTCTGCCATCTCGCGTTCATCACGGTCGGCGTTCTCTCGTACCGATTCTTCATTCGCCGCGCGATGTAATTCTGCCGCCGTGGAGAGCGCTTCCCCCACCGTGCGAATCCGGGCTGGGATAGCGAGCAAGTCGTGGCGAAACTTCCGAGCATCTTCATCAAAGGCGAGCCACTTGGCGCGACCCACATGTCCCTGACTCGCTCGAGCCACATGCGCTGCCATAGTGGGATCAACGCCATCGCGTTCAATGAGAACCGATGCGACATCTTGATGCGACGGAGTGCGTAACAGCACTGAGCGACAACGGGAGCGAATAGTGGGTAGTACATCTGAAGGGCTCGGCGCACAAAGAAACCAAGTAGTAAAACTTCCGGGCTCTTCGATCGCTTTTAATAGCGCATTCGCTGCGGTCTCCGTGAGTTTGTCTGCATCTTCAATAATGACAACGCGAAAACTTCCGGTGGCCGGTGCCCAAGCGGCGCGCACAATCAATTCACGAATCTGATCAGCCTTGATCGAAAGACCTTCGCTCTCCATCAACTCTACGTCGGCGTGCGTGCCTGCATATACCTCGCGGCAGGTGGCGCATTCACCACATCCGCGTTCGGTACAGAGAAGAGCGGCGGCGAAGGCACGAGCGGCATTCGATCTCCCGGAGCCGGGTGGGCCAGTGAAGAGCCACGCATGCGTCATCGCACCAGATTCCTGCGCCTCAACATCGATACCGCGAGCCGCGCGCACCGCGCGCTCTATGATCGCGATCGCTTCTTGTTGCCCGACGAGATCAGCGAAGACTGGAGCAGACATTATTTGGCGGCCCGTTTCTCGGGTTCGGCCAAGAGTGCTTCAAATCGGTTGCGAATAATGCGCTTCACTTCGGTCTGTGATTGATTCGCTTCAATGACGAGATAGCGCTCCGGTTCGATGCGAGCCAATTCAAGGAAGGTGCGACGAACGCGCTCATGGAATTCCATGGGTTCACTCTCAAGGCGATCCTTATCACCGCAACGCGAGAGCCCGATGCGAGGATCGATATCGAGTACGACCGTGATGTCGGGAACTAAGCCACTCGTGGCCCACCGCGACAACCGGAGTACATCTTCGCTCGGCAAGATGCGCCCGCCCCCTTGATAGGCAATCGAGGAATCGATGTAGCGATCGGTAATAACTACTTCGTTGCGATCTAGGGCTGGTCGGATCACGCTCTCAACATGCTCGGCGCGATCAGCTGCATAGAGCAGTGCTTCTGCACGCGGTGCCACTTCTCCGGTTGCTGGATCGAGAAGGACTTGGCGGATCTTTTTACCTACTTCAGTGCCGCCAGGTTCGCGGCTCAGTGTTACGACGCGTCCTTGGCTTTCGAGCCAACTCTTCAACTCTTTTGCTTGGGTGGATTTTCCAGAACCCTCGCCGCCTTCGAAGGCAATAAAGATGCCTTTCTTGGCGTAGAGATTGACGACACCAATTTCCCCGCGGAGCGCGTCCATAATGTCGCCCCAGAGCGGAACACCTTTGCGATCATCCATTTGTTTGTAGGAGATAATTCCTACGATCGTGGCCAAAATTCCACCCAGTAAGAGAGTGATCTCTGCACCGTTGTAGATCAGTTGCGTGTTGTTAAATTTCAAAGTGTGCTTACCGACAGCCGCGGCAATTACTGGCGCTACTGCGAGCACCAAAACAAGCGTGATGCGAATGAGTGTTTGCACGAAGGCGAAAGTACGGCCACGGACTTCATCGCGTACCTCAAGGCCAAGCATCGTGAAGCCACTGACCCACGCAGTTCCGGCGCACATTCCTAAGAAGAGGGTGGTGATAAACGCGATCACGATATTAGGAATGGCTGCGAGCAGCACTAGACCAACGCCGGAGAGGGTGAGTGCTAATCCAAAGAGTCGACGACGAGAAAATCCGGAGAGTAGGCGCGGCCCCCAGCCCATCCCGGCCGCTAATCCAAGGAAGACACCAGCAAAGAGCATTCCGTAGGCCGCGTCTCCACCACCAAGGTCACCTACAAATGTTCTGGCCAGACCCACCACCGCACCACCGGCAGCAAAGGCACCGAGCATGCCCACTACAAGTCCGCGGATGAGTGGCGTTGAGCCCACGAACTTCCATCCATCAAGGAGCGAGCGCAACATGTTGGTGTTCTCGCCTTCAGGGCCACCCTTGCTCTTGGGAATCTCTTTGAGTCGGTAGATCGTGTATGCGCTAAAGGCAAAACTTAAGCCATCGAGATAGAGCGCCAAGTCGACAGGTTTCGTAGAAAAAGAACCTACCTGAATTGAAAGTGCTGAGTGGAAAAGCGCGAGGAGTGAGAAGAGTGCAGCGGCGATTGGTGCTGTTCCATAAGCGGCGAGCATGCTCACTTGATTCGCCGCTTCTAGGCGATCTCGCGGCACCATATTCGGCACGCTAGCTTCTTTCGCCGGACTCCAGAAAAGGGTGATCGCTTCGATCAACACCGTTGCGGTGTAGAGCCACCAGTATTCGCGCACAAGTGGAATTGAAATAAATAAACCGGCACGCAAGATGTCGCAGGTATACATAAGGCGTCGTCGATCAAAACGATCAACGATCACGCCAGCAAAGGGCCCAATAACTACTGCGGGTAAGAGACGCACAATAAAGACACCTGCAATAGCAACGTTAGCTTTCGCGTAGTTATCGCCGGAGAGTTCCTTTGCGAGCGCAGTGCTGGCAAGTAAACCGAGCCAGTCGCCGAGACTGCCAAAGGCCATCGCGCGCCAGAGGCGGGCAAAGGCTGGGATCGCCAGCACACCCCGAAGATCGCCTTGAGCAGGCGGGCTGGGATTAGGGAGAACCTCGGACACGTCGAAAGCCTAGCCCGACCGGGCACGCCTAGCCGAGGGGCTAGACGGTGACCGGCTTCTTCGCGGCGGCCTTCTTAGCTGCGGTCTTCTTGGCGGGCGCCTTCTTCGCGGCCGCCTTCTTGGCTGGCGCCTTCTTCGCGGCACGCTGGGGAGCGCGTTTTTTGACCTTAGGGCCCTCTTCTAGCTCCTTGGCCCGCTTCTCCGCGAGGAGTTCTAAGGCGCGGTCGAGGGTGAGGGTTTCGATGGGGTCATTGCGGCGCAGAGTGGCATTTGTCTCGCCGTCGGTGACGTAGGCACCGAAGCGACCGTCCTTCACCACGACGGCGCGAGTGGAGGCGGGGTCTTGTCCGAGCTCCTTGAGAGGTGGCTTAGCGACGCCGCGACCACGGAACTTGGGGAGCGCGTAAATAGCCACGGCCTCATCAAGAGTCAGTGTGAAGAGTTGTGCCTCTGAATCGATCGTGCGCGAATCGGTGCCGCGACGAAGGTAAGGACCAAATGGTCCGTTCTGTGCAGTGATCTCTACTTGAGTTGCCGGATCAGTACCGACAACACGTGGAAGTGTGAAGAGTTTAAGTGCGTCTTCAATCGTAATCGTGTCAAGGCTCATATCTTTAAAGAGTGAAGCGGTCTTTGCCTTCACTGCCTTCGCGCCCTTGGTCGGAACGTCATCAGGAAGTACTTCAGTGACGTAAGGACCGTAACGGCCATCCTTTGCAAGGATGACGCGACCCGTCTCTGGATCATTACCCAACACTCGCTCACCACTAGGACGATTGAAAAGTTCTTGTGCCATCGCGAGCGTTAATTCATCGGGCGCCATATCGAGTGGAATATTCGTCGTACGGCGGGTGTCGCCTTCGCCGATTTCTAGATAATTACCAAAACGACCAACGCGAAGCGAAATGCCTTCGCCTACTTCAAAAGTATTTACTTCCCGAGCATCGATGGCTCCGAGATCTGCAGTGAGCGCATCAAGACCTGGGATGCCGTCGTGGCCAAAGTAGAAACCGGTGAGCCAACGCACGCGATCTTCGGTGCCCTCGGCAATGCGGTCGAGATCTTCTTCCATTGATGCTGTGAAATCGTAATCAACGAGCTTGGCAAAGTGTTGCTCGAGCAATCCCACCACCGCGAAAGCCAGGAAGGTTGGTACAAGAGAGCGACCGCGCTTTGAAACGTAACCGCGATCTTGAATGGTTTGCAAAATCGTGGCGAACGTAGAAGGCCGGCCAATGCCGAGCTCTTCCATGCGAGCGACCAGTGTGGGCTCGGTGTAACGAGACGGTGGTTGGGTGGTGTGACCTTCGGCGCCAAACTTTTCGACCGCAACCGTGTCGCCTTGAGTAAGAGGTGGCAGGCGGCGCGCGTCGTCATCATCGCTATCGTCTTTGGCTTCTTCATATGCAGCGAGGAAACCAGGGAAGGTGACTACGGTTCCAGTGGCCCGGAAATCAACCTTACGGCCATCGGATGCATCGGCATCCATGTCCACGCGTACTTGGAGTTTGCGAGCATCAGCCATCTGAGAAGCAACGGTGCGCTTCCAAATCAAGTCATAAAGGGAGAGCTCGTCGCGTGAAAGTTCGCTCGCTACTTCTCCGGGAGTGCGGAAGGAATCACCGGCGGGACGTACCGCTTCGTGAGCTTCTTGCGCGTTCTTAGCTTTACCGGTGTACTGACGCGGACCTTCGGCAACATGATCGGCGCCGTAAAGTGCCGCAGCTGAAGCGCGCGCCGCATTGATTGCGGTGGTGGAAAGCGTTGGTGAATCGGTACGCATGTACGTGATGTAACCGTTTTCGTAGAGACGTTGGGCTACGCGCATGGTGATTTGTGCGCCCCAACCAAGGCGACGACCGGCATCTTGTTGCAAAGTAGAAGTGGTGAACGGTGCTTTGGGACGTTCTACGCGTGCAGACTCTTCAACACTTCGCACCTTAAGCGAACTACCTTGCAAAACTTGCACCAGTGATGCCGCACTCTGCTCATCGAGAAGCAAAGTCTCACTCGCTGCTTTCGCAGAAAGTTTTCCATCGTCACCAAAATCTTTTCCGCCAGTAAGGCGCTTGCCATCAACGGAGAGCATGCGAGCCGTGAAGCCACCACTGCACTGTGCGTTGATATCCCACCAACCCGAAGCGACGAATTTGATACGTTCGCGCTCGCGCTCAACAACTAGGCGAGTGGCAACGGATTGCACGCGGCCGGCCGAGAGGCGTGGCATAACTTTCTTCCACAACACTGGTGAGAGGCGGTATCCGTAGAGACGATCAAGGATGCGACGTGTTTCTTGTGCATCAACAAGTCTTTGATCTAGCTCGCGAGTGTTCGCGGCAGCTTCTTGAATAGCTTCTTTAGTGATTTCATGGAAAACCATTCGGCGTACTGGAACTTTAGGTTGCAACACTTCGAGTAAGTGCCATGCAATCGCTTCGCCTTCGCGGTCCTCATCTGTTGCCAGGAGAAGTTCGGTGGCATCTTTAAGAAGTGCCTTGAGTTCGCTTACTTTTTTCTTCTTATCGCCATCAACGACGTAGAGCGGTTCAAAACCGTTATCGACATCCACGCCCTCTTTCGCCCACGCGATGCCCTTGTATGCGGCTGGGATATCGGCAGCGCGTTGTGGAAGATCGCGGATATGGCCAACGCTTGCCTCGACGACGTACTCAGAGCCCAGGAATTGCCCAATCTTCTTGGCTTTCGCAGGTGATTCGACGATGACCAGGCGGGTCATTTAGGGCTCCTTAGGGAAGGGGTGGAACGACGCGAAGAGCTCCTCAGCGAGGGCGGTGAAACCCCTGCCTGTGGATGCTCCTATATATAGAGTGTGACGGTAAGGGGCGGGTCCCTGTCAAACTGGGGTGGTAAAAGCCCAGGTCAAGAAGGTTTTTAAGGAGTACGGCACATGCAGGTCAAGCTGGTAGCAGCAGCCCCAAGCGAATCAATTCACGAATAACGTCGATCCCGCCCTCGTAGGTGGCGCTCACTTCGCTCACAAAGCCCGGCTCCGGGTAGCGCGCAACCACCTCTGGATCAAGGGCTACCGCCCGGCGTAGGCCACTGGTTTGCACCAATGTGTGGCCGGCGGCGATCACCTCGGGATGGGCCACCCACGAGCGCTCCAGAATTTCTTCGTCCTCAAGATCGTGGGCCAAGTCGGCCCCTGCGAAGTATTCAAGAAGAGCAGGAGCCAGCGGAATATCCAAGAGATCAAGTTGCTGTGGGATCTCTTCTAAATAGCGATGCGGAAAGAATGAATCGCGTTTATGAAGTGCAACCCAACCAAACCCCACGCCATCGAAGGGCGCCAGATACTCTAGCCAACGGCGCTTGATTGCAGCGCGATCAGTAACGCCGCCATCGTCAAGCCAGAGATTTACATACTCTTCGGCCGAGAGCCTCTCACGTTGCACCACCCACGCATCACAACCAGTGGGGGCAATCCATTCAATAAGTCGATCGCGCCAATCATCTTTAATCAACCAATTCGCTAGACAAATAAACCAACCATCTTCGTTTAAGAATTCTGCTGCGTTGCTCACAATCTCACGACTTACCGAATCTCCATCCATGCCAGCATCTCGGTATTCAAAGAGCGCAGAGGGTGCAATGACGAAGGGTGGATTACACACAATGAGATCAAATTGCTCGCCCGCTACTGGTTCATATAGCGAACCTTGACGCAAATCTAAATGCACGTCGGAGATTTGCGCGCTTCTGTGCGCAAGCTCGAGCGCACGTGCGTTGGTATCTGTCGCAACAATTTCGTCGACATGTGTAGCAAGGAAGAGCGATTGAATACCAGAGCCAGCGCCGAGATCAAGGGCGCGATTGAAATGCGTTCGAGGCGTCAGTGAGGCGAGGGTCAGGGAGGCATTGCTGGCGCCTAGTACATAATCGTTTCCGCGCTCTTGTGGCGTTCCCTGATCAGAAAGTAAGAATTTGCCGGGAAGTACCTCTTCGACTTTGAGGCCTTCCATCGCATATCGCGAAGTAAATCCAGGGAGAAAAAGAGAGAGCGGGGAGTCGTTAACCGACTCCCCGCTCTCCATGTACGTTTTTGTACTAGCCGATCTGCGTGGACTTGCGCTTGGTATTAACCAGCGCAGCCACGATGACTGCGAGTGCAACGAGTGCGATAGCGATACGAATACCACTATTTGCACTATCACCAATGCTGAAGGAGACGATTGCTGGCGTCACGAGGAGCGCCACCAAGTTCATTACCTTGATCAGTGGGTTGATAGCAGGACCAGCGGTGTCCTTGAAAGGATCGCCGACCGTGTCACCAATGATCGTTGCAGCATGTGCATCAGAACCCTTGCCACCGTGGTGACCGTCTTCCACCATCTTCTTAGCGTTGTCCCACGCGCCACCGGAATTGGCGAGGAAGACTGCCATCAAAGTACCGGTGCCGATAGCACCAGCAAGGTATGCACCGAGTGCACCAACGCCGAGGCCAAAGCCCACTGCGATAGGTGCCATTACGGCGAGGAGACCTGGTGTTGCGAGCTCACGAAGTGAATCCTTCGTGCAGATATCTACAACACGGCCGTACTCCGGAAGTTCGGTACCCAACATGATGCCGGGGTGTTCCTTGAACTGATTGCGTACCTCTCGTACGACCGCACCGGCAGCGCGAGAAACCGCGTTGACAGCAAGACCGGAGAAGAGGAATACCACTGCGGCGCCGATGATGAGACCCACGAGGTTACGTGGATCTGCAACGTCGAGGACGCCACTGAATTGCAATTGATCTGCAATCGACTTGATGTCGATACCAGAATCAATAACAGCGTTCTTGATTGCAGCGGTGAAGGATCCGAAGAGCGCGGTGGCTGCAAGTACTGCAGTCGCAATCGCGATGCCCTTAGTGATTGCCTTCGTGGTGTTACCGACTGCATCGAGTGAGGTGAGAACCTTGGCGCCTTCGCCGTGAACGTCGCCCGACATTTCTGCAATGCCTTGTGCGTTATCGGAGATCGGACCGAAGGTATCCATGGCGACGATGACGCCGACCGTGGTGAGCAACCCGCAACCCGCGAGCGCAACTGCGAAGAGCGAAACGATGATGCTTCCGCTACCAAGCAAGAATGCGCCGAAGACGGCAGATGCGATGAGGAGTGCTGAGTAAACAGCAGACTCGAAACCGACCGAGATACCAGCGAGAATTACAGTGGCTGCACCAGTTTGTGATGAAGCAGCTACGTCGTTTACTGGACGACGACCAGTCTCGGTGAAGTAACCCGTGAGAACTTGGATAGCGGCAGCAAGCGCGATACCGATAAGCACTGCGATGATGGCA
Source organism: uncultured Actinomycetes bacterium (assembly GCA_903863015.1). Lineage (GTDB taxonomy): Bacteria > Actinomycetota > Actinomycetes > Nanopelagicales > Nanopelagicaceae. The sequence continues at coordinate 72,686 of CAIPAI010000028.1, forward strand.
ACCATCCGAGGATTAGTTGCTGAGTCAACGTGTTCGCTTGGCGCGAAGCCTGCGAAGCTATCTGGCAAGTAAGCAATGGTGGCCACGGCAACGAGTACCGCGCTGATGATTGCTGAGATGAAGAATGAGCGGTTGATTGCTTGCATTCCACTCTTGTCGGTTGAGCGAAGGCGAGTGATGAAGATACCGACAACTGCGGTAACAACACCGATTGCGGGAACGATGAGTGGGAATACCAAGCCCATCGTGCCGAACGCGGCCTTACCGAGGATGACGGCAGCAACAAGTGTTACTGCGTAGGACTCGAAGAGATCTGCAGCCATACCGGCACAGTCACCGACGTTGTCGCCGACGTTATCTGCAATGGTTGCCGCGTTACGAGGATCATCTTCTGGAATGCCCTGCTCGACTTTACCCACGAGGTCAGCACCGACGTCTGCAGCCTTAGTGAAGATACCGCCACCCACGCGCATAAACATCGCGAGCATTGCAGCACCAAAGCCAAAGCCTTCGAGAACGGCTGGTGCATCGCCCTTGTAAATAAGAACGATTGTTGATGCGCCAAGAAGACCGAGGCCGACAGTGAGCATGCCCACGACGCCGCCGGTACGGAAGGCGATCTTCATTGCTGGTTGTGCGCCGTGATCCTTAGCAGCAGCTGCTACACGTACGTTTGCACGTACTGCAAGCCACATACCTTGGTAGCCGACGAATGCGGAGAAGAGCGCACCCAAAATAAAGAAGATCGAGCGGCCAATGCGGATATCCGCATGTCCTGGGAGTGCGAAGAGGAGGAAGAAGACGAGAACAACAAAGACAGAGAGCGTCTTAAATTGTCGGGTGAGGTAAGCCGCGGCGCCTTCTTGAATTGCAACGGCGATCTTCTTCATGCTTTCGGTGCCTTCATCTGCAGCGAGCACCTGTAAGCGCAAGCCGTAGGCAACAACAAGGGCTGCGAGCGAAACCGCCATAACGATTACGACGAAGACCAGGTTCATGCCCGTGAGTTGAATAGCGGCCCCCTCGGCAATGAGGTGGGTCTTGGACATACGTCCTCCATAGGGTCGGGATAGGCGCGGTCAGGGACCAGCGCGGGAACGACCGAATTCTACGGGTCTGGGGACCCTACGCCGCACAGCGCAGAGCCCCCAGCGGGGTCACTTTCACCACATCAACGGTGGGAGTCTCTGGATTCTGTCCAATTTGTCCTAATAGCGACGGCTTTGAAACGATAATCAGCGCCTGTGAGATGTGGCCAGGGCGTGGGTGCAATCAGATGTATCTCATCAAGCTGGCCATCCGTGCACCGCACCAAACGGGCGTTCGGGAGCGCGGTGCGAAGATCGGCGGCCACGGTATCGAAGGCTTGATGGCGCGTCATGGCATCGCTGGCTTCCTGCATCGCGGTACTGGCTTGCGAGTAATTCACCGCCCAGGAAGTTGCCAATCCCCCACCGGCGAGCGCGAGCACGCCGAGCGAGAAGGCGCTAGCAACCCAGACTCTTCTCACTTGAAGATCCAGTGGTAGAGCTTCGTAAAGATGAAATCGATCGTGGATAGTGCTGTGGGTGACGTGAGCACTTTATATATAGCGCCTCCGACAGTGCAGACCGCCGGTGAAGCTAACGCCAGGAACCCGATAAATGGTAGAAAGCCATCGTCACCTTTGGCTCGTGCAAGAACTTGCTTTGGAATATGAGATTTCATCTCTCCTCATTTCTATATTTACCCCACCCGTCGTGGAGTGGAAGAGATGCTCCCGCCACATCTGACAAAGTGAATGGCTCGTTAATTCACTGTGGACAAGGTCACGACACGTGTAAAAGCTTCCGTTCCGCTCAAGTCATGGGAGTTATCCGTCTACGATCACTACATGTCACCCAACGAAAGCGCAGCCACTTCTCGTCAGGGCGCCTTCTTTGACCTCGATAAAACGATCATTGCAAGATCATCCGTACTCGCTTTTGCTACGCCTTTTGCTCGCGCTGGACTGATGTCAAAATCCACCCTGCTTAAAAGTATTTACTCACAACTGCTCTTCTCGCTTTCGAGCGCCGATGCAGATAAGACAGAAAAGTTACGCGCACAACTTTCCGAGATGGTTGCCGGCTGGCCTATCGATGAAGTGAAGGAAGTTGTGAACGAAACGCTGCATAAGTTGATCGAACCAATAATTTTTGAAGAGGCGCTAGACCTGATCGAAGAACACCAGGCCGCTGGTCGCGAAGTGGTCATCGTTTCATCATCAGGTGAGGAAGTGGTGCGTCCAATCGCCGCGCTCCTGGGCGTGAAATCCGTTATCGCAACTCGTATGCGCGTCGAAGATGGAAAATACACCGGAGAAATTGAATATTACGCATTTGGCCAAGCTAAAGCAGATGCAATCATTGAATTCGCTCGCGATCACAATATCGATCTCGCAGATTCCGTCGCCTATTCAGATTCCATGACAGATGTGCCGATGCTTTCTTCTGTGGGGCGCGGGTATGCAGTGAACCCAGATAAGGAATTGCGTCGAGTCGCCATCGAAAAGGGTTGGAAAGTTCTCACATTCAAGCAACCCATTTCGATTCAAGACAGACTTGATGCAGTTCCCAAGAAATCGCTAGTTATCGCCGGCGCCGGAGTGGCGATCGTAGGTTTACTTGCTTTAGCCACAGGCTCGCGTAAGAAGAAGAGCCGCACTACTACTGCGTGATGGCTTCTGCGACTTCAAAGGCAGATTGAGCGCCCACTTCGATCGCCTTCGATATATATGAAAGCCAAGCAACAAGTGAGGCTGAAGTTCCTTCTTCATAACTTTGCAAGGCGAGGCGGTAAGAAGGAACCCCTAGGAGCGCAACACCGCGTTCAAGAGATGCGATGCCATCTGGATCGACGCCTCTTTCGATGAAGAGAGCGCGCGCAGCTACCAAAGCCACTTCGGTATTGCAATTGGAGAAGAGCGGCATGCTCTCAACTTCTGCGATAAGGAGAGCCGCGATAATCACACTCGGACCATCAGAGACGAGAATTTCATTCAAGGCGATGAGCCGATCGGCGGGAATCTGTGGACGCGGAAGGCCGCGCTCTGGGCTTGCGCCTTCGCTACTGGCGATGAGGTGGAGAGCCGCCAACGCGCGTTGCGGTTCTCGCGTGATGCCTAAATCAGCAGCTGCATCTATGAGCGAAAGCGCGGCAGCAGAAGAGCAACCTGAGAGATCAACGAGTGCAGCGGCGCTCGCCGCCCATGTCGCCGAGATAAATTCGCCTTTATGTCGGCGGTGAACGCGATGCCCACGGACCAGATCCAGGGTGGTGATCGCTTCTTTGACTGCCGGGGCGACGCCGGGAAGCGATTCGATGGCGAGAGCGATGGACACCTCGTAAGCCTAGACGCAAGCAGAGCCGCAAGCAGGAGAGCAAGCAGGAGAGCAGAGTGAGGCGACTCTGGTACTCCCCGCACCGAAGCGACTAATCTGGAACAGCACACCACTCATCCGAGTGCAAAGTATCCAGAGAAGTACCCAGACTTATCACAGGAGTAATCGTGTCTGACGAAAAAGCCCTCTCGAGCCTCTCCTACGAGTCACGCTCCTTTGCGCCGCCCGCACATTTCGCGGATGCGGCAAACGGTAAGGCCGCTCTTTATGACGAAGCGGAAGCAGACCGACTCGCGTTCTGGGAGCGCCAAGCCCGTCAACTCGATTGGGCTAAGCCATGGCACACCGTCCTTGAGTGGGATCTTCCTTTTGCCAAGTGGTTCGTGGGCGGCGAAATCAATATCACCGTTAATTGTTTAGATCGCCATGTCGATGCCGGTCGCGGAAATCGCGTGGCATTCCACTTCGAAGGCGAGCCCGGCGATACTCGCACCATTACTTACGCTGAACTCCTCACCGATGTGAAGCAAGCAACCAACGCGCTGATTGAACTTGGCATCAAGAAGGGTGATCGCGTTGCGATCTACATGCCAATGATTCCCGAGGCTGCGATTGCGATGCTTGCGTGTGCTCGTCTCGGCGCTCTGCACTCTGTGGTCTTCGGTGGTTTCTCTTCCGATGCACTTCTTGCACGCATTCAAGATGCAGATGCCACTTTGGTGATCACTGCCGATGGTGGTTTCCGCAAAGGTACCGCTGCTGCGCTCAAGCCGGCAGTTGATGATGCACTCAAAGGGACGCATAACGTTAAGAACGTGCTTGTCGTGCGACGCACCGGCCAAGAAGTTGCCTGGGATAGCTCTCGCGATGTCTGGTGGCACGAGATTGTTTCGCGCCAAAGCAAAGAGCATGTTCCAGAAGCGCACGATAGCGAGCATCCGCTCTTCATTCTTTACACTTCCGGCACTACCGCTAAACCCAAAGGTATTTTGCATACCACCGGCGGATACATCACCCAGGTCGCCTACACCGCGAAGATGGTCTTTGATCTCAAACCAGAGAGCGATGTCTTCTGGTGCACTGCAGATGTCGGTTGGGTAACAGGCCACTCATACGTGGTGTACGGACCACTGGCTAACTGCGCCACCCAAGTGATGTATGAAGGAACTCCTGATACTCCGAGCAAGCACCGCATGTGGGAGATTATCGAGAAGTACCGCGTCACCATCCTTTACACCGCACCCACGTTGATCCGTACCTGGATGAAGTGGGGCGATGACATTCCCAATTCACACGATCTCTCATCGCTTCGACTTCTTGGTTCTGTGGGAGAACCCATCAATCCAGAAGCGTGGATGTGGTACCGCGAAGTAATCGGTAAGAGCAAGTGCCCGATCATCGATACCTGGTGGCAGACCGAAACCGGCGGCATGATGATTTCACCGATGCCGGGCGTCACAGCCACAAAGCCAGGATCTGCCATGGGTCCACTTCCGGGCATTAGTGCGAAAGTGGTTGATGACAACGCGGTGCCAGTAGAGCGCGGCAACGGTGGTTATCTCATTCTCGATAAGCCATGGCCGGCGATGCTCCGCGGTATTTGGGGCGAGCCAGAGCGTTACAAAGAAACGTATTGGTCGCGCTATGAAGGAATTTACTTTGCTGGCGACGGTGCCAAGCTCGATGAAGACGGCGCCATGTGGTTACTCGGTCGAGTCGATGACGTCATGAATGTGTCGGGACACCGCATCTCTACTACCGAAGTTGAATCTGCACTCGTCTCGCATGTCATGGTTGCAGAGGCCGCTGTGGTGGGCGCTAATGATGAGATGACCGGTCAAGGAATTGTGGCATTCGTGATTCTGCGCGGTGGTATCGAAGGCGCCAACGGTGAAGAACTCGTACAAGAGTTACGTGCGCACGTGGGCAAAGAAATCGGGCCGATTGCCCGCCCACGCCAAATCTTGGTAGTGCAGGAGTTACCCAAGACCCGCAGCGGAAAGATTATGCGCCGTTTACTGCGCGATGTGGCAGACCACCGAGCAGTCGGCGACGCCACCACGCTCGCTGACCCCAACGTGATGGCGATGATCTCTCAGGGTATGAACTCTTCTAGCGAAGATTAGGATGGCGAAACTTTTTGCAACACCTTCGCCGCGCGAGCAGCGTTGGATTAAACGTTTTCTCGCGCGCGAAACCGTGGGTGGCGTCCTCTTGCTCATCGCGGTGGCGGCGGCACTTCTTGCTGCCAACACCGATCTGCGCACTGGATATCAATCATTCCTTGATTTTCATTTTGGGTTATCTGCGCTTAATTTAAGTGTGGCGCAGTGGGCGTCCGAAGGATTGCTCGCGATCTTCTTTTTGGTGGCCGGTTTAGAGTTACGGCGAGAATTCACTTACGGGAGTTTGCAAACGCTTAGAACCGCACTACTTCCCATCTCCGCTGCTGCGATCGGAATGCTCGTTCCTGCTCTCATCTTTGTGGCGCTCTCCGGCGCCGAACATCGATCTGCGTGGGCAATTCCCACCGCCACCGATCTGGCATTCTGCTTAACACTCCTTGCAGTTGCCGGTCGTGGAATTCCCTCACCACTTCGCGCATTTCTCCTCACTCTTGCGATCGCAGACGATCTTGGCGCCATCATCATCATCGCGCTCTTCTACTCTGCCACCGTGGTCTGGATCGCCCTCGTCACCGCATTGGTAGCCCTCGCAATTTATGGGGTGCTGCAACACATCGGTAAATGCCCTGCCTGGTTAGGGATCCCCCTGGCACTCATTGCTTGGTACGCCATGTACCGGAGTGGAATTCATGCGACGGTTGCGGGAGTGGCTATCGGGCTACTCACAAACCCACACGCTCGGGAAGAGAATCCGAGCGATGTAGAGAGCCTCGAATCTTTCTTGCAACCGCTATCCGTCGGTATCGCACTACCTCTCTTCGCTTTCACGGCTATCGGAATCACCGTGAGTATGGATTCGATCTCATCGCTTCCATCCGATCCCCTTGCCAGAGCCATTGTGATCGCCCGTGTTATCGGTAAGCCACTTGGGATTATCGGTGGAGCATGGTTAATCGCCCGGTTCACCCGAGCAGAACTCAATTCTGAGATCACCTGGTGGGATATCTCCGCTGTTGGAATTCTTGCTGGAATTGGTTTTTCAGTGGCGCTCTTAGTCAGTCAAATTTCCTTGAAAGCTGATGCTTATCAAAGTGCTGCAAGTGCACTCCTACTGGGTGCACTCATCAGTGCCAGCCTTGCAACAGCCGCACTCTTCATCCGCGGGCGCCATCATCGGAGTCGGGATACCGCCAGGTAACTCACCTTTCTGAAAAGCGGCTGCAATCCATCCATCTCCCAGATTTCTCTAAGGGGCCAATCGAAGTCCAGCCAGTTTGGATACCCGATAACTCTTAATCACCGGGTCGGGGGTTCGAGTCCCTCACCACCCACTCCGAGATACGCTTAAATCAGAGCGATATCTCGGTTTGTGTTAGATCTCGAGTTTAAGAGTAAGCAGTAAGTAAGCAGCCAATATTTTGTGAAGTAAGCAACTACAAAAGGTATTGGTGAGAAAGGTAGAGATACCTACACTTCGGAAACCAGCCGTTAAAAAACCTCCAGAAGATCACACGTTAAGGACACGTGTATCTAGAGGAGGAATGATGGAAGAAGGTAAAACGGACGGTGCGCTCGCAATTAGGCGCACTAGAGAAAATGCAAATGGACAGGGAACTTATTACTGGGTCCCCTCCCGCAAACGCTATGTCGCTCAGATTCATGACATCTATGGAATTAGGCGTTCGAAGGTTTGTAAGACTAAAAAACAGTGTCAGCAATGGCTTGAAGAGCAGAAGCGGGCTCGACATTTTGGCAATTCAACATACTCGCTTCATTCAAAA